>NZ_JAVREI010000007.1:0-199219 GCF_031845325.1 Blastococcus goldschmidtiae | reverse complement strand
CGACCAGCGCACCGCCGCCCTGGACAGCTGGCTGGAGCACTACAACACTGCCCGCAGCCACTCCGCCCTCGGAGGCCGCCCACCGGTCAGCCGCCTCGCCGCGTGAACAACCTCTCCGGTCGCGACAGCTAGGAGAACAGCGTGTGGAGCTGGTCGGTCATCTCGCCGGCGTAGCCGACCAGGCCGACCGGCACGTTCGGCAGGGACTGCCGCAGCGCGCTGACGTGGTCGTGGCTGAAGGCGCCACACAGTTCGATGAGCTGGGTCCCCTCGAGGGCACCGTCCAGCCCGGTCTCCGTGCACGCCTCGACCGCCGCGGTCGTGGAGGAGAAGCCGGCCAGGACCGTGGTGCTGTCTGCCGTGCGGACCTGCCGCACGTCGCCCTCGGCGGGCAGGCCAGGGGCGGTGTAGAGGAAGGTCCAGTGCTGGAGCGCCATGCGCAGGAGTGAAGCATGGCGTGCGTCGGCGACCGCGCGCACTGCGCTCGGTCGGTCTCTGCCCACCACCGCGGGCGGAGTCCGGCTCCCACCCCCGCCCTTTTCCCGATTAATGGAGCTGCACGGTTCCGCTGCCGCGTGTTGACTGCACCGGCTGCGCAGCCCCCCTGACCGCACTCGGAGCGAATCGAAAGGACGATGGAGAAGATCAACGGACGCCTGCTCAACTGGGCGTCGATCCTGGAGGACAACACCCGCGAGCAGGCCGAGCGCACCGCGCAGATGCCGTTCATCTACCCGCACCTGGCCCTCATGCCCGACGCCCACCTGGGCATGGGCGCGACCGTCGGCTCGGTCATCCCGACCGACGGCGCGATCATCCCGGCCGCGGTCGGCGTGGACATCGGCTGCGGCATGATCGCCGTCCGCACCCAGTTCACCGCCGACGACGTCGCCGGCCGTCCGCTGGACGTGCTGCACCAGCAGATCTCGCGGTCGATCCCGCTGTCGGCGGGTGGCCGGAACGCCAAGATCCGGGCGTCCGCCGAGCCGCGGATCGCCGAGCTGCGGGACACCCCGGGCGCGGGGCAGGCCGACGCCGAGGCGCGGCAGTGGCCGCAGCAGCTGGGCTCGCTCGGATCGGGGAACCACTTCATCGAGCTGAGCCTCGACGAGGCCGACCGGGTGTGGCTGTTCCTGCACTCCGGGTCCCGGGGCGTGGGCAACCGGCTCGCGCAGAAGCACATCAAGATCGCCCGGGAGCAGTGCGCGCGCCGGTACATCCAGTTGCCCGACCGCGACCTCGCGTACCTCGTCGAAGGCGAGCCGGAGTTCGACCGGTACGTCGAGGCGCTGCGCTGGGCACAGCGGTTCGCCTACCTCAACCGCGAGGAGATGATGGACCGCTGCGTCGACCAGCTGGGCCGGTTCCTCGGCACCGAGGTCGAGCGGACGGAGACCGTCAACTGTCATCACAACTACACCGAGCGCGAGACCCATTACGGGCGCGAGGTGTGGCTGTCGCGGAAGGGCGCGATCTCGGCGCGGGAGGGCCAGCTCGGCCTGATCCCGGGCTCGATGGGGACGGCGTCCTACGTCGTCGCCGGCTTGGGGAACGTGCCGTCGCTGATGTCCTCGCCGCACGGCGCGGGCCGGAACTTCTCGCGCTCGGCGGCCCGGAAGCGGTTCACGCGGCAGGACCTCGACGCGCGGATGACCGGCATCGCGTGGGGGCACTCGGACGCGTTCCTCGACGAGCACCCCGACGCGTACAAGCCGATCGACCAGGTGATGGCCGACGCCGCCGACCTGGTCGAGGTGCGCCACACGCTGCGCCAGATCGTCAACGTCAAGGGCGACTGACACCGGGCCGGCGTTCCCTCGCGGGACGCCGGCCCGGCACCACCCGCGCGCGCACCGGCGCACTGCACCAGGATGCGCCCATGCCACCGACGGTCGCCGAGGTGTTCCGGGAGGACGCGGACCACCCGGCCGAGCGCACCTCCCCGCTCATGCAGGCCCTGCTCCTGGGTGCCGCCGACGACTGGGACGCCGGCGGGGTCACCCGTGCCGTGCTGGAGGTCTACGCCGGCGATCGGGAGGGATCGGCGCTGCCGTTGCGGTTCGCCGCGGCGCTGCACCGGCTGGTGCTGACCGGCCAGGCGCCGGAACTGGCCGCGCACTACCCGACCGTCGGCGGTACGGCCGCCCCGGAGCTGGCCTGGGCGCCGGCCCGGCGCGTCCTGGAACGGCAGACGGCGCGGGTGCGCGAGCTGACGGGGCAGCCCTGCCAGACCAACGAGGTGGGCCGGACGGTGCCGCTGCTCGTCGGCCTGGCCGAGGTCGCCCGCCGCACCGGCGGGCCGCTGCAGCTGTGGGAGATCGGCGCCTCCGCCGGGCTGAACCTGCTGGTCGACCGGTTCCGCTTCGGCGAGGTCTGGGGGCCGCCGGACTCACCGTGCCGGCTGCCCGCGCCCGGTGTCGACCTGGACCTGGACGGCGTGGTGATCGTCGACCGGGCCGGCTGCGACCCGGCGCCGCTCGACCCGGGCGACGACGAGGCCCGCCTCCGGC
Source organism: Blastococcus goldschmidtiae (assembly GCF_031845325.1). NCBI lineage: Bacteria > Bacillati > Actinomycetota > Actinomycetes > Geodermatophilales > Geodermatophilaceae > Blastococcus > Blastococcus goldschmidtiae. The sequence goes on along the minus strand of NZ_JAVREI010000007.1, from coordinate 196,709 downwards.
TGACCGCCAGCATCTGGGGTGACCAGGTGGAGCGGTTCCGGCGACTGCGCGGCGCCCTGGAGGTCGCCGGGTCCTCCCGCGTCCCTGTCGAGCGGGCCGGTGCCGCCGAGTGGCTCGGCCACCGGCTCGGAGCCGGGTCGACGGCGCAGGCAGGGGTTCCGGTGGTGTGGCACAGCATCGTCCGGACCTACGTAGACCCGGACGAGTGGCGGCAGGTGGAGGAGCTCACCGCGCGGGCCGGCGTCTGGCGGCTGGCCTACGAACCCGACCCGGAGCCCGGTGCCCGCACCGTGCCACTGCGCCTGCACGGGCCCGGGATCGAGCGCGGTGGGGAGGTGCTGGTCCGCGGCAGCGCCCACGGGCCGCCGCTGTCCGCTGCCTGATCACCGACCCGGCGAGCGGCTCAGCCCAGCGCGACGGAGCCGGTGCCGTTGGGCACGAGCTCGACCCAGGTGTTGCCCGGCGCCAGCTCGACCGGCGCCCCGCCAGGACCGCTGAGCAGGAGGGGGTCGGTCGGCGACGCCTTCGACCAGGTGGCGGCGATCGTGCTCCCACCGCTGGCGACGATCGCCTCTCCCCCGCCCACCATCACTGTCTCGGGCACCGGGTTGCCGGCGCCGTCACGGGCGGCGGTGTTGACGACGTCGACCCGCAGCACGACCACGTTGGCCGCGCGCAGCCGGGCACCGTCGGCGCCGGTCGCGGGGGTCTCCCCCTCGGCGCGCAGCCAGCCGTTGTCCGGCTGGCTCCACGTCCAGTTCGGGCGGCTGCTGGCGGAGAGCGTGAGCTGCACCGCGCTGGCGGGGGCGCCCAGGGCCACGGCGGTGGGCGGCTGACCGGCGCGCGCGAAGACGAACTCGCCGGCCGGCTGCGCCTGGTGCCCGGGGTCGGCCTGGGCGAGGAGCTTCGCCGGGTCGGCGTAGACGTTGTGCGGAGCGGGGCGGGTGCCCAGGCGGAAGTAGCCGTCGGCGCCGGAGTTCTGGCTGACCACCTGCGCGCCGGTGTCGGCGATCGCCCGGATGTAGGCCGGGCCGCCGCCGGAGAAGGCGAACAGGCCGCGCAGCGGGCCGGCGATCGCGGCGTCCATCGGCCGCACCGAGCGGACCGGCCCCATGTCCGGTGGCAGGGTGGAGTGGAAGACGGCGACGAACCGGGTGATCCCGCCCTCGACGACCTGCTCCCACACCACGTCGGCGGCGTTCAGGCCGCTCTGCGGGCGCGCGGCGACCGAGTTCTCGATCTTCACCGCCAGCGCGGGCCGCGCGGGCACCGCCTCGACCTCGACGCCGGTGAGCGGCCACGGCACCAGGGCCGGCGCGGGCGGTGCGACAGGCGCGGGAGAGTCGCTCGCCGCTGCCGGCTTCGTCTCCTCCGCGCCGCAGGCCGCGGTGAGCGCGAGCGCCCCGGTCATGGTGAGCGCTGCGGCGGTGCGGCCGAGGCGGCGGCGGGTGAGCATCCGGTGGGACATGAGGGCGTGCTCCTGCGTCGGCGTGCGTGAGGACCGCCCGCCGAGCGGGCTCGGCGTTACGTTAAGGCGGGGCCACGGTCACGACGCGTGACGCCACTCCGGTTGTGACAGGTGAGGTCAGGTGCGGGCGAGAGCCAGCACGGTCACGTCGTCGACGTCCGGCGGGGCCAGCGCGCCCAGCACCGCGTCGAGCAGCGGCTCCGCTTCGGCCGGTGCGCCGGCGACCGCGTCGCGCAGCGCGTCCAGCCCGCGCTGCAGCCCGCCGCGCCCCCGCTCGACCAGGCCGTCGCTGAACAGCAGCAGCCGGTCGTCGCCGGCCAGCGCCAGCCGGGTCTCGGCGTAGGTGGGCCGGTCGAGCACGCCGAGCGCCGGGCCGCGGCCACCCATGACGTACTCGACGTCGCCGTCGTGGGCATGCAGCACCGGCAGGTGACCGGCGCTGGCGACGACGACGTCCCCGGTGCCCGGATCGACCTCGGCGACCACGACGGTGGCCATCTCGCCGGGCAGCAGCGCGCTGGTGACCTCGTTGAGCAGCTCCAGCGCGGCGGCCGGCCCGGCGGCGCGCAGCAGCTGGGCCCGCAGCGCGTGGCGCAGCTGGGCGGTGACCGAGGCGGCGGCCAAGCCGTGACCGGCGACGTCGCCCAGGACCACGGCGAGCTTCCCACCCGGCAGAGGCACGAGGTCGTACCAGTCACCGCCGACGACGTCCTCGGCACTGGGCCGGTAGCGGGCGGCCAGCGCCAGACCGGGCACCGTGGGCAGCTCCTGCAGCAGGAGCGTGCGCTGCAGCGCGCCGACCAGCCGGTTGTCCTCCTCGGAGCGGTTCAGCGTGGCCGCGCCCAGGTGCCCGGCCAGCGCACGGGCGGCGGCCACCTCGTGCTCCCGCCACGGGCGGGACGTCCCGCGCACCGTCTCGCTCCAGGCGGAGAAGGAGCGGCGCGGGCTCAGCCGCGGGCCGTCGTCGGTCTGCGCGACCTTGGAGGTGTACGGGTTGCCGCCCCAGGTCACCTCGCGCAGCGTCTCCGGGCGGAACCAGGCCAGGAAGTCGCCCGTGCCCACCGGCACGGCCAGCACACCGCTGGCGGAGTCGAGGAGGTCCTCGGCCCCGGGCACGACGCGGGAGGCGGCGTCGGTCGCGGTCACACCCGCGGCAAGCAGCGCTCCCACCAGCCCGGCGACGCGGTCGGCCGGCGGCGTCGTCCCCAGCAGCCGGAGCCGGCCGTCCAGCCGGACGGCGGCACCGGTGGCGGGCAGCAGGTCCAGGACGGTGACGTCCTGCTCGGTGAGCGCGGCGCCCAGGGCCCGCGGGGTGCGCCCGACGGCGGCGGCCAGCTCGGCCGTGCGCTCGGCGACCTCGACGACGCCGTCGGCCTCCCCCTCCGCGACGACGGTGTGCAGCAGCAGCGAGGCGGTGCGCCCGAGGAACTCCGCGGCGGTGCGGTCGGCGTAGGAGGGGCGGTGCGGCCCGGCGTAGTGGTGGCAGGAGATGAGGCCCCAGAGCCGGCCGCGGTCGATCAGCGAGACCGACATCGAGGAGACCACGCCCATGTTGGCCAGGTACTCCAGGTGCACCGGCGAGACGCTGCGCAGCATGGCGCCCGAGAGGTCCAGCGGGCGGCCGGTCAGGGGGTTCGCGGCCGGCTCGAGCGGCACCCGCTCGTACCCGGCGTCGGGGATCAGCCGCATCCAGTTGGTGGTGTACAGCGCGCGGGCCTGGGCGGGGATGTCGGCGGCCGGGAACCGCAGGCCGAGGAAGGGCTCGAGGTCCTCGCGCCGGTCCTCGGCGATCACCTCGCCGTTCCACCCGGGGTCGAACCGGTAGACCATCACCCGGTCGAACCCGGTGACCGTGCGGACGTCGCGGGCCAGACTGGCGGCGAGCCGCTCGAGCGTCCCCGCGGACGACAGCCGCTGCAGCACGCTGGCCAGCCGGCGGTGCCAGGCCGCACCGGCCTGCTCCGCGCCGGCGACCGGCTCCCACTCGGTCAGCAGCAGCCCGTCGGCGCGGTGCAGGACGAGGTCGACCTCCGCGCCGCCGATGGTCATGCGCAGCGGGTTGACCTCGCCCAGGTCGCCGGCGAGCCCGTCGCGCAGCACCGCGAGCGCGTCGTCGTCGAGCACGTCGCCGAGGTTCCGCACCGGCCGGCCGAACAGCGCGGCGGCGTTGGCCGAGGCGACGACGACGTCCAGATCCGGCTCGATGACGGCGAGCAGCACCCCGTGCGGCTGGACGGCACCCGGGACGGCGATCGGCTCGTCGGCGCAGCGCCGGAGCGCCTCGTCGTCCACGGGGCCGGTCACGGGCGGGCAGTCACGTGCCGGCGTCGCGCCCGGCGATGCCCGTGGGGATCTCCCCCACCGAGGCGACCAGCGGCACGAAGGCACCCAGGTCGAGCAGGTCGATGGTGAGCCGCACCGGGCCGTTGGACCGGGGGGCGAGCACGTGCAGCCCGACACCGGCCGCCCCGGCCTTGCGGGCCACGCCGAGCAGCGTGCGAGCGCCCGAGGAGTCGAGGAAGGCGGTGTGGGTCAGGTCGACGACCAGGGACCCGCCCGAGCCCTGCAGGGCGTCGTCGACGGCCGCGTCCAGCCGCGGGGCGGTGAACAGGTCGAGCTCACCCCGTACGGTGAGCGAAGGTCGGCCGGCGACGGTCGACCGTTCCACGTCGAACTGCACCGCACCGCCCCTCTCACCTCGTCGTCCGGACGAGACTAGGACATCGGTGCCGAGGGGACGGACCAGCCATGGACATCTCGTTCAGCGTCCGGCTGCCGAGGGACGCGCGCAGCCTGCCCCTGATGCGGGGGTTGCTGCGGCAGGCGCTCGAGCACCTGGAGATCGCGTCGCAGGCGATCGAGGAGATCGTGCTGGCGCTGACCGAGGCCTGCGCGAACGTGGTCCAGCACGCCGGCGCGCACGAGGAGTACCAGGTCGACGTCGGCATCACCGACGACACCTGCCGGATCAGCGTCCTGGACGAGGGGCACGGGTTCGACCTGGAGAAGGCGTCGGTGCCCGAGGGCTCGCCGCTGGAGGCCGGCCGCGGGCTGGTGCTCATGAGGGCACTGGTCGACGACCTGCAGTTCGTGAACGCCGAGGACGGCCGTCACCGGGTCGAGCTGATCAAGCGGCTGCGCACCGGACCCCAGCTGCGCCTGCTCCCGACCTGACCGGCCTGCCTGCGGGCGCCCCGGGGCCGGTGGGCGACGATGGCCGGGTGAGCGCCGCGACCTCCTCCCCCGATCTGACCGCGCAGGTGCTCGACGCCGTCCGCCGGCTCGACGGGGTGGCCGAGCGGACGCCCCTGCAGCGCAACGCCCGGCTGTCCGGCCTGACCGGCGCCGACGTGTGGCTCAAGCGCGAGGACCTGCAGGTCGGACGCTCCTACAAGATCCGCGGCGCGTACACCATGATCTCCGCGCTCCCCGACGCCGAGCGCGCGGCCGGCGTGGTCTGCGCCAGCGCGGGCAACCACGGGCAGGGCGTCGCCTACGCCTGCCGGGCCCTGCAGGTGCGCGGCCGGGTCTTCGTGCCGGGGACGACGCCGCGGCAGAAGCGGGAGCGCATCGCCGCGCTGGGCGGCGACATGGTCGAGCTGATCGTCACGGGTGACTCCTACGACGACGCGGCGGCCGCGGCGGCGGAGTTCGCGACGGCGTCCGGGGCGACGCTGGTGCCGGCGTTCGACTCGCTCGCGACGGTGGCCGGGCAGGCGACCGTGGCGGTGGAGATCCTCGAGCAGCTGCCTGAGCGGCCCGACGTCGTCGTCCTCCCCGTGGGAGGGGGCGGGCTCCTGGCCGGCGCCGGCAGCTGGCTGCGGGCCCACTCCCCCACCACCGGGCTGGTGGGCGTGGAGCCGGCGGGCGCGGCGAACATGGCCGCCGCGCTGACGGCCGGGAGGCCGGTGGACCTGCCGGAGATGGACACCTTCGTCGACGGCGCCGCCGTGCGCCGGGCCGGCGCGGTCACCTACCCGCTGGTGCGCGACTCGGGTGCGCAGCTGCTGGCCGTGCCCGAGGGCCAGATCTGCACCGAGATGCTCGACCTCTACCAGGCCGACGGGATCATCGCCGAGCCCGCGGGGGCGCTGGCGCCGGCGGCGGTGAGCGGCGGGCTGGTGACGCTGCAGCCCGGGCAGACCGTCGTCTGCGTGCTGTCCGGCGGCAACAACGACGTGAGCCGGTACGCCGAGGTGGTCGAGCGGTCGCTGGTGCACCGCGGGCTCAAGCACTACTTCCTGGTGGAGTTCCCGCAGGAGCCGGGTGCGCTGCGCCGTTTCCTCGACGAGGTGCTGGGCCCGGACGACGACATCGTGCGCTTCGAGTACGTCAAGCGGGACAACCGGGAGACCGGGGCGGCGCTGACCGGCATCGAGCTGGGCCGGGTCGAGGGGCTGGGAGAGCTGCTGGCGCGGGTCGAGGCCAGCCCGCTGCGCATCGAGCACCTCACCCCCGGGTCGACCGCGTACCGCTTCCTGGTCTGACGCGGTCAGACCGTCATGAAGCCGCTCTCGTAGGCGGCGATCACCGCCTGGGTGCGGTCCCGCGCGCCCAGCTTGAGCAGCACGCTGCTGACGTGGGTCTTCACCGTCTCGCGGCTGAGGAACATCTCGGTGGCGATCTCGGCGTTGGACAACCCGCCGGCGACCAGCCGCAGGACGTCGGCCTCCCGACCGGTCAGGGCCGGCAGCGCCGCGGCCCCCCGCGCGGCCGACGGCACGTGGGAGGCGATGAGCCGGCGGGTCAGGTCGGGGAGCACGAGCGACGAGCCGCGCGCGACGACGCGGATGGCGTCGACGAGCTCGTCGGGGTCGGTCCGCTTCAGCGCGAAGCCGCTCGCCCCGGCCTTCAGCGACCGGAACAGGTAGTCGTCGTCCTCGAAAGTGGTCAGCACGAGCACGCGGGGCCGCTGGGGATCGCGGGCGACCAGCTCGGCGGTGGCCGCGATGCCGTCCATGTCGGGCATCCGCACGTCCATGAGGACGACGTCGGGATCGGTGCGGGCCGCCACCTCCAGCGCGTCGCGGCCGGTGCCGGCCTCCCCCACGACGGTGAGGTCGGGCTCGCTCTCCAGGATCACCCGCAGCCCCGACCGGACGAGCACGTCGTCGTCCACGAGCACCAGCCGCAGGGCGGTCACGGGCCCTCCTCGCTGGCGCTCGTCGTCCCCGTGCCGCGGGGTGCTGTGTCCCTGCGTGACCTCGCGAGCTCGGTCACGTGGCCCCCGGCAGCGGGAGGGTGACGGTCAGGTCGAAGCCGCCCGCCGGGGTCGGCCCGGCCTGGAGCGTGCCGCCGGACGCCGTCACCCGCTCGCGCAGACCGGCCAGCCCACGGCCACCACCGGGCCCGGGCCGGCTGTCCGGCTGCGCGGCCCGCTCGTTGCACACGCGGACGACGAGGGTGTTGCCGTCGCGGACGACCTCCGCCACGGTCAGCGGGGTGCCCGCATGCCGCAGCACGTTCGTCGTCCCCTCCTGCACGACCCGGTAGGCCAGCTCCTGCGCGTCGGGCGGCACGTCGTCGACGGCGCCGTCGACGACCAGGACCACCGGGAGCCCGCCGTCGCGCAGCCCGGCGAGCAGTTCCTCGAGCTCGGCGAGCGTGGGCGCGGCGAACGGGACGAGGTCGCGACCGCCGTCCTCCGCGCGCAGCACCGAGAGCACCCGGTCCAGCTCCGCGAGCGCGGTGCGGGTGTTCGTCTCGATGTGCCCGAGCGCCTGGCGGGCGAAGTCGGGCTGCGCCGACCGGTCGCCGGTCGGGGTGAGCGTGCGGCGGGCGGCGGTGGCCTGCAGCAGGCTGGCGGTCAGCGCGTGCCCGATGGTGTCGTGGAGGTCGCGGGCGAGCCGGTTGCGGTCGGCGAGCCGGCGGCTGCTCTGCTGCAGTGCGGCGATCTGCTGCTCGGCCCCGGCGCCGAGCAGCCGCGGTGCGACGGAGGCGGTCAGCCGCACGACCAGGTCGAGCAGCACCCATGTCACGACGACGACCAGGGCCGAGAGCGCGAGCAGCGGCAGCGCGTTGAGCACGTTCCAGTCGACGTCCTCGAGCAGCCCGAAGAAGGCGGCCGCACCGAACAGACCGATGGCGACCGTGCCGGCGCCCAGGAGCACGCGGGCACCGAGCCAGCCGACCGCCCGCCAGGTGCCGGCCGACGTCATCAGCCGCCGCACCCTGACGACCAGGCCCCGCTGACGGCGCAGCCGCTCGCCGGTGGGGATGTCGACGCCCAGCAAGGTGCGGGCCAGCTCCCGCTCGATCCCGCCGAACCCGCGGATGCCGGCCAGCACCAACGGGACGAGCACCAGGCCGATGCCGTAGATCACGCTGACGACCGCGCCGAACAGGGCGGCGTAGAGGGTGAGGCACAGCAGGCCGACGGGCAGCATCGTCAGCGCGTAGAGGAGCCGACCGGGCCAGCCGGGGCTCGCCGCGGTGCGGACCGCGGCGTGCAGCCAGGCGGCGATCTCGGCCGCGGAGCGGGGGAACGTCGTCGGCACGGATCGATCCTGGCGTTCTCCGCCGCCGGCCGATTCCCCCGTCGGCGCGCTCCGGGCCTCCCCCACGCGGGGGACCCAGGTCGGCCCTGCGGGGTGATCCGCGCGCACGTCCCGGGTCGCCACGCTGCTGATCATGACCGAGACGAACTCCTGGCGGCAGTGCCGCCTCACCGAGAGCTCCGCATGATCGAGGTGCGCGGGCTCACGAAGCAGTACGGCGCGAGTCGATGGGCGCACGGGTCCAGCGCCGTGCGCGCCGTCGACGACCTGACCTTCGACGTGCAGCCGGGCAAGGTGACCGGCTTCCTCGGCCCGAACGGTGCCGGCAAGTCGACCACCATGCGGATGGTCCTCGGCCTGGACCGGCCGACCTCGGGCTCGGCGCTGGTGGGTGGGCGCCCGTTCGGCCGGCTGGGCGAGCCGCTGCGCACGGCCGGTGCGCTGCTCGACGCACAGGCGATGCATCCCGGCCGGAGCGGCCGGGACCACCTGCGGGTGGCCGCCCGCGCGAACGGCATCGCGCTGCGCCGGGTCGACGAGGTGATCGACCAGGTGGGGCTCGGCCCGGCCGCCCGGCGCCGCGTGAAGGGCTACTCCCTCGGCATGCGCCAGCGGCTCGGCATCGCCACCGCGGTGCTGGGCGACCCCGCGGTCCTGCTGTTCGACGAGCCGATGAACGGCCTGGACCTCGACGGCGTCCGCTGGATCCGGCGCCTGGTGCGCGAGTTGGCCGACGAGGGCCGCACGGTGCTGCTGTCCAGCCACCTGATGAGCGAGATGGAGCAGACCGCCGACCACCTGGTGATCATCGGGCGCGGACGGCTGATCGCCGATGCCTCCATGGCCGAGGTGATGCGCGGCGAGAGCGCACGCCGCCAGGTGCAGGTGCGCACCCCGTCCCCCGACGAGCTGGCCGGCGCGCTGCTGCGCCGGCAGCTGCGGGTGCACCCCACCGACATCGGCGACCTGCTGGTCGAGGGCGCGTCGCCCGAGACGGTCGGCGACGTCGCGCTGGAGGTCGGGGTGGCCGTGCACCGGCTGGCCGAGGTGCACAACTCCTTGGAGCAGATCTACCTCGATCTCACCGGCGACAGCGTGCAGTACCGGGTGGCGGCCGAGCCGCAGCCGGCCGGGCAGGTGCAGCGATGAGCGCGGGGGTGATCGCCCCGCCGACCGCCGGGGCCGGCACGGCGACGGTCCTCGGGCGGGCTGCCGGTGCGGAGTGGGTGCGGCTGCGCACCGTGCGGACGACGTGGTGGTGCCTGATCGCGGCCACCGTGACCATCGTGGGACTGGGCGCCATCGCGGCGGCCGACGAGGCGGAGGGGACCTCGACCGCGGCGAACCCGATCGCGGCGACCTTCGCCGGTGAGTACGGCGTGCTGCTCGGCCAGTTCGCGCTGCTGGCGCTGGCCGTGCTCGCCGTCACCCAGGAGTACGCCAGCGGAGCGATCGGCCCGACGCTGCAGTGGACCCCGCGACGCGGGGTGCTGCTGGCGGCCCGGTTCGGCGTCGTCGCCGTCGTGGTGACGGTGGCGGGGGTGCTGCTCGCCCTCGTCGCCGACGTGCTCGCCCGCTGGATCGACCCGGACCTGACGCTGTCGGTCGGCCAGGCCGCCGACAGCCTGGCGCGGGTGGCCGGGGTCCTGCTGGCGGGTTCGGTCCTGGCCGTGGGGGCCGGGCTGCTGCTGCGGTCGACGGCGGCCGGCCTGGCCACGGTCTTCCTGCTGCAGCTCGTGCTGCCGCTGCTGCTCCCGTCCTTCGGCGTGCAGTGGATGGCGGATCTCGGCGAGTGGCTGCCGGGCACGGGAGCGATCTGGGCGCTGCTGGGCGAGCCGTCGTCGATGTCGGCGGCCCGTGCGACGGCGCTGCTGGCCGGCTGGTCCGGGGTCGGCCTGGTCGCGGGTGGGCTGTCGCTGCTGCGCCGCGACGCCGGCTGACGTCCGGTCGGACGGTCGGTCTCCCTGCGGACCGACCGCCCGGCAGCTACGGCTGGATCACCCGCACCGGGTCCCCGAACACCCATGCGGCGACGTCCTCGACCGCCTCGCGGTAGAAGACCTCGTAGGTCCCGCGGGTGACGTAGCCCAGGTGCGGGGTGAGCACGGTGCGCGGCGCCGAGCGCAGTGGATGGTCCCGGGGCAGGGGCTCGGCCTCGAAGACGTCGAGCCCGGCGCCGGCGATGCGGCCGCCGTGCAGCGCGTCGAGCAGCGCCTGCTGCTCGACGATCGGCCCCCGGCTGGTGTTCACCAGCACGGCGGTCGGCTTCATGCGGGCCAGGTCGCCGGCGCCGATCAGCCCGTGGGTGCGCCGGGACAGCAGCAGGTGGATCGAGACGACATCGGCGGTGGCGAACAGCTCGTCGCGCTCCACCCGGCGGGCCCCGACCTCGGTGGCGCGCTGGTCGGTGAGGTTCTGGCTCCAGGCGACGACGTCCATCCCGAACGCCTGCCCGATGGTCGCGACCCGGCTGCCCAGGCGGCCGAGACCGATGACACCGAGCCGGGCACCGGCCAGGTCGCCGCCGAGGGTCTGCTGCCAGCCGCCGGCGCGGACGGAGGCGTCCTCCCGCGGGATGTGCCGGACTGTGGCGAGGATCAGTCCCCACGTCAGCTCGACGGTGGCGTCGGCGCCCGCGCCGGTGCCGCAGACGGTGATGCCGAGCTCGCCGGCCGCGGCCACGTCGATGGCCTTGTTGCGCATGCCGGTGGTGACCAGCAGCCGCAGGCGGGGCAGCCGCTCGAGCAGGCTGCGCGGGAAGGCGGTGCGCTCCCGCATGGCGACGACGACATCGAAAGGCTCCAGCCGTGCGGCGAGAGCGTCCTTGTCGGCGACGGAATCGTGGAACTCGACCACCTGCACCGGGCCGGGCACCTGCGACCAGTCGCAGAAGCCGGCGGCCACGGACTGGTAGTCGTCGAGGACGGCGACGCGATGCACGTTCCGGGTCTACTACATCCCGCGCGGTGTCAGCACGGTCCGGCGCCCCCGGGGCGCCGGTCGCGTCCCGCGACCGGCGCCCGCCGGGGACACCGGCCGGGCATCAGCGGGGCTTGGCGCCCGTGCCGCCACCCTTGTTCTTGTTGGTGAAGTTGGAGATCGCGCTCTTGATCTTCTGCTGGTTCTGCGGCTTGCGGGCCTCGTCCATGACCTTCTTGGCGACGCCGGCCTTCGCGAACTTGCTCATGAGTCCCATGCCCCGGTGGGTGCCCACGGGAGCCGTCGCGGAACCATCCCGGCCCGATCGTCACGGGACCGTCACTCCTGCGGTATCGGGCGGACGTCCTCGGCGTCCGGGTCGGCGTCGACGTCGCTCCCGGGGTCGCGAGCCAGCAGGTAGGTGGCGCCGCCCAGCACGACGCCGGCCACCGCGGACAGCACGACGATGGCCGGGGTGCCGATGTCACCGAGGACCCAGGTGATCAGGTCGCGGGACCGCGACGTCGGGTCGGCGAGGACGACGCCGACGAAGACGGCGACGAGCAGCCCGGCACCCGCGGAGACCACGTGCGCCAGCCGGCCGGAGAAGCCCATCCGGTCGCCGACGCTGCGGGCGGCCTTGACGATCCGCCCGGCGCGGAGGATGCGGAGCGCGCCGACCGTGCGGACCAGTCGGAGGATCTGCACCGGGCCGAGGGCGAAGACGATGGCGACGACGACCGCGAGGGTGAGCGCGACCAGTCCGAGGTGCCCCCGGATCCAGGCCCGCTTGCTCTCGGCGACGGCCAGCAGGATGACCGTCTCGGCGACCAGGACGGCACCGCTGGCGATGTCGATGACGTGACCCGCGGTGCCGAGGTGGCCGTCGGCGACGGTCAGGAACATCGCCGGGATGGACGCGAGCGCCGCGACCAGGACGGGCAGGGCGAGCCGGTCCTGCCACCGCTCCTCGCGCGACTTCACCGGCTGCACCACGACTCCTCCGGGAACGGCAGCGACCCCCGCGGGAGAGGCGACTGCCTCTGCCACGGGGGCCGCTCCTGCGGCACCGCCGGTACCGCGGTGTCCCATGAACCGATCAGCGGCGCTTGCCGCCGGAGTTCTTGTTCTGGAAGTCGGCGAGCATCTTCTTGAGCTTCGCCTGGTTCTGCGGCTTCTTGGCTTCCTGGAACACCTTCGCGGCGATCCCGGACATCACCATCTTCCGGATCATTCCGGCCATGGTCGCCTCCTCGTTGTCGACTGGGGGACTCACTGCCCCGTCGGAGCGTCCGCCAATCGTGGGCTCGGACCTGTCAGCCGATCGATGGGGTGTGGCCGCTATCCCCCAGCCCGGCGTCCCGGGCACGCGCGACGGCCTGGGCGCGATCGGAGACGCCCAGCTTGGCGAAGATGCTCGACACGTGGTTGCGCACCGTCTTCTCCGACAGGAAGAGCCGACGGGCGATCTCCGCGTTGGCCCGGCCCTCGGCGGCCAGCCGCAGGACCTCGCGCTCCCGCTCGGACAGCTGCGGGAACGGCTCCACCGCAGCGCCGGCTCCGGCGACGAAGAAGCCCCGCACCCGCTCGGCGACGCCCGTTCCGTAGACGACCTGCCCGTCCGCGACCGACCGGACGGCGCGTTCGATCTCGGCCTGCCCCGCGCCCTTGAGCAGGTAGCCCCAGGCTCCGGCGCGGATGGCGGCCAGCACCGTCTCGTCGGCCTCGATCATCGTCAGGACGAGGACCCTGGTCCGCGGCGCGACCTCCTGCAGGCGACGGGTCACCTCGACCCCGGTCAGACCGGGCATCTGCAGATCGAGCAGCGCGACGTCGGGGTCGGTGGCCACGACGACGTCGACGGCACCCGGCCCGTCGGCGGCCTCGGCCACGACGTCGAGCCCGCTGTCCTGCAGCAGCATGCGCAGTCCGGTGCGGAAGGCAGGGTGGTCGTCCGCGAGCACGACCCGGATCACGGGTGTCCTCCTCGCGGCAGGACCGCAGCCACCCGGGTGCCGCCGCCGGGCTCGGCCGAGACGCGGCAGGCGCCCCCGAGCTCCGCGGCCCGGTCGCACATCGACTGCAGACCGAGCCCGGCCACGGCCTTCTCGGAGCACCCGCGGCCGTCGTCGACGACGGCGATGCGCACGGCGTCCGGGTCACCGGCCAGGTGCACCGCGATGTGCCCGGCACCCGCGTGCCGGACGGCGTTGGTCAGCGACTCCTGGGTGATCCGGAAGGCGGCCACCTCGACGGCGGCCGGCAGGCCCGCCAGGTTCCCGCTGCCCTCGATCCGGATGTCCGGCGCACCGTTGCTCCCGGCGAGCAGGCCCGGACCGCCGGCCTGCAGCGCGCCGAGTAACCCGAGGTCGTCGAGGGCCGGCGGGCGGAGACCGTGGACGATGCGGCGCACGTCGGCGACGGCGACCTGCAGCTGGTCGCGCGCCGTGGCCACCAGGGGTACGGCGCGCCCGGGTTCCTGCCCGAGCGCCCGGTCGGCGACGTCCAGGGCCATGACCGCCGCCGCGAGCTGCGGGCCGAGGCCGTCGTGCAGGTCGCGGCGGATGCGGCGCCGCTCCTCCTCGCGGGCGGTGACCAGCCGGTCGCGGGAGCGCTCCAGATCGGTGGCCAGCCGGAGCGCGAACCCGACGGCGGCGAGCTGGGCGGCGACGTCGGCGAGCAGCGACTCGTCGAGCGGGTCGAGGCCGTCGGTGCCGGCGCGGTGCCCGACCCGGAGGGTGCCGACGACGCCGTCGTGCCACCGCAGGGGGAAGGCGTGGACGGCGAGCTCCTCCTCCCCCACCGACTCCACCACCGGCGCGGCGTCGGGCCGGTCGATCCGGAGGGAGACGGCGGGCAGCTTGAGCTCCGCAGCGATCGCGGTGCAGGCCCGGGTCAGCGCCTGGCGGGCGGAGCCGGCGATTCGCAGTGCCTCGATGACCCGGCCGAGCACCCGGTACGGGTCGCCGCGGGAGCCGTGCAGCAGCCGGTCGACGGCGCGCTGGATGCGCACGTACAGCGGGTGGAAGACGGCGGCGACGGCGACCGCGCCCACGAAACCGACGAGGGAGTCACGGCTGCCGGCGAGCCCCCCGAGCCAGCCGACGACGGCGACGTACACCAGCGCCGAGCAGGCCAGCAGCGCCGTCCCGACCAGGGTGCGGTTGACGACGACGTCGATGCCGAACAGCCGGTAGCGCACCACCGCGACACCGATGGCGAGCGGCACGGCGAGGGTGACGACGACGTTGATCGGCGCCGGGGCGACGAACGCCGCCAGCACGGCCAGCGCCAACGCGTAGCCGACCCAGGCGATCTGCCGGCGGCCCTGCGGGTCGGCCCGACGGAAGCGCAGGACCAGGCTGACCAGCCCGAGCAGGGCGAGCGCCGGGACGAGGGGGTCGAGCAGCGTCTGCGCCCCGTCGAGGAAGGCATCGGGAACCGCGATCGCGACGGGGTTCGCCGGCTGGTCACCCTCGGGCTGGACGTCGGTGAAGGCGGTGAGCACCGACATCGTGCCGATGACCACGACCGCGGTGATCGCGACCGGGCGCCAGCGGCGCGACGGCAGCCGCCCGTCCGGGAAGACCAGCGGGAGCAGGGTGGCGAAGGTGACGAACGACGGCACCCAGGTCCAGAGGGTGAGCCAGGCGGCGATCCGGAAGACCAGCGCCGGGTCGTCGCCGGAGGTGAAGCCGTGGACGGCGAGGCCGACGGAGCCGGCGTACACGCAGGCGAAGCAGCCGATGAGGGTCATGAGCTGCAGCACCCGGTGGCCCGGCACACGGCCGAGCAGCGTGGCGCCGACGATCGCCATGGCCGGACCGACCACCGGCTCGGGCGACGCGAGGAGGTCCACCCGGTCGGCCGCGGGGGTGGCCAGACGCGCGCCCAGCCCGACGACCAGGTAGCCGGTCGCGGCCGCGGCGGAGAGCCGGGCCGCCGTGGTGGCGGCCCGGCCCTTCTGCGTCGCGCGCTCCTCGAACACGGGCTCGACCACCTCGCGGGCGACGCTAACCGACCTGATGGCTGCTGGTCAGGGGGTTGCCTCGTCGATGCGACCGGTCCACCACTGGCGATCGGTCCGCTGGGCGATCGTGACGGCCAGGCCGAGGGAGGCAGCGGCGAAGAGCCAGTGCGGATCGACGGGGCCGGTCGGGAAACCGCCGAAGTCGAGGACCAGGAACACCAGCAGGACGACGGGGATCCAGATCGGCACCACGCGGGTGCGGAGGTAGCCGATCGAGGTGAGCAGCACCGAGCCCGCCATGCCGAGCAGGAACGGCACCAGGATCAGCGCGGCGAGGGCGCTGGTCTGCGCGTCCTCGATCAGCGCGACCATCGCCGCGCGGTCGGGCTGGTCGACGGCCGCGTGGTCGATGATCGAGACGGCGTGGATGCCGACGAAGCCGAGCGCGCCGACGAAGCCGAGGACCATGGCGGTGGTGCCCAGCCGCGGCATGTGCGGCCGGACGAGTTGCGCCATGGCGACCAGGCCCAGCAGCAGGAACGGGACGGCGATCGTGCCGACGACCAGCCCGACCGCGGCGAGCGTCGGGCGCTCGGCCCAGGCGTCCAGGCTGCCGGCGACCGATCCGCCCTGGCCGACGACCCTGCCGATCAGGGCCTCGGCGAGGTTGAGCGCGGCGCCGACCGTCAGGCTGACGATGGCGGTGCGCCGTCCGAACGGTGCGGGCCGTGGGGCCGGCGGGTCGTGCGGCGCGGGCCGCGCGGGAGCCGGGGTCACGTGCTCAGCGGTCATGGGGTCCACCTCCGACGCCTGGCGGGTCCCTCCCGCCCGGCGAGGACCACGGTCGAGCGGGAGGTGTCCCGGCGTCGTGGGGCGATGGTCCTGATCTCGCCGGGACCGGTTCGCGGCGGCGGAATCCCGCGAGGGGGCGGGGACGGTGCGTTGCGCCACGCCGCCGCGACGAAGTAAGCGGCCGGTTGCGATCGGTCATGCACGCGTGCCGCCACGCCCGGAGCGCCGTCGGCGTCCCCCGTGGTCGGCTCGCGAGTCGCCCGTCCGGCGCGGGTCCGCGGTCGTCCGGCCGGCGCGTCCGGGGACGCACATCCGTCACTTTGTGACGACCGGATGACCGACCTAGCGTCGTCGCGGTCCGGCCGAGGCCCGTTCGTCACCGCCCCAGGTGACACCCGGCCGGACACCGCCGAACCGGCGCCGGACTCTTCGCGGCGCCGGACCGGGGACCCACCGCAGTCCTGGGGTGAAGCGCGATCCGGCTCCGCCGGTAGCGCCGGGCGATCTCCCCGTCCGAACCCGTCAGCTAACCCGGTAGGCGGTTGATGGAGAACAGGAGAACGCGTCGTCCATGACGACTACTCGCACGTCCACGATCACCCGCCGCTCGTTCCGCGGAGCAGCGCTCGCCCTTCTCACCGGCGCGGGGATCGCGCTCTCTCCGCTCGCCGCCTCGGCGAGCCCCGGCCCCGGCGCCGTCGCCTCCCTGCCGGCCCAGACGTCGGTGTCGGCACTCACCGCGGTACCGACCGCCTACGGGGTCGCGCCGCGCGACCGGGCGCTGGCCGCAGCCCACGTGGCGATGGCCCAGCGGGGCAAGCCGTACCAGTGGGGCGGCACGGGCCCCGGCGGCTTCGACTGCTCCGGACTCGTCTACTCGTCCTTCCGCGCGCTGGGCGTCAACGTGCCGCGCACCTCCCGCGCCCAGTCGACGGCCGGGCACTACGTCAGCCGCGCCGACCTGCGCGCCGGTGACCTGATCTTCTTCTACTCCCCGGTGGGACACGTCGGCATCTACCTCGGGTACGGGGTGATGGTCCACTCCTCGACCTACGGCAAGCCGGTCTCGATCGTGCCGGTCAGCTCGGTGCCGGGCTACAACACCGCGCGTCGGGTCGCCTGATCCGACTCCACCGGCTGGGTCCGCTCCCGTGTGCGGAGCGGACCCAGCCGTCGGCTCGTCGACGCGGCGACACGTCGACGTACCGACAAGTCGACACAATGCGCCAAACGGACGGACCGGTTTCGGGGTGCTTACGCCGGAGCCTCCGAGGTTCGCCGCCGTTAGCGTTACGGAGAGAGATCGGCCCGTACTGGTCCGTCACCACCCCACTTCCCCTGGAGTGCTCCGTGTCTTCGTTCCGCCCCTTCCTGTCGCTGGTTCCCGATTCCTCCCCGGCCGCTGACGAGTCGGCCTGGCCGCAGCCGTGGTCCGAGCCCGCTGCGGACTCCTGGTCGCAGCCCTGGGCCGCGGCGCCGGCCGGCGGCGACGAGTCGTGGCGGCTGTCGGCGCTGTGCGGCGAGACCGACCCGGAGGCCTTCTTCCCGGAGAAGGGCGGCTCCACCCGCGACGCCAAGCGCGTCTGCACCGGATGCGAGGTCCGGGCCGAGTGCCTGGAGTTCGCGCTGACCAACGACGAGCGCTTCGGCATCTGGGGTGGCCTGTCCGAGCGCGAGCGCCGGCGGCTGCGCCTGCAGCGCCGGGACGCCATCACCGCCTGACGCGTGGTCGCGACCACCCGGCACATCCCGGGTAGGACGACGGGGTGACCTCTCCCCCGCCCGTCCTGCTGCTCGACGTCGACGGCGTGCTCAACGCCGTGCGCCCGGACCTCCCCGAGGGCTGGCAGCGCGGGCGCTTCAACGGCTACGTGCTGTCGTGGGACCCGGCCGTCGTCGCCCGGCTGCGGGCGCTGCACGAGTCCGGCCGGGTCGAACTGCAGTGGCTGACCACCTGGACCGAGCTGGCCGACCGGCTGCTGGCCGAGCCGCTCGGGCTGCCCCGCGGACTGCGCACGCACAGCCGCGACCTCCTGCCCACCGGGTTCGGTGGCGCGCTCGGCGGCATCGCCGGGTGGTGGAAGCTGGCGGCGGCGCAGGCGCTCGCCGAGGCCGAACCCGGCCGGCGCATCGTCTGGGTCGACGACGACCTCGCCGACCAGGCCGAGGACACCCGCGACTGGCTGGCCGCGAACGGCCAGGTGCTGGTCGTGGCACCGCACTACACGCGCGGACTCACCCACGCCGAACTCGACCGGATCGAGGCCTGGCTGGGCACCGCGGGCTGACCCGTCCCGGAGCACCGCGCGATCTCGCGCGGAGAGCCCGGCTCACAGGTCGCCGACCTACCCTCGCGACCGACACCGACCAGAGGAGCAGCACCTCATGGGCTCCTACGAGCCGGATCCCCCACCGACCCGCCGGTTCCGCCGCGGCCCGGCCGGCCCGGGACCGTCCGGGTACGCGCCGCCGCCCGAGGACGACCGGTACGACGGATATGTGCCGTCCGAGCACGACAGATACGACGAGTACGGCCGGCCCGTGCGTCGACCGCGGTTCGACCGCCCCCCGCCGTCGGGGAACGACTGGTACGGCGCTCCCCCGGCGGGCGACCGGTACGGCGCCCCGCCAGCCGCCGCCCGGTACGGCACCCCGCCCGCGCGGCCCTTCCCGCCCGTCCGCCCCTTCCCGCCCGACCGACCCTTCCCGCCCGAGGGGACCGCGCCGGAAGCCGGTCGCCGCGGCCGGCCGGCCCGCACCGGGCGCCCGCGCCGTCGGATCCTGCGCCGGGTGGCGCGCCTGCTGGTGGTGCTCGCCGTCGTCCAGGCGTTGGTCGTCCTCTCCCTGCGCTGGGTGGACCCGCCGACGACTGCCTTCATGTCGGCCAACCCCGACGGCGCCATCCAGCAGTCGGTGCCGGTCGAGCACGTCTCCCGCACGTTCCTGGCCGCGGTCATCGCGCACGAGGACGCAGCGTTGCCCACCCGCTCCGGCGCCTTCGAGTGGTCCGACCTCTGGGACCGGGCGCAGGCGCACCTCGCCGGCGAGGACGACCCGTCGGGGTCCACCATCCCGCAGCAGGTGACCAAGAACCTCTTCCTCAACCAGGAGCTGAGCGCGTTCCGGAAGGGCGTCGAGGCGCTGATGTCGGTGGAGGTGGCGGCGCTGATCGACGACCGCCGGATGCTGGAGCTCTACGTCAACTACGCGCAGTTCGGCCCGACGCTCTACGGCGTCTGCGCGGCCTCCTGGTACTACTTCGACGTCGCGCCGCGGGACCTGTCCCAGGCGCAGGCCGTGCGCATCGTCGGCCTGCTGCCCTCCCCCGGGCACGTGCAGCGCGCGCCCGGCGGCGGCATGGACTTCGAGGTGGACGACGGCATGGGCTGGCTGTCCCGGTCGCACGTGCTCAACGCGGAGGCGCGGGTGCCGCGGCACCTGGACCGGCTCGGCACCCAGCCGGTCGAGGACATCGGCATCACCGGCTCGGCCTCCGACCAGGAACCGTCGGGCGACGACTGCACCACCCGGCCGGACGAGATCGCCGAGCTGATCGCTGCCGAAGGGACCGGCTGAGGCTCAGGCGCGCGGGGGCGTCCAGCTGGTCGAGCCGTCCGGTCGGGTCGCGGAGGCGTCCGTGACCAACTCGGCCCGGCCGCGCCCGAGGATCTTGGCGTCGTACAGCGCGCGGTCGGCGCTGCGCATCAGCTGGGACGCGCTGTCGCCGGTGCGGTACTCGGCCACGCCGCAGGAGAGCGAGACCGCCGGGTCGAGGGCGCACACCCGGCGGACGAGGGCGAGCGCCGCCGGGCCGCGTGTGCCGGGGAGCAGCAGGGAGAACTCGTCGCCGCCGTGGCGGGCCAGGAAGGCCCGCTCCGGCACCTCGCCGCGCCACACGTCGGCGACCCGGCGCAGCACCCGGTCGCCCTCCTCGTGGCCGTAGGTGTCGTTGACCGCCTTGAAGTGGTCGACGTCGATGAGCACCGCGGACAGCGGCTCGCCGCTCCGGGCGGCCTCCGACATCAGCTCCTCGAGCGCCCGGTCGAACCCGCGCCGGTTGCTCAGCCCGGTCAGCGGGTCGCGGCTGGCGTCCGAGGCCAGGGTGACCAACTGCCGGATGACCGTGCCGATGCTGACCAGCACGAGGTCCAGGCCCAGCGCCGTCCCCAGCCCGACGTCGCCGGCGACCAGCGCCGCAGTGATGCCGACGACCGCGATGCCCAGGTGGGCGTGGGCCTGTCGCGCGGAGAAGAAGAAGTGCGCGTCGACGACGACGAAGGTGATCAGGGTCGCGGCGGCCAGCGATGTCACGGGGTTCGGTGCGAGGGCCACCGCGCTGACGATGAGCACCGTGGCCCCACCCACCGCGACGTGGAAGAAGGCGCGCGGCCAGCGGGATCCCCACCGGCCGACGACGACCGCCGAGAGGAGCGCCACCCCCGCCAGGACGGTCAGGATCGACCGGCGGGAACCGGGCTCGGCGTCGAGGGTGATGAGCAGGCCGGCCGAGCCGCCGAAGGCGTAGAAGGTCGCCAGAATTCGTGCCATGACGCGCGTCGTCGCCACGTCGGGCGCCGCGGACCTGCTCACCTCGAAGTCGTCGGCAGATCGGGCGCCCGGCTTGAGTGCGTCACGCCGTCACACCTACCCGCCGGGATGAGTCCCGCGCGCACGCGCCCCCGACGTCAGCCGGTCGGCAGGGTGAGCGACGACGGCGAGGGCCCGCCGAGGCAGATCCGGTGGGTGACCGGAACGCCCGTCGTCGCCTCGCCCAGCGGCTCCCCGGTGCCGAGGTTGCGGGCGTAGCGGGGATGGGCGCCGCCGGAGACCTGCAGCCGGATGCGGTGCCCGGCGCGGAAGCGGTGCGCCGTCTCGACCAGGGTGAGCTCGACCGTCCGCTGCCCGGCGGCCGGCTCCTCCCCCGGTGCCGGATCGAGCCGCACGAGGCGGTCGGTGACGTTGAGCGACCGGCCGTTCGGCTCGACGTCGCAGAGCCGGACGAACAGGTCGGCGTACGGGTTGTCCGACTCGACGACGAGCCGGACGCGCGCCCCGCCCTGCACCTCGACGGGCTGCCGCAGCGGCGGCGTGGTGAAGGTGCGGACGTCGTCGCGCGCCTCGAGCTCCCGGTTGTCCCGCTGACCCGCGCTGCCGGCGAGCACCCGCCCGCCGACCGAGGGCGTCGGGTCCAGCGGGTCGTAGGTGAAGGGCGTCTCCCCTCGTTGCGTCGGGGCGTCGTCGGCCAGCCGGCCGTCCGGGGCGAGGTGGAAGGTGCGGTCGGTGGTGGCCGGCGGCCAGTCGGGCAGGGTGCGCCAGGTGCGTGCGCCGCTGACGTGCACCCGCACGGGCTCCGGCCGCGGCGGGGCGGGCTCTGCGCCGTCGACGGGCAGGTGGGTGTTCAGCCAGGCCAGGCTCTCCGGCGTGGTCACCGCCGGGTCGATGGTGAGGTGTGCCCACGGGCCGAGGGTGAGCGCGACGTCGACGCCGCGTTCGCGCAGCGCCGCGTACTGGTAGAGCGTCTGCTCGACGAACCAGTCCTGCCAGCCGCCGATGAGCATCGTGGGCACGGTGCTCGAGTGGACGGCCGGGGTGGCGCGGTAGCGGTCCCAGTAGGGGTCGGTGAGGTCCGGGTGGTTCAGCCACTCGTCGAACCACGGCGCCGGGGTGCCACCGAAGCGCTCGGCCAGGCCCTGCAGCGGCAGCTCGCCGAGGTGAGGGCTCAGCCGCCGCTCCGCCGTCGTCAGCCGGAGGAGGCCGCGGAGGAAGCCGACCTGCTCCTGGTGGGCGATGAGATCGGTCCAGATGGCGAGGTTGGTGAGCTGGAAGGCGCCGTCGATCATCCCGGCCTGGGCGAGGTCGTGCGGGCCGATGTGCAGCACCATCGCCTCGAGCTCGGGCGGCGGGTCGAGCGCCAGGGCCCATTGCGTGTAGCCGAGGTAGCTGGGCCCGAGGGTGCCGAGCCGGCCGTCGAACCACGGCTGGTCGCGCAGCCAGGCGACGGTGTCCTGTCCGTCGTGCTCCTCGTGGACGACGGGGGTGAACTCGCCGCCGGAGCCGAACGTGCCGCGGACGCTCTGCAGCACCACCGCGTAGCCGCGCTCGGCGTACGGCACCGCCGAGAGGGCGAACCCGGCGCCGCGGCCGTACGGGGAGCGGATCAGCACCGTCGGGTGCGGGCCACCCGTGGCGGGCAGGTAGACGTCGGCCCGCAGGGTGGTGCCGTCGCGCATCGCGATGTCGACCCCGCGCAGCACCTGCACCCGGTTCTGCGGGGCGGGCAGCTTCCACCGGCGGCCCAGCGCGGCGGCGGCCAGGCGGGCCGGGCGCGGGAGCGGCTGCGGGCGGGTGGGGTGGGGCCGGGGCACGAGGTCTCCTGGACGGGGCGGTGGGGACGGCGGCTCGGACCCTAGCCCTGGGTTCCGACGGTCGACCTGTCGACGCGGGGTCCTAGGGTCGGGGTGACGTCGTCCTCGGAGGAGTTCGCATGCGCGCTGTTCAGTACCGGTCCGTCGGCAGCGAGCCCGAGGTGGTCGAGATCCCGACGCCGGAGCCGGGCCCGGGTCAGGTGCGGCTGAAGGTGACCGCCGCGGGGCTGTGCCACTCCGACGAGTTCGTGATGAGCCTGCCGGAGGGTGCGTTCCCGCTGCCGATGACGCTCGGGCACGAGGGCGTGGGCGTGGTCGATGCGCTCGGTCCGGGCGCGACCGGGGTGTCGATCGGCGACTCGATGGCCGTGTACGGGGCGTGGGGCTGCGGGCAGTGCCACGCCTGTTCGAAGGGTGCGGAGAACTACTGCCCGCGCGCCTCGGCGCTGGGCATCCAGCCGCCCGGGCTGGGCGCGCCGGGTGCGCTGGCCGAGTACCTGATCGTCGACGACGTCCGGCACCTGGTGCCGCTGGGCGACCTCGACCCGGTGGCCGCGGTGTCGCTGACCGACGCGGGGCTGACGCCGTATCACGCGATCGTCTCCTCGCTCGGCGCGCTGCCGGCCGGTTCGACCGCGGTGGTGATCGGTGTGGGCGGGCTCGGGCACGTGGGCATCCAGATCCTGCGGGCGATCACCGGAGCGACGGTGATCGCACTGGACGTGAGCGAGGAGAAGCTCCAGCTGGCCCGTTCGGTGGGGGCGCACCGCGCGCTGAAGTCGGACGAGTCGGCCGCCGCCTCGATCCGTGAGCTGACCGGCGGGGTGGGCGCGCAGGCCGTCTTCGACTTCGTGGGTGCGCCGCCGACGCTGGAGATCGCCCGGCAGACGGTGGCGATGGACGGAGTCATCCAGATCGTCGGCATCGGCGGCGGAACGCTGCCGACGGGCTTCTTCTCGACGCCGATGGGCGCGACGGTGCGAGCGCCGTACTGGGGCACGCGGGCGGAGCTGTTGGAGGTGCTGGACCTCGCGCGCTGCGGGGCGATCCACGTCGAGGTGGAGCGGTTCACCCTCGACGAGGCGCCGGAGGCCTACCGGCGGTTGCACGAGGGCACGATCCGCGGCCGCGCCGTCGTCGTCCCCGGGGACTGACCCGGCGCCCCCGGCCGGCTCGCACGAGCCGGCTCGGCGGCTCACACCAGGCGGAGCACCGCCCGCTTGAGCCGGACGATCAGCCGCATGCCGCCGCTGTCGGCCAGCTCCCGCTGCCGCTCCTGCAACTGGCGGCCGAGCTCCTCGAGCCGGTCCACGCCGAGCGCGTGCGACTGGGGAAACATGCGCTGCTCCTCCTCCATCGTGTGGTGGCGCAGCGTCTTCTCCAGCATGCGCACCTCGGTCACGAACTCGGGATCGTCGGGTGCGGTGCGCATGACGATGGCCAGCTGGTCGTCGATCTGGCGGTGCTCGGCGTGCGCGAGCGACAGCAGCGGCGAGACGTCGACGACGGCGGGGTAGAACAGCTCGTCCTCGATCTGGGTGTGGATCTCCAGCTCGCGCACGAGCCGGCTGCGCAGCTCCTCGCGCCGGCCGACCTCCTCGCCGGTGGTCTCCGCCAGGTCGCGGAGCAGGCCGCGGAGGACGTCGTGGTGGGCGGTCAGGACCTCGTCGGCCTTCATCGGGATGCCTCCTGGACCGTGGTGAGTGCGGTGGGCGAGCGCCACTCCGCGCGGCGGCGGACCTCGACCCGGCCGTCGCGGACGCGCGCGTCGAAGCAGGGCAGCGGTGCGGTGGACGGCCCCTGGGTGGGTTCGCCGGTGGCGAGGTCGAAGCGCGAGCCGTGCCAGGGGCAGACCAACTCGCCGCGGTGCAGCCAGCCCTCGCCGAGGGGGCCGGCCTGGTGCGGGCAGCGGCCGCCGACGGCCTGGACCGTCCCGCCGGTGGCGACGAGCACCACCGGCATGCCGTCGGCGTCGACCGGCACGGGCTCGCCGTCGGGCAGGTCGGCCACGGCGGCGACGTCCACGAACTGCCGCGGCTCGTAGCTGCGGGCGGCGTGGTCGGTGCCCATCCCGTGCCGGTAGGAGAGGGCGCCGCCGAGCCACGCGCTGGCCAGGGTGATCGCGTACCCGGTGGCGGCGGTGACGCGGGCGCGGACGGCGCGGCCGCGGGCCCGGTCGGCGAGCGACCAGGCGTAGAGGCCGAGCGCGGTGCTGTTCAGGCCGGCGTGCACCAGGCCGACGCGGCGCGCCTGGTCGTGGGCGTGCTGCCAGTCGGTGAGCCCGGTGGCCGCGGAGGCGACGGCGCCGGCCACGCCGAGCTTGACGGCGGTGCGGGCGGCGTCGCCCGCGGCCTTGTTGCGCCCGGTCGCGTCGAGGACGTCGAAGGCGAGGGCTGCGCTCCAGGAGCCGATCGGCACGGTGACCAAGGCCGGGTGCAGGGGGTGGCCGAGCCAGACGCCGTGCAGCAGGTCCTGCAGCGGGCGGGCGTAGCGGCCGGTGAGCAGGAAGGTCAGCGAGACGCCGTGCTCGATCGGGTAGCTCGGCGCATCGAGGATCTCCCAGCGTTCGACGGCCTTCAGCGCCCGTTGGAGCACGCCGCGCACGGTCACGAGTCCACGTCCGGTCGTCGTCCCATGACGAGCACCTGCCCACCGCCCGCATCGTGAAACGACGGCGGTCGCCGGGCGGCCGCATCGCCGGGCGCCGTCCCCCGCTGCCGGGAGTTCCTTCGACGTGGTGCCCGAGCAGCAGGCCCGACAGTGCCGGCCGGGCGACCCGCGAAACCGGTCACCAGGTGTCGACGTTGGGGCGGACCCGCCCCGGTGGCCGCGGGGTGGCCGCCACCTCGCGCGTCAGCGTGGTGATCCAGCGGCGGGTGTCGGCGGGATCGATGACGTCGTCGATCTCCCAGTGGGCGGCGACGTTGAGGCCGTGTCCCCGCTCGTAGGAAGCCGCGACGGCGGCCTCGAACGCGGCCTGCCGCTCGGCGTCGTCCTCGATGGCCTCCAGTTCGCGGCGCATGCCGAGCCGCACCGCGCCCTCCAGGCCCATCGGGCCGAACTCGCTCGACGGCCAGCCGACGGTGAAGCGCGGCACCTTCGTGCTGCCGCCGGCCATGGCCTGCGCGCCGAGGCCGTACGCCTTGCGCACGACCACCGTCCCGATCGGGACCGACAGGTTGGCGCCGACCACGAAGAGCCGGGAGAAGTGGCGGACGGTGGCCGTCTTCTCCGACTCGACGCCGACCATGAAGCCCGGGGTGTCGCAGAGCGAGACGACCGGCAGCCCGTGGGCGTCGCAGAGCTGCAGGAAGCGGGCGGCCTTGTCGGCGGCGTCGGCGTCGATCGCGCCGCCGAGGTGGGTCGGCACGTTGGCGATCACGCCGACCGGCGCGCCCTCGACCCGGGCGAGCGCGGTGATCATCCCCGCGCCCCAGCCGTCGCGGAGTTCGAGCACCGAGTCGACGTCTGCCAGGGCGTGCAGCACGGTGCGCATGTCGTAGACGCGCTTGCGGTTCTCCGGGATCAGGTGGCGGAGCACGCGCGGGTCCGGCGCGGTCCAGTCGGCGACCGGCCCCTGGAAGTAGCCGAGGTACTTCCGGGCCGCGGCGACAGCGGCCGCGTCGTCGGCGACCCGGATGTCGACCACGCCGTTGGCGTGCTGGACGTCGATCGGCCCGATCTCCTCCGGGGAGACCACGCCGAGCCCGCCGCCCTCGATCATCGCCGGGCCGCCCATGCCGATGTTGGCGTCCTCGGTGGCGATGACGACGTCGCAGGTGCCGAGCAGCGCGGCGTTGCCCGCGAAGCAGCGACCGCTGGCGATGCCCACGGTCGGGACGAGCCCGGAGAGCCGGCCGAAGAGGGCGAACGCCGCGGTGTCGAGCGCGGAGGCGGTCGGGTAGTCGGTGTCGCCGGGCCGCCCGCCGCCGCCCTCGGCGAAGAGGACGACGGGCAGCCGCCGCTTCTCCGCCAGCTCGAACAGCCGGTCCTTCTTGAGGTGGCCGCGATGGCCCTGGGTGCCGGCGAGCACGGTGTAGTCGTAGGAGACGACGACCGCCGCGCTGCGCTCGCGGCCGACCAGGTCGCCGTTGACGTCGGCCAGCCCGCCGACGACGCCGTCGGCCGGAGTGCGTTCCTGCAGCTCCTCCCGGCTGCGGCGGCGCTCCTGGGCGGCGAACACCAGCGGCCCGTATTCGAGGAAGCTGCCTTCGTCGACCAGGTCGGCGAGGTTCTCGCGGGCAGTGCGCCGGCCCTTAGCGTGCCGCTTGGCCACCGCCTCGGTGCGGTGGGCGTCCAGGCCTTGCTCGTGGCGCCGTCGCACCTCGGCCAGGTCGGCGCGCGCGGCGTCGAGGTCGTCGGGCAGGCCGGTCGACTCGGCGACGTCGCCGTCGGAGTGCTCGACGGTGGCGAGCACGTCGCCCTGCCGCACCGTGTCGCCCACGCGGACGGCGACGCGGAGGACGGTGCCGCCGGCCGGCAGCGGGACGACGTGCTCCATCTTCATCGCCTCCAGGACGAGCACCGCTCCCCCGGGCTCGACCGTCGTGCCGGCCGGCGCCTCGACGGAGACGACGGTGCCGGGCACCGGTGCACGAAGGGCGTCCTCGTCGGGGTCGAGCTGGATCTGCTCTCGGTATGGCTCCGGGCCGGCGTACTGCTCGGCGGCGGCGACCAGCTGCGCGACGCGGTCGTCGACGAAGGTGGTGGTGGCCCGGCCGGCCAGGACGTCGGGGTCGGCAAGCAGGGCGCGGAGGAAGCCGGTGTTCGTGGCGACGCCGCGGACGTCGACCTCGGCGAGTGCACGACCGAGGTGGCGCATGGCGTCGCCGAGGTCGCCCTGCCGCTCGTGCACGACCACCTTGGCCAGCAGCGAGTCGTAGCGCGGGCTGTGCTCGGCGCCGGGCCGGGCCGCGGTGTCGACCCGCACGCCGGGCCCGCCGGGAAGGGCGAGGTCGCGGATGGTGCCCGCGGACGGGAGCAGGGTGCCGTCGGCGGTGACGGTCTCGGCGTTGACGCGGGCCTGGACCGCGACACCCCGGGGCGCCGGTGCGCCGGCGGCGAGGCCGAGGTCGGCGAGAGTGGCGCCGGTGGCGACGCGCAACTGCAGGCGGACCAGGTCGAGCCCGGTCGTCTCCTCGGTGACGGTGTGCTCCACCTGCAGGCGCGGGTTGCACTCGAGGAAGACGTAGCGCTCGGCGTCGTCGGCGGAGACGAGGAACTCGACGGTGGCGAGGCCGCGCAGCCCCACCTCCGCGGTCAGCCGGGCGGCCGCGGCGTGCAGCCGGACGCGCACGTCGTCGGGCAGGTCGGGTGCCGGGGCGATCTCGACGATCTTCTGGCGGGAGCGCTGCAGGGAGCAGTCCCGGTCACCGAGGACGACGACGTCCCCATGTCCGTCGCCGAGCACTTGGACCTCGATGTGCCGGGCGGGGTCGAGGAAGGCCTCGGCGAGCAGGGTGGCGTCGCCGGATGCCGCGCGCGCCTCCGCCCCGGCGCTGCGGATCGCCGCCGCGACGTCGTCGCCGCGGCGGACGATGCGGGTGCCGCGGCCACCGCCGCCGAAGCGGGGCTTGAGCATGACGGCGCCGGCCTCGGCCAGCAGGCTGCTGACGGTGTCGACGTCCACACCTGACCCGACGCCGGCCAGCACGGGGATGCCCGCCTTCTCCGCGAGTCCGCGCGCGAGCACCTTGTCGCCGAGCGTCGCCAGGACCGGCGCGCTGGGCCCGACGAAGAGGAGCGGAGCGCCGCGCCGCTGCCCGGCGTCCGCACAGGCCTGGGCGAGGTCGGGGCTCTCCGAGAGGAAGCCGTAGCCGGGGTGGAGCAGGTCGCAGCCGGTAGCGACGGCGGCCTGCGCGACCGCGGCGGCGTCGAGGTAGGCGGCCGGGCCGCTGCCCGGAAGGACGTAGGTCTCGTCGGCGGCGGCGAGGTGGGCGGCGTCTGGCTCGTCGGACGCGGTGACGGCGACGGTCGTAATGCCCTCGGCCGCCGCGGCGCGGGCGATGCGGACGGCGATCTCTCCGCGGTTGGCGATCAGCAGACGGGAAGGAGCGGCCACCCGGCGATGCTCGCACGCGGCCCTGACACTGCTGTGACGGCGGTCACCAGCTCATCGGCGGTGAGCAATCCTCGCGCACGCGCCGCTGTCTGACGACCGGCCACGCCACCTCCGCGACAGAGCGGGACGGGGACGGCGTGCGCACCACGCCGTCCTCCGCCTCCGCGTCGCGTTGGAATGGGGTCGGTCAGCGCGCCCGCTGGTCGTCGGGCCGGGGGCGGTGCGCCCGGCCCGGCTGGTCGAGGGGCTCCATCCGCTGGGTCACCTCGAGCTCGCCCGTGTCCGGGGAGGTGTGCCGGCCGAGGCCGGGCATCCGGAATTCGGCCGTCTCGTCGAGCAGGTGCTTGGCCACGCCACCGTTCCTTCCATGGAGGTTTTCGTCAGCGTACGAAGCGATCGCCGCATGTCGGGGGAACTCGCGGCAAACGCCCACGTCGGCTGGGACGGACGGGACAACTGAGCCGATCCGTGTCGCGCCGGGGCTGCCGGAGAGGTGCCGAGGGATGCTGTGGCGGGTCCGCCGTCCTCGAGGAGTGTCCGTGCCGCAGTCCATGCACCGCAGCCACCGCGTCGCCGGCGCGCTCGTCGGCTCGGCCGTCGGTGACGCGCTCGGGGCGCCGTTCGAGTTCGGCCCGCCGGGGGCCTTCTCCGCGCGCTTCCCGGTGCCGGCGCGCGGGTCGAAGACGGAGATGTGCGGCGGCGGGTCGCTGGGCTGGGAGCCGGGCGAGTTCACCGACGACACCCAGATGGCCCTGATGGTGGCGTCGTCGCTGGTGTCGTCCGGCGGGCTGGACCTGGCGGACGTGTTCGACCGGTTCTCGCAGTGGGCGGCGGCCGGGCCGCCGGACATCGGCAACCAGACCCGAGCCGTGCTGGGCTCAGGGTTGCCGTGGTCCTCGGCTGCGGCCGAGCACTTCGCGCGGTTGGGACACGCAGCGGGCAACGGCTCGCTGATGCGGACGACGCCGGCGGCGATCTGGTTCTCCCGCTCCGGGACGGCGGCGTCGATGGACGCCGCCCGGCGAATCTCGGCGCTGACGCATGGTGACCCGGCGGCCGGTGAGGGTTGCGCCATCTTCCATGAGCTGATGCGGGTGGCGCTGGACGGCGGGGACCTGCTGGCGGCCGTTCCGTCGGCGCTGGAGCTGGTGGCCGAGGAGCACCGGGAGCGGTGGGCTTCCGTGCTGGCTGAGGACTGGACGCCGGCTGACGCCACGGAGTCGAACGGCGCGGTGTGGCCGACGCTGGGGCAGGCGGTGTGGGCGCTGCGGAACGGGCGCGACTTCGCCGAGGTGCTGCGGCTGGTGATCGACCTGGGCGGCGACACCGACACGGTCGCGTGCGTGGCCGGCGGGCTGGCCGGGGCGGTGTTCGGCATGGGCGGGATCCCGAGTCGGTGGGCGTCGGTGGTGCACGGCCGGGTGCCTGGGCTTTCCGACAAGCTGTGGCGGCTGGCGGACCTGCAGCAGCTGGCGGCGGCGTTGGACGGCGCGGCGCAGCAGAGCTACGACCCGGGCGTGATCCCGCGGATCGGGCCGGCGGAGGTGCTGCCGGGCATCTGGGCGGCCAACCTGGACGGGGCGCGGTACAGCGAGAAGGACTTCGCCGTCATCTCGCTGTGCCGGCTGGGCGAGCCCTTCGAGCACGAGCTGCAGCGGATGGCGTACGTCGCCGACAACGAGCACAACAGCGACCTGGACGTCGTACTGGCCGACGTCCTCGACGACATGGCAGCGCTGCGCGCCGAGGGCCACCGGCTGCTGGTGCACTGCCACGGCGGCGCGTCGCGGACCGGACTGGTGCTGCGAGCCTGGCTGATGCGCACCGAGGGCATGACGGCCGACGAGGCGACGGCTCACGTCGCCGCCCGCTGGCCCCACCTCGGCCTGTGGAACGCCAGCTTCACTACGACCCTTGACCGAATGCGCGCGAGATCAGAGGCCGAGACGCCTCGTATGACGGAGGAATAGCCACCGCAGAGCTCACATTGACGCGAGCGCGAGCCCGGCAACTCGGTGTACTGGCAACTAATTGACGGGTGGTCACCTCAACCAGTAGCCCGATCTGGTGCTGCCGTCACGTCTGCTGGATATTCGTCACTCCTTCATGGTGATGTGTCCTCGTCGGACGCTTCGGGAGGGCAGCATGGCGCGTTCCATTAACGGCTGGTTCCAGGATCACTCCGATTCATCGCTGGGAGACCACCTGGACGACGAGGTCGTGGAGCGTCCGGCACCGTGGGACTTGCAGGCGGCCGGCACGTCGACGACTCGCTCGCAACGCCGCCGGGCCAGCGTCGCTGCATCTCGAGGTGTTCGCAGGACCGCCGGTTCCGCGGCCAAGCAGACGGCTCGCGTTCCCGTGTCCCGCAGCAAGACCCCCACGGCGCAGCAGCCTGCCCGCGCTCGCCGAGCGAAACGACCGAGCGCTGCTGAGGAGCTCGAGGCGACGATTCGCCGCCTCGCGAAGGCCAACCCCGGTGTCAGCTACAAGCGCCTCGCGCGCCACCTGCGGGGGAACGGCCTGAACGTGACAAGAGCACAAGTAGCTCAGGTGCTCGCCCACCCCCATTCGTTCTGGAAGCGCAAGGCGACTCCTGTGCCGCCGCCTCGCAAACCCGCCATGGTGTTCCGCGTCTCGGCAGCAGCGCAGAGAAGCCGAATTGAACCGACGACAGATCTCTGTCCGTCGTGTGGCGTACGAGCGAGCCTGACCGCTACCTGCCGCTGCTCGTAGGCTGGTGTGCCGACGGCTCAGGCGCCCGGCACGAAGGTCACCCGTTGCTCCTGCAGATCGACCATCGAAGCCTTCCACCCAGCGTCGCGGATGGCTCGACCAAGCGCGGTCCCCTCGTAGCCGTACCAGTGCGGCATGTGCAGTCGGGCCGACGGCGGTAGTGGGATACCGAGGACTTCTTCGACCTCTTCGAAGGTCAGCGGAATCTCGTCGGCGTCCTGGGCCCGCAGCCACTCCCACAGCTTCCGATACTTCCCCGTGTGCGACGGCACGCTCGAATCGTCCACTTCCTCGTCGACAGCCTCCGCAGGCTCTGCCCCCGCCTCCTCAGGCGACACAGCGGAGGCATCTGCGGGTGAAGGGCTGTCGGGGCGCGGCCACAGGGTCAGCACCCTTTCAGTCAGCGCGGTCGTGCGGGCACGGATGTCGTCCTCAGTCCACGCTTCGTGGTGCTGCGTCACGAGCTTTGCGTTGAGTTTCAGGGCGCTGTGCTCGAGCAGGTAGTCACGTTTACCCTTTCCGTCGTCGCGAGTCCACGGCCGGTTGGAGAGCGCCGGGTTGAGCCCCCCGCTCACCAGGGTCAGGTTTCCGAGCACATGAAGCAGTCGGTCGCGCGCGATCGCGCCCGCCAGATCATCCGGGGACAGCGGCCAGTTCTCCCGCCACTTCTGCGGAAGGATGTGCTCGACCGTGAGCTCTCGTGGCGCTGGCTGCCCTTCTCCGTACGCGGTCCGCAGATCGTCCTCAAGCGCCTCCAGGAGCATCCGGACTCGCGCGCGCACCAGCGACGTGTACACCGGAGCCGTCGCCAGGGATTCCCTTATCAGCTCGTCGCGGGGCCAGAGTCGGGAGTCCGCCGTCTGCTCAACCAGGAACCTCTCCGTCCGGTCCCCGGCGTCCGCTGGCCCAGCTTCATCGAGCGCCCTCAACAGCTCGAGCACTACCAGGTTGACGTTCTTGCCGGTCAACCGGGCCAAAGTTCGACGTACTAGCCAGGACTCGATGGCGTTGAGCGCCTTGTCCCGTTGCTCGAGAGGCAACTCCTCTGCGGACCACCGCATCAGCCACAGGAACACCGGCATGACCGATCGTGTGTCCAGCGCACGGATCACCCGGTAGTAGAACCGGGCGGGAGCCGACCCGGCCGGCAATGAGTCGAGGCTGGAGAAGACCGCTGCGTCCGCGGCCACCTCCGCCAGCAGCTCGGGCAGCTCGCGCGCCCTCGAAGCGGCGACCTGGTCCCGGAAGTCGATGAAGATGCGATCGGCCGGAACCTCCCGAAGCAGCTTCATGACTAGCCAGTAGTTCAGGAAGACGTCGATGCGGGGGCGGTACAACCGCCCCTGAGCCGTTAGTTCGCGCCAATAGTCCTCATCGAGCGGACGCCAGTACTGCTTGTACAGGCTGGCGACGTCAAGCTGCTGGATCTGCGCCGTCTGGAAGAGCAGGTTCTTTACCAGGTCCGCGGCGAGAAGCCGGGATCCCCTGTGGTTGAGGGTCTCGAAGATGACCTGAGCGTTGTCCCCCGGCTCGAGGTCGATCACGACCAGCTTGAGATGCGCGTGCAGCGCCTGCGCCAGTGCCTTCAGCCGCGCCGCCACCTTGTCCGGATCGCCGGCCGGCTCACACCACTCAGTGATCTGATCGACGAAGAACGAATGAGCTCTTGCGATGCGCGAGGTGGCCAGCTCGGGCGTGACGACTGAATCGTTGGTCATTGCCGCCCTAAAGGCGTCCTGGTCCCGGTCGGTGGGCCAGACCTTGAAGACCTCGTCGGGGGACTGCGTCACCTGCGGCTGATTGAGCACGAGAACTTTCAGCGTCTCGGCGTCCAGTGGGGCACCGTGCTTCTCGGTCACCTCTTGGGCGGCGTCGAGCAGCAGCTGGAGGGTGGTCAGCCGCTGCTGCCCGTCGATGACGTGACGCACCTGAATGAAGCCCGATGGGTTCGACTGCTGGTCGACGACGATGGCGCCGAGGAAGTGAGGCGACACCGGAGGAGCTCCGTATCCGGACGGCGTCTCCAGCACCTTCTCGGCGAGTGCTCGCACGTCGTCCCAGAGCGGCGCCCACTGCTCCGCTTGATCCCAGACGTAGCGCCGCTGGAAGAGCGGAACGACGTAGCGGATGTGGCTCCCGAAGATTGCCGCGGGTGTGTGCGTCTGGGCCTGCATGTCAGCTCCTCCGTGATGGGACCGGACAGGAACAGCGCCCCACCCGAAGCACGCGTCGGCTGCGAGTCCCCGTGGGTTCGGATCTCACCACGGAACCCCCCGCGGCGACAGAGTGCCGCCGGTTCGTGGGGCCGCAACCAAGCCTCAGGCCACCAGCGGCCGCGTCTCCGCGCCGCCGTCGGGTCGGGACAGGCGCATCGCCTCGGCCAGGTGGTTGGCGATGGCTCGCCCCAGAGGGATCGGAACGGCGTTACCGATCTGGCGGGCGATGGCTGTCTTCGACCCCACCCACCGGTGGGTCTTCGGGAAGCCCTGAATCAACGCCGCCTCGTAGTGCGTGAGCGCGCGGTCCTCGGTCGGGTGCAGGTACCGACCCTTCTCCGGCTTGAAGAACTCGGTCCGGATGGTGACGGACGGTTTGTCCCACCGGAGCCGGCCCATCACGTCCGCCGACCCCCTCTTGTGCTTCTGCCAGCACGGGGGAAGCAAGTTCTCCGGAATGTCGAACCGATTTCCCCCCGGAGGAATGGAACGGATTCGAGCCATAGACGTCGCCGAGTAGGTACGGCCGACGTGCAGCTCGGTGGTCAAGAAGGGGCCCGGCCGGACCCGGCCCCCGACAGTCTTGCTGCGCTCCGGAAGCTCCGTCGAAGCCACTTGGGGACGAACCCGCTTGAGCACCGCCGACAGAGGCACGTGCCGCCCGGCGTGCGTCTTCGAGGGAAGTCCGGGGGCGGGTAGGTCTCGGTGATGCCCGATCAGGATGGTTCGTCGGCGAGCCTGCGCGGCGCCGAAGTCTGCCGCGTTCAGCACGGCAGCCTCGAACGCGTAGTCGGCCAGCAGTCCGCCGACTCCGGTGGCCTCTCGGAGATCTCCGAACTGCTCCGACGCGAGGAAGGCGCCGACGTTCTCGAGGACGAAGTACTTGGGAGCCGCCCGAACGATGGTCTGTGCGTAGTCCCGCCACAGCGCGTTTCGCGCGTCCTCCGCGTCCTGCTTTCCCAGGGTCGAGAATCCCTGACACGGCGGACCGCCGATGACGACGTCGACGGAGGGAACCTCACAGGTCGCCAACCACTCCCCGATCGGTCCCACGTGCACGATGTCGCCGAACGTCGCGGCATAGCTGGCCGCCGCGGCCGCGTCCATCTCCACGGCCTGCACCGTCTGAAACGGACCGGACGCGTGGAATCCCTCGGTCATCCCGCCAGCGCCGCTGAAGAGATCCAGTACCGTCGCCCGCAGTGTCGGGTCCTCGTCGGCAGTGACAAGGGACGGCGAGGACGACGCAAGCTGCACGGGCGGAGGCTAGCCGGCCCCACCGACGATCCCAGGCCGACAGACCGATGACGACCGAACCTTCACGTCCGAGCGGGCGACCGACGCCGTCAGATCCGTCGGTCACCGCCCGAATGTCGCGTCAAGCTCGCCGGGACACAGCGCCCGAGGTGGCGCTTCGCCGTGAACTCCATAGGAGAGGCCTGCGCTTTCGCGTCGACTGGCCGCTGCCCAGGATGCCGCGGCGAAGAGCGGACATCG
This sequence comes from Blastococcus goldschmidtiae, assembly GCF_031845325.1. Lineage (NCBI taxonomy): Bacteria > Bacillati > Actinomycetota > Actinomycetes > Geodermatophilales > Geodermatophilaceae > Blastococcus > Blastococcus goldschmidtiae. Next base: position 162,188 of record NZ_JAVREI010000007.1, on the reverse strand, counting down.
CGTTCACCCGCAGCCACGTGGCCGTCTTCGTCGACGGGTGCTTCTGGCACTCCTGCCCGGAACACCGAACCGCGCCCGCAGCCAACAGCGCGTGGTGGGCCACGAAGCTGGACACCAACGTGCGCCGAGACCAGGCCACCAACGAGCACCTCGCCGCGCTCGGATGGACCGTCCTTCGGTTCTGGGAGCATGAGGATCCGCTATTGGCCGCCGATGCTGTAGCGGCTGCTGTACGCCCACCGGCGGCCATAGGTCATCCCAGCGGGCGAGGCGGCTGCCACGAAACGCCGCCGCCTGCTACGAAGGTCACGAGCAGTACCGAGACAGCAACGGACAGGATCCAGTGACAGTGACGCAGCGCCGAAAGCTCATCGAGGTCGCCCTGCCTCTCGAGGCGATCAACAGGGAGTCAGCGCGGGAAAAGTCAGTCCGTCACGGACATCCGGCCACCATGCACTTGTGGTGGTCCCGCAAGCCTTTGGCGACGGCTCGGGCGGTCATTTTCGCTCAACTGGTCGACGATCCGGGTACTACAGCAGAAGCACGCGCCATCGTCGACGAAGGCGAGCGCACTAGGTGGGTCAACGCTGAACGCGCTCGCCTTTTTCGATTGATCGAAAGATTGGTCACCTGGGAGAACTCGAACAACCAGCAAGTCCTCGACGAAGCGCGACGAGAAATCGCCCGCTCGACAACTGGACAGCCGCCAACAATATTCGATCCATTTGCGGGTGGAGGAGCTATTCCACTCGAAGCCCAGCGGCTCGGACTCAGGGCGCGAGCAGCCGATCTAAATCCCGTCGCAGTACTTCTTAACAAGGCACTGATCGAGATTCCGTCAAGATTCCCGAACAAGGCTCCCGTTTTTCCCGGTATCTCAGATAGCAAGATGGGCGACTGGCCGGGCGCAGCCGGTCTCGCGGAAGACGTCCGCCTCTATGCGGCGTGGATAAGCACCCAAGTCGCCAAGCGGGTCAGAGAATTGTACCCGGATATTAGACTACCCGACGGTTCGACGGCCAGGGTTATCGCTTGGATATGGGCGAGAACGGTCACGTGCCCGAATCCAGCGTGTAATGTCACGATGCCGCTCACTAGTAAATGGTGGCTCGGGAAGAAGCCAGGAAAGGAAGCCTATGTAGTTCCCGTGGTCGACGAAAAGAGAATCGCTTACACCATCGGGACAGATCCGAAGCATGGACCGGACAAAGACTCGGACGGGACCATGAATCGGACCGGTGCCGTCTGCGTGGCGTGCAAGTCCGTCGCTCCCATCGAATACATCCGAGCGGAAGGCCAGTCCGGCCGCCTAGGCAGCGATCTCATCGCAACAGTCGCCGAAGGGCCTCGGCGTCGGATTTACCTCCCACCGACGGAAGATCAGGCACAAGCGGCTCGGGTTGACCGGCCGAGCACCCTCCCCGCGGGAATCATTGCCGACAATCCGCGGTGGTTTTCTACTCCCGCCTTCGGCATGAAGAGCTTTGTCGACCTGTTTACCAATCGACAGCTCGTCACCCTGACGACCTTTGCAAGCAGCATCCAGGACGTACGAGCGAAGGTTCTTTCAGACGCTAGAGCAGCTGGGATGACGGACGGTGCCGGACTTGAAGGCGGCGGTTCCGACGCATTCGCTTACGCAGATGCTATCGCCACCTTCCTCGCCTTCGCCGTGAGCAGGTTAACTTCCACCAATTCATCACTTTCGCGGTGGAACCCTGCCCCATCGAAAGAGAGCGTCACGGACACGTTCGGGCGGCAGGCGTTACCAATGGTTTGGGAGTACGCCGAAGGCAATCCGTGGATTGCTGGCCCCTGTAATTTCGAGTGGAGCGCCTTGTGGGTGAGTCGCAGCATCGACCGACTCCCTACGTCTCCGGCTGGCCAGGCCGTTCAGGCCGATGCAGCTTCGACAGAAATCGGTGGGCTCATATCGACCGACCCGCCCTACTATGACAATATCGGCTATTCCGATCTGTCGGACTACTTCTATGTTTGGCTACGCACCATGCTGCGGGAGATCTATCCCGAGATGCTCAGCACATTGCTCGTTCCCAAGGCGGAAGAATTAGTCGCAAACCCGTATCGGCGAGGCGGCAAGGAAGCGGCGAAGAGCTTCTTCGAGTCAGGATTCAAGGAGGTATTCAGACGCGCTCGACTCAGCGCGTCGGAAGAGTTCCCGATCACCGTCTACTACGCATTCAAGCAAACGGAGTCTACGGAAAACGGCGAGGTCTCGACCGGGTGGGAGACCTTGTTGGAAGGCATGCTTCGAAGCGGATGGCAGATAACCGCAACATGGCCAATGCGATCGGAGCGCACGGGTCGAATGACAAGCGTCGGAGCGAACACGCTTGCATCGTCCATCGTTCTCGCCCTACGCCCCCGCCCCGATCACGCCCCGGTTATCGATCGCCGCGGTTTTACCGCAAGTTTGCGAAATGGCCTACCCGAAAGACTGAGGGCGCTACAGCAGGGCTCGATCGCGCCGGTGGACCTGCCGCAGGCAGCGATTGGTCCGGGGATGGCCGTCTTCTCAAGCTATTCCAAGGTAGTTGAGGCTGGAGGTGCGACGATGTCCATCCGGTCTGCTTTGCAGATCATCAATCAAGTTCTGGGAGAGGTTCTCTCGGCCCAGGAGGGGGACTTCGACTCGGCGACCCGTTGGTGTGTGAAATGGTTTGAGTCCTACGGCTTCGCCCCTGGCCCCTATGGGGAGGCTGAAACTCTCGCCTCTGCCTACAACACGTCCGTGGCAGGACTGGGCCGCTCCGGCGCCCTCAGCTCGCGCGGAGGCAAGGTCCAGCTGTTCGACCCGGCCGCCCTTGGTGGCGGCTACGACCCGCGTACCGACGACCACATCACTCTGTGGGAGGTGATCGTCCACCTCGCCAAGGCCTTAGATGAGGAGGGACTCGATGCCGCGGGCTTGATCATGGCCAGGGCGGCCACGCGCATCGACCTGGACGCGGCGAAAGAGCTGGCGTACCTCATGTTCTCCATCGCAGAGAAGAAGCGATGGTCGGGCGTCGCCCAGCTGTTCAACCTGCTCGCGGCGTCCTGGGCGGACGTTGTGGACGCTGCGCGACGCACGGCCGACGACGCCAGCGAGCAACTCGTGCTCGACGCGGCGTACTGACATGGAGCACTGAAACCACATGGCAATAAGCAACCGCGACCGGGTCGGGCGTGCACTGGAGCTGTTGTCGGCCGGGCTGGACCAGTTCATCGCTCGGGCGGTCGCCGAACGGGTACCCGTGGGGGCGGACTGGACCGCGCTGCTCGCCGCCAAGGACGCCGGTAAGGGGATCGGCGGCAAAACCTACGAGCGAGCCGACGTCCAGAACCAGCTCCGCATCCTCACGGAAACCGTTGTTCCTGGTTGGTTCCCGTTCGATGCGTTCCTCTCGCGGGCGGAGAAATCCCTGGCCAGCGAGCTGCGGGACGTCCGGGACAAGTGGGCGCACCAGAAGCCGTTTTCCGCCGACGACACGTACCGAGCCCTGGACACGGCGGAGCGCCTACTCCGAGCCGCAGGTGCGGTGCACGAGGCGGACGAGAGCCGTTTGCTCCGAGTGGACCTCCAGCGACGGGAGTACGACACCGAGGTCGCGCGCGCAGCCCGAACGCACACCGCCGTCGCCGGTTTCGAGTCGCAAGGGCTTCCGCCGTGGCGCGACGTCCTGACGCCCCACCCGGACGTGGCCGCCGGTCGCTACGCGACGTCGGAGTTTGCCGCGGACCTGCATCAGGTGGCGTTCGGCAACGACAACGGAACGAACGATGCCGGGGAGGAGTACCGGGACCCCGTCGAATTCTTCCGCCGCACGTATCTCACCGACGGGCTGAAGGACCTCCTCCGGCGCGCGGCCGCTCGTCTGTCGGGTGACATGGCCGCCGATCCGGTCATCAACTTGCAGACCAACTTCGGCGGCGGCAAGACGCACTCGATGCTTGCCGTATGGCACCTGGTGTCCGGACATGCGATCGCCGACTATCCGCAGGACGTCCAGGAGCTGCTCCAGGGAGTGGCGATCGCAGGCCGGAAGAAGGTCAGCCGGGTTGCACTCGCCGGCCACGAGATCGCCCCGAACCTGCCCATCCGTACGGAAGACGGCGTCGAGGTCAACACACTGTGGGGCGAGCTTGCCTGGCAGCTCGGGGGACGGGACGCCTACGACATGCTGGCTGAGGCCGACCGGACCGCGACGAACCCCGGCGCTGCACTGAAGAAGCTGCTGGCCGCCTACTCCCCTTGCGTCATCCTCGTCGACGAGTGGGTTGCATACGCGCGCGGCCTATATACGCGAGACGATCTGCGCGGTGGCACGTTCGACACCCAGTTCACGTTCGCCCAGACCCTCACCGGGGCTGCCGCAGCAACTCCAGGCGCATTGCTTTTGGTCTCCATCCCGGCCTCCGACGTCCGCGCCGATCACGACGGTCGCGACGCCTCCGACCTGGAGATCGGTGGCGCCCACGGGCGCGAGGCACTCGAGCGACTGCAGAACGTCATCGGGCGGACTTCTTACGAGTGGAGGCCGGCGTCCGCGCAGGAGTCCTTCGAGATCGTCCGCCGGAGGCTGTTCGTCGACCCAGACGGAGATAGCCGGGCGAAGATCGCCGTCACTGCTCAGCGCTTCGTGGAGTTCTACCGGTCCCACCACGGAGAGTTCCCGAAGGAGACGACGGACAACGACTACGTCAGCCGCATCAAGTCCGCCTACCCGATTCACCCCGAGTTGTTCGACCGCTTGTACGAGGACTGGTCGAGCTTGGATCGCTTCCAGCGAACGCGCGGCGTCCTGCGGCTGATGAGCGCGGTCGTGCACACCCTGAGCAGCAGCGACGACCCGTCACCGTTGATCATGCCGGGAACAGTTCCGCTCGACTCCGGTGGCGTCCGGAATGAGGTCTCGAAGTACCTCGAGGACAGCTGGGCGCCGATTCTGGATGCCGATGTCGACGGGGACACGTCCACTCCGGTACGCATCGACGCCGACCGCCCCCTGTTCGGAAAGCGTGCGCTCACGCGCCGGATCGCCCGTGCGCTCTTCCTCGGGTCCGCAGCCACCCTGCGCAGCGCGCACAAGGGGATCGAGCGTCAACGTCTCTTCCTGGGCGTGGCGCAGCCCGGCGACACGGTCGGCAACTTCGGGTCCGCCCTCCAGCTCCTGACCGACAACGCGACATATCTCTACAGCGACAGCGAGCGGTACTGGTACGACGTCCAGCCCTCGCTGAACCGCAAAGCGGCCGAGTACGCGGCCGGGCTCACGCCGGAGGACGTCTGGAACGAGATCGTGACCCGCATCGGTCGGACCGAGAAGGCCCAACCGGGCCAGTTCACCGCCGTAGAGGTCGCCCCCGAGAGTTCCGGGGAAGTGTCCGAGCCGGAGGGCGTCCGCCTCGTCGTCCTCCACCCCCGCTTCACGCACTCCGGCAAGGGAACGGACTCCGCCGCCTACCGGTTCGTTGACGAGCTCATCACGTCACGAGGCACGGCACCGCGGGAACGCCGGAATCTGATCGTGGCCCTGGCGGCCGACACGCAGCGCTACGCCGAGCTGGAGTCCGCCGTGCGGAACCACCTTGCGTGGCGACACCTCGTCGGTCGCATCAACGAACTCGACCTGACCCAGCAGCAGGCGGCTGTGGTCCGGCGACGCTCGGAGGAGACGAACCGCGTCGTCGACCAGCGGGTTCCGACGACCTACATCTGGGTGATGTATCCGGAGCAGCCCGACGGGGCCAAGCCGCTGGTCGTCCGCGCACTGAAGGTGGAGGGGGCGGAGCACCGTCTGGCCGTGCGCACCTCCGCGCGGTTGATCAAGGAGCAGCTGCTCCTGACCGCGATCGGCGCCCAGAACATCCGCCTCGCGCTCGACAACCCACTGCGCCGCACCTGGAACGACGGGCGCGTGTCTGTCCACGACCTATGGGAGTTTTATCAGCGCCACCCGTACCTGGACCGGCTGCGGAATCGTCGCGTGCTCGAGGAAGGCATCCGATCCGCGCTCGACGAGTTGGACTGGGAAGGTGCAGCCTTCGCCCTCGCCGAGAGCTACGACAAGGGCACCGGCGACTTCGGCGGGCTGATTCTGCCGGGCCCGGATGCGCACATCGCCACCATCACGGACACCACCCTCCTGGTGGCTCCGCACCTGGCTACAGCGCAGCACGAGCGCGAGTCGAGAAAGCCCGGGCCAGATCTTCCGGGTGGTGGAAGTGGGCCGGCGCCATCGCCCGGCTTGGGCGGGCAGGCACTCCCTCCGCTGCCGGGGAACAAGCAGCCCGCAACGATCTCGAACGTGCGCTACCAGGCGCGCCTCTCCGTCAAACCGGACGGGGACGTCGCCGCAAAGCTGCGTGAGGTGGTCGAGGAGATGTTGAATCATCTCGTCGCCGCAGGCCCCGATGCACTCGACATCACCCTGTCGGTCAGAGCCGAACGCATCGACGGCTTCGACCAGCGGACGGTCCGGACGGTGACGGAGAACGGGGCTCAGCTGGGATTCGTCGGCAATCGCTTCGAGGACGGGTGATGTCCGCACTGTCGGCTCCGCGCGCAACCAGTCTCCGGCCCGTGGAGATGGACATCGCGCTCGTCAACAGCATCGGCCTGCACCACTCGCTCGCCACTGCGGTTGCCGACCTGGTCGACAACTCCCTGGACGCCACTGCTGGGGCGATTCGGATCCGGTTTCTGCTCGACGGCGTGGCGCCTGTAGCCCTTCAGGTCATCGACGACGGGTACGGCATGGACAGCCTGACCATCGACAAGGCGATGACCTATGCGGGACGCCGGGACTACCACGACACCGACCTCGGGCACTTCGGCGTAGGCCTCAAGGCGGCGTCGCTGAGCCAGGCCAACGCGGTGCTCGTGTACTCACGTGCCTACGGCGCCAGCGCCGTCGGCCGGATGCTCGTGCGAGAAGGCGACATGGCCTCCCCTCGGGTCGGCGAACTTTCAGCCGGCGATGCCGAGAAAAGCCTCGCCGAGGCACGCTTTGACTTCGCCGGCGGCAGCGGAACGATCGTCGAGTGGCGGGACGTCCGCACGTTCCCTGCCACGACGGACACGAGTGAGCAGATGCGCTGGCTTGAAGCAGCCGTGCGCGACGTCCGGAGTCACCTCGGCCTCGTCTTGCACAGGCTGCTGGACGCAGAGGGGCCGCACGTCTTCATCGACTCGCAGAACCTCCGTACCGGTGAACTCAGTGCAGCTAGAGCCATCGCGCCGATCGATCCGTTCGGGTACCGGCATTCGGGAGAGCCGGGGTTTCCCGCCGAGCTAAGCCTGGAGATGCCCGACGGGTCGGAGCCTGTATCCGCACGTGCTCACGTTTGGCCGGCCCGGTCCCAGGACCCAGGCTTCAAGCTGGGGGGGCGCCCCGGTGAGGACGCCCAGGGCTTCTTCGTGTACCGGCGCAACCGACTACTGCAAGGGGGAGGTTGGTGCGATCTGTGGGGGCCCAGGCCGGAGTGGGGGCTCGCTCGTGTGGAGCTGGATCTGGGGCCTACCGCAGATGCGCACGTAACTATCAATCCAGAGAAATCCGGCATCACGTTCTCGAGCGACCTGCGTCGAGCACTGGAGAGGGCGAGTTGCGCAGGCACAGGGCTGACCTTCACGGACTACTTGCAGCGTGCCGCCGGCGAGGAGAAGCGCAGCCGCCAGCGTCAACGCCGGCCGATCGCCGTCGTCGAGCCCCGCGGAGGGCTCCCCGCCGCTGTGCTCGACGCCTATGAAGCTGCAGTCGAGTTCCGGCCGGGCACGTCTGCCGTCGACATCGTGTGGCGCACTCTGCCCCCGGGTCAGGTCTTCGAGATCGATCGCGAGGACGACGTCCTCGCGCTGAACCTCCGATACCGCAAGGTGCTGGTGGGCGGGCCCAGTCTCGACACGGACGACGCTCCCGTGCTGAAGACGCTCTTACACCTGCTGCTCAACCGATACTTCGAAGGCTCGTTCATGGGCATCAAAGAACGGCGGGAGATCGAGGCGTGGCAAACCCTTCTGCTTGCGGCTGTCACCGCTCAGACCGAACGGGAGCAGGGACGTGCGTGACGACGACCGTGAACACCTGACCGCGGAGACGCTCGAGACGTACTTCGGCGCGAACGTCGTCGTGAATCTGCGTCTGGCTGACGAGCCTGAATGTCACCTGCGTATCGACCCCTCGGTGCAGCGCCTGCAACTCTGGACCCCGGCCGCCGGACCAGAACCGGACGTCACCGCCATGGATCGCGTCTCGGTCACCACGGAGCAGGTGGATCGCGGGACCTGGTTCGTCCTCGAAGTCGACGCGGCGGGCTCGCATTACGAGGCCTATTCGCTCATCGCGGCTGTCGTCGACGATCTGACCGCTGGCCGTCTGCTGCACGTCGCAATGGCCAGATCGGTCGAAAGCTTCAAGGAGCTGCTCGCCAATCGTCAACGGCTGAGCGAGGAGAAGACCATCGGGCTCCTCGGGGAGCTCCTGCTCCTGGACTCCGTGATCGACCTACTGGGCGAGACTTCAGCAGTTCTTGCGTGGGTCGGGCCCGACTCGGAGGAACACGACTTCGTCCTGGCCGACGTGGACGCAGAGGTCAAGACGACGCTGAGCGAGCGACGAATCCACAGGATCGGCACCGAGACTCAACTTCAACCGAGCCCCCACCGACCCCTCTGGCTGGTCTCCATCCAGCTCACTCGCGCCGGCGACGCCGGCGACGGCTTCGGCCTGTCTGACGTCGTCGGTCGGGTACGGACGCGCATCCAAGCTCAGACTGATGCCTTCGCGGGACATCTACGCAGCGTCGGATGGCGGGATGGCGATGCAGATCTCTACAGGGAGCGGTATCTCCTCCGCAGCAGGCCGGCCGCCTACTTCGTCGACGAAGCCTTTCCCGCTCTGACCCGACGGCGGATCGACGGCGTAGTTCCGCAGCCGGAACTTGTCACCACCGTCTCCTACCGTGTCGACGTCTCAAGTCTCGTTCCCGGCTCGCCTCCGGGCGCGCTCGCCCCGTTCGTTGGAGGCAGTAGTGAGTGAAGCCGTGGGTCTTGTCCCGGCGTTGAAAAGCCTGGACGGAGAGGCGCCGTCGGGTCTGCTCGACACAGTCAACTTCTTCCTGAAGAAGGCCCGTGCCGACAAGCTCGACGAGTCCGTTTTGGTCGAAGCACTGGCAACGCCGGACGTCAACAACCAGGCCCGCGTTCGCTTCCAGCTGCTGATCAGCCGATGGGACGCTGATTCATCGAGTAGCTGGGCTACCAAGACCACCGCCCACAGCGCGGACCGTCGCTTGTCCATCTACGACCTTCTCGAGATCGGCGACGACTCCCGCGAGCGCCTGGATGAGGTGTATCCACGGGACCCCGGAGCCATCGTTATCGAGGGTGGGGATGGGGACTGGGATCCCTGGTACGACGCCGGACGCCAGTCGGAGCGCGACTTCTACTGGAACGCCTACTCCGGCCTTCTCGCGAAGAGCGGATGGAATGCCCAGGCCCTCGGCCGCCTCGACACTGCAACCACGTCTGTCGTGCGCCGGTTGGCCGACCCCACATGGTCGGACCGCTATCAGTCCAAGGGCCTGGTCGTCGGCTACGTGCAGAGCGGCAAGACAGCGAACTTCACCGGAGTACTCGCGAAAGCCGTCGACGCGGGCTATCGCTTGATCATCGTCCTTACAGGCACGGTCGAGATCCTGAGGCGTCAGACCCAGCGGCGCCTTGACATGGAACTCGTCGGCGTCGAGAACATCCTCGGCGGCATCGACGAGGCGGACGCGACGAAGGTTGCGGAGACCGACTACCACCAGGACCAGGACTGGTTGGACGGGAAGTTCCTCCGCCACAACGTGCCCATCTGGACCTTGGACGACGCACCCACGATCCGTCGGCTCAGCACGTACTCCGGTGACTACAAGCGACTCAAGCAGGGCCTCGCCGCGCTGGACTTTCGCGCGGGGCACGAGCTGGCGGACAAGCAGCGCCCGCTGTACGACCCCGTCAATCTCTTCCGCAGCGATGTGCGACTCGCGATCGTGAAGAAGAACAGCACCGTGCTCAAGCGCCTGGTCGACGACCTCGGCGAGATCCACGCTGAGCTCGGCGAGATTCCGACGCTGATCATCGACGACGAAGCCGACCAGGCATCGGTTAACACGAAGAAGCAGAGGAACCCGACGGCTGAAGAGAAGGAACGGACGGCCGTCAACCGACGCATCGCCGACCTGCTGAAGGTCCTGAAACGCGCGCAATACGTCGGGTACACCGCGACACCGTTCGCAAACGTATTCGTGGACCCGGACGACTCCGAGGACATCTTCCCCAAGGACTTCATCGTCACCCTTGACCGACCGCACGGATACATGGGCGCATCCGACTTCCACGACCTCGACGTGGATTTCGGGGGAGAGCCGAAGACCATCCACAACTCGAACGAGAAGGCGTTCGTCCGGGACCTGACCTCCACGAGTGCCGACAAGAGAGTCGCGGAGCTACAGGAAGCGATCGACGCTTTTGTGCTGACCGGCACGATCAAGCTTTACCGTCGGGAGCCGTGCGGGGAGCCGTTCCGGCACCACACCATGCTGGTCCATGAATCGGTCAAGATGGCGGATCACGCGGCACTAGCCGACGAGATCCGTGAGCTATGGAAGCAGGCCGGCTACGACACCACTGTGGGGTTGCAGCGGCTGCAGCGGCTCTTCGAGACGGACGTACAGCCGGTGACCGCAGCTCTTCACGGGAGGGCCACACGAACGGCGGACGCCGTAGGTGATCCGGCTCCCGCCATGCTTCCCACGCCGCAGACTTTCGAGGAACTGACTGCCGGCGGTTGGATCGGCAAGGCGCTCGACCTCATCGACGCGGGCACGTCCCCCGTCATCGTGGTGAACGGCGCGGCGGAGAAGGACTATGAGCAGGACGCCCTTGACTTCCAGACGGCGAACGTGTGGAAAATCCTCGTCGGGGGCGCGAAGCTAAGCCGCGGGTTCACAGTCGAAGGGCTGACGATCTCGTACTACACGCGCCGGACGCAACAGGCGGATACCCTCATGCAGATGGGGCGGTGGTTCGGCTTCCGCCGCGGCTACCGGGACTTGGTGCGCCTCTACATCGGCCGAAACGTCCCTGGTCCCCGTACGCAGACGATCGATCTGTACGAGGCGTTCGAGGCTGTCGTGCGAGATGAAGAAGACTTCCGCGCCGAGTTGGCCCGTTACGCCGCCCTAAACGAGGAGACCGGCCAGCCTCAGGTTCGGCCCGAGGATGTCCCGCCGATGGTGTTCCAACAGTTACCGTGGCTGAAGCCCACCGCGTCCAACAAGATGTACAACGCCGAGCTGACCACGCAGGGCGTTGGGGGCCAGCTCCAGGACTTCCCTCGGCAAGCGGAGCGCGAGCAGGGGCAGCACAACGACAAGCATTTCGAGCTCGTGCAGCCACTGCTAGACAGGCTCGAAGACCGCGGACAATTCGAGTACGTCGATCCGACCTCGAACCAGGTGCGGACCTACGACGCTCGCTACGGCATTGTTGACGCAAAGGTGCTCCTCGAGGCAATCTCCGGCTTCAAGTGGACACCGAACTACAAGTTCAGCCCTCACTTGAAGTTCATGGCCTCGGCGATCGCTGAAGGAACCTTGACCGACTTTGCTGTTCTAGTTCCCACGCTCACAGGCGCACCGGAGCATCGCATCGGCAATCGGAAGGAACTGTTCTCGATCCTGAAGCGCGCACGGCGCGGCGGCGGACGCGGCGGGTTCTCAGGCAGCTCATTTCGCCAGCGCGCAGCCGTCGAAACAATCGCAGGCAAACGAGTCGGGTCACCGCTCACGCTCGACACAACCGGCGGTCCGGTCGCGCAGGCGTTGCACACCGCTACACGGGGCGGGCTCCTGTTAACGTTCGCGCTCGACGCCGAGAATCCGGACGTCAAGCCGCAGGATCTGCAGCAGACTCAGGATATCCCTAGTGCCGACATCGCGAGCCTGTTCTCGTACGCGCTCCCCTACTTGTCTGCGCCCAGCGGCCGCATCGGGTTCAAGACTCGAAAGTCAGGCGCCGGGGCGATCATCGACCGTTCTGACTTGTAGGACGGCATGACCTCCAACGCGCTTCGATCTTGGGAGGGCGAGCGACGCGCTCGCCTCAACGAGCTGTACATCGCGCACACCACCGTGGGTGGCTCGGGGCCAGGGCGGCGTACGGCCACAGAGCAGCTCAACTGGTCGCTCGCTATTCGTCTTGCAGGCGAGTTCCAGGGTTTCGCTCGCGATTTGCACGACGAAGCGCTTGACGCCCTCCTTGATCATGTTGGTACACCCACACCAGCGGCACAGAGAATCATCCGGAATCAGTTCACGTTGAATCGGCAGCTCGACAAGGGGAACGCCACACCGAGTGCTCTGCAACAGGATTTCCTTCGTCTCGGGTTCAAACTGCTAGACGACCTTAAGAGTTCATATCGCCGGGCCGAGTCTTGGCTGAAGGCGCTGGAGAACCTCAACGATGCACGAAACGGGATAGCCCACAGCGATTCAAGCAAGATCGCTAAAGCGACAGGAACTGGACGTCTACAGCTCCAGCAAGTCAAAGGATGGGATGCGAGCATGAGAATGACGGCCCGAGCTATCGACGTTGTAACTTCACGCAACATCGCAACGATCACTGCCGGGGGTCCACCATGGTGAGAACATCGGCACCCGACGCGGCCGAGCTCCCCGCCGCAGGTGACGACGTGGAGGTGGACTGGGGTTTAGATACCGTTCGTGGCCGCGTATTGGAGACCTATCTTGGAACGCGCCCGCGAGTCCTGGTCGAGATCTCCGCCGGGCAAGTCGGGGAGGAAGAGGCAACCGTTACGGTGCCAATTGGCGCGGTCCGCCCACTTCCCTCGGCTCATTCAGCTTGGGCTGATTATGCGCGGTACGAGAAGGACGTGGCGGAGGCTGTGACACGCCTCGTGAGCAATCTCCGCCAAGTTGGGCTGAACCAGGAGTCCGCTGGCCGCGAGGTCGACATCCTTGGCGAGACCGCTGACGGTAAGATTTTCGCCATCGAAGTGAAGCGTTCCCCGAAGCCGCTAAGTCCCCACCAAGTGCGGAGCGCTGCCGAACAAGTCAGGGAGTTCAATCGAACTCTCGGTGCCGTTGGTTTCGTCGTGGCGAATCAAGCCCTTCCCGCTTCGTCTCACGAGAGGCACGAAGGCATCCTGTTCGTGCGCTGGCGCGGGAGCGAAGATGATGACGTGTTGGCAGCCGCACTCAGGGAGAGCCTCGAAGAGGCGTAATCAGGTGTCGACCCGCTGGCCATCGTCTCGATTCGATTCGCCGGCAACTGCCATCGAGCTCGAAGCCTCAACGCGCTAGCCCTATCAGCATCGTCGTGAGGGTCGAGCTCGGGCTGTGCTGGCACCGCGAAGCGTCCTTCCTGCTTAGATATCAGCCCGCCGAGCGGCGCATTGACCACATCTGGGCGGGGCGCTCCGACTGCATGGCGACGTCCCATGGGATCGCGCCGTTGACGACCTCCTTGCGGAAGTTGCCCACCGCCACCCGCGCCAGCTCCGGGTCGGCTGCCACCCGCTGCGCCAGCTCGATGGCCCGGTCCTCGACCGCGGCGTCGTCCAGCGACTCCCACGCCAGCCCCAGATCGACGGCCTTTTCGCCGTTGATCTCCTCGCCGAACAGCGCCATCGCGGCCGCAGCCTCGCGGCCGATCAACCGCGACAGGATCACGAAGTGCCCGCCGCCCGGGTGCATACCGCGCCGCAGGAAGCCGGCCAGCAGCCGCACGTCCTTGGCCACGACCCGCAGGTCCGCCGCCAGCAGCATGTTCATGCCGGCACCCACCGCCGAACCACGCACCGCAGCCACCGTGGGCACGCGAACCTGACCGAGCCGGTAGAAGGAGTCGTAGATCTTGCCCATGCCCTCGTAGGCGTCAGCCGCCGCCGGGTCCTTGCCGGCCGAGGTCAGCGTCGCGACGTCGCCGCCTGCACAGAAAGACTTGCCGACCCCGCGGATGACCAGCGCGCCAACCTCCGGTTTGGCGTCCACCTCGTCGAACGTGGCAATCAGCTCGTCGGCCATTCCAGGCGTCAGCGCGTTGCGCCGGTCCGGAGCGTTCAGCGTCACGATCGCGACGCCGCCGTCCACCTCGAGCAGCACTTCACCGGATCCGGCCACGAGCCCACCTCTCAACCGAGCGGCCAAGCCCTGACGCCGGCCACAACCTCTGTCAGGCATCAGACCACGCGTCCCAGACCCCCGCGCGACGCGGTCAGTCCAGAGCCACTCCGCTCGCCGACTCCACCAACCGGCACAGCGCGTTGACCCGGCGCAACTGGTCCGGCGTCCGTACCGGCGCGTCCAGCAGCTCCGGGCTCAGCACCACGCAGGCAAGGGCTTGCGCGCGCGACACCGCCACGTTCAGCCGGTTCAGGTCGTACAGGAACGACACCCCGCGGGGCGCATCGTCGGCGCTGGTGCTCGTCATCGAATACAGGACCACCGGCGCCTCCTGACCCTGGAACTTGTCCACCGTCCCGACCCGCGCGCCGTCCGGCAGCGCCGCCTTGATCAGCGCGACCTGGGCGTTGTACGGCACCACCACCAGCACGTCGGCCGGCCCGATTGGCACCTCCTCCCCCAGGTGATTCCGCCACGTCGAGCCCTGGACCGAGTGCCACAGCCGCGCCACGGCGTCGGCCTCCTGCTGGCTCTTGTCCGCGCACGTCCGCTCGTGGGCCACCGGCAGCACCCGCAGCCCGCTTCCGGACAGCGGCCCCTCCCCCAGCACCGCTACCCGCTCGCGGCCGTCAGCGGACCGGAGCCGGCCCTCGTACGCCAGCTCCGACACGAACGCGGTCAGGTCAGGGTGCATCCGGTACGACCGGTCCAGGAAGACGCCCCGGTCCGCCGGGATCGTTGCGTGCCCGTCGAGCAGGTGCTCCAGCGCCGAGGCGCCGGACTCCCCCGGGTGCACCGCCTGCGATGGCTGCGCCAGCTGCTGCGGGTCGCCCAGCAGCACCATCGAGCGCGCACCCCGCGCCACCGCCACCGCATTGGCCAGCGAGAACTGCCCCGCCTCGTCGACCACCAGCACGTCCACGGCAGCCGCCACGTCCGCGCGCGTCCAGAACCACGCCGTCCCGCCGACCAGGTTCACGTCGCCGTCCACCAGCGCCCGGGTGACGACGCCGTTGTCCGCCGACCACGCGACACCGGCTGCACCGCAGTGCTGGTCCTCGGTGCACTTCTGCAGCGCCGGCCGCCCGACCGCCTTGAGCAGGTTGCCGATGACCGCATGGGAGGTCGCCGTGACGCCGACCTTCTTCCCGGCGTCCAGCAGCGCCCGGATCAACGCCGCGGCCGCCGTCGTCTTGCCGCTCCCCGGCGGACCCTGGATGGCGAGCACCTCGCCGTCCAGTGCCGGCCCGAGCCGCACGATTGCGTCGGTCGTCGCCTCGCCCTCACGCAGTGGCGTTCCCGCGGGACCGCGCCGCTCGACCAGCGCCTGCCCCAGGCAGTCCCGGCCGGCCAGCACGTCGTCGCCGGTCGCCGCGATCGCCTCCCGGAGACCGCGAGTGTTCAGCGGCCCGCCGGGTCCCAGCCCGCGCGGCCGCGGCGGCTCCGCCGCCGTCGTCTTGAGGACAAGTCGACATGTGGCGATGTCGAGGTCGAACACCGTCCCGGCCTTCTTCGCGGTGTCCACGTCCAGCGCCTCGTCGCCGATCGAGAGCTTCGTGTCCTGCACCGGAAACGAGTACTCGTACAGCCGGCTCCTCGCGACCGTCCCGCACGCCTCCGGATCGGACAGCCCGCCCAGCGCCGCTCCGTCGTCGATCAGCGCCTCGCGATCCAGCGTCCGCAGCCGGAAGACCTCCCACCAGGCGGGCTTGTCCTCGCGGCGGTGCCAGCCCACCAGATCGCCCAGCAGCTCGTGCCCGGCGTCGTGCAGGCGCTCGGCCAGCTCCAACTCGGCGGCCTGCGCGTCGGTGACCACGGGGTCCGGCGCAGCAGCAGCCCACGACGGCCGCGGCAGCCCGCCGTGTGCCGCCTCCAGCTCCGCCCGCTGCGCCTCCAGCCAGTCGTGCAGCTCGCGCGTGGAGTCGACGTCGTCCTTGTTGTACGACTCGATCGCCCCCAGCCGGGCGTCGTCGCCGTCGGCCAGCCAGGCCTCGTACTCCAGGACGCTGCCCAGCGCGCTGGCGACCTCTCCCCCGTGCTCCCGGCCGTAGAACGCCTCGACCTTCTTGATCGAGTACGACTCCTTGCTGATCCGCATCGACTGCCGGACGACGGGATAAAGGTCGACGAACCGCTCCTCGCGCAGCAGCTGGTCCAGCTCCGCCTCGCGCACGCCGTAGCCGCCGGCCAGCTTCTTGAGCGCGGTCACCTCGTAGGGCGCGTAGTGGTAGACGTGCATGCCCGGGTCGCTCGCCGCCGCGGCCACCAGCCGGTCGATCAGCTCGGCGACCATCGCCTTCTCCGCCGGCCGGTCGTGCGCCCACAGCGCCGTGAACGCACCCGACCGGTCACCCAATCCGGCGAGGTACTCCAGCCCCGCGCCGTCCTCGAACCAGGGGTCGCCCTCGAAGTCGAGGTACAGGTCGGCCGGGCTCGGTGGTGGCAGCCGCAGCAGGCCCAGTCCTTCGAGCGGCGGGAGCAGCGTCCGCGACGACTCCCCGGTCAGCCGCTCCCGCAGCTGCTCGGCCGCCTGCTGCTGCAGCCGGGCCCGCGCGTCCACCCCGATGCCCGACTCCCGGAGCAGCTCCGGCGACGCCGCCGCCAGCGCGGCCATGGTCGGGATGCCGACCGCCCGCAGCGCGTCGCGGTGGTCGCCGCGCATGCCGGCGACCAGGCCGAGGTCATCGGACTCCCGCAGCTCGGCGTTGCACCGCGACACCCAACGGCACTGCTCGCAGTGGCTGATCGGCGAGGGTCCCGTCGCGGGTGGGGAAGCGACGAAGCCCTCCAGCCGGGCCCGCGCCCGCCGGGCGTACGCGGCAACGTCGACCAGCCGCCACGGCCGCGACTCCCCGTCGCCGGTGACCACGTGCACGAACGCCGGCTCGACCCCCTGCAGCGCGGTCAGCCGCTCGGCGTAGGTGGCCATCTGCAGCAGCGCCGCCACCTTGAGCTTGCGGGCGAGCTTGGTGTCGGCGATCTCGTAGGACCAGTCGCCGAACAGCGACGGCGTCTCGACCCGCAGCAGGAAGTCGGCCTGCCCGCCCCAGGCGCCGTCGAAGAAGGTCCCCTGATAGACGACGTCGACGCCGCTGCGCATCGCCTCGACCGTCTCGGCCTCCGCGCGCCGTCGTCCCTCGAGCCCGGAGCCGCCGGCGATCTCGGTGACGGAGAGCCCGGACGCGACCAGCGACGCCAGGTACTTCCGCTCGTGCTCAATCCCCCGGTCGAAGACGAACTGCACCTCCGGTGCGGTCGCCTCGGCGGGCGCCGCCCACTCCCCCGCTGCCACGCCCAAATCGAGGCGGGTCAGGTGTCGGCACTCCTGGTGGGCGGTCAGGTCGGTCGGGCTGAGCACCAGCCGTCCGTCGAGTCGCTGCATCGCCTCGCCCCTCCCGCTCTCAGCGGCCGTCCGGAACGGCCCCGCCTCGGAGGCAGAGTTGGGGACGCATCTGACACGAATCCACTAGTTGGACATCCGAGCCGACGCGGCCACCCGTTCGAGCGGCTCCGAGCCGCGGCCGGCTCACCATGTCAAAGCCTGGTTGCGCCGCCGCAACAGACGCCTTCCCGATCCACTCCGACTAGCGCAGCGGCACCGTGACCGACTCAGGTGGTGAGGGTTGGGCCGTCGTCGTCACGGCTGAAGCTGGCTTCGTCGACCATCTCCGAAGGCCGTGGCATCTGCGTGTCCGCTCTATCCGCTGAGTCGACCATCTCCGCCGGCTGGGGAAGCTGCTTCTCCACCTGGTCGACCAGGTCGGCCGGCTGGACATCGGACGCGACGACTGCCTGGTCCGCCTCGTCCCCGGCCGGCTGCTCGATCTCCTCGGACTCGGACATGTTTCCCCTCTCACACCAGCTTGGACACGACGGTGAGGACGAACGCGAGGACGAGGGCCCAGGTGCAGATCTTTACCCAGTCCGCCTTGGCCGCGCCGTTGTCGACGTTCCGATCGAATGCTGTCACCTTTGCGCGGACAATGCGGGCGTACGCCTGGTTGGGGCTCGTCGACTCGAGTCGGAGGAGCACGTCGGGGGTGGGTGCCTGCTGCCAGGTGCGGACAGCTAGAGACGCCAAGCCCAGGAGGAGTACGACGACGTGGGCGGCGGCCGCCAACCGGGTGAGCCACGTCTGATCCCCCAACAACAGGAAGCCGCTCGCGGCGATGCTGGCCGCGACCAGCGAGCCTGCCTTCGCATCTAGCTGCGTGAGGTCGGTGTGCTGTCCGTCCAGGCGGCGCCCGACCTCGTCGTTGAGCAGTGCGAGCGTGGCCTCGTCGAAGGTCTTGAGCTGTTCGTCGTCCGGGAGGTCGTCGATCTGCCCTGTGCTTGGGTGACCGTCGGGCGACGGGCTCCGCGGCGGAGGCAACCAGCTCGCGGCTGCTGACCGCCATCGGGCGATGCGCTTCGCTGCAGCCATGACAAGAGTCTTGCTGCCGCCGGGAACCAGCGGTAATCGGATACCGCGACGGGTGCGGGCGGCCAAGCTCCGAGTGCTGCGACACCCTCCATCTGAACCCCCTACCCCGACCAATGGTCCAGGAGTGGACTTGCATGTCATGCGCTTCGCGGAGTTCGGCGAGCTCAAGCTCTTCGCCTGAGCCACACGGCCGGGAAGGATGCGGGCGATAGGCTTGAGGTCGTTCAGAACGTGTAACTACCTGCTGTCGGCCTCGCTGACGGATCAAGGCGGCACGCCCGATCCGCAGAAGCACCGAGGTCATGACGCACGCCCGACTGTTCGAGTCCTCGCTCCTCCGGCACGCCGGCCCCACGTACTTCCCGCTCGCCTTCATCGCGCGGCTGCCCTTCGCGATGATGGTCGTCGGCGTGCTGACCCTCGTCGTCGCCGAGCGCGGCTCGGTCACCCTCGGCGGGCTCAACTCCGCCGCCGCCGGCCTGGGCACCGCGGCCGCCGGCCCGCTGCTCGGCGCGGCCGTCGACCGGTTCGGGCAGCGGCGCGTGCTGGTCCCGGTCGGGCTGCTCAACGCCGCTCTGCTGGGCGCCTTCCCGCTGGTGGTCGGCAGCGTTGCCTCGAACGCCGCCCTCCTCGCGCTCTCGGTGGCCATCGGCGCGACCGCTCCGCAGGTCGCCCCGCTGTCCCGCACCCGGCTGGTCGCCCTCATCCGGCGGCACATCGACAAGGACCGCCAGGAGAAGACGCTCAACGGCACCATGGCCTACGAGTCCGCCGCCGACGAGACCGTCTTCATCGTCGGCCCGTTCCTCGTCGGCCTCCTTGCCACGGCCGTCGCCCCGTGGCTCGCCGTCGCCGGGGCGGCCGCGCTGACGCTGGTCTTCGTCACCTGGTTCGCCCTGCACCCCACCGGCCGGGTCGAGCCGGACACCTCCTCGACGCCCGTCGACGCCGCACCCGCCCGCGAACTGGTGAGGTTCCCACTGGTGACCGTCGTCGTCGGTGCCCTCGGCGTCGGCCTCTTCTTCGGCGCGACCCTCACCTCGCTGACCGCCTTCCTCGCCGCCGACGGCGACGGCGAGCGCGCCGGCCTGCTCTACGGCGTCATGGGCATCGGCTCGGCCGCCCTAGCCCTCGGGTCGGCCGCCTTTCCCGCACGGTTCCCCGTGCGGATGCGCTGGCTCGTCTTCGGCGCGCTGCTGCTGGCCGCCGCCGTCGCCTTCGCCGCCGCCCGTTCGGTGCCCGCGCTCGTGGTCGCCCTCGCCGTGGCCGGCTGCGGAATCGGGCCCACCCTCGTCGCCCAGTACAGCCTCGGCGCGCAGCTCTCCCCCGCCGGCCGGTCGGCCACGACGATGACCCTGCTCGGCTCCGCGGTCGTCGTCGGCCAGGCGCTCGCCTCCGCGGCCACCGGCGCCGTCGCCGACCGGCTCGGCGCGACCACCGCACTGCTGGCCCCCGCGCTCGCGGCCGCGGTCGTGGTGGCCGCCGCGGCAGCGCACCTGGTCGCCGTCCGCGGCCCGGCCGTACCCGCCGGCCCGGCGCTTGCCCGCCGGAACCGGAGCCGGTGCGCTGACCCAGCGCCCGAAG
Organism: Blastococcus goldschmidtiae; assembly: GCF_031845325.1. Lineage (NCBI taxonomy): Bacteria > Bacillati > Actinomycetota > Actinomycetes > Geodermatophilales > Geodermatophilaceae > Blastococcus > Blastococcus goldschmidtiae. Next base: position 141,985 of record NZ_JAVREI010000007.1, on the reverse strand, counting down.
ACCGGCACCGGACGGCGGGGCCGACCGGGGGCCGATAGCGTCCGGAGCCATGGCAATCAATCCCACCGGCGCCGGCCTCAAGCACTACCTCGCCGAGGACCCGGGCGGCCCCGTCGTGATGCTCAACCTGCTCCGCTTCGCCGAGGGCGGACGCGAGACCTACGAGAAGTACTCCAGCGCGGTCCGCGAGACGTTCCTCCCCCGCTACGGCGGCGAGGTCGTCTACGCCGGCGACGGCTCCACGCCGCTGGTCGCCGAGGACGGCCAGGACTGGGACGCCGTGATGCTGATCCGGTATCCGAGCCGCGAGGCCTTCAGCAAGATGGTCGCCGACCCCGAGTACCAGCAGTTCACCCACTTCCGGAGCCAGGCCCTCACCGAGGCCGTCCTCCAGCCGACCCGACCCCGGTAAGGCCTGCCCTCAGCGCCGGCGCTGGGACGCGTCGGCCAGCCACGGCGGTGCGTACCCGGCGTCGTCGGCGCGGATGTTCGTGCCCGGCGGGACGATCGCGTCGATCGCGTCGAGCACCTCGTCGGAGAGCACGAGATCGGCGGCCGGCAACTGGCTCGTGAGCTGCTCCATGGTGCGCGGGCCGATGATCGCCGAGGTGACGCCCGGGTGCCGGATCGTGAACGCGATGGCCAGGTGCACCAGGGACATACCGTGCTCCTCGGCGAGCACGGCCAGCGCGTCGGCGGCGTCCAGCTTGCGCTGGTTGACCGGGTCGGAGAGGTCGTAGCGGGCCGCCATGGCCCCGCCCATCATCGTCGACCGGTGCGTCTCCGTGGCGTCGGAGCCCTTCCGCCACTTCCCCGACAGCCAGCCGCCGGACAGCGGGCTCCACACCAGCGTGCCCATGCCGTACTGCTGGCAGACCGGCAGCACCTCGCGCTCGATGCCGCGCACCAGGATCGAGTACGGCGGCTGCTCGGTGACGAACCGCCCGCTGTGCCGCTTCTCGGCCGCCCACTGCGCCTGCACGATCTGCGACGCCGGGAAGGTGGACGAGCCGAAGTACCGGATCTTCCCGGCCCGCTGCAGATCGGTCAGCGCGTCGAGGGTCTCCTCGACGTCGGTGTCCTCCGAGGGCCGGTGGATCTGGTAGAGGTCGATGTGGTCGGTCTGCAGCCGCCGCAGGCTGTCCTCCACCTCGCGGACCAGCCACCGGCGGCTGTTGCCCCGCTGGTTGGGGTCCTTGCCCATCGGGGCGTGCGCCTTGGTCGCGAGGACGACGTCGTCCCGGCGGCCACCCGCCAGCGCCTTGCCGACGATCTCCTCCGACTCGCCGCCCGAGTACATGTCGGCGGTGTCCACGAAGTTGATCCCGGCGTCGAGCGCGGCGTGGATGATCCGCACCGAGTCGTCGTGATCGGTGTTGCCCCACTGTCCGAACATCATCGCGCCGAGGCAGAGCGGGCTGACCTTGACGCCGGTGCGACCGAGCGTGCGCATCTCCATGGGTCCGCCCCTACCCCCGCCGACGGCCCGGCACCCGCCGTGAGCAGGCCCGCCGAGGTCTGCACCGCACCGGACTCCCCGGGCGCCGGCGCGCCTCGGATCTGCGGAGCCAGACCCTGCGCACCCAGCGCCGGCTGACCGTGCCGCCCCGCCACCTGCTGCTGCAGCGCGTCGCCACGGGGCTGGCCGGCGTCCTGTGCTCGCCCGGCGCCACCGTGGCCGTCGACGCGGAGGCCCGCCGCTGGCTGCCGGGCGAGGTCGGGGCCGGGAGCGAACGGGCCTGACGCGGAGCCGCGCATGCGCCCGTTGACACCGCGCCGCAGCGGCGAACCATGGACGACGCGGCGACGCCGCAGGGGCGCCGCGCAGTCCCGGAAGGGGGCCGTCATGTACGCCCGTTCCACCACACTGATCGCCGACCCGGTCCGCATGGACGACGGCATCGCCGACGTCCGCGACACCGTGCTGCCCGCCGTCCTCGCCATGGACGGGTGCACCGGCCTGTCGATGCTGTGCGACCGCGATACCGGCCGGTGCATCGTCACGACCGGCTGGGAGACCGAGGAGGCGATGATCGCGACCCGCGAACGCGTGGACCGCCTGCGCGACCGCGCGACGGCGAAGTTCGGCGGCTCGTACCCCGAGGTGAAGGAGTGGGAGGTCGCCGTCATGCACCGGCTGCACCCCGCCGGCGACGAGTCGTGCGCGAGGGTCGGCTGGAGCCGCACCGACCCCGGCCGGGTGGAGGAGGTGCTGGACGCCTTCCGCCACCGGATCGTCCCGGCGATGGACGACGTCCCCGGGTTCTGCAGCATCAGCCTTCTGATCGACCGGGCGCAGGGCCGGGCGTCGCTGACCGCCGTATACGCGGACCGCGCGTCCATGGCCGCCACCCGCGACCAGCTCGACCGGATGCGCAACGAGTTCGCCGCGCCGATGGGCGTCGAGGTCACCGAGGAGGCCGAGTTCGACGTCGTCCTGCACAACCTGCGCGTCCCCGAGCTGGTCTGACCGGCGAGGACCCGGGCGGGCGCAGACGCACGCCCGGGTCAGCCCTCGCCGAGCCGCCCGCGCAGCCAGTCGTGGAACAGCGCGAGGTGGTGCTCGACCGGGACCAGCACGCCACCGGCCGCGTAGGCCCGCGAGCTCATCCCCGGCTGGGTGCGCTCGCAGGCGGTGAAGTCCTGCTGGTTGACGCGGTGGAACAGCTCCACCGACCGGGAGACGTCCAGCCCCGCCGCGACCACCTCCGGCGCGTACAGCCAGTCGCACTCCACCACCGTGCGGTCGACGGCCAGCGGGGTCATCCGCAGCACGATCACGTGGTCGGGCACCAGGTTGAGGAAGACCGTCGGCTTGATCGTCGCCGCGTAGTAGCGGCGGTCCCGGTCCGGGTCGATCCCCGGCAGCGCGGGGAAGCCGGCGCCGCCGTCGACGGTGAAGCCCTCGGCGGAGGCCGCGAACTGCGCCCCGTGCCCGACGTAGGTCTGCGCGGCGTACCCACGGCTGAACTCCGGCAGGACGTCGGTCAGCTCCGGGTGGATCGTCGCGCAGTGGTAGCACTCCATGAAGTTCTCGACGACGAGCTTCCAGTTGGCCGCCACGTCGTAACCGATCCGCCGGCCCAGCGCCAGCCGCCCGACGTCGTAGCCCTCGATCGCCGCCGGGTTGCCCAGCCGCTCGGTCACCGCGCCGACGACGTCGTCCTCGAACGACGGCGGGTCATCGGCCAGGCACACCCACGCATAGCCGAGCCATTCGCGCAGCTGCACCGGCACGAGCCCGTTGGCCACCCGGTCGACGTCGGGCATCCGCGCCAGGTTGGGTGCGGCGACCAGCGCACCGTCCAGTCCGAACGACCACGCGTGGTACGGGCAGCGCAGCGTGCGGTTCACCTGGCCCGATTCCTCGCTGCACAGCTGCGCGCCGCGGTGCCGGCACACGTTGAGGAACGCGCGCAGCGCGCCGTCCCGGCCACGGACCACCAGCACGCTCTCGCGGCCGACCTGCACCTTCCGGAAGCTGCCGGGCGCGGCGACCTCGTCGGTGCGGGCGACGCAGCACCACATCGCCTCGAACACCCGCTCCTGCTCGCGGACGAACAGCGCCGGATCGGTGTAGTACCGCCCGGCAAGGGTCGGCATCAGGCTGGAGGACGTGGGGAGGGTCGCGGTCATGGGGTGGCCTCCAGGGCGGGCCGACGGGGGTCGAAGAGGTCGATCGGGTGCTTCGTCGTTCCCGTGGTGGCGAGGTCGGCGAGGATCTCGCCGACCACCGGCACGAACTTGAAGCCGTGCCCGGAGAAGCCGCAGGCCACCGTCACCTGCGGGTGCTCGGGATGCGGCGCGATCACGAAGTGCTCGTCGGGCGTCGTCGTGTACATGCAGGTCGCGGCCTTCAGCAGCCGTCCCGGCAGGGTCGGCAGCACCCCGGCGAGCTGCCCGGCCATCGCCGCGACCTCCTCGGGGTGCACCTCCCGGTCGACCGTCTCCGGGGTGCACGCGATCCCCCGCCGGAAGAAGGCGACCTTCGCCCCGCCGTCCGGGCCGTCGATCGCGGGGAACCCGTAGATCTGGGTGCCGTCGGCCGCCTCGTGGATGTAGATCGGGTGCCGGTCCGGCGTCCAGGCGCCGGTGCCACCGGTCGGCTGGAACCAGTACATGACCTGCCGCTCCACGGTCAGCGGGACGCCGAGGTCGGCCAGCACCTGCGGCGCCCAGGAGCCGGGGCTGACCACCAGCGCACCGGCCTCGTACTCCCCCGCCCCTGTCCGCACCCGTACCCCGCCGCCGGGGGTCGCCGTCCAGGAGAGCGCCGGCTCGCGGAAGCGCAGCCCGGCGCCGCGCGAGAAGGCCAGGTCCAGGTGCGCGGCCACGGTCGCCTCCGGGCGGGCGAACCCGGCGGCGGTCTCGACCAGCCCCACCTCGTCGTCCGCGGGGGTCAGCGTCGGGAACCGGCGGCGGACCTCCGCGGCGTCCAGCAGCTCGTGGGCCAGCCCCCACTCGCGGGCGGCCCGCAGGCTGCCGGCGACGGTGCGGCTGTCCGGCCGGCCGAGGAACACCCCGCCGGTGCGCACCAGCACGTCGGTGCCGGAGTCGGCGCACAACTGGTCCCACAGCTCGTAGGCGCGCAGCAGCAGCGGCACGTAGGCGGGGTCCTCGAAGTAGGCCTGCCGGGTGATCCGCGAGCCGCCGTGGCTGGACCCCTGGTCGTGCGCCGGGCCGAACCGCTCCAGCCCGAGCACCCGCTGCCCGCGTGCGGCCAGGTGCGCGGCGGCCGCGCTGCCCATGCCGCCCAGCCCGAGGACGATGACGTCGTAGCTCGTGTTCCGGCCCATGGTCAGCACCGCATCCGGGCGCCGGAGGGATCGACCAGCGGCTCAGCGGTGACGGTCGCGGCGAGCGGCTCCCCGAACCAGTCGACGGTCACGGCGGTGCCGACGACGGCGAGCGACGCCGGCAGCCACGCGTAGGCGATCGACCGGCCGATCGAGTAGCCGAACCCCGCGCTGGTGACGTAGCCGACCGGCGTTCCCCCGACCCGCACCGGCTCGCGCCCCAGCACCGTCGTCGCCGGGTCGTCGAGGGTGAGGCAGGCGAGCCGCCGGTCGTGCGGACGTCGCTGCAGGGCCTCCTGGCCGACGAAGTCGCCCTTGTCCTCCCGGACGGCGAACCCCAGCCCCGCCTCGACCGGGTCGTGCTCGGTCGTCATGTCCGTCCCCCAGGCCCGGTATCCCTTCTCCAGCCGCAGGCTGTCGAAGGCCCGCCGCCCGGCGGCGACCATCCCGTGCCGCTGCCCGGCGTCCCAGAGCACGTCCCACAGCCGCAGCCCGGTGGCCGCGTCGGTGTACAGCTCCCAGCCGAGTTCCCCGACGTAGGAGACCCGCAGCGCGGTCACCGGCACGCCGCCGACGAACAGCTCCCGCGCCCGGAAATAGCCGAACGCCGCGTGCGAGACGTCGCTGCTCGTCAGCGCCTGGAGCACGTCGCGCGCCCGCGGTCCCCACAGTCCGATGCCGCAGGTGCCCGCGGTTGTGTCCCGCAGCTGCACCGATCCGTCATACGGGGCGTGCTGCCGGAACCAGTCGAGGTCCAGCGGCCCGTTGGCACCCACCTGGAACCGCTGCTCGCCCAGCCGGGCGACGGTCAGGTCGCTGCGGATCCCGCCGGCGGCGTCCAGCAGCAGCGTGTACGTGACCCGGCCGACCGGGCGGGCGAGGTCGTTGGTGGTCAGCCGCTGCAGGAAGTCCAGTGCCCCCGGACCGGTCACCTCGATGCGGGTCAGCGGGGTCATGTCGTAGAGCGCCACCCGCTCGCGGGTGGCCAGCGCCTCGGCGGCCACAGTCGGTGACCACCACCGCGCCGCCCACGGGTCCCGCTCCGGCAGGTCGAGTCCCTGGGCCAGCGGCGCGTTGGTCTCGAACCACAGCGGCCGCTCCCAGCCACCCGCCTCGGTGAAGACGGCGCCGAGCTCCTGCTGCCGGGGGTGGAACGGGCTGGTGCGCAGCGGGCGCAGCACCGCCGGCGGGTCCAGCGGGTGGACGACGTCGTAGACCTCGACGAACTGCTGCGCCCCCCGCTCGGCGACGTACTGCGGCGAGAGCTGGACGTCGGTGAACCGGTGCAGGTCGCACTCGTGCACGTCGGTGCGCGGCTGCCCCTCGACCAGCCACTCCGCCAGCGCCTTCGCCACGCCCGCCGAGTGGGTGACCCACACCGCCTCGGCGACCCAGAAGCCGGGCAGGTCGCGGTGCTCGCCGAGCAGCGGCATGCCGTCGGGGGTGAAGGAGAAGACGCCGTTGATGCCGGCGGCGACCTCGGTGTCGGCGAGCCCGGGGAGCAGCGCGAGGCTCTGCTTCCAGGCATCGGCGAAGTCGTCGGGAGTGAAGGGCAGGCAACTGTTCGCGTACGCCTCGGCGTCCTGCGCGGTGACCGGCATCGGCCGGTGGCCGTAGGAGCCGATGCCGATCCGGTCGCCGTGCTCGCGGTAGTACAGGTCGGCGTCCTGGTGCCGCAGGATCGGCGCGCTGATCTCCCGCACCGCGCCGGCCAGTGCCGGCACTGCCGCGGTGGTGGCGTACTGGTGCGCCAGCGGCTGCAGCGGCACGGTCAGCCCGGCGAGGGCGCCGACGTCCGGACCCCAGAACCCGGCGGCGCAGACCACCACGTCGGCCGGCACGAAGCCGCGGTCGGTGTGCACGCCGCTTACCCGGCCGCGCTCCTCGGCGACGCCCGTGACCCGGTGCCGGGCGAGGAAGCGCGCCCCTCGGTCGATGGCACGCCGTGCCTGCGCCTCTCCGGCCGGCACCGCGTGCGCCAGCCCGTCGCTCGGGACGTGCAGCCCACCCAGCACGGCACCCGGGTCGAGCAGCGGGTGCAGCCGGGCGCACTCGGCGGGGTCGACCAGCCGGGCCTCGATCCCCCAGGAGGTGGCCAGTCCGTGCCGGCGGGCCAGGTCGGCCAGGCGTTCGGGGGTCGTCGCCACCTCCAGACCGCCGACGGACCGGAAGACCGGGACGCCGTCCAGCGTCAGGGCACCGAACTTGCCGACGGTGTAGCTCGCGAACTCTGCGAGCGTCTTCGACGGGTTGGTCTGGAAGACCAGGCCCGGGGCGTGCGAGCTCGATCCGCCGGCCGCGAAGAGCGGGCCCCGGTCGAGCACGGTGACGTCGGTCCAGCCGCGTTCGGTGAGCTCGTCGGCCAGCGAGCACCCCACGATCCCGGCGCCGATGACGACGACGCGGGGCGACGTCCTGTGGGGAGCCATGCCCATGGCCACGCCCTTCGGTTGTTGCGACTCCCGCAACGGCTCGCGGGATGCGCAACAGCATCCGAACCCGGGTGCGGCGCCGTCAAGAGGCGCCAGCCCCTGGCCGCAAGTCCTGACATGGTGTTCACAGCCGCGACACAGAGCGCGGCCGTCGACGGCTCAGCCGAGCTGTCGGCCGGTCTCCGTGGCGACGACGCACAGCTTCTCGGCCACGTCGTCGAAGCGCTCGGGAGGCAGGCGGTACGAGGGTGCCGAGACGCTGAGCGCGGCGATGAGCCCGCCGTCCGCAGTGCACACCGGTGCGGCCACCGCGTTGAGCCCGAGCTCGAGCTCGCCCTCGGTCGCCGCCCAGCCGCGGACGCAGACCTCGTCCAGGACCTGCTCGAGCGCCGCGGTGTCGGTGATCGTCGCCGGGGTGTAGCGCTCGAGCGGAGCCGACCGCCGGCCGCGGCGCACCGCCGCGGGGCCGAAGGCGAGCAGCACCTTGCCGCTGGACGTCGCGTGCAGCGGCGTGCGCCGGCCGACCCAGTTGAGCAGGCCGACCGAGGCACTGCCCTGCACCTGGCTGATGTTGACCACGCTGTCGCCGTCGCGGACCGCGAGGTTGACCGTCTCGTCGAGCTCGGCGGCCAGCCGCTCGCACGCCTCGCGCCCCAGCCGGGTCAGGTCCAGCTGTGCCGCGCTGGCCCCGGCCAGGCGCACCAGCCCGAACCCGAGCCGGTAGGTGCCCCGCTCCCCCAGCTGCTCGACCAGTCCGTGCGCCTCCAGGGTGGCCAGCAGCCGGGATGCGGTGGACTTGTGCACGCCGAGCTCGGCACCGAGGTCGGTGACGCCGGCGCTGCCGCGGTCAGCCAGCACAGAGAGCATCGCCAGCGCGCGGTCGACGGACTGCACCAGCGCCGGTCCGTCGCCATCAGCACCGTTGCGCATCGTGCAACGCTAACCGAGGCGGCGTCGGCGCGGTGCATTGCGTTGCGTTGCGTACGTCGGTCAAGCCTGACCAGGCGTCGTCCGTCGGCCGCCGACCACGCGAGCCACGTCCGTGGGCCCACGACGGGCCCGGCCACCCCAGGGAGGCCGGGCCCGTGGTGCCGGGATCAGCCGAGGACGCCGGCCCGGCGACGGCTGAGCAGCGTCAGTCCGATGCCGAAGGCGACGGCCAGCAGCCCGGCGAACACCACCGGGAAGGCGGCGATGCCGGTGTAGGCCAGCGCCGAATCAGTACCGGTAGCCGCACCGCCGGCCTTCTTGTCGGAGCCCTCCACGCCCGTCGACTCCCTGGTGCTCGCAGTCGCCGCACCCGGGGACGCGCCCGGCTGGCCGGACGCCGGCTCGACCGGAGCGGCCGGCGCGACAGGGGTGGCCGGCGCGGCCGGGTCGGTGCACGTGGTGCTGGCACCACCCAGGATCCCGACGCCGATCCCGCAGACACTGATCGGCGCGTCCACGCCCACGACCGGACCGGTGCCGTCCGTCGAACCACCAGCGCCGGACGCCGGAGCGGTGCAGTCCGCGTCGGCGTTCCCGAGGACCCCCACGGCGATGCCGCAGACGGTCACCGGCGCGTCGACGTCGAGCAGAGCGCCGTCCGTCGAGCCACCCGCGGCGGGCGCCGGAGCGGCGCAGTCGGCGCTGGCATCACCCAGGACGCCGACGGCGTTGCCGCACACCAGCACCGGTGCGTCGACGTCGAGCAGCGACGCACTGTCCTCGGGCTGCGCCGCCGGGGCGGTGCCGGTCGACGAGCTCCCAGCGGTGGCGTCGCCGAACACCGCGATCGCGTTGCCGGTCGCGGTCACCGGCACGTCGGCGTCCACGACTGAGCCGGAGGACCCGCCCGCCGATCCGGATGACCCGCCCGCCGAGCCCGAGGTCCCGCCGGACGCCGGAGCGGCAGCGGGCTGAGCCACGTCCAGCTCGGCGACGTCGGCGGCGTTCCCGCCGATGTCGATCGGGACGGCGATCGCCAGGCCACCGAGGTCGGCGCCCACGGTGCCGTCGATAGCCGGCGGCTCGATCTCGGCGGGCGTGGTCCCGGGCGCCGTGCCCAGCACCGCCAGGGCGTTGTCGGTGACGGTGACCGGGACGGTCACCGCGATGTCGTCGTCGGCGGACGCGATGCCCGTGCCGGCGGCCAGCAGACCGCCGGTGAACAGGGCCGTCTGCAGCCCGCGCTTCATCCACACGTTCATGAGGGGTGTCCTTCTCTGACTGAGGGACCGGTCCGAGGGGACCGGGTGGGATGGCCGCGGTCAGCTCAGGGCTGACCAGGGCGTCCTCAGTCGGGCGCGAAGGAAGGGTCGAGCGCGCGGTCGGCTGCCGCGTCTCGGGCGTCGTCGGCCGCGGCGTACAGCGCCGCCGCATCGACGAGGCGTGCAGCGGGCGGCAGGTCCGCCGCCGGCTGGTCCGGGGACGACGGCCCGGAGGCCACCGGTGCCGGTGCACCGGCCGGCAGAGCCGGTCCGGGCACCGGCACGTGGTTCCCGCCGGGGACAGGGGCGGGACCGGCGGTGGAGGCGTGATCGAGGTGCTCGGCGACGATGCCCGTGCGGGCGGCCGAACCGTCCGCACCAGCCGCTAGGACGGGGGTGGCCGGGCCGGCGATCTCCTCGACCGGCGAGGAAGGAGCGGGCACCGCCACGACGGGCGCGCCGAGGGCGACCGGCACACCGGTCGCGACACGCACGGGCTCCACCACGTCGCGGACGACGGGCGGCAGCGCCGACTCCAGGGCAGGCAGCACCGACTCCAGCACGGGCAGCACAGGAGCCACCACGGGCTCCACCACCGGCGCGAGCACGGCGACCACCGGTGCGGTGACCGGCTCGATCGCACGGACGACGGGAGACAGCGTCTCCGTCACCGGCGCGAGCGTCTCCGCCACCGGAGCCACGGCCGCCTCGACGGCGGGCGCCACGACCGGCGCGACGACCGGCGCGACGACCGGCGCCACAACCGGCGAAACGGCGCTGGTCACCGGGGACACCAGCCCGCCGGCCCGATCGGCGACGTCCTGCACCGGCGCGGTCAGCGGAGCAAGGGGCGGCGGGGGAATGTCGTCCGCAGCAGCGGACGCAGTCGCCGAGCCGGCCAGCCAGAGCCCTGCCGCGAGGCCGGACAGCACGAGCGCGCGCCGGGCCACGGGCGACCGCACCGGCCGACGGAGGGCAGCGGTGATGTGCATGGACATCGCGCCTCCTCAACCGTCGGTGATCAGCTCCTCACGACGAGTGAACGCCCGGGCCCGAAGACCCGCCTCTCGAATCGTGTCGCTCGATGGGGTGCAGAGGCCCCGCCTCAGCTCACCGTGCGTGAGCACCGGCCCGAGGCCAGGGAGTCGAAGCAGACCGCCGCAGGACCTGCCCACCAGCCGCCGACGACGTACCGTTCGGAGTGACCGCCGTCACAACGGAGGTGTCATGGCCCTGCTCCGCCGGATCGCGTCGGCCGGCACTGTCGCGCGGGAGGCGGCGGGCCTGGCCACCGCCACCGCCGCGCTGGCGGCCGTCCCCGTGGCGGTCGGCGCCGGGCTGCTGGGCGGGGCAGCAGGTCTCACGCGGGACGTCGCCCGCGCCGGGATCAGCGGATCGGTCGAGCTCACCCGCCGCGCCGTCGTCCACGGCACCCGGGCGGTCGGCACGGTCGTCACCGGCGCCGACCCGCTCCCCGGCGGGCACCTGCGCGACCTGGTCGGCACCGCCCGGGGCATGCTCGAACCACCGGAGGCCCGCCACACGAGAAGGGTCTGGGGCGACCGCGACCGCATCCAGATCGAGGTGGAGGCCCCCGCCGACGACGAGCCGGCCGAGGCCCGCCGCAGCCTGCTCCGGCACCTGGAGCGCCTCGAAGGCGTCGAGTGGGCGACGGTCAACGACGTCCTCGGCCGGGTCCTGGTCGCGGTCGACACCCGCCGGGTCGGCGTCGACGACGTCATCGGCGTCGTCACCGAGGTCGAGCAGGCCCGCGGCGGCACCCGGATCTTCCCCCAGCGCCCCGACCACCCGGCCGACCTCGAACCGCTGCTGGCCGCCACCGTCTCCGCCGTCATCGACACCGCCGCGCTCGGAGTGGCCACCGCAGCCAGATACCTGCCGGTCCCCGCCCTCAGCCGGCACGCCACGCTCGTCATGGCAGTGCTGGACAGTCAGCAGTGGCTGAAGCGCGCCCTCGGCAGCCGCGTCGGCCCGGTGGGCACCGACCTGGCCTTCGAGGCCACCAGCGCCCTGCTGTACTCCCTCACCCAGAGCCCGACCGTGCCGGCGCTCAACGCCGCCGCCGCGATCCAGCGGGCGCTGGAGATGCGCGCCCGCCGCCAGGTGTGGCGCCGCCGCGAGCGCGAGCTGTGCCTGCCCGAACCGGACAACGGCAGCGACGAACCCGAGCTCCCTCCCGGTCCGCGGCCGACCCCGCTGCCGAACGGCCCCGTCGAGACCTACCTCGACCGGCTCGGCCCCAGCGAGTTCGCCGCGGCCCTGGCCCTGCTGCCGCTCACCCGGAGCCCCGGCCGCTCCGCCGACCTGTTCAAGGCGCTCAACCACAGAGCCGCCGTCCAGGGCCGCGAGTCGTTCGCCGCCTGGCTCGACCTGCTGTTCGCCCGCCGCGGCGTGCTGCCGATGGACGGCTCGGCCTACCGCCGGCTCGACCGCATCGACACCGTCGTCGTCGACGCCGGCACGCTGGCCACCGGCCCGCCGGAGGTCGTGGAGGCCACCGGCCAGGCCGACGGCTGGGACGACGCCGCGGTCTGGACCGCCGCCACCCGCCTGCTCGGCGGGGACAGCAAGAACGACGGCACGGCCCACGACGGCAAACGCGACGGCGGGAAGCTCCGCCTCGGCCCGCCGCGCACCTCGACCGACTCCCCCGGCGGCGAGGTCCGCTCGTTGCTCCAGGGCCGCCGCCGGATGGGCACGGTGCTGGTGGCCCCCGGGCTCGACCCGCACGCCGAGGCGCTGCTCACTGCCACCGTCGAGGCCGGCTGCCGGCTGGTGCTCACCCCGCACGTGAGCACCGGCGAACTGGCCGGGGCGTCGGAGGAGGTCCCGCCCGCGGATGAGCCCCTGGTCGACACGGTCCGGCGGCTGCAGTCCGACGGCGCCGGCGTGCTGCTCGTCTCGGCCACCGACGGGCCTGCGCTGCTGGCCGCCGACGTCGCCGTCGCCCCGGTACTCGAGGGCCGCTCCCCCGCCTGGGGCGCCGACCTCGTCACCGCACCCGGCCTGGCCGACGCCTGCCGCATCGTCGCCGCGACCGCCGACGCCAAGCGGATCAGCCGGCAGGCGGTGCGCACCGCACTGACCGGCAACGTCCTGGGCGGACTGCTCGCCGCCGTCGGCAGCCCCCGCGTGGGCCAGCGCCGGGCCACCACGCCGGGCAAGTGGGCCACGGTCAGCACGATGGCAGTGGGCGCCGGAACCGCCGTCCGGGTCGCCCGCCGCCCGGTGCCGGCGCCCACCGTGCACACCCCCTGGCACGCCCTGGACCCGGACGAGGTACTCCGCCGCCTCACAGACGTCCCGGCCGAGCCGGACGAGCGCCGGAAGCCCAAGGCAGCGAGCACCCCGGCCCGCTTCGCCCGCACTGTCGCCGCCGAGCTCGCCGACCCGCTCACGCCGATCCTGGCCACCGGGGCCGCCGCGACCGCGGTCCTCGGCGAGTTCACCGACGCGGTCCTGGTCGGCGGCGTCACCGTGGTCAACGCTCTGGTCAGCGGGCTGCAGCGGCTCCGCGCGGAGACCGCGCTGGAGGAACTGCTGCTGGAACAGGACCGCACGGCCCGGCGAGAGGTCCAGGACGGGGAACGGACGGAGGAGATCCCGGCGACGGACCTGCGCGTCGGCGACGTCGTCCATGTCGGAGCCGGCGACCTCGTCGCCGCCGACGCCCGGCTGCTCGAGGCAGAGGACCTGGAGGTCGACGAGTCCGGGCTCACCGGCGAGTCGCTGTCGGTGAGCAAGTCGGTCGACGCGACGCCGGGCGCCGTCGTCGCTGACCGCACCTGCATGCTCTTCGACGGCACCACGGTGGTCGCCGGCACCGGGCGGGCCGTCGTCGTCGCCGTCGGGCAGGCCACCCAGGCCGGGCGGGCCACCCGCGCCGCCGGGGGCGCCGCTCCCCCGGCCGGCGTCCAGGCGCGGCTGGCCGAGCTGACCAGCGCCGTCCTGCCGCTCACCCTGGCCGGTGGCGGGGCGGTCACCCTGCTCGGCGTGCTGTGGGGCCGGCCGCTGCGCGAGGCGGTCGCCGCCGGGGTGGCGATCGCCGTCGCCGCGGTCCCGGAGGGCCTGCCGCTGGTCGCCACCGTCGCCCAGCAGGCGGCCGCCCGGCGGCTCTCCGGGCGGGGTGCGGTGGTCCGCAGCGCGCGGGTGCTCGAGGCGCTCGGCCGGGTCGACACCGTCTGCTTCGACAAGACCGGCACGCTCACCGAGAACCGGCTGCGGGTCGCCCGCCTGGTGCCGCTGGACGACGGGACCGAGGACGACCTGCTCCGGCTGGCCGCCGCCGGCATGGGCGACGGCGACGCCGCGGCGCACGAGACCGACCGCGCCGTCCTCGACGCCGCCGGCGACGCCCACGACGGGCCGCCCGACGCGAGCCTGCCCTTCGCCGCCGGGCGCGGGTTCTCCGCCGGCGTGCGGAACGGCCGGCTGGTGGTCAAGGGCGCCCCGGAGACCGTGCTGCGCCGCTGCACCGACGCCCCCGACCTGCGCGAGCACATCCAGCAGCTGGCCGCCGACGGGCTGCGGGTGCTCGCCGTCGCCGACCGCGCGGTCGACGGCGTCCCCGACGACCTCGACGAAGCCGCGAAGGAATTGACCCTCCGCGGCCTGGTCGGGCTGGCCGACACCCTGCGGGAGTCGTCGGTGCGCGCCGTCGAGCAGCTGCTCGCCGCCGGTGTCCGGGTGGTCGTCGCGACCGGCGACCACCCCGAGACCGCCGGCGCCATCGCGGCCCAGGCCGGCATCCCCGACGCCGACCGCGTCATCACCGGGAAGCAGCTGGCCCGGGCGTCGGAGAGCGAGCGCGCCCGCCTGGTCGCCGACCACGCCGTCTTCGCGCGGCTCAGCCCGGAGCAGAAGGTGCTGCTGGTCGGTGCGCTGCGCCGGGCCGGGGCCACCCTGGCGATGACCGGCGACGGGGTGAACGACGCCGCGGCGATCCGGCTGGCCGACGTGGGCGTCGGCGTGGAGGGCGCCGAGTCACCGGCCGCCCGCACCGCCGCCGACCTCGTGCTCACCGACTCCGACCTCACCCGGCTGGTCGACTCGATCGCCGAGGGCCGGGCCATGTGGTCCCGCGTCCGCGACGCGGTGTCGATCCTGGTCGGCGGCAACGCCGGCGAGGTCGCGTTCACCGTGCTGGGCACCGCCGTCGGCGGACGGGCACCGGTGGGCACCCGGCAGCTGCTGCTGGTCAACCTGCTCACCGACATGTTCCCCGCACTTGCCGTCGCGGTCGCCGCACCGCGATCGTCGAACGGGACGTCGGCCAACGGCACCGGCGACGACGGACCGCTGGCCGGGCACCCGCTCGCGGCGGTCCTGCTCGCCGGCCCGCACTCCGGGTTCACCCGCGAGGTGCGGCGCATGGTCGGCGTCCGGGGCGCCGCGACGGCGAGCGGCGCCACCGCCGCCTGGGTCGCCGGCCGGGTCACCGGCCCGCTGTTCCGGGGCCGGGCGAGCACCATGGGCCTGGCGGCCCTCATCTCGACCCAGTTGGTGCAGACGGCGTGGTCCGGCCGGCACAGCCCGCTGGTGCTGGCCACCGTCGCCGGCTCGTTCGCCGTCCTGCTCGGCATCGTGCAGACGCCGGGCCTCAGCCGGTTCTTCGGCTGCACACCCCTGGACCCGGTCTCCTGGGCGATCGTCCTGGCCTGCGCCGTCGCCGGGGCGGCCGGCGCCGAGGTGGTCCCGGGCCTGGTCGCCCGATGGCGGTCGACGGCGGCGCCCGCGGGCTGATCGGCGGGGATCCACCTCCGGAACGGCCACCCAGCAGGGCCGACGTGGGATCGTTGACCCCAGCCGACCGCCGGCGACACGACATCGATCCGCCAGCCGGCCGGCCGATGCGCTCCCACAGGGAGCGCTGAGGGCCCGCGGGTGCTCGTACACGCACCAACCGAACGAACGGGAACTCATGCCTCTGATCGCTTGCCCCACCTGCTCCAGCGAGGACATCACCGGCACCAAGCAGGCCGACAGCCAGCTGCTCATCCACTGCGCCGACTGCGGCCACGAGTGGCTCCGCGGCGAGGCCCGCCGCGACCCCGGCCGCCCGGCGGTGCAGACGATCGACTCCCTGCACGCCGCCTTCCCGACCGCGGCAGCGGTGCGCCCCGACGTCCGCGAGCGGGTCGAGCTCCTCACGGCGGAGTTCCAGCTCGACCGGCCGGAACCCGACCCCGAGGTCACCGCCTTCCGCGAGCGCTACCAGGAGCTCTTCACCCAGGACGGGCTCGGCGACGCGACGCCGGAGCAGCTGCTGCACTTCGCCACCTCCGACACCCTGGCCAGCGCCGGCAACATGTCCGGCGTCAACCGCGCCTGGAAGACCCAGGGCGCCGACGCCGCGGCGCACAAGGTCCGCGAGTCGATCGAGTTCCTGCTGCACGGGCCGGCGAGCCTGCGCCTGGAGGACCGGCTCACCCAGCTCGTGGACGGCAAGAAGATCGGCCTGCCGTCGTTCAACAAGGAGCCGCTGCTCACCAAGGTGCTGTGCGTCGCGGAGCCCGACCGGTTCCTCCCCGTGCTCCGCTACACGGCCCCGACCGACGGCAAGAAGGAGATCGTCAAGCTCGTCTTCGACCTCGACCTGCCGGCCGCCGAGAAGGTCGCCTGGACGATCGGGCGCGTCGCGATCTGGAGCAATGACCTGCTGCGCTCCCTGGTCGGGAACGACATCCCGGACCTGCACCAGGCCGTGAAGTTCCTCGCCTGGGCCAAGACCCGGCCCGCACTCCCCCGCAGCTGAGCTCCGCGGGCCCTGCGCCGGTCGCAGGGCCCGCGAGCCGGCACAGCCCTCGCCGGTGTCCCCCCGAGGAGGGAACCGGATCAACATTGCGCGCAATCGAGTCGATGTCGTTCTCATGAACTGGTCCGGCGTGCCCGAGGTGGCGACACCGCGGGTCATGGCCCAGACCCTGGCGGTGCTCTTCCTCCTCGGCGGGACCGCGGGCCTGCTGGCCGGCCTCGGTGCCGGCGCCGAGGGGCACGGCCGCGAGACCATCGTCGTCCTCGCCACGAGCGTGCTCGTCGCCGCCGTCGTCGCCTTCCGGTGGGGCCGAGCCTGGGCCCGGCACGTCTTCCACGTCGCCGTCTTCGCCGCGTCGGCCGTCATCGCCGTCGCCGTGACGGTGAGCCCGGATGCGATCTCGGCCGTGACGATCGCCTCGCTGAACAGCCTGGTCGCGATCAACGCCTGCTTCTTCTTCAGCCTCCCCCTCACCGTCGTCCACCTGGTCGTGGCTCTGGTCTCGGCGACGGTCGCCCTCGTGCTCCGGGACGACGTCCCCGTCGTCACCGCGCTCGCGCTCGTCGCGGCGGTCATCGGGCTGAGCACGGTGACCCGCGGACTGGTCCTGCGCGCCTCCAGCGCCAGCCGCGACCCGCTCACCGGCCTGACCAACCGCCGCGGCTTCGACTCGGCGCTCGGCGAGCTGATGGCGGCGTCCGCCCGCAACGGCGAACCGCTGTCCGCGGCCCTGCTCGACCTGGACCACTTCAAGACCATCAACGACACCGAGGGCCACGACGCCGGGGACCGGGTCCTGCGGCGGGTGGCGGAGGTCTGGCGCACGGCCCTGCCGACGACGGCGGTACTCGCCCGGCACGGCGGTGACGAGTTCGCCCTCCTGCTCCCCGGCCTGGCCGGACCGGCGGCCCTGGAGCTCGTCTGCCGCATCCGCGCCTCGCACCCGGACATCGGCATGTCCTGCGGGGTGGCCGAGCACCGGGCGCACGACAGCGCCGCCCAGCTGATGCGGCGCGCGGACCTGGCGCTCTACACCGTCAAGGCCGCCGGCCGGGGCGGGTGCCGGCTCGACGACGGCCCGGCCTCCGACCTGGTCACCGACCTCGCCGTCGCGCTGGACTCCGGCGCCGTGACGGTGCACTTCCAGCCGATCGTCGACATGGGCGCCGACGAGATCGTCGGCGTGGAGGCGCTGGCCCGCTGGACCCACTCCGAGCGCGGCCCGGTGTCGCCGGTGGAGTTCGTCGCCGTCGCCGAGCAGCACGGGCTGATGACCCGCCTCGGCGAGCACGTGTTCCGCACCGCCTGCACGCAGCTGGTCGAACTGCGCACCACCACCGGACGGCGGCTGCGGCTCGGCGTCAACGTGTCCGGCCGGGAGCTCTCCGACCCGAGCTATCCGCAGCGCATCCGCGCGGTGCTCGCCGCGACCGGCTGGTCGGCGGCCGAGACCGTGCTCGAGGTGACCGAGAGCCTCGTGGAGGCCGAGTCCTCCACCGCCGTGGCCGCGCTGCACGAGTTGCGCGCCCTGGGCTTCATGATCGCCATCGACGACTTCGGCACCGGCTACTCGTCACTGAGCCGGCTGGACACCCTGCCCGTCGACATCCTCAAGCTCGACGCGTCCTTCATCGGGACGATCACCACCTCACCGCGCCGGGCGACGATGCTGCGCAGCATCGTCGGCATGGCCCATGTGCTGGGCCTGGACGTCGTCGCCGAGGGCGTCGAGACGGCGGAGCAGGACGCCCAGCTGCGCGCGATCGGCTGCCGCTTCGGCCAGGGCTGGCTCTACGGCCGCCCTGCGCCGCTGGCGGACGTCGTCGCGCAGCTGGACCACGCCGACCGCGCCGCCGCCCTCCACGCCTGAGCCCGCGGGCGCCGTCGGGCGACAGGTACGTCGGCTACTCGCAGCCGACGCCGTCGCCGTCACGGTCGAGGTGGCGGGCGTACCCCGGATCCCCGGTGCGCACCGGATCGGCTCCCGCGGCCCGCACGGCGGTGCAGTTGTCGTAGGAGACCGAGGACGGCGCAGGCGCCTCCACGATCGGTGCCGGCGCTACCGGTGCAGGAGCCGCGGGCCGCGGGGCGGCAGGCGCCGGCCGGGGCGCTGCCTGCGACGGCGGCGTGGCCCGGAGCGCCACCGCTTCACGGGCGGTGAGCTCACTCTCCCGCTGATCCAGCAGGCCGCTCCGCTCATCGAGCTCGGCTGCCTGCGCCGCCAGGCGCGACTCCCCCTCGGCCGTGGCCTGACGGATGCGCTCTTCCGCCTCCGCGACCTGGTCCTCGAGCTCCGCTGCTTCCGCCTGGCTCTCGGTCAGTTCACTCTTGAGGGAGACGAACGCGGGAGCGGCCTCGACCTCCGGTTCGGGAGTTCCCGAACCGCCCACTCCGACGCCGATCAGGAAGGCAAGTGCGGGGATCCCCCACGTCAGCCAGCGCTTCGACTTCTTCTCCGGCTCGGCCGAGCCGGCAGTGGCACTAGCACCAGACATGGCAGCGGTGTCAGACACGGAGGGTCTCCATTCCCGTAGAGGAACGGGACCGTACCGCTATGTGGCGGAGTGCCGAGTTCGTGCCGGGCCGCCAGGTGTCGCTGGGGCCCGTGGTGCGAATGGGTAGGAACATCGTCGGTGCGTAGCGAAAGAGCGACGATTCCACGGTCGTGCGCACGGACCCCAGCTCGGCGACCAGCTCGGCCACCGGGCGCGGGCGGCCGTACAGGTAGCCCTGCCCCAGCGGGCAGCCCAGCGCGGTCAGGATCCGCGCCTGCGCCGGCGTCTCCACGCCCTCGGCGATCATCACCAGGTCCAGCGCGTCGGCCAGCCGGTCGCCTGCAGCGTCACCAGCATGCGGTCGGGGAAGCGGGGCGGTCCACCGGGGACCTAGGGCCGTGGACAGCAGGAGTCAGCAGAGCAGCATGAGGGTGCGGCGACGCCGCAGGGGCGCCGCTCTGTCCCGGAAGGGGACGCCATGTACGCCCGTTCCACCACGCTCACCGCCGACCCCGAGCGCATGGACGACGGCATCGCCGAGGTCCGCGACACCGTGATGCCCGCCGTCCTCGACATGGACGGCTGCACCGGCCTGTCGATGCTCTGCGACCGCGACTCCGGCCGGTGCATCGTCACGACCGCCTGGGAGACCGAGGAGGCCATGGCCAGGACCCGCGACCGGGTCGCCATGCTGCGGGACAACACCGCGACGCGGTTCGGCTCCGCCTCACCCCAGGTGCAGGAGTGGGAGATTGCCGCCCTGCACCGGCTACATCACGCCGGCGACGACGCCTGTGCCCGCGTCACCTGGAGCCGCACCGATCCCGACCGGGCCGAGCAGGTGATCGATGCCTTCCGCACCACGATCGTTCCGCGGATGGACGACGTCCCCGGCTTCTGCAGCCTCAGCATGATGATCGACCGGCACTCCGGCCTCGGGTCGCTCACCACGGTCTACGACGACCGCTCCGCCATGGAGGCGGCCGGGGACGACATGCGGCGGATGCGCGAGGAGTTCACCCGGCAGATGCGGATGGAGCTGGTCGACGTCCAGAGCTACGACGTCGTCCTGCACCACCTGCGCGTGCCCGAACTGGTCTGACGACCCGGCACCCGGGCGCGCTCAGACGCCGAGATGCCCGAGCGCCTGAAGGAGCAGCCTGCTCTGCCCGTTGGCCATCTCGGCGAGCACGCCCGGGTCCCGCGCCTCGTCGGGGGTGACCCAGGTCAGCTCCAGCGCGTCCTGCTGCGGCGCACAGTCGCCCTCGACGGGCACGACGAAGGCCAGCGAGACCGCGTGCTGACGCGGGTCGTGGAACGGCGTGACGCCCGGGGTCGGGAAGTACTCGGCCACGGTGAACGGCTGCGGCGCCGGCGGCACCCGCGGCAGCGCCAGCGGACCGAGGTCCTTCTCCACGTGCCGGAGCAGGGCTGCGCGCACCCGCTCGTGGTACAGCACGCGCCCCGACACCAGGGCCCGCTTGATCTGCCCGTCCTCACCGGCCCGCAGCAGCAGACCGACGGCCATCGCCGTGCCCTGGCCGTCCACGCGCACCGGGACGACGTCGACGTAGAGGATCGGCAGCCGCTCGCGGGCGAGGTCCATCTCCTCACGAGAGAGCCAGCCCGCGTCGGAGTTCGTCACCTCGGTCATGTGCCCTGTCTAGCCCACGACGCGCCGTCGCACCCCGCACGGGGCCACCGCGCGTCGCTCCGAGGGGTCAGTTGCCGGCGTACGCGGAGACGCCGAAGGTCTGGTCGCCGTCCTCGTCCTCGTGCACCAGGACGCTGTAGGCCGCACCGTCGACGATGGCCGTGCACGAGCCGTCGTCGCACTGCACGCTCTCCACCTCGCCGCCCTTCTCCTCGACGAAGGCGCTCACCGCCTCCTCGGTGTCGCCGTTCCGCTCGTCCACCGACTCCCGGTAGAAGAACAGCGTGACCAGCGCCGCGACGACGGCGATGACCGCCACCGAGATGCTGATGACGAGAGTGGCGTTGCGCTCGAACCAGCCGGGCTCCGCCTCGGGCTCGCCGGTGGGGAGCTGGAAGCCGGGATCGGTCTGCGCCCCGCCGAAGTACGGAGCGCCCGGGTCGCCGTGCGCCGGCTGGGTCGCGGTGGGAGCGGCGCCGGTCGGCCGGCTGTCGTCGGTGCTCATCGGGTGCGGGCCTCACGTCGTCGGTGTCGAAGGGAGCACCTTGTCACGAGACGCCCGGGTTCCGGGTGAGGGCCCGCGGATCGTCGGTGACGATCAGGTCACCGCCGCCGCCGTCCCGAGGCGCACCCGGGACGTCAGACGGTCTCGACCTCGCGGACGTCGGGACGGCGGCGCATCGTCCGCACGGTCCGCGACGCGGCCTCGCGGGCCAGCCCGATGATCGGACCGGTGTCCCACATCCGGCGGCCCGACTCCTCGGCCGACGACTCGGTCCGCGGCGCCGGCACCTCGCCGGACTCCCGCTGGGCCACCGCGGCCGCCAGCCGTGCCCGCCGGCGGGCGAGCACCTGCTCCTTCTGCCGGTCGACCCGCTCCTTCTCCGCCATGATCAGCAGCTCCTGGACCGCCTGCTCGACCTCCACCCGCGCCGACTGCTGCAGCTGCTCCACCTCGAGGTCGCCGTCGTCGCGCAGCTCGGTGAGCCGGTCGTAGGTGCTGCGCGGCCCGAAGTTCAGCAGCATCTTCATGAGCACCGGCAGCAGCTCGATGCAGATGAACAGCAGCGCCAGCATGTAGTGCGCGACCGCCATGGTGGCGGTGGAGTCGCTGAGCGCGGACAGGGCCTGCAGCCGGATGAGGATGCCGGTGTTGTCCGCGTTGGTCTCGTCGAACGCCTCCTGAAGCGCCGTCTGCTGCTGGGTCAGCCGCGCCAGCTCCGCGGTGTCGGTCTCCAGGTCCGCGGCCGCCTGGGCCATGCTGCGCGACGCCCCGGCCGCGACGGCGGTGACCGCGGCGTCCAGGTCGGCCTTGGCCGCATCGACGACGTCGCGCTGGGCGTCGGCCGCCGCACGCGCCTGGGCGTAGGCCTCCCCCGTGCCGGCGTCCCCGGTGCCGCAGGTGCCGTCGAGCTCGCACTGCGCCTTCGCCGACAGCTCCCGCTGCGTGCTCAGCGCGGCGTCGTACGCCGCCTGGGCGGCGGCCACCCCGCCCTGCAGCGGCGCCAGGTCGGCGGCCGAACTGCCCCCGCTGGCGACGACGGCCTGCTGGGTGGCGACCTTCTCGCGCAGCTCGGGCAGCCCGGCGAAGCGTGCGTCGGCGTCCAGGCTCTCGTTGTAGGCATCGGAAGCTTCGGCCTGCAGCGAGACGATCTCGGTGTCGATCTCCTTGTGGAAGATCTGCAGCGTCAGCGGCGTGGAGATCACGATGCCGAGCACCAGCGCCAGCCCGACGCGGGGCACGGCCATGAGCAGGTTGCGCTTGAGCGAGGCGTCGTGCGCCATCCCGACCAGCAGCATCCGGTCGAGGTTGACGATGACGAAGCCCCAGCCGACACCGACGAGCAGCGCCAGGGGCCACCACACGCCGAGGGCCATGTGCACCGCGAACGCGGCGGAGAGCACCGCCAGCCCGCCGGTGGAGAGCAGCACACCGCCCAGGGCGACGAACTTCGCCCGGGCGCCCGGCACCGCTTCCAGCACGTCCGGCCGGGCGCCGGACAGCACCGCCAGCCCGTCGCCGAAGCGTCCACGTCGTCGCGGCATCGCGCTCTTCCCCCCTCGGGCGACGGGATCGAGGAGCTCCGCCACCCCGTGAACTATCGGCGGACCCGGCGCCCGAGCGGACCGTCCGGGCAGGTCCGGACCGTGAGCCGTGTCCCACTCGCCACACGCGGCCGCCCGCACCACGGTCAGGGCGCCGGGACGGAGGATGCTGACCGGGACCGGAGAGGGGACCCGTGACCGCACCGCTGCACCTGCCCAGCGCGGGGCCCGAGCCGATCCCGGCCGGCACCGCGGTCGCCGCCGTCCTCGGCTACTGCGCCGCGCGGCGGCCGCTGTACTACCGCGCGCCGAACGCGCGCACCGGGCGCTGGGCCGAGGTGCCGGCGTTCGGTTACGAGCGGTTCGACCGCGGGCCGGTGCCGGACGCCCCGCTCGGCGAGGCCGACATCCTGACCGCCGAGGGCCTGCACGGGCGCCTCGGCCGCGGGGACTGGACGGCGATGGCCGCGGCCCTGCCCGCCGTGCAGGCACTGGCCGACGACGTCGTCGCCCGGGCGGCGGGACGGGCGTTCTGGGAGCTGCCGGAGGACGAGTTCTCCGTCCTCGCCGAGCCCGGCACCGTCGGGGCGCTGCTGCGGTCGGTCGGGGAGCTGTGCGACCGGCTGGACGCGAGCCGGCCGCACGTCGCGGCGGCGCTGCACCACCGTCACCCGGAGCTGTTCCCGGTGCTGCACGACAGCACGCGCCGGCCATTGCTGCCCCACGTCCGCGAGGGCGACAGCGGGGTGGAGGCGGTGGTCCACCGGGAGCTGCGGTCCGCCGCCGGCGCCTTCGCCGAGCTCGAGGCCGCCCTCCGCACGGACGCCGTGGAGCTCACCCAGCTCCGGATGCACGACATCCTGCTGTGGCTGTCCACCACGCTGCGGTTCGCGCACGCCGTCGAGGCGGGGCGGAGCACCGCGGTGACCCACCGGGTCGGCTGACCGGAGGAACGAGATGACCGCGACGACCGGCACGACCGTGGCCGAGGTGATGGCCGAACTCGCCGCCCTCGAGGACCCCAGGGTCCGTGCAGTGAACGAGCGGCACGGCGACGACCACGGCGTGAACCTCACCCGGCTGCGCGCCGTGGCCAAGCGGCTGAAGACGCAGCAGGACCTCGCTCGCGAGCTCTGGGCGACCGGCGACACCGCGGCGCGACTGCTGGCACTGCTCGTCTGCCGGCCCAAGGCGTTCGAGCGCGACGAGCTGGACCGCATGCTGCGGGAGGCGCGCGTGCCCAAGGTGCAGGACTGGCTCGTGAACTACGTGGTGAAGAAGAGCGCCCACGCCGAGGCGCTGCGCCCGGTCTGGTCGGCCGATCCCGACCCCGTGGTCGCGAGCGCCGGCTGGGCGCTGACCACCGAGCGCGTGGTCAGGCAGCCCGAGGGACTCGACCTACCGGGCCTGCTGGACACCGTCGAGGCGGAGATGAAGAACGCCCCCGACCGCCTGCAGTGGGCGATGAACGAGTGCCTGGCACAGATCGGAATCACCCACCCCGGGCACCGCGCCCGGGCGATCGCGATCGGGGAACGCCTGCGGGTGCTCGAGGACTACCCGACGTCCCCGGGCTGCACCTCGCCGTTCGCACCGGTCTGGATCGCCGAGATGGTGCGCCGGCAGGAGGCCGGCTAGGCGCTCCGGCCCTCAGCGGGCCGTCCAGGCCGGGTCGCGCCCGGTAGCGCCGATCAGCCGGTCGAGCAGCGGCGCGTCCAGCGGCACCGGGACGACGGGCCCGTAGAGCCCGGCCCGCGCCTGCGGGTCGTCGCCGAAGGACTCGGCGAACTCCAGGCACCGGCGCACCGACTCCTCGTCCGGCGCGAACTCCTGCCCCGTGGCGACGGCGAGGTCCCAGCCGTGCACCACCAGCTCGTCCAGCGCGACGACCGCCATGAGCGACGCCGGCATCTCCACTCCTCCGGCCTCGGTCACGCCGTCCCACGCGTCGGGCTCCCGCCAGGCGTCGACCAGCTCGTCCAGCCGCGCCGGGAGCCGCGTGCGCCAGTCCGGGGCCAGGTTCGCGGCGTCCGCCTGCGGTCCGCCGTCGGGCACCGTCTTCTCCGCGGCCATCCGGAAGGCCAGCGTGAGCCCCACCAGGTGGTCGAGCAGCCCGGCCACCGAGGTGGCCTCGCACGGCGTCGGGTCGCACAGCCGGCTGTCCCGCACCCCGGCCGCCACCCGCCGGACCGCGTCGGCGGCAGGGGCGAGGTCGAACGTCGTCGTCTCCATGCCTGGCAGACCTGGACTCCGGGCCGGAGTCATCGGTCGGCGGGCGGTCGATCAGGACGCCGGGAAGTGCGTCCCCAGGTCGGCCAGCGGCGCCGGGCGGGCGAACAGCCAACCCTGGGCGTAGCGGCAGCCCATCGCCAGCAGCTCCGCGCGCTGCTCGGCGGTCTCGACGCCCTCAGCGGTGACCGCCATGCCGGCGCTCTCGGCGAAGTCGACGAGCAGCTGCACCACCGCCCGGTCGCGGTCGTCGGTGCCGATCCCCTGCACGTAGGAGCGGTCGATCTTCAGCCCGTCGGCGCGCACGTCCCGCAGGTGGCGCAGCGACGTCCCGCCGGCGCCGACGTCGTCGAAGGTCACCTCGAACCCCGCGGCGCGCAACCGGACCAGCGGCTCGACGGCGGCCGCCAGCTGGTCGACCAGCAGGTGCTCGGGCACCTCGACCCGCACGACCGCAGGCTCCAGACCGGCCGCGGCGACCGCGGACTCCAGCACGTCGAGCAGGCCCGGGGTGAGCAGCCGGTCGGTGCTCACGTTGACGTTCAGCGCGACGCCGTCGGCGTCCGGCCCACCGGCCCGCCGCCAGGCGGCGAACTCGCGGGCAGCGGTGCGGAGCACCCAGTCGTCGAGCTCGGTCAGCTGGCCGGCGCGCGCGGCGGCGGGCAGGAAGGCGTCCGGGGAGAGCAGGCCGAGCCGGGGGTGCTGCCAGCGGACCAGCGCCTCGACGCTGCACAGCCGGCCGTCGGCCAGCGCGACGATGGGCTGGAAGAGCAGCCGGAGCTCTCCGCGCGCGATGACCTCCGCCACCGTGCTCCCCACCAGCGGGTCGGCGTCGGCCGAGGTCGTCACCACCACCGGGCCGGTGACGTGGTCGCCGCCGTCCCGCTTGCCCGTGTACATGGCCAGGTCGGCGGCGCGCACCAGCTCCGTGGGGTCGACGCAGCCACCCGCGCTCACGGCGAGGCCGGCGCTGATCCGCAGCCGCTCCCGCACCCCGTCGGCCCGGCCGATGGCGGCCACCGCGGCGTGCATCCGGCCGGCGATCGACGAGGCGACATCGGTGTCCAGGGCGTGCCCGACGGCCGGGGTGGCCTCGATGTCCAGGCACACGGCGAACTCGTCGCCGCCGAGCCGGGCCACCAGGTCGGTCGGGCGGGCGGCCTCGGTCAGCGCGTCGGCCACCTGCTGCAGGAGCAGGTCGCCGCGGTCGTGACCGAAGGTGTCGTTGACCAGCTTGAAGCCGTCGAGGTCGAAGTAGACGACCGCCGTCTGGTGGCCCTCCTGGGTGGCGCTGCGCCGGCAGGACTCCTCGACCCGGCCGAAGAACGCGTGCCGGTTCGCCAGGCCGGTGAGCGGATCGCGCAGCGCCTGCCCGGCGAGCGCCTGTGCCAGCGCGGACAGCAGCACCGGCATCGGGACGGCCAGCACCGCTCCGTCGGTGCTCCGCACGAGCACGTGGTCCTGGACGTGGTCGGGGTGCCGGGTGATGGCCCGGCTGGACGCCTCCACGACGGTGGTGGACGGCGCGAGCGTGAGCGCGTCCCACTGCGCGACCTCTGCCACGTCACGGCGGCCGTAGAGCGACCGACCGTAGCCGTAGGGCCCGCTCATCATCGCCTCGAAGCGACTCCGCTCGACCAGGCCCACGACCCCGTCGACGTCGGGATGGGTGACCACCGCGCACCCGGCGCCGCGCGACCGGCCGAACGCGCGGTCGAGCTCTTCGCAGCTGCTCGCCCCCGAGAGCACCGGAACGGACTGCGCCAGTGCCTCCAGCGTCGGCGTCTCCCCCGACCCGCCGCCGACGGGGTGCAGCGCACCGAGACCGTCCTGGACCCGCGCAAGATGAGTGATCACAAGATCACTTCGGTTGCCGGCGGCCGGCGCTCGACCGTCCTCCGGCGCAACTCACCCGGGCGAGGGGTACGAGCGCCTGACCTGCGGCTTCGTCGTGACGGAGGTCACTGCGGTTGCCGCCGCCGGCGGCGCCGGGAAGCGTTCGCGGACGTGAGCGACGCCTTCGACCTGCAGCGCTTCGTCGACGCCCAGCGCGACAGCTACGACACCGCCCTCGCCGAGCTGCACTCCGGGAGCAAGCGCAGCCACTGGATGTGGTTCGTGTTCCCGCAGATCGCGGGGCTCGGCCACAGCGCCACCGCCCAGCACTTCGCGATCAGCGGGCTCGACGAGGCGCACGCCTACCTGGCGCACCCGGTGCTCGGCCCCCGGCTGATCGAGTGCACGCAGGCGCTGGTGGACCTGGACGGCACCGACGCGGTCGCCGTCCTCGGTCCGGTGGACGCGCAGAAGCTGCGCTCGTCCATGACCCTGTTCGCGCACACCGACCCCGGTCAGCCGCTGTTCCGCGCCGTCCTCGACCGGTACTTCGCCGGCCGGGACGACGAGGCGACCACCAGTCGGCTCTAGCGGCGCGGGATCTCGACCCAGCCCTCGCTGCCGCGCAGCGTCGTCTTGAGCACCTTGCCGCCGGCGTTGCGGGGCAGCGGCTCGCCCAGCACCCGCACGAACTGCGGCACCTTGTAGTCGGCCAGCCGCTCCCGGGCGAAGGCGATCAGCGAGGGCACCAGGTCGTCGCCCGCACCGTCCCGCGGCAGGACGACGGCGCCCACCTTCTCCCCCATCACCGGATCGGCGACGCCGACGACGGCCACCTCGATCACGTCGGGGTGCTCCGCGAGCGCGTTCTCCACCTCGACGGAGTACACGTTCTCGCCGCCGCGGTTGATCATGTCCTTCGCGCGGTCGACGATCCGCACCATGCCGTCGGTGATCATGGCGACGTCGCCGGTGTGCAGCCAGCCGTCGACGAAGGTCTCCGCCGTCCGCGCCGGGTCGCCCCAGTAACCGGCCACCACGTTGGGGCCGCGCACCAGCAGCTCGCCCACCCCCGACACCGGGTCGGGCCGGTCCAGCCGCACCTCGTCGACCGGCGTCGGGAAGCCGACCGAGTCCGCGTGGTCGAGCGCGTACTCGTGCGGCAGGAAGGTGGCGATCGCCGTCGTCTCGGACAGCCCGAAGCCGTTGCCCACCCGCGCGTGCGGGAAGGCGTCCAGCAGCCGGTGCACCAGTTCCGGCGCGATCGGGGACCCGCCGTAGCTGAGGGTGCGGATGGAGGAGACGTCGGTCGTCGCGAAGTCCGGGTGCCGCAGGGCGAGCTCGAAGATGGTCGGCACGGCGGTGACCAGCGTGACCCGGTGCTCCTGGATCGCGGCGAGGAAGGCAGCCGGCTGGAACTGCGGCATCACCACCGACTGCCCGCCCAGGCCCATCTGCGTCATGAACTGCGAGCAGCAGCCGGTGACGTGGAACAGCGGCACGGAGATCAGCCCCACGTGCTCCGGGCCGCGCTCCAGCGTCCGGCAGCGGACGACGCTCTCGACCGTGGACAGGAAGTTCTCGTGGGTGACCATGGCGCCCTTGGGGCGGCCGGTCGTGCCCGAGGTGTAGAACAGCGCCGCGACGTCGCCGTGCGCGCGCACCGGGATCTCCCCCGGCTCGCCGTCGGGCAGCGGGACGCCGGGCAGGACGACGTGAGCGGCGCCGGAGTCGCCGAGGATGTACTCGACCTCGGGCTCGGCCAGCCGGGTGTTCATCGGGACGACGATCGCGCCGGCCAGGTGCCCGCCCCAGAACGCCAGCGCCCAGTCCACCGAGTTGCCCAGTCGGATCGCCACCCGGTCGCCCGGGCGCACCCCGGCGTCGCGCAGCCCACCGGCGACCCGCAGCGCGCGCTCCCACAGCTGCGCGAAGGTGATCGACGGCCCGCCGAGCTCGACCACCGCCGTCCGCTCGCCGTGCCGCTCGACGGTGCGGCGCAGCATGTCGACGACGGTGCCGCCGACACCCGCGTAGCGGCGGATCCCGTCCGCGCCGACGTCGATGCCGCTGGTGTCGAAGGGGTACTGCCCGACCGCGACCACGTGCTCTCCCCACTCCCGGCGCCCGGCGGCTCCGCCCCGGCATTCTGCGCTGTCCCCACCGCCGCACGCGTCATCGGGGCGGTCCGGGGTGTGAGCCGGACGGCGACCGGGCACGCTGACGGGGTGAGTGACAAGAGCACCAGCGGGTCCGGGTACATCGAGCCGGAGTTCACGCGCGACGAGAAGTACATCTCCGACCGCATCACCGCCGACGGGCGGGACGGCTGGCCGGTCGAGGCCGGCCGCTACCGGCTGATCGCCGCCCGCGCCTGCCCGTGGGCCAACCGCACGATCATCGTGCGACGGCTGCTGGGTCTGGAGTCGGCGATCTCGATGGGGCTGTGCGGGCCGACGCACGACGCGCGCAGCTGGACCTTCGACCTCGATCCGGACGGCCGCGACCCGGTGCTCGGCTACGAGCGGCTGCAGCAGGCCTACTTCGCCCGCGACCCGGAGTACCCGAAGGGCATCACGGTGCCGGCGGTCGTCGACGTCCCGACCAGGGCCGTGGTCACCAACAACTTCCCGCAGATCACGCTGGACTTCTCGACCGAGTGGACGGCCTTCCACCGCGACGGCGCGCCCGACCTCTACCCCGAGCACCTGCGCGACGAGATGGCCGACG
Source organism: Blastococcus goldschmidtiae (assembly GCF_031845325.1). NCBI lineage: Bacteria > Bacillati > Actinomycetota > Actinomycetes > Geodermatophilales > Geodermatophilaceae > Blastococcus > Blastococcus goldschmidtiae. Next base: position 112,800 of record NZ_JAVREI010000007.1, on the reverse strand, counting down.
TCATGCAGCGCGTCTACACCGAGGTCAACAACGGCGTGTACCGGTGCGGCTTCTCCGGATCCCAGCGCGCCTACGACGCGTCCTACGAGCGGCTGTTCACCGCGCTGGACTGGCTGGAGGAGCGGCTCACCGACCGCCGCTACCTGATGGGCGACACGATCACCGAGGCCGACGTCCGGCTGTTCACCACCCTGGCCCGCTTCGACGCCGTCTACCACGGCCACTTCAAGTGCAACCGGCAGAAGCTGACGGAGTTCCGCGCCCTGTGGGGATACGCCCGGGACCTGTTCCAGACCCCCGGGTTCGGCGACACCACCGACTTCCCGCAGATCAAGGAGCACTACTACGTCGTCCACGCCGACATCAACCCGACGCAGATCATCCCGGCGGGACCGGACACCGCGGTCTGGCTGACCCCGCACGGCCGGGAGGAGCTGGGTGGCTCCCCGTTCGGCGACGGGACCCCGCCCGGGCCGACCCCGGAGAGCGAGCGGGTGCCCGACGGCCACGGCCCGGGAGGCATCCCGCACCGCTGACCGCGTCAGCGGCGACGCCGGAACGACCCCTTGATCCGCCCCCAGCGGTCGGGGGTGCGTTCGGCGTCCAGCAGCTCGGTCTCGGCCAGTGCCCGGTCGACGACGTGCTGCCGGGGCGGCTCGAACGGCTGCAGCGTGCGACCCGTCCGGTTCCGCAGGCTCTCCACCGCGCGGATCAGCGAGCCGTCGTGCTCCCGCACCGCCGCGGCCACCGCCGACGGCTCCACCCCGAGGTGCTCGCCCAGCAGCCGGTGCCGCATGCCCAGGACCGCCTCGGTCAGCTCGGCGCGACGGGCGTCCTCCTCGCGCACCTCGATGGTCAGGTCGCACTCGGAGTCCAGCCCCATCGAGCGGTTGTTGAGGTTCGCGCTGCCGATCCGCAGGAGCCGGTCGTCGAGCACCAGCACCTTGGCGTGCACGTACACCGGCCGGCCGCCGTCGGTCACCGGCACGTAGATGCGGAAGCGGCCGTGCACGTCGGCCTTCCGGACGACATCGAGCAGCCGGGCGCGGGCGGTGCCCATCGCCTTCTCCTCCAGCCACCCGACCGCCGACTCGGGGTTGACGACGATGAACTCCGGTCCGTCGTCCTCACCCAGCCGGTCGGCGATCGCCTCGGCGATCCGGCGGTTGGCGAAGTACTGGTTCTCGATGTAGACGACCTCCCGGGCGGCCGCGATGGCGGCCAGCCAGAGCAGTTCGATCTCGTGCACCAGCTCCGTGCCGCCGTGCTCGGGCCGGGTGCGCGAGATGGCGACGTCGACGTCGCCCAGCAGCGGCTCGACGCCGTCGGGCCAGCAGGGCTCGACCTCCTCCACGGGCTCCAGCCGGCTGCCGGTCCCGCTCTCCCACCGCTCGCGCGCCAGGTCGCCCAGAGCGCGTGCCGCCGGGCCGGACACCAGGGTGGTCACGTCGTGCCACGGGCCCGTCGACCGCCGGGAGGTGGGGCGGTGCCGGAGCGGGTGCCGGTCGAGGTGCTCGGAGGTGTCCCAGCGGTCGGCGGTGACGTCGATCCCGCCGGCGAAGGCCAGGCAGTCGTCGATGACCACGATCTTCTGGTGGTGCGCCGCTCCCACCGGGTGGTGGTGGTCCCCGAAGAACTCGAGCCGCTCGGGGGCACGGCGCATGACCAGCGCAGCGGGCAGCACTCCCCGGCGCAGGGACTCCACCGCCCCCATGCCCCACTGCAGCACACCGATCTCCAGCTGCGGGTTGTCCCGGACCGCCGTCTCCAGCACCCGGCCGAGCCGGTCGTCGCGCCCCCGCCCCGGGCTGCGCGGGTCCAGCCGGATGCGGGGGTCGAAGTCCCAGCCGATGAAGAGGACCCGCCGCTGGGCGGCCAGCACCGCCTTCTTGAGGACGGCGAAGTAGTCGGCGGCGTCGACGAAGACCGCGTACCGGGCCGCCCGCTCGATCCGCCAGCAGGTCTCCCCGGGGACCAGCACCACACCGTCCGCGACGTCCGGAGCAGACCGGTCCGCCGGTCCGCCCGTGGAGGTCCGAGGTTCGATCACCCCGGAAGTGTGCCGCAACGGCGGCACCGATCCCGGCTCGTCGGCACCTGCGGCCGCCGGATGCCACGATCGTGTCATGGTTCCCGCGGCGCGTTCCGGCGCCGGCCGGCAGCCCGGCGCGCCGGTCACCGGGCTGACGATCGACCGTGGGCAGTCCGACCCGGGGCGGTGGCCGTACACCGTCCCCGCCGTCCGGCACGTGTACGACTCCGGGCTGCCGCTGACGCCGGGCGCCACGGTGCTGATCGGCGCGAACGGGGCCGGCAAGTCCACGCTGGTGGAGGCGATCGCCGCGGCCTGGGCCCGCCGGATCACCGCCTTCCGCCAGGACTGGCTCCAGCGGTCCATCGCCGAGCCGGCCGCCGAGGACTCCGACCTGCACCGCTCGCTGCGGCTGGCGTGCACCCGGGGCGGACCGACCGGAGGGCTCTTCCTGCGCGCCGAGCGGCTGCACGCCCAGGCCGAGCAGTTCTCCGGCCGCGGTCGCTGGCGCGACCGGATCGACGGTCCGCTGCTGGGCCGCAGCCACGGTGAGGGCTTCCTGCAGGTGCTCGCCGGCATGGTCGCCGAGGCCGGCCTCTACGTCCTCGACGAGCCCGAGTCGGCGCTCTCGTTCGACAGCAGCCTCGTGCTGCTGACGATCCTGCAGGACATGCTCGCCGCGGGCAGCCAGATCGTGCTGGCCACCCACTCCCCGGTCCTCGCCGCGCTGCCCGGGGCCACCCTGCTGCAGCTCGACGACCACGGCATCGCCCCGGTCGCCTACGACGACTGCGACCTGGTGACGGCGTGGCGGGCCTTCCTGCACCGGCCCCAGGACTTCCTCCGCCACCTGGGCTGACCGGGGACGCGGGGGCACGGCGATAGGGTCGAGGCACCCATCCCGTCTCCCGAAGGGCCCGACCAGGTCCTCAGCACCCTCGCAAGGAGCCTGCTCGTGCGGCCCGCCTTCTTCACGCTGACCGCTGACCGCTTCGTCCCGGACGAGAGCGCCGCCAGCTGGTGGGTGCCCGGCATGCTGAGCGGCCCCCTGCTCGGCGGCCTGCTCGCCCGCGCGCTCGAGGCCGAGCACGGCGACCCGGACTTCCAGTTCAGCCGGCTGACCGTCGACCTCTTCCGCAACGCCCCGTTCGAGCCGGTCCAGGTGACCACCGAGGTCATCCGGCAGGGCCGCCGCATCCGCGTCACCGAGGCGCGCGTGCTCACCAGCATCGGCGTGGTGGCCCGCGCCAGCGCCGTGCAGCTGCGCCGCGGCGAGCAGCCGCCCAGCCCCGTCCCCACCCGGACGCCGCACTGGGACGCCCCGGACCCGACCCCGCTGACCGACACGTACACCGAGTTCCTGCCCGACGGCGACCACTCCCGCCGGGGCATGTGGATCCGCGAGGACCGGCCGCTGGTGGCCGGCGAGCCCCTCTCCCCGTTCGTCCGGGTCGCGCTGGCCGCCGACGAGGGCAGCCCCGTGGCGCACCGGGGCGAGACCGAGCTCGAGTTCATCAACGCCGACTACACGCTCACCCTCAGCCGGGATCCGGTCGGGGCGTTCATCGGCCTGCAGGCCGGCGGCCACGTCAGCGAGGACGGCGTCGCGGTCGGCCACGCGACGGTGCACGACGAGAAGGGGCCGATCGGCTTCAGCATGTCGACCGCCGTCGCGAACATCCGCCGCGTCTGACCACTGCGTCCGGCTTCACCCTGTCCGCCCTGCCCCGCCCCGCCCCGCCCCGCCCCGAAGGAGCCTGCTCGTGCGGCCCGCCTACTTCACGCTGACCGACGAGGGCTTCGCGCCCGGCGAGAGCGCCAAGAGCTGGTGGGTGCCAGGCATGATCCACGGCCGCCTGCTGGCCGGGCTGCTCGCGCGCGAGCTGGAGACCACCCACGGCGACCCGGAGTTCCAGTTCAGCCGGCTCACCGTCGACATGTTCCGCAACGCCCCGTTCGAGCCGGTCCAGGTGAGCAGCGTCGTCGTCCGGCAGGGGCGCCGCATCCGCGTCACCGAGGCGACCGTGACCACGGGCATCGGCGCCGTCGCCCGCGCCAGCGCCGTGCAGCTGCGCCGCGGTGAGCAGCCGCCCAGCCCGGTCCCCACCCGGACCCCGCCGTGGGACGCCCCCGACCCGGGCACCCTCCCCCGCTCGGTGCACGAGTTCGGCGACGAGGGCCACCCGGCCCGCCGGCGGATGTGGATCAAGGAGAAGAGCCCGCTCGTCGACGGCGAGATCCTGTCCCCCTTCGTCCGCGCGGCGCTCGCGGCCGACATGGCCAGCCCGCTGGCCCACCGCAGCGAGGACGAGCTGGAGTTCATCAACGCCGACTACACGCTCACGCTGAGCCGCGATCCGGTCGGCGACCACATCGGCCTGGAGTCCGGCGGCCACGCCAGCGAGGCCGGCGTCGCGGTCGGGCACTGCGCGATGCACGACACCCGGGGCCCCATCGGCTACAGCATGGCCGTCGCCGTCGCCAACATCCGCAACGTCTAGCGACCCGCCACCGGCGCTCGACTTCCCACTCCGCCGTCGCCTGCGTCACAGTGGGGGCGGCGGGCGCCTCCGGGGCTCCCGTCTGTGTCCGAGGGGGAATCGGCATGTACGCACGCTCGACCGGCTTCCAGGGCGATCCGCACCGGATCGACGACGCCGTCCACTACATCCGCGACAAGGCCATGCCCGCCTTGATGGGCATGGACGGTTTCGTCGGCATCTCGATGCTGGCCGACCGCAGCTCCGGCCGGTGCATCATCACCAGCTCCTTCGAGGACCTCGCCGCCCTGCGCCGCAGCGCATCGGAGATGCGCGGCATCCGTGCCCGGATCGCCGACGTCCTGCAGAGCCCCCAGTCGCTGGAGGAGTGGCGGATCGCGCTGCTGCACCGGGTGCGCAGCGCTCCCGAGGGCGCCCGCACCCGCGTGTCCTGGTGCCGCACCGACCCGGCCCGCCTCGACCCCACCCTGGACGCCTACGCCGAGAGCGTCGTCCCGCGGCTGAACGACCTGCCCGGCTTCTGCAGCGTCAGCGTCATGGCCGACGCCGAGCACGGCCGCAGCACGGCCGCGGTCACCTTCACCGACGACGCCGCTCTGCAGGAGGCCGGCGCCCGGATGGCGCCCGTGCTGGAGGAGTTCTCCCGGCAGCGCGGCGGCGAGGTCACCGACGACGCGACCTTCGACCTCGTCCTCGCCCACCTGCGCGTCCCCGAGACGGTCTGAGCCGACATCACCCAGGACGGAGATCCGTGACGACTTCCGAACCGACGCCCGGCACCGCGGGGCGGGGCCGGCACGCCGACCCGGCCGACCCCGAGGAGACCGCCGCCCCGGCTCCGGGCACCGGCGCGTCCGCCGTGACCACGGCGGCGAAGCCGTCCCGGCTCGGCGCCGGCGCCCCGCTCGGCCGGCACCCCGCCGGGGGTTCGCTGCTGCTGAGCTCCGGCCTGCTCCTCGGCCTCTTCCTCGCCCCCGCCGTCCTCGGCCGGCTCGACTTCGCCCTCACCGACCGCGCCACCGCCGCCGCCCGCAGTGCCGCGACGCGCTGGCCGGGAGGCGGCGAGCCCTGGTTCTGGCCGAACTGGGTGGCGCTGCTCGCCGGCGTCGTCGCGGTCGTCCTGGTGGTGGTCGCCCTGACCGGGGTCCGGCTGCCCGACGTCGTCGTCGCCGGGCTCGGCATCGCCCTGGCGGTCACGACGGCGCGGGCGGCCTGGGCGACCCTCGACGTCGTCGACGCCCGGATCTGGGACCTGCTCCCGGTCTTCGCCATCTGCCTGACGGCGTTCACCCTCGCCCTGTCGGGCGTGGCCCACTGGCGCTCGCCCGCCGACGACGATCCCGGCTCGGGTGCCGGCGGCGCCGCCACCGCGGTCCTCGCCGGCCTGGGGCTGGCACTGCTCCTCCTGCTCGGCGGGGCCACCGTCGCGCACGTCCAGGCCGAGGGCCTGGGCCCCGCCGGACCGCCGCAGGACGTCGCCGGGCTGCTCACCGTCCGGGCCGACGACGCCGCCGCGGCCGACGACCTCGCCGACCCCTGGGTCCCGCAGCTGGAGGCCGCGCAGGTTCCCGACGACGACGCGGCCACCGACCACTCGGCGCGCCACCGCGCGCGGGCGGGGCTGCTGCCGGTGCTGCTCGTGCGGGGTGACGACGTGACCGGCGGCGGCCTCGACGACAGCTGGTGGCTCAGCGTGGCCACAGAGGGCTTCGCCACCGAGGCCGAGGCGCAGCAGTGGTGCGCGGACGCGGGCCTCGCTCCGCCCCGGTGCGTGCCGCAGCAGCTCGCCGACTGAGTTCCGCACCCCGCAGTTGATCATCGTCGGATGGCTGCCCCCGCCGGCGTGTCGGCGAGCCGTATGACGATGATCAACTGCGGAGAGGAGAGGAGCTCAGACCGCCCGGGTGAGGGCGGGCCAGAGACCGTCCGGGCCGTCGGCCAGCAGACCCTGGGCCAGCACCCGCGACCAGACCAGCTCGCTGCCGGCCTCGTCCCGCCACGACCACAGCCGCTTGGTCAGGTGGTGCAGCTTGTGCTCCTGGGTGAAGCCGATCGCGCCGTGCACCTGGTGGGCCAGCCGCGCGACGACCTCGACCGCCGCCCCCGCGCGCACCTTCGCCGCCGCGGCCGCCAGCCAGAAGCTCGCCTCACCGTGGCCCAGGGACTGCACCGCGGCGTCGGTCAGCGCGGTCACCGCCGTCACCTCGCCGGCCATCTCCGCGAGCTCCATCTGGATGGCCTGGAACTTGGCCAGGGCGCGGCCGAACTGCTGCCGCTCCCCCGCGTACTGCACCGTCCAGGCCAGCACCTGCTCCAGCGCGGCGGTCAGCTGCACCGCCCGCGCGAGCGCGAACCCGGCCCGCAGCTCGCGCACCTGCGCCTCGCCGAGCGGAGCGCCCTGCGCCTGCACGCCGTCAAGGGTCAGGGACCCCCGGGGCTCACCGGCGAGGTTCACCGCGCCGGAGGCGGTCAGGCCCGCCGTCGGCAGCAGCACGAGCACCGGGCCGTCGGGCGAGGTCACGAGCAGGGCCACGTGCGCGGCCACCCCGGCCCACGCCACGTCGGTCGCGGTGCCCGTCAGCGTCCAGCCGTCGCCGGCCGGTACGGCCGTGACGCCGTCGGCGATGCCGAAGGTGAGCGGCTCGTCGAGCGGGGGCAGGGTCAGTCCGGCCGCGATCACCGCGGGGCCGGCGACCAGCAGCTGCTCGGCCACCGGCACCGCCCCGGCGCCGGCGGCCAGCGTGCGGACGATCGCCACGGCGTCGGGGAGCTCACCGCCGGAGCCGCCGGCGGCCTCCGGCAGCCCGACGCCGGTCAGCCCGGCCTCGGCGAGCGCGCTCCACAGTCGGGCGTCCCACCGCCGCTCCGGCGTCGGGTCGAACGGCTCGTGCCGCGTCAGGAGACCGCGGACGGTCTCGATCACCAGATCCTGATCACTCATCAGCGCTGTCCCCCGCTCGACTCCGCGCTCGTTCCGCTCCTCGGTCGCTGTCCCCCGCAAGCGGGAGGTGCCCCCAGCCAGTGGCGATGCTCGCTCGCTGTCGTCATCGCAGCCCCAATCCACGTGCGACGATCCCGCGCAGGATCTCGTTGGTGCCGCCCCGCAGCGTGAACCCGGGCTGGTGCAGCTGCGCCTCGGCCAGCGCCCGCGCCAGCGGGTCGGGCGAGTCCAGCGAGGGCAGCACGTCGACCACCCGGCGGACCTCCTCGATGACGTCGGCCTCGAACGTCGTCCCGACGTCCTTGACCAGCGCGGCCGGGATGTTGGGCAGCTCACCGCGGTCCAGGGCCGCCGCGATCCGCAGCGACATCTGCCGCAGCGCCAGCACCCGCGCCGAGAGCCGGCCGAGCGCCACCAGCCCGGCGGGGTCGCCCGAGGCGGCGACGCGGCGGCCGAACTCCGCCATGAGCGGGTAGGTCGACAGGAAGCGCTCGGGACCGGACCGCTCGAAGGCCAGCTCGGCTGTCACCTGGTGCCAGCCGTTGCCCTCCTCGCCGAGCAGCATGTCGCCCGGGACGACGACGTCCTCGAAGACGACCTCGTTGAAGTGGTGCCCGCCGTCCAGGATGCGGATCGGGTTGATCGTGATGCCCGGCAGCGACAGGTCGATCAGCAGCTGCGACATGCCCGCGTGCCGGTTCGTGGTGTCCACGGGCGCGGTGCGCACCAGCACGATGCCGTAGTGGGACAGGTGCGCGTTCGACGTCCACACCTTGGCGCCGTTGACCACCCAGTCGCCGGCCGCGTTGCGCGTCGCCTTCGTGCGGATCGAGGCGAGGTCGGACCCGGAGTCCGGCTCGCTCATCCCGATGACGAAGTAGCACTCACCGCGGGCGATCTTCGGCAGGATCTCCTGCCGCTGCTTCTCGGTGCCGTACTGCAGCAGGTTGGGGCCGGACTGGCGGTCGGCGATCCAGTGCGCGGCGACCGGCGCACCGGCGGCCAGCAGCTCCTCGGTGACGGCGTAGCGCTCCATCGCCGTCCGCTCGTGGCCGCCGTACTGCTTGGGCCAGGTCATGCCCAGCCAGCCGCGGGCGCCCAGCTTGCGGGAGAACTCGGGGGCCACGCCGGACAGCCAGGTGTCCACGTGCGTGCTGAAGCTGCCGGCGGTCAGCTCCTCGGCCAGGAAGTCGCGCACCTCGCCCCGCACCCGCTCGGCCGCGTCGGATCGCGGCGCCGGCGCCAGTGTCAACGGGTTGCTCATGCGACTCCCAGCTCGAGGTGGCTCTGCCTGCAGCCTCGGTTGTACAGGAGCGCTCCGAACGGTGCCGGGGCGCGGTCAGCCGACCACCGAGCCGATGGCGTCGACGACCGCCCCGGGAGCGTCGGCCGGGATGTCGTGGCCGCTGTCCGCGGCGGTCCGCAGCGCCCCGGCCGAGGAGAGCCCGCCAAGCGCGCGCTGCGCCGCCGTCCAGGCCGCCGAGCCGTCCCGCCCGCGGGCGACGACGACCAGCGGGAGATCCCCGAGCGGCTCGCCCCCGGCCGCCACGGCCTGCTCGGTCTGCTCCTGGATCGCGCGGAGGTCCAGCGCCTCCTCGGCCATGGCGACGTCGTCGAGGTCGTCGGCCCCCAGCGCCCGGGCCAGTCCGAACGCCGGCTCGACGCCGTCGAGCAGGACGAGTCCGGCGACGCGGTCCGGGTGTGCCAGCGCGTAGTCCAGGGCCGGGTAGCTGCCGAAGGAGTGGCCCACGAGGACCACCGCGCCGTCCCCGTCGGCCTCGGCGACCACGGCGTCCAGCTCGCGGCCCAGGTCCTCGGCGTCCCGGCCGGACCGCGTCGGGGCCGGGCTGTCCCCGGCTCCGGGGCGGTCGTAGCGGCACCACCGCCGGTCGGGCTCCAGCCGGTCGATCACCGGTTCGAACGACGCCGACGACGCCCGGTCCCCCAGCCCGTGCAGGAACACCACGGCCGGGAGCTCGGTACCCGCGCACTCCACCCGCTGCTCCTGCCCCGCGGCGTCCCTCACCGTCCCCCAGGAACTCGCACCGCACCCGGCCACGAGGCAGAGGGCCACCGTCGCTGCGAGCCGGAGGGGACGCATCAGAGGCGGGTGAGCACCAGCAGGGCGATGTCGTCGGCCCGGTCGGTGCCGGTGAGCTCGGCCAGCAGGTGGTCGCACAGGGCGTCGGGGTCGGTGGTCCCCGCGGACGACGCGGCCGCGAGCAGGAGGTCGAAGCCCTCGTCGATGTCGGCCGAGCGGCTCTCGACCAAGCCGTCGGTGAACAGGATCAGGCCGCCCCCCGGCGGCAGGACGCCCTCCCACTCCGCCGCGGCCGACGGCGGCGCGCCGAGCATCCGGCTCGGCCGGACCGGCAGGAACCCGGCCCGGCCGCCGGTGAGCACCACCGGCGGCGGATGGCCCGCCGAGGCGATCTGCAAGCGGCCCGACGCCGGGTCCAGCGAGGCGAACAGTGCCGTGGCCATGCGCCGCAGGCCCAGCAGCGGCCAGCCCGCCTGGAACCGGTCGACCACCGCGCCGGGAGAGGGGCCGTCGGCCAGCAGCGCGCGGTACACGCTGCGCAGCTGGCCCATCGTGGCGGCCGCGGTGATGTCGTGCCCGACCACGTCGCCGACCGCGAACCCCACCTGGCCCCCCGGCAGTTCGACGACGTCGTAGAAGTCGCCGCCCACGTCGACCCCGTGGGTGGCCGCCAGGTAGCGCACCGCGATGGCCAGGCCCTCCAGCGCGGGAGGCGCCGGGGGGAGCAGGTTGCCCTGCAGCGCGTGCGAGGTGCGGACGGCGAGGTCGAAGCGCTGCGCCCGCGCCACCACCAGGCCCAGCTGCAGCGCCAGCTGCTCGGCCACCTCGACGTCCGCCCCGGTGAACGGCCCGCGCCGGGCGTCGGCCGCGATGGTGAGCACACCCAGCTGCCGCCCCTCGGCGGTCAGCGGCACCGCGACCACGGCGGCCAGGTCCAGCGCCCGCATCACCTCCAGGTGCGCCTCGTCCACCGCGACCGACCGCAGGAAGTCGTCGTCGACCGTGCGGATCCACTGGGTCCCGCCGGTGCGCAGCGCACGGACGCTGGGGTGCGCGGTCGAGCGGCGCGGCAGGTGGTGGGTGCGCAGCTCCTCGGCGAGGTGCGCACACGCCGGATCGCCGTGGCGGACGGCGGGCCGGACGAGCCCCCCGTCGGTGTCCAGGTCGACGACGCAGAGGTCGGCCAGCCGGCCCACGACGAGCCCGGCCAGCCGGTCCACGGTCTCGGTGACGTCGGCGGCCTCGGCGAGCAACCGGGCCGCCTCGAGCAGGAACGACGCCCGCTCCGCCTGCCGGGCCGTCTCCTCGTGCAGGCGCGCCCGCTCCAGCGCCTGCCCCGCCTGGCGGCCGATCGTCCAGAGCAGGTTGATGTCGGCCGTCGTGAGCCTCGCGGTTCCGTCCGCGGGCTCGAGGCTGATCAGGTCGTCGACACCCTCGCCGAGGGCCAGCACCAGCACCCCGAGGCGCCGGCCGTCGGCGGTCACCGGCACCACCACGAGCTCGGACAGCCCTGCGGCCGCCATCGCCGCGGACAACCCCGGCTGCACCCGCCGCAGCCGGTCGTCGCGGACGATCGAGCGCACCCCGCGCGCGAGCTCCACGGCGAGCTGGCTGCCCGCGGCGTCGCGCAGCTCCGGCAGCAGGTTGGCCGGCAACCCCTCCGAGCGCGCCCGCCGCAGCGCGGGCACCCCCTCGGGGTCGTGCGGGTCGGCATCCACGAGGATCAGCGCTGCGCCCCGGGCCCGCAGGGCCTCGCTGCTGCGCTCCACGATGACCGAGGCGACGTCCTCCACCGAGACGGCGGCGGCCAGGTCCGACACCACCATCTGCAGCGTCAGCGACCGGAGCTCGGACTCTTCGGCGGTCCGCTGCGCGGCCAGCAGCTCGCGCTCGTAGCGCCGTCGTGCCGTGGCCTCGAACACCGTCGCCCGCAGCAGCAGCGGCGTGCCGTCGTCGTCCCTGATCTCCACCGCGTTGGCCAGGCAGGCCAGCGGCGTCCCGTCGGCCCGCACCAGGTCCAGGGCGATCTCGCGCACGGCTCCCTGCATCCGCAGCAGCGGGATCAGGTGGGTCTCGTAGTAGACCCGGCCGCCCATGCTCAGCAGGTCCTGGAAGCGCAGCCCCAGCACCTCTCCGGCGGGCCGGCCGATCCAGTCGCAGAAGGTCCGGTTGACCTTGACGATCCGGCCGTCGGGCAGCGACGAGAGGTAGCCCATGGGGGCGTTCTCGTAGAGGTCGGCGGGATCGTCCTCGAGCAGGTGGTCCAGCCGGCCGCACTCCTCCGGGCCGTTTCCGCCCGGGTCCTGCGGGCTGGTCACGGTCACCCCGGCAGGAAGGCTCGGATCGCCGCCGCCGTCTCCTCCGGGGCGCTCAGGTGCGGGCAGTGACCGGTGGCCGCGAGTTGGGTGAACACGCTGCCGGGGATCTGCTCGTGCACGTAGCGGCCCACCACCTCGGGCGCGATCACGTCCTCGGTGCACTGCAGCACCAGCGTGGGGACGGCGACACCGGCCAGGTCGGCGCGATTGTCGGACAGGAACGTCACGCGGGCGAAGTGCCGGGTGATGTCCGGATCGGTGCGGCAGAAGCTGTTGGTGAGCTCGGCGGCCAGCTCCGGCTGGTTCGGCGTGCCCATGATCACCGGCGCCATCTGCGCCGACCAGCCGAGGTGGTTGGCGTCCAGGGCGTCGAGCAGCCCGGCGATGTCGCTGCGGCTGAACCCGCCCACGTAGTCGCCGTCGTCGACGTATCTCGGGCTGGGGCCGATCATCACCAGCCCGCCGAACACCTCCGGGGCCTGCTGCATGGCCAGCACGCCGATCATCGCGCTCACCGAGTGCCCGACGAACACCACGTCGGTGAGGTCCAGCGCGCGGCAGATCTCGACGACGTCAGCGGCGTACCCGCGCAGCGAGTTGTACTTGGCGCGGTCGTAGGCCTGCAGGTCGGAGTTGCCGGCACCGACGTGGTCGAACAGCACGATCCGGTGGTCGGTCTCGAACTCCGGGACGACGAAGCGCCACATCTGCTGGTCGCAGCCGAACCCGTGGGCGAACATCATCGGCCGGCCCTCGGGCGAGCCGGTGAGGCGCACGCAGTTCCGCTGCAGGACCTTCTCCACGCGGTGAACCCTAGGGGAGGACGCCGGGCCTGTCTGCGGTCCACGCCCCCTGCGACCGGTGACGATGGGTCAGCCGGCGGACGCGCAGCGACAGGCTCACCGGCGCGCGCCCGCGACCTGACCGCCTGCGTTGCGGACATCCCTGTCGGGCGTTCCCGATCGGTCCTACCCTCGCCGCGTCGTCCTCGATCCGGGCCGGCCGGATCGCCGGCCCGACGCCCAGCGAGGTGCACCATGACCGCTGTCCAGGCCGCTGCGGGCACGTCCGTGCTGCCGGTTCCCCGACGCCCCGGCGACGACGGCCGGCCCGGGTCGCGGCGCGTGCCGCCGGACCCCGGCAGCGCCGCCGGCGCCGCCCAGCGGGTGGTGCACCAGGTGCTCCGCCGCGAGCTGCACCTGCTCGCCGAGCTGGTCAGCTGGGCCCCGCCGGCCGAGGCGGCACGCACCCGCGCCCTGACCGGGCACGCCGACCTCGTCGGACGGTTGCTGCTCGCGCACCACCGGCTGGAACGCGACGTCCTGTGGCCGGCGCTGCTGGGCGCCGTGCCGGACGGGGGGCAGGCGCCGCTGCGGACCGCCGTCGCCGACTGGACCGTCCGGGCCGGCCGCATCGACGCCGCGGTGCGCGACCTGGGCACCGCGGCGCGGCAGTGGGCGGTGGCGGGCACCCCCGCCGCCCGGGACGGCCTGGCGCTGGACTGCCGCCGCCTGGCCGATGCCGTCGCCGACCACACCGCCGCCGAGGAGCACGATCTGCTCCCGCTGCTGGACGCGCACCTGGGAGCCGCGCAGGTGTCCGCCGTCGCCTCGGCGGCTTCCTGCCGGCTCACCGGACGGGAGCGCCGGCTGGTGCTCGGCCTGGCGCTGGAGGACAGCTGCGCCGGGGACCGGGCACGGATCCTCAGGGGGCTGTCCCCGCCGGACCGGCTGGCCTGGCGGTGGCTGGGCGGCCGGCGGCACCGTGCGGACGTCGTCCGCCTGCGGGGGGCGCCCCCGGCGCGGTGAGCTGCCCCGTCAGTAGCGGGACGTGCCGCAGTCGGTGCACCGCTTCCGGACGGCGCTGGTCTCGGTCCGGCAGTTCTCGCAGGTCCAGCGGTCGCGGCCGCTGCCGTCGGGAGCGGGCCGCTGAACCGGCCGTTCCAGGGTGCTCGTCGTCATGTCCGTCCCCTCGTCGAGTACGGGGCCGACGCTAGGCAGCCGCTGTGACGGCATGGTGTCCGCACGGTTGCCAGGAGACGCGACGGCGATGAGTTGGCTCACTCGGAGCGGTCTCCTCTGCCGTGACCACGTTCGTGCTCGTCCCCGGAGCGGGCGGCAGCGCCTCCTACTGGCGCCTCCTGGTGCCCGAGCTGGAGCGTCGCGGGCACCGCGCCCTGGCCGTCGGCCTACCCGCCGCCGACCCGGACGCCGGGCTCTCCGCGTACGCCGACGCCGTCGTCGGCACCGTCCGGACGGCGCCGGGTGGTTCCGCCGACCCCGTGGTGCTCGTCGGTCAGTCGATGGGCGGGCTCACCACGCCGCTGGTCTGCGACCGGCTGCCGGTGCGGCTGCTCGTCCTGCTCAACGCGATGGTGCCCAGCCCCGGCGAGACGGGCGGCGCGTGGTGGGCGAACACCGGCCACGCCGATCCCGGGGACATGACGGCGGCCTTCTTCGCCGACGTGCCCGCCGACGTCGCCGCCACGGTGCAGGCCGAGCCCTTCGAGCAGGCCGATCGCCCGTTCGAGGACCCCTGGCCGCTGGACCGCTGGCCCGACGTGCCCACCCGCGTGCTGGCCGGCCGCGACGACCGCTTCTTCCCGCTGGACTTCCAGCGCCGGGTCGCCCGGGACCGGCTCGGCCTGACGGTCGACGAGCTCCCAGGCGGTCACCTCGTGGCCCTCAGCCGGCCGGCGGAGCTCGCGGAGCAGCTGGTGGCCTACCTCGACGCCTGACCGGCTCCGCCACCCGCCGGGATCGTGTGATCCCGCCTCGTCAGCGCCCTCGAACCGCCGGGATCACGTGATCTGGACGCCGGGGTGGGCGCGCATAATGGGCGGCCGCCACGACCGGCGCTCCCGCACGGGAGGTAGTGCACGTCCGACCGAAAGCGGCACGACTTGTCGACAGCTCGAAGCGCGGACGCCCCCGACTCCGGGATCGCCGCGGAGCAGCCCTACGTGAGCGCGCTGTTCGACCGGCTCGACGAGGTGCGCGCGCGCAGTGTCGGCCGGCTCGCCGACGCGCTGGCCCTGGTGCCGCACAACCCCCAGGCCGTGGGCGAGCGCGAGGCCGCCGTCGAACTGCACAGCCGGCGCATCGTCGCCCTCGACGCCGCCGAGAGCGGTCTGGTCTTCGGCCGGCTCGACCGGCACGACACCGCGACGCCCCGCTACATCGGCCGCATCGGGCTCTTCGCCGACGGCGCCGACGAACCCCTCCTCGTCGACTGGCGGGCGCCGGCCGCGCAGCCCTTCTACACCGCGACGGCGCTGCACGACCAGGGCGTGCGGCGCCGCCGGCACATCCGCACCCGCGGCCGCACGGTGGTCAGCGTCGCCGACGAGACCCTGGACATCAGCGAGGCAGCAGCCGAGGGCGGCGCCGGCGAGCGCGGCGGGCTGGCCGGGGAGTCGGTCCTGCTCGCCGCGCTGAACGCCTCGCGCACCGGCCGGATGACCGACATCGTCCGCACCATCCAGGCCGAGCAGGACCGGATCATCCGCGCCGACGTCCGCGGCGTGCTGGTCGTGCAGGGCGGGCCGGGCACGGGCAAGACCGCCGTCGCGCTGCACCGGGCCGCCTACCTGCTCTACACCCACCGCGAGCGGCTGGCCCGCAGCGGTCTGCTCGTCGTCGGCCCCTCCCCCACCTTCCTCACCTACATCGCCGACGTGCTGCCCTCCCTCGGCGAGACCGGCGTCGTCCTCGCCGACATCGGCGGGCTTCGCCCGGGCCTGCAGGCGCACGCACCCGAGCCGCCGGAGGTGGCGGAGGTCAAGGGACGGCTGGCGATGGCCGACGTCGTCGCCGCGGCCGTGAAGCAGCGCCAGGCGGTGCTCGACCGCCCGGCCGAGATCGAGATCGACGGCATCCCACTTCGCTTCACCAAGGCCGACGCCGCCCGCGTCCGCAGCCGGGCGCGGTCGGCCTCGCGGGTGCACAACGAGGCCCGGCCGGCGGCCGGGCGCACCGTGATCGAGGTGCTGGCCCGCAAGTACGCCGACAAGCTCGGCGAGAACGTGCTCGGCGGGGCGAACCTGCTCGACGCGGGCGACGTCGCCGCGCTGCGCCGCGAGGTCTCCGCCGAGCCCGCGGTGCACGCGCTGATCGACCGGCTCTGGCCCCGGCTGACCGCCGAGCGGGTGCTCCGCGAGCTCTTCGCCTCCCGCCGCCAGCTCGACACGGTCGCGACCTCGCTGACCGAGGCGGAGCGGAACCTGCTGCACCGGGAGCCGTCGTCGCCGTGGACGCCGGCCGACGTCCCGCTGCTCGAGGAGGTCGACGAGCTGCTGGGCATCGACGAGTCCGCGCAGCGGCGAGCCGAGGAGCGCGACCGGCAGCGGCGGCTCCGGGACGCCCAGGAGACCCTCGACATGCTGCACGGCTCGCGTTCCACGGACGCCGAGACCGAGGAGGAGGCCGAGGAGCTGCTGGCCGGCGACCTGCTCGACGCCGAGGGGCTGGCCGACCGGCACGAGGAGAGCGACTACCGCAGCACCGCCGAGCGGGCGGCGGCCGACCGCACGTGGACCTACGGGCACATCATCGTCGACGAGGCGCAGGAGCTCTCGGCCATGGCCTGGCGGCTGCTGATGCGCCGCTGCCCCACCCGCTCGATGACCGTGGTGGGCGACGTCGCCCAGACCAGCACGCTCGCCGGCGCCACCAGCTGGTCCGACGTGCTCGCCCCGCACCTCGGCCTCACCTGGCAGCTGGCCGAGCTCACCGTCAACTACCGCACCCCGGCCGAGATCATGGCCGTGGCCACCGAGGTGCTCGCCGCGACCGGCGCCCCGGGCTCGGCCGCGACGTCGGTGCGCTCCACCGGCGTGCACCCGTGGGCGCAGCGGGTGGACGACGCCGGCCTGGCCGACGCCGTCGCCGAGACCGCGCTGGAGCTGGACAAGGAGGAGGGCACCCTCGGGGTGCTCGTGCCCCGGAGCCGGCTGGACGCGGTGAGCGCCGCGGTGGCCGCCCGCCTGTCCGCCGAGCCCGACGCCGCCGACGCGCCGGTCGTGCTGCCGCCCGAGGGCGCCAAGGGCTTGGAGTTCGACTCGGTGCTGGTGGTCGATCCGGCCGCGATCGTGGCCGAGGGGGTACGCGGCTGGAACGACCTCTACGTCGTCCTCACCCGCGCCACCCAGCGGCTCGGCGTCCTGCACCCCGGCGAGCTCCCCGCCGAGCTGTCCGGTCTGGAGCAGCGCTCCTAGCGGACGTCGAGGAGGACGCCGCTGTCCGGCCGCGCCGGGATGCGGTGCAGAGCGATCTCCAGGTCCTGCTCCGGCACCTCGTACTCCAGCCGGGCCAGCCGGACCGCGAGCGCGGACAGCAGGCCGACGGTGAGCTGCTCGCCCGGGCAGCGGTGGTTGGTGCGCGGGTCCCCGCCGCCCTGGGGGACGAGCTCGAAGGCGCCGATCTCCCGGTCCAGGAAGCGCTCGGGCCGGAAGTCGTACGGGTCCGGCCACAGGTCCGCGTCGTGGTTCTGCCCGTACAGGTCGAGCAGGACCATGGAGTTCCGCGGGATCCGCTCGCCGTCGTGCTCGGTCTCCTGCGGCGCCCGGCCGCCGATGAACGGGGCGAACGGGTAGAAGCGGCGCACCTCGTGCGCCCAGGCCGAAGCGTTCGCGGGGTCGCCGGCGGCCAGCCGCTCGCGGTGCTCTGGCCAGCGGATCAGGGCGTGCCCAGAGAATGCCATGAACCACGCGACCGCGGTGGTCGGCCGGATGATGTTGAGCAGCTCGACCGCCGCCACGTGGGGGTCCAGCCGTTCGCCGTCGGCGTCGGTGTGCCGGGCGACGACGTCGACCGCGCACCCCTCGGGCACCGCCACCGCTCCGCTGCGGACGTCGGTGACGAGCTGGGACAGCCAGGCCTCGCGGCGCCCGCGGGCCCGGCGCGCCCGCCAGTGCCGGGGGCCGCCGGTGGCGAAGCCGTCGACCATCGACACCAGGTCACGGGCGAGCGCCGGCACCTCGTCGTCGGCAACCGGCACCCCCGCCCAGCGGCAGACGGTGCCGGCGATGACCTGCGCGGACTCGTCGAACAGCACGATCCGACGGCCCGGCCAGCGGGCGGCGGCGTCGTCCCAGGCCGAGGTGGCCTGCTCCACCAGCGCGGCGATGCCGTCCTCGCGCATGAGCAGCGCGACGAACATCGCCTTGCGCACGCGGTGCATCTCGCCGTCCAGGGTGTGCACCGCCCCCTTGCCGAACAACGTGCCCTGCACCGGCTCCGGAATCGCGTGCGCCCGGTGGACGTGGTTCTCGTCGTAGAGGAAACGAGCGGCCTCGGGCCCCTCGATCGCCAGGACCTTGAGCCCACCCAGCCGGGTGGGCACGGTCCGCCGACCGGTCTGCCGTCGCTTGTCCGGCAGCCAGCCGTATCCCCGGGTCAGCAGCTTCAGGCTGTTCTCCAGTCGCGCCACCCTCGACCGTTGCCCCGTGGTGCCGCCGGGCAATCGCCGGTCGGTCCGGCTACTGCTCCGGGCCCGGGTCCGGATCCGGGTCCGGGCCCGAGTCCGGATCCGGATCATGGCCCCGGCCAGGCGGCTCTCCGGCCGGCGAGCTGCCGTGGCCCAGGCGGTGCAGCAGCGCGGCCACCTCCTGCCCGGCGCCGGGGACCCCGCCCTCGGGCACCAGCCCGGCCACCGACACCAGCGCGTCGGCCAGGGCGCGTTCCTCCCCGTCGAGCAGCCCGCGGTAGGCCGGGTCGAGCAGGTAGCCGGTGGGCGGCGTGGACAGGCAGCCGATCAGGTCCAGCAGCACCTCCAGGCGCCTCGCCGCCTCGGCGGACGGCACGTCGGCGCCGGCCATCGCCACCGTCTCCACGTCCTGCTCCCACAGCCGGGCACGGGCCACGTCCTCGCGCAGGGCCAGGACGGTGCCACTGCGGTGCGCGCGGCCCGATCGCTGCACCTGCAGGGCGCTGCGCACCTCGTGCGCGATGCGGATGAGGTCGTCGTCCAGCATCGAGGTGCCGACGAACAGGACGTGCCGGGTCAGCAGGAGCGAGTGCAGCACCCCGGCCAGCGCGGCCCGGGAGTCCCCGAAGCGGAGGTACTCCTCCCGGGTCAGCACGACGCTCTCGGGGTGGGCGGCGTCCCCGTGCAGCTTGAGCAGCCACGGGGCCCCGGGCCGGGCCTGCTCGAACGGCAGCACCCGCAGGCCGCGGCCCACGTCGTTCGCGGCCTGCTCGACCAGCGGGTCGTAGTTGGTGGTCACGAACTCCTGCACCGGGAGGCCGGCGACGAGCGCGTGCGCCAGCGCGTACGGGCCCGGCCCGAAGCGCTCCGAGACGAAGGACGCCAGCGCCTCGCTGCCCAGCTCGCGGGCCAGCAGCGCCGCGGCGTCCTGCGCCGGCAGTCGGACGAGACCGGCGCGCAGCTCCCCGTCCAGCCCGGAGCGGTCGGCCAGCTCACCGACCAGCTGCTCCCACGTGGGCAGCCCCGCCGCCGCGCTGACGCCGGCGCCGAGGAAGACCGCCAGCTGGCCGCACCGTGCCCGGTCACCCAACTGCTCGGCCAGCCGGTGCAGGGAGGCGGGCAGGTCCCACCCGCCGTCCCCCGCGCGGCGCACCCGCTGGGCGGCCGCCAGGTCGCTGGGCCGCTTGAGCACGAGGGCGACGTCGAAGCCGTGCTCCCGCGCCGCCTCGTGCAGCACCGGCAGCAGCTCCTGCAGCAGTGCCCCCCGCCGGCCGGCCGCACCGCCCCAGCCGGTACCGAGCGCGGGCAGGCCGACCAGCCGCCGCGCCCGGCCGTGCGCGGGGTGGTCCACCTCCCGGCGGGCGACGGCGGCCAGCGCCTCGCGCGCGCCGTCGAGCAGCCAGGGCAGGCCCCGGCCCTCGTCGTCGACCGTGTCGACGAGCCAGGCGCGCCGGGGACCGCCGCCGGGCACCTCGAGCACGCGCTCGTCGGCGTCCCAGGACAGCCTGACGCAGGCGCCCTCGTCACCGGACTCGGTGATCAGCTCGCCGGGCACCAGCGGGCACCAGCCCGGCGAGATGCGCAGGCTGCGGCCGGTGGGCACCAGGACGTCGTCGCAGGAGAGCCGGGTCAGGTCGGCGCCCACCACGAAGACGTGTCCGCTCATGCACCGCCTCTACCCCGGTGGGGACGGTGCGGACACCGGTCGCCCGGCGCCCGGATGATCAGGAGCCGCAGCCCCCGGCGCCGCAGGCGCAGCCACCGCAGCCGCCGCCGGTTGCCGGAGGAGACGGCCGGGCCGCGACCGCACGCAGGTTGACGGCGCTGACCAGCACCGGCACGGCCAGCACCGCCAGCATCAGGGCGCCGACCACGGTCGCGGCGTCGGCGGCCCGGCCCCAGTCCCGGGCGAACCCGGTGACGGCCAGGAGGCCGGTGACGAGCACCCCCCAGACGAGCAGCGCCTGCCCGCCGCGGCGGGCGACGCCGCTGCGGGACAGCAGCGCCAGCGCACCGGCGAGCAGGACGACCGGGACGCCGACCAGCAGCACCCGGGCGGCCGCCTCGCCGGGGACCAGGGCGACGACCAGAGCGAGCAGCCCGAGGACCGCGGCGACCGAGCCGAGGGTGCGCGCACGGCCGCTCAGCTCACCGGCGAGCCGTGGCGCGCTCCGGAGCAGCGCCCCGCCGCGGACCGCGAGGAAGAGCCCCAGCGCACCGAGCAGGAGCCGCGCTCCGCCGTCGGACCACACGATCGACGCCCCGGCGACGGCGATCATCGCCACGCCCAGCGCGAGCCACTGCGGCCACGCCCGTCGGGCGACCTCGCGGGTCGGCTGTGCGGTGAGGACGTCTCCAGCGATTGCCACGGACCCAGTGTCCCTCACGGTCGGGGGACGACGGCAGGCACCGGACGGGCAGTCGTGCCACTGTGAGGCGTTGATCATCCGCCGACGACAGGAAAGGCGGACATGAGCGTGCACGGTTCGGCTGAGAACGCGGCGAGGGCCGCTGACAACGACGGCCTCGAGAAGCTGGCCCGGGTCGGGCTGGTGGCCTACGGCGTGGTCCACCTGGTGCTGGCCTGGCTGGCCGTGCAGCTGGCCTGGGGGAAGGCCAGCGACTCGGCCAACCAGACCGGTGCGCTGCAGACCCTCGCGGAGTCCCCGCTCGGCAAGCCGCTGCTGTGGGTGGTCGCGATCGGGCTGATCGCCCTGGCGGTGTGGCAGGCGCTGGAGATCTTCCGCTGGCGCTCGGGCTGGTCTGCGTCGGGCAAGGCGCGCACCCAGGCCCTCGAGCGGTCGGGCAAGGCGGTCGCCAAGGCGATCATCTACGGCGCGCTGGCGGTGCTGGCGTTCCGCGTCGTCACCAGCAGCGGCTCGTCCGGATCCTCGAGCACGCAGGGCACGGTGAACGGCGTCTTCGGCTGGCCGGCCGGGCGCTGGCTGGTGGGCCTCGCCGGGCTGGTGGTGGTCGGGGTCGGCGTCTACCACGTCTACAAGGGGGTGTCGAAGCGCTTCCTCAAGGAGATCGACCTGAGCGAGGCCCCGCACTCGGCGGTCCGGCTGGTCACCCGGCTCGGGCAGGTCGGCTACCCCGCGAAGGGCATCGCCCTGGGTGTCGTCGGCGGGATGCTGGTGTGGGCGGCGGTCACCTTCGACCCGGCCAAGGCAGCTGGTCTCGACGGCGCGCTGCGGCTCATCGTCCAGGCGCCCTTCGGCCAGATCCTGCTGACCCTGGTCGGGCTCGGCATCGCCGCCTTCGGGGCCTACCTGTTCGTCCGCGCCCGCTACCCCGAGCGGACCTAGTGGCCCCGCTTCAGGGTCCCGCCGCGAGCTCGCGAGTGGTGGGAGGAAGCGGGGTCCTTCATCGGGTGCACTCCGCCATCGAGCAGGCCCGCGGGGTCACCGACCACCCCGTGCTCACCCACCTGGCCCGGGTCGGCCTCATCGCCTACGGCGCCGTGCACCTGCTCATCGCGTTCCTGGCCGCCCGCATGGCGCTGGGACTGCAGGGCGCCGACGCCGACCAGACCGGTGCGCTGCAGACCGTGGGCGCCGGTCCGGGCGGACGCGTCCTGCTGTGGGCGATCGGCCTGGGCCTGCTCTGTCTCGGTCTGTGGCAGGCCGGCGAGGTCCTGCTCTGGTGGCGCGGGCTGCTCCACCCGGCGCACCGCCGGCGCACCGCGCTGGTCTGTGCCAAGTGCCTGGCCAAGGGCGGGGTCTACGCGTTCCTCGGCACGACGGCGCTGCTGTTCGCCCTGGGGCTGGAGTACGAGGCCGACGAGCGGCTGCCCGCGCTCACCGACGACGCGCTGCGGATCCCCGGGGGGACGGCGGCGGTCTGCCTGGTCGCCGCCGGGGTCGTCGCGGTCGGCCTGTACACGCTGGTCCGCGGCTTCACCGGCGGCTTCATGCGGGACGTCGACCTGCCCGCCGCGCCCGACCGCTGGGAGCCGGTCATCGAGGGCATCGGCCGGATCGGCTACGTCGCCAAGGGCATCGCGTTCGGGCTGGTCGGCGTCCTGCTGTGGCGGGCGGCGACCTCCGCCGACGTCACCGACGCCACGGGGCTCGACGGCGCCCTGACCGCGATCGCCCGGGTGCACGCCGGACCGTGGCTGCTGGCCGGCATCGCGCTCGGGTTCGCCGCGTTCGGCATCTACGCCCTGGCCCGTGCCCGCTATCCCGACCGCGACCCGTCGTCGTGAGCCGGCACTCGAACCCGCGCGGCGGCTGGTTCAGCAGCGTCCGTCGCATCGTCGGAGGGGCGCTCTGGCCGCTGCCGACGCTGGCCGTCCTGGCCGCCGTCGGGCTGGCCTTCCTGCTGCCGGAGGTGGACACGTGGCTCCAGCAGGGTGAGGACAACGAGCCGCTGGCCTACGTGTTCGGCGGGGGGCCGTCGGCGGCACGCACCGTGCTGTCGGCGATCGCGTCGTCGCTGATCTCGGTCACGACGCTGCTCTTCTCGCTGACGATCGTCACCCTGCAGCTGGCCAGCAGCCAGTACTCCCCGCGGCTGCTGCAGACCTTCGTGCGCGACCGCGTGGTCCAGGTCTGCCTGGGCGTCCTGCTCGGCACGTTCGTCTTCGCGCTGGTCGTGCTGCGCACGGTGCGCTCGGCCGACGAGGCCGGTGTGGGGGCGTTCGTCCCGCGGCTGTCGGTGACCGTGGCCCTGGTCCTGGCCCTGGCCTCGGTGGGCGCGCTGGTCGCCTTCCTCAGCCACCAGAGCCGCCAGCTCCGGGTCGAGACGATGCTCCGGGACGTCCACGTGGAGGGCGCCGCGACGCTGCGCCGGCTCGCCGGGGACCAGGCCGACGACGACATGCCCGACGTCGACCTGCCGCCGGTCCCCGCCCACGCCCGGCCCCTGCTCGCCCGGCACAGCGGGTTCCTCGTGCAGGTCGTGGAGGGCCCGCTGCTGGCCGCGGCGACCGAGGCGGGTGCGGTGCTGCGGCTGATCCCCCGCCCGGGCGAGTCGGTGCTCGCCGGCATCCCGGTGGCCTGGACCTGGAGCGTCGGGACGAGCTCGGAGCCGCCGATCGAGGAGCTCGAGGTGGCCGTCGACGAGCAGCTGGTCCTCAGCTACGAGCGGGCGTACTCCGGCGACCCCAGCTACGGGCTCCGCAAGCTGGTCGACATCGCCGCGCGGGCCCTCTCCCCCGGCATCAACGACCCGACGACCGCCGTCCACGCGCTCTCGCACGTCTCCGACATGCTCGGCCTGGCGGCGTGCCGGACCACGTGGCACCGCAGGCTCGCCGACGAGAACGGCACGCAGCGGCTGCTGGTGCCGTCCTGGGACTACCCCGCCCTGCTGTCGCTGGCCCTCACCCAGCCGCGGTCCTACGGCGGGACCGATCCGGCCGTGGCCGAGCGGGTGTTCGGCGTGCTCACCGAAACGGCGTGGCACGTCCGGTCACCGGTGCAGCAGGAAGCCGTCCGCCGGGAGCGGGACCACCTCGTCGCCCAGTACGACGACGAGCTGCCCGTCGGCTGGACGGCCGAGGACGTACGGCGACGGGCCGAGGCCGTCGACTCCGCTCTCGCGGGCGACTGGCCCCGGCCCTGACGCCTGGTCCGCGGACTCAGGTCCGCGGGCCGCCGGCGGCGTAGATGACCTGGCCGGAGACGAAGCCGGCGCCCTCGCTCACGAAGAACGAGACGGTGTGTGCGATGTCCTC
The DNA here is from genome assembly GCF_031845325.1 of Blastococcus goldschmidtiae. Classification (NCBI taxonomy): domain Bacteria; kingdom Bacillati; phylum Actinomycetota; class Actinomycetes; order Geodermatophilales; family Geodermatophilaceae; genus Blastococcus; species Blastococcus goldschmidtiae. The sequence continues at coordinate 88,858 of NZ_JAVREI010000007.1, read as the reverse complement.
GGGCTGCCCGGCCCGGGCGACCGGGATCGCCGCGGCGCGCTTGGCCACGTAGGGCTCCCACTCCTCACCGATCCGCTCGGCGGTCGCCTTGGTCATGTCGGTGACGATGAACCCGGGGGCGATGGCGTTGGCCGTGACGCCGAACTTGCCCAGTTCGATGGCGAGGGTCTTGGTGAAGCCCTGCAGCCCCGCCTTGGCGGTGGCGTAGTTCGCCTGGCCGCGGTTGCCGAGCGCGGAGACGCTCGACAGGTTGACGATCCGGCCCCACTTGGCCTCGATCATGTGCTTCTGGGCGGCCCGGGTCATGAGGAACGAGCCACGCAGGTGCACGTGCATCACGACGTCCCAGTCGGCGTCGCTCATCTTGAACAGCAGGTTGTCGCGGGTGACGCCGGCGTTGTTGACCAGCACCACCGGCGGGCCGAGCTCCGTGGCGATCCGCTCGACGGCGGCCTCCACCTGCTCGGCGTCCCCGACGTCGGCGGCCACGGCCAGGCCCCGTCCGCCGGCGGACTCGATCGCGGCGACCGTGTCGGCGCAGTCCTCGGCCTTGAGGTCCAGGACGGCGACGGCGAAGCCGTCCTGTGCCAGCCGCAGTGCGGTGGCCGCCCCGATGCCTCGTGCGGCACCGGTGACGATCGCGACCTTGCTCATTCCGTGCTCCTCTTCGTCGAGCGGTTCGCGGCCTCGCTGCAGGGACCCGCCGCGAGCCTGCGAGTGGTGGGGGGCTGGGGGTCCTTGGTCAGGCGATGCGCTCGAACACCGCGGCCAGGCCCTGCCCGCCGCCGATGCACATCGTCTCCAGGCCGTAGCGCGCCTCGCGGCGGTCCATCTCGCGCAGCAAGGTGGCCAGGATCCGCCCGCCGGTCGCGCCCACGGGGTGACCCAGGGAGATGCCGGAACCGTTGACGTTGGTCCGCTCCCAGTCCGCGTCGGTGAACTTCCACTCGCGGGCGACGGCGAGCACCTGGCTGGCGAAGGCCTCGTTGAGCTCGATCAGGTCGATCTCGGCCAGCTCGAGACCGGCGATCGCGAGCGCCTTGGCCGTCGCCGGGACCGGGCCGATGCCCATGGTCCGCGGCGGGACGCCGGCGACGCTCCAGGAGACCAGCCGGGCCAGCGGCCGCAGCCCGAGCTCGGCGGCCTTCTCGGGCGTGGTCACGATGCAGACCGCGGCGCCGTCGTTCTGCCCGCTGGCGTTGCCGGCGGTGACCGTGGCCTCGGCGTCGTCCCGGCCCATGATCGGGCGGAGCCGGGCGAGGGTCTCGATGTTCGAGTCGGGCCGGATGTGCTCGTCGCGGTCGACGACGGTCTCGCTCTTCCGGCCCTTGACGGTGACCGGCACGATCTCGTCGGCGAAGCGGCCGGCCTCGGTGGCGGCAGCTGCGCGCTGGTGGCTGCGGACGGCGTACTCGTCCTGCTCCTCGCGCCCGATCTCGTACTCGCGCCGGAGGTTCTCCGCGGTCTCCAGCATGCCGCCGGGCACCGGGTGGTTGGTGCCGCCGGCGGTGACCCGGCCGCGCACCAGGCCGTCCTCGAGCAGGACGCCGGTACCGGCCTTGACCCCCCAGCGCATGGCGGTCGAGTAGAACGGCGCGTTGCTCATCGACTCGGCACCACCGGCCAGGACGAGGTCGGAGGCGCCCGACTGCACCTGCATCGCGGCGTTGACGACGGCCTGCAGCCCGGAGCCGCAGCGGCGGTCGATCTGCAGGCCGGAGGCGGTGACGGGCAGGCCGGCGTTCAGCGCGGCCACGCGGCCGATCGCCGGCGCGTCCATGGTCGGGTAGCAGTGGCCCAGCAGGACGTCCTCGACGGACTCGGGCGGGATGCCGGTGCGCTCGATCAGCGCCCGGATGACCGTCGCGGCGAGCTCCTGCACCGGCACGTCGCGCAGCGAGCCGCCGAAGCCTCCGACCGGGGTTCGCAAGGGCTCGCAGATGACCGCATCTCGCACGGGTGTCCTCCTGGGTAGGTCCGCGTCCGCGGCCCCTGGAGCGGCCGGCGCACGTCGTAGGAAGTGTGCCCGGCGGCACAGCAGGGCGTGCACGCACCCTCCCACGGCGGGTGCGCGGCGGCTCGTCGGCCGCGGCGGGGCTACGGGCAGGTGGCCGGGCTACCGGCAGGCAGCCCGGCGTGCAGAGGTCGGGCGACGCTCTGAACGACGGTCAGGCGACGCTCTGGTCGACCGACGTGGACTCGACGTGCTCGGCGCCGAGGAGCTGCCACAGCCCGGTGATCTGCAGCGGCCGCACGACGGCGCGGGAGGAGGCCAGCACGCGCATCGTGACCCGCTTCTCGCCGGCCCGGCGGTGCGCCGCGGCCAGGACGCACAGTCCGGCGGAGTCGAGGAAGGTGACGCCGCAGAGGTCGACGACCAGCTCGTCGAGGGACTCCTCGAACACCCCGGCGAGGTGGCTCTCCAGCACGGGTGCGGACGAGGAGTCGACCTCACCGGCGGTGATGACCCGCACGGTCCGGCCCTGGGCGACGACGTCGACACGGACGAGATCGGTGACCGGCGGTTCGGCGAAGGATGCGGCCACGGGTGCGCCTCTCGGGCGGGTGGAACCGGAACCCGCTACGTCGGACGGACGTACCCCATTCAGGGGCGCGCAACGGATCCGCAGCACGGGGAACGGCTGACTGGTTGAACCGCTGGGCCCACCGTACGGACACCGCACGACACTGACAAGGCCCCGGCCCGGTCCCCGCCGGCGGCGCGGATACTGGGCCGGTGACGACGAAGCCCCGACGCGGACGCCTGCTCGGCGCAGTCCTCGGCGCCGTCCTCGTTCTCGCCCTGACGGCCACGGCGTTCGTGCTCCTCGACGTGATCGTCGCCACCGCCGTGGCCGTCGTGCTCGTCACCGCGCTGGGCATCGCCCTCGCGGCCAGCGGGTGGGACGAGCACTCCACCTACGAGGAGCGGGAGCAGGCACGAGCCCTCCGTCGCCAGCAGAAGTGGGACCGGAACGAGGCGGCCCGGCGGCGGGACCGGCAGAAGTGGGAGGCCCACCAGGCCCGGCAGGCCGCTCGCGGGGCCGGCAGCACGGACGAGGGCCGGTAATTCGCTCGACGGCCCCCCGGCCGCCTTCGTAGGTTTCCGGCCATGCGGCACTCCGTGCGCCTGCGCACCTCCTGAGATCCGGGCATCCGCGCCCTCTCCGAGCCCTCGCGCTCCTCGCCGGTCCCGGCTCCGCCCGGCCGGCCGGCCGCGGTGATCCGTCACCGCCGCCTTCCGCACCCTCCCTCCGCCGGGCCCTGTGCTGCCCGGGGACATCCGAACCGCCTCACCTGGAGGTACCCGTGTCACGTCCTGGCCCCCTGTCCACCGGCCCCGCGGCCGACGTCCGCGCCGGCCTGCCCGAGTCCGACACCGCAGCCTTCGACCGTCTGGCCTCCGCCGTGCTGGCGTCGGCGTCGGCCCCCCTGGGGCCGCTGCTGCGCGCCCAGCTGCCCGGCACCGCCGGGGTGCAGTGGCTGCGGCACGAGGGCCTGCCGCCGACCACCCGGCCGACGGCGCTCACCGCCGCGCAGTGGCGCTCGCTGTTCGACTGCTGGACCCGCACGTCGCGGGCACCCGGTCCGGGCGCTCCGCGTTCGGGGCGCGGGGGCCGCCCCTCGACGCACGGCCACGCGCCCGGGGCCACCGCGATCCCCCGGTGGGGCCAGTAGCGGTCCGGGTCCCCCGCCGAGTGCGACGAACTGGTGGCGATCAGCGTCTGATGGCCACCAGTTCGTCGCACTCGACCGCTCCGGCGCCCGGAGGCGTCAGCCGATCGCGTCCTCGGCCGCCAGGTCGAGGGCGCGAGCGGGGTGGGCGAACACCTCCGCCAGCGCCTGGCGCAGCTCCCACCGCCCTGCCCGCCAGGCCAGCGCCCGGCCCAGCGCTGCGGGGCTGCCGTCGACCAGGTCCGGCTCCCCCGGCCACCACGGCACCGGCCGGTCGCCGACGGCGAGCCGCGCGTCCACCGCGACCTCGCCGGGCAGCTCGTCCAGCCCCAGCCGGGCCGCCGCCAGGTCGGCCCCGGGCAGCTCCGCCCAGCGCCGGGCGGGGCCCGGGGACCCGGCGACGGTCCCGGTGATCACCTCCGACGCCAGCGGGAGGTCCAGCAGATCGGCCACCGGCCCCGGGAGCCCCCCGGCGGGGACGACGTCGGTTCGCACCAGTGGCTGCAGCCAGGGCGCGTCGAGGACGACGGCATCCGCGGACACCCGGTCGGGCGCCACCCGCACCCGGGCCGGCGGTGCCACGTCGACGCCGTCGAGCGCGCGGGCCAGCTGGGCGTAAACCGTCCGCAGCACGCTCCACCGCACCGTGCGCCTGCGGTCGCCGAGCCGGTGCAGGAGCTCGACGGCGCCGTCGACGTCGGCCAGCACGTCCGCGAGCGTGGCCGGGAGGCAGAGCAGCTCGAGCAGCTCCGGAGGGACGTGCACCGGTTCGTACAGTCCCTGTAACGGGCCTGGTCCCGGCCGGCGTACGCGGTCGGGCCGCTGTCCGTCGAGGACCGGGTGGGTGGACAGCCACCAGCGCAGGTAGCCCGGCACCGCCGTCCCGCCCAGCTGCACGTCGTCCCACGCCGGCGCGGGCAGCCGGGCGAGCAGCCCGAGTGCGGCCGGCCAGTCGGCCACCAGCTCCAGGTCGCGGACGGCGGTCACGGCCGGCCACTCCGGCGGCGGCGCATCCGCCGGCAGCCGGTCGAGGACGGCGTCGATCCAGTCGTCGACGCCGTCGACGTCGAGCCCACCGGGGTCCTCGGCGGCCACGAGCGCGAACGTGTCGAGGACGCCGGTCCGCCGCAGCGCTCCGGCGTCGACCGTCGCGGCGAAGGCCGGGTCCAGGACGCCCAGCGCGCCCGGCTCCAGCACGCCGGCCAGCGGCGCGCCCGGGAGCACCAGCTCGCCCGCGGGCGCCCAGCCGCCGTCGGCATCGGGCAGGGCGAGCTCGGCCAGCCAGGCCGCCCCGTCGGCCGCCGGTCCGGCCGCGGCGACCAGGGCGAGGACGGCGGCGGCCAGCTCGTCGGGGTCCGCCCCTCCCGGGACGGCGTCGTCGACCGCGTCCAGCGACTGCTCGACGACCGCCCGCACGGCCGGGTCGGCCAGCACCGCCGCCGGGGTGGCCGGCCGCGCGCCCAGCCGTTCCAGCAGCCGCCGTGCGGCCGGGTCCGCGACGGCGGCGGGGTCGGCCAGCCGCAGCCCGAGCGGGCCGAGCCGGGCGGCGGGCAGGTCCTCCTCGGGCAGCAGCACGCCCGCCGGCCCGTGCGCGGTCCGGCCGTCGGCCAGCGACACCGGCAGCGCACCGAGTTCCTCGCGGTCGGCGCCGTCCAGCGCGGCGTAGAGCCGGGCCCACCAGGCCGGCGGCCGGTCGACCCCGCGCACCGCCTCGACCGCCTCGGCGATCCCGATCCGCCGCACGCCCAGCGCGGCCAGCGCCGGACCGTCGGTGCGCCGCGACCAGCCGGCCGGGAGGAGCCCGGGCAGCACACCGGTCAGCGCGGCGACCAGCTCGTCGCCGGCGTCGACGAGCACCACCGCCCGCGCCGGCGCTCCCCGCCGGGCCTCCCCCGCCCCGGGCAGCCACGCGGTGTCCCGCAGCCGGTCGAGCACCGCGGCGCACACGGCGGCGTCCAGCTCCGCCCCGGCCAGCCGGGGGCGGGGCACGAGCGCGAGCACCGCGGGGTCGGCCGGCAGCCCGGCCAGGAACTCCGCGTACGTGCCGGCCGCGGCGGACACCAGCGCGTCGGTGACCGGGCCGGGGAGCACGTGCCGCCGGTCGGGGCCGAGCGGGAAGGGAGCGATCAGCCGCACCGGCAGGCTCAACGGCTCGTCACTCGGCGTGGGTGCGTGCACCGCCTGACGTCCCGGCAGCGGCCGCGGGACGCCGTCGTCGTCGACCGGCACCGCCCAGGTGACGGTCCAGCCCGATCGGCTCCGCTCCTCCACCGGCGCGGCGGCGAGCAGCTCCGCGGACAGCGTCCCCGCGCGGGTCGCGACGGCCCACCGGGTGACGACGTCGCCGTCGGCGAGCCGGATCAGCGGCGGAGCGCCGTCCCGGGTCAGCACCCGGCGGCTCCCGTCGACGACGACCTCGATCGTGGCCAGCGCCGGCAGGCCCAGCAGCAGCTCGGCGTCCAGAGCCGACAGCGCCGCGGCGACGTCGTCGCGCAGGCCCGGGCGCAACGGCAGCAGCACCTCAGTGGCGAAGCCCTCGGCGGGGGCGCCGTCGGCGGGCTCGGGGAGGCGGAGCACCGGGACGGCGCCGTCGCGGGCGGCCAGCTCGGCGGCCAGGTCCGGCACCGCCGCGACGGCGGCCCGGGTGCGCGCGGCGCTGAACCGCACGCCACCGGTCGTCGAGAGGACGGCCGGCTCGTCGGTCACCGTCAGCACCGCGGCGAACCCGACGCCGAACCGGCCCACGCCGCCCGGCTCGTCCCGCTTGGCCGAGGCGCGCAGCGTGGCCAGACCCTCCACGCCCGCGGCGTCCAGGGGCGCTCCGGTGTTCGCCGCCCTCAGCACCGGGTTCCCGGCACCGGAGAGCTCCAGCCGCAGCCGGCCCGGCTCACCCGACCGCCGTGCCGCGTCCGCCGCGTTCTGCGCCAGCTCCACCAGCAGCCGGTCGCGGTAGCCCCCGCGGACCAGATCCTCCTCGGCGTTGGCGTCCTCGCGGAAGCGTGCGGGCGAGTCGGTCCACGCGGTGAGCACCCGACGGCCCAACTCGCCGGTGCCGAACGGGTCGGCAACGAGCGGGCTCCCCACAGGTTGTGACCCTAGAGTCCGGGTCACCCCCTCCGGGTGACTCGTGGGTTGGCGCCTCCGGGGATCGGGCACGGGGTCCCCGACGGGCGACGTCCGGTCGCGGCAGGCGCGGAAGGCGGTGACGGTGAGGCTCTGGGAGATGGCGCGCCTTCCGTCCGGTTTCGCCGAGCTGTGGTGCCAGGAGCTGACCTCCCTGTCGCAGCTGGCGAAGTTGCGGTCCCGGCTGCGGGCGACCATGACCGGCAGCGCCACCGTCGAGCGCCCCACCGAGGAGCACTGGTCCGAGCGGCTCGTCCTCATCGCCGACGAACTCGCCTCGAACGCCCTCCGGCACGGCGGCGGTCCGGTGGCCGCCGCGCTCAGCCGGGCCGGCGACGAGTGGCTGGTCGCGGTGAGCGATTCCGCGCCCGGCGTCCCGCCGACCCCCGCGCAGGGCCGCGACCCGGGCAAGGGCGGCTTCGGCCTCTACCTCGTGGCCGACCTCTCGGTACGGCACGGCTGGACCACCGTCGGGCGGGGTCAGAAGACTGCGTGGGCCGTCGTCGCGGCCGACTGACCGCTCCCCTGCTGCCCAGGTGACCCGTCGGTAACCTGCGACCCATGTCGCTCGCCGAAGAGATGGGCACGGTCACCGGCGCATCCGCCGGGAGCGTCGACCGGCACGCCACCTCCCGCACGTTCGAGTCCACGGCGCCCGCCACCGGCGCGGTCGTCGGCGTCTTCCCCGTCCACGACGACGACGCCGTCGGCGAGACGGTGACGAAGGCCGTCGTCGCGGCCGAGCTCTGGGCCGGCCTCGGGTTCGACGGGCGGCGTCAGCGGCTGAACGCCTACCGCGGCTACCTGGCCCGCCGGCTGCACGAGCTGGCCGACCTCGTGCACCGGGAGAACGGCAAGCCCCACGGCGACGCGATCCTGGAGATCAGCCTGGCCATCGACCACCTGGCCTGGGCCGCCGGGCACGCCCGCAAGGCGCTGGGCTCCCGGCGGGTGCGCTCGGGCATGCTCGCGGCCAACCACGCCGCCTACCTCGAGTACCAGCCGCTGGGCGTCGTCGGCGTCATCGGCCCGTGGAACTACCCGGTGTTCACGCCGATGGGCTCGATCGCCTACGCGCTGGCCGCCGGCAACGCCGTCGTCTTCAAGCCCTCCGAGTACACCCCGGCCGTCGGCGCCTGGCTGGCCGCCGCCTGGCGAGCCGCCGTCCCCGACGCCGCGGACGCCTTCCAGGTGGTCACCGGCAACGGCTCTACCGGAGCCGCGCTGTGCCGCGCGGGCGTCGGCAAGATCGCCTTCACCGGCTCCGCCCCCACCGGCCGGAAGGTGATGGCCACCTGCGCCGAGGCGCTCACCCCGGTGCTCCTGGAGCTCGGCGGCAAGGACGCGATGATCGTCGACGACGACGCCGACGTGGTCGCCGCGGCCGACGCCGCCGTGTGGGGCGCGATGAGCAACGGCGGGCAGACCTGCATCGGGGTGGAGCGGGTGTACGCCACCGACGCGGTCTACGACCGGTTCGTCGCCGAGGTGACCGCCCAGGTGCGCTCGCTGCGGCCGGGCCCGGACGACGAGGCCACCTACGGCCCCATGACCATGCCCTCGCAGATCGACGTCGTGCGCCGCCACGTCCAGGACGCAGCCTCCGCCGGTGCGCGGGTGATCACCGGCGGCACCGACGCCGACGCCTTCCCCGGCGAGGGCTACGTGGCGCCCACCGTGCTGCTCGACGTCCCGGAGGAGTCCGCCGCCATCCGCGAGGAGACCTTCGGGCCGACGCTGACCATCACCCGGGTGCGCGACGCCGAGGAGGCCCTCGCCCGGGCCAACGACACCAGCTACGGCCTGGCCGGCTCGGTCTTCTCCGGCTCCAAGGCGAAGGCGATGGACCTCGCCCGGCGGATGCGCAGCGGCATGACGTCGATCAACTCGGTGCTCACCTTCGCCTCGGTGCCGGCCCTGCCCTTCGGCGGGGTGGGCGACTCCGGCTTCGGCCGCATCCACGGCGAGGACGGGCTCAAGGAGTTCACCCGCGCCAAGGCGATCACCCGCCAGCGGTTCGCCCTGCCGACCAACCCCATGAGCTTCCGCCGGCCGGCGAACACCGCCGACCAGCTGGCCCGCGTGATCGGCATGCTGCACGGACGGCACCGGTGAGTGCTCCGGTGGTGAACGAGTACGACGTCGTCGTCGTCGGGGCCGGTTCGGCCGGGGCCGCGCTGGCGGGCCGGCTGAGCGAGGACCCGTCGCTGCGCGTGCTGCTGCTCGAGGCCGGCGGGTCGGACAAGGTGCTCGAGGTGCAGATCCCCGCCGCCCTCTACAAGGTGTGGCGCACCCGGCGGGACTGGAACTACACGACCGAGGAGCAGCCCGGTCTCGACGGCCGGAAGCTGTTCTGGCCGCGGGGCAAGGTGCTCGGCGGGTCGTCGTCGATCAACGCGATGATCTACATCCGCGGGGCGCGGGCCGACTACGACGAGTGGGCGTCGCTGACCGGTGACGACTCCTGGTCCTACGAGTCCGTGCTGCCGCTGTTCCGGCGCATGGAGGACAACGCCCGCGGCGCCGACCAGTGGCACGGGGTGGGCGGGCCGCTGCGGGTCGAGAATCTGCGCTCGCCGCACGCGTGGACCAAGGCCGTGGTCGAGTCCGCCGTCGCCGCCGGGTATCCGCGCAACGACGACTTCAACGGCGCCGCGCAGGAGGGCGTCGGGCAGTACCAGGTCACCCAGAAGCGGGGACGGCGCTGGTCGTCCGCCGACGCCTACCTGCACCCGGTGATGGGCCGGCCCAACCTGACCGTGCTCACCGGCGCCCTGACCACCCGGGTGCTGGTCGACGGCGGCCGCGCGACCGGGGTCGAGTACCGCTGGAACGGCTCGCTGCACACCGCCCGGGCCGACGCCGAGGTGGTGCTCTCCGGCGGCGCGGTCAACTCCCCGCAGCTGCTGATGCTGTCGGGCATCGGCCCGGCCGACCACCTGCGCGAGGTCGGTGTCGACGTCGTGCACGACCTGCCCGGTGTGGGCGCCGGCCTGCAGGACCACCCGCTGGTGCCGGTGGTCTGGAACGTGCGCTCGGGCGAGTCGCTGTTCCGGGCGGAGTCGCCGTCGGGCTACGCGAAGTGGTTCGGTGCGCGCCGCGGGCCGCTGACGTCCAACCTGGCCGAGGCGGGGCTGTTCACCCGCTCCACCCCGCAGCTGGCCGAGCCAGACCTGCAGATGCACTTCCTGCCGGTGAAGTTCTGGAAGCAGGCCGAGGTCGACCCCGACGTCGACGCCTTCACCGCCGCGGTCGTGCTGGTGGACGTGCAGTCGCGGGGATCGGTGCGGCTGCGCTCGGCCGACCCGACGTGGGCGCCGTCGATCGATGCCGGCTACCTGACCGATGAGCGCGACCTGGATGCCCTGGTGTGCGGCGTCGAGAAGGCCCGCGAGATCGCCTCGGTCGGTCCGCTGGCGTCCGTGCTGGCCGACGAGTGGTCGCCCGGTCGGGCCATCTCCGGGCGCGACGCGCTGCGGGCAAAGGTGCGCGAGACGCTGGAGTCGCTGTACCACCCGGTGTCGTCCTGCCGGATGGGCACCGACGACCTGGCCGTCGTGGACCCGCAGCTGGGGGTCCACGGCATCGCGGGCCTGCGGGTGGTCGACGCCTCGGTCATGCCGACGCTGGTCCGCGGCAACACCAACGCGCCGACGATCATGATCGCCGAGCGGGCCGCCGACCTGATCCGCGGCCGCACCGTCGCCCCGGAGCTTGCCGCACGTCGCTGATCCCGCGATCGGTCACGACGAGGGTGGTTTGCCGACGATGCGGGCGCGATCGCGCCCGCATCGTCCGCACTGCACCCGCATCGTCGCCCAGCGGCGAGGTCTTCCTTCAGGCGCGGCGACCCAGGTGGGCGAGCAGGCGGGTGGCGCGGTCGGCGTCGTGCGGCGGCTCGATGCCGTCCCGGCAGATGCCCTCCATGTACAGCGCCGGCCCGAAGGCGTCGATGCCGCGCTCGATGCGGTCGAGCTCGGCGTCGGTGAGCGTGCCGTCCAGCCCGGCGGTCCGGGCGACGTCCCAGCGGTGCACGACCATGTCCCAGACGTAGAACTGCTCGAACGTCGCACCCACCGTGCTCGGCCCGAAGAACCCTTCGTAGGGCGTCGCGACGACGTCGTCGGTGAGCGCCTCCCGCACGCGCTTCGCGTGGTCCCGCCAGGCCGCGGCGGGGTCGGCCGCCACGTCGGGTGCAGCGCCGAGCTCGAGACCGCGCTGGCCAAGGAAGTCCCGCTGGGTCTCCACCAGGTGCCCCACCACGTCGGCGGCCGACCAGGCCTCGCACGGGGACGGCTCGCTCCACGCACCTGCGGGCAGCGCGTCGAGGACGGCGGTCAGCGGGCCGTTGGCGGTCTCGTAGGACGTCGCGGTCTCGTTCATGGCACTGACACTGCCTCACTGCGGCAGGCTGGGTCTTGATGAAACCCGACAGCGACCGGCTCGACGCCATCGGCCGGGCCCACCTCCGGGACCCGCGCGACGCCTCCCACCGCATGCACCGCTACGAGGCGGCGAGAGAGTTCACCGGCCTCCTGCAGTGGTTCTGGATCCCGGTGTGGTCGGTGCCGCCCGGGCAGGAGGCGCCGCAGAAGGTGCTCCAGTACCCGAACTCGCTGATCGTCGTCGCGCAGGACTACGCACGCTTCTACGGCGTCGTGTCCGGGCTGTCCACGACGACGCTGTCCGGCGACGGCTGGGCGGTCGGGGTCGCCTGCGCCCCGTCGGCCGGGTTCCTGCTCACCGGTGCCCCGATGGCGGCGTACACCGACCGCGCCGTCGACGTCGGGGAGGTGCTGGGCGACGCCGGGCGCATCCTCACCGACCGCGTCCGGACGGCGATGGCGGACGACCCGGCCGACCCCACCGCCCACGCCGGGGCGGTCGCCGCGTTCGGCGACGCGCTGCGCCCCTACCTCCCGGTGGACGACGAGGGTGAGCTGGTCAACCGGCTGGTGCGGTTCGTGGAGTCCCGCAGCGACGTCACCCGCGTGGCCCAGGTGTGCGAGGAGTTCGGGCTCGCCGAGCGGGCCCTGCAGCGGCTGGTGCACCGGCGCATCGGGCTGACCCCGAAGTGGCTGATCCAGCGCCGCCGGCTGCAGGAGGCGGCCGAGCGGCTGCGCACCTCCGGCACGTCGCTGGCCGAGGTGGCCACCGCCCTCGGCTACGCCGACCAGCCGCACTTCTCCCGCGACTTCTCCGCCGTCACCGGCATGACGCCCCGCGAGTTCGCGTCCCTGCACGCCCGCTGAGACCCCGCCTCTCCGCGGACGACCGGCCCGCCTTTCCGCGGAGAATCAGCCTGCTTTTCCGCGGAGAAGCAGGGATCCGGTGCCGGGCGCCCGGTTCCGCACTCACCCGATGTGACGTGTCACTCCCCGCGCCTGGGACCAGATCACCGGCGCGTCTGGTTGAGTACGTACGTACCGGCGCCGCCCTCGCTCACCCTGAGCGGCAGGAATCGACGTCGGGCTGAGGCTGCGCCACCTTGGTGCGCCCGGCTGACCGACGTCTCGCCGATGATGCGAGCCCGCCCTGCCCTGTGCAGTCGTGCCGGTGCTCGCGTTCGCGAGGTGGAGTGCAGCCACCGAACGTCGAAGGACTCCCTTGACCTCCAGCATCAGCAACTCCCCCGCCTCCCCCACCGGCGACTCCCCCACCGCCCCGAGCACCCGTCGCCGTCGTGGCGGCCGCGGTCGTGGCACCCGCCCGGCCGGCGAGCAGGGACAGCAGAACCAGCAGCAGGACCGCCCGGCACCCGCCGCGCCGGCTCCCGTCGTCGTCCCCGTCGGGGCCGACGCCACCGTGCTGCCGACCGACACCACTTTCGAGGCCCTGGGCGTCCCCGCCCCCCTCGTCGAGGTGCTCACCGGCAGCGGCATCACCGCGCCGTTCCCGATCCAGGTGGCGACGCTCCCCGACAGCCTCGGCGGGCGCGACGTGCTCGGCCGCGGCCGCACCGGCTCGGGCAAGACCCTCGCCTTCTCCATCCCGCTGGTCGCCCGCCTGGCGGCCTCGGACAGCAAGCGGCTGCCCAAGCGCCCGCGCTCGCTGATCCTCGTCCCGACCCGCGAGCTGGCCAACCAGGTCGCCGCCGTCGTCGACCCGATGGCCCGCGCGCTGGGCATGCGCACCACCACGATCTTCGGTGGCGTCGGCCAGAACCCGCAGGTCCAGGCGCTGTCCCAAGGTGTCGACGTCGTCATCGCCTGCCCCGGCCGGCTCGAGGACCTCATCCAGCAGGGCCACTGCGACCTCGGCGCGATCGAGGTCACCATCCTCGACGAGGCCGACCACATGGCCGACCTCGGCTTCCTGCCCGGCGTCAAGCGGATCATGGACCGCACCCCGAAGGTCGGCCAGCGGATGCTCTTCTCCGCCACGCTGGACAACGGCGTCGACATCCTGGTCAAGCGCTACCTGAGCAACCCCGTGACCCACTCGGTCGACCCGGCCGTCGCCCCGGTGAGCACGATGACCCACCACGTCTTCCACGTGCAGACCGCGGACAAGGGCGAGGTCGTGCGCCAGCTCGCGGCGGGCCTGGGCCGCAGCGTGCTGTTCACCCGCACCAAGCACCAGGCCAAGAAGCTGGCCAAGCAGCTCACCGCGCAGGGCATCCCCGCCGTCGACCTGCACGGCAACCTGAGCCAGAACGCCCGCGAGCGCAACCTCGAGGCGTTCAGCAACGGCTCGACCCGGGTGCTGTGCGCGACCGACATCGCCGCCCGCGGCATCCACGTCGACGACGTCGCCCTGGTCGTGCACGTCGACCCGCCGACCGAGCACAAGGCCTACCTGCACCGCTCGGGCCGCACCGCCCGCGCGGGCGCCGGTGGCACCGTCGTCACCATCACCACCCCCGACATGGTCGGCGAGGTGCGCACCCTCACCCGCCAGGCCGGCATCAACCCGCTGGTCAGCCAGGTCAAGCCCGGTGCGCCGCTGCTCGAGGAGCTCGCCGGCCCGCCGGCGCCGTACGTCGAGCCGGCTCCCGTGGTCGAGCAGCAGCCGCAGGGCTCCGGTGGCGGACGTCGTGGCCGCGGCGGGTCGGGCACCGGGGCCTCGAAGGCCAAGCCGGCTGCCTCCGGCGGTCGGGGCGGATCCGGCGGTGGCGGTCGCCCGTCGGGCCCGGCGCGCACCCGGGCCGAGCTGGCCGCCCGCGCCGGATCGTCGTCGGCCGCCTCCTTCAGCTCGCGCTCGCGTCGCGGCGCTCGCTGACCCTCGCTCCTCCTCCCCCACCGCCGGGCGTCCTCCCTCACCGCACACCGTGAGGGAGGACGCGCTGGGATCAGGTCACCTGATCCCAGCGGGCGGTGGGCGGTGGGATTGACCGCACGGGCGCTGGGCACTGGCCCCCCATGCTGAAGCTGCCCATCACCCTCTCCGAGATCGCCCCCCGCATCAGTGCCGGGGCGTTCATCCTCAACAGCGGGCTCGGCAAGCGCGCCGCCGACGAGGAGGCCGCGGCCGGCATGCACGGCTTCGCCGCCGGCACCTACCCCTTCCTGCAGAAGGTGTCGCCGCAACAGTTCGTGCAGGGCCTGTCCGCGGCCGAGATCGCCGTCGGCGCGGCGCTGCTCACCCCGTTCGTGCCCACCTTCACCGCCGGCGTCGCGCTGACCGCCTTCTCCGGGGGCCTGCTCGGGCTCTACCTGAAGACGCCGGGCATGCGGAAGCCGAACAGCCTGGCCCCCACCGAGCAGGGGCTGTCGCTGGCCAAGGACAGCTGGCTGGTCGGCATCGGCATCGGGCTGATGACCCGCGGGCTGACCGAGCGCCGTCCCCGGGTGACGGTCAAGAAGGCCACCAAGCGGGCGAACAAGCAGGCCAAGCTGGCCGCCAAGGACGCCCGGCGCGAGGCGAGGGCCGCCGCCCGCGGCTGAGCCCGGTCCGGAGGCATCCGGATCGCGCGCGGGAACGAACGCTGGAGGACCGGCCCGCACGGTGCTGCACGATGCAGCACCGGCACCCCGCACGTCGCTGCCCCCCGGGTGGCGCCGCCGCCCTCCAGGAGGACGTCCCGTGACCAAGTCGCACCGCATCGCACCCCTGTCCCGTCGCGCCGTACCCCTCGCGCTGGCCGGCCTGCTGGCCCTGACCGCCTGCGGTGGGTCCGAGGAGGACGCCGGCACCGCGGCTCCCTCGCCGGAGACGAGCTCGTCGGCGCCCTCGACCGCCGGCGGCTCCCCGTCCGCACCGGCGGAGGCCGAGACGGAGACGGAGGTGGAGGCGGAGACCGGGACCACCAGCGCCACCGCCTCGCTGGTCGACTTCGACATCGAGCTCTCCGAGACCGAGCTGGCCGCCGGCGAGTACGAGATCGAGGTCACCAACGACGGCGGCGCCAGCCACGACCTGGTCGTCGAGCGGGACGGCGAGGACGTCGCCGCCACCGAGGTCCTCAGCCCCGGCGGGTCCGAGACCCTCGCGGTCACGCTGGAGCCGGGCGAGTACGTCTTCTACTGCTCCGTCGGCACCCACCGGTCGATGGGCATGGAGATCACGGTGACGGTCAGCTGATGAGCGCCGCCATGGATCGGCCGCAGCAGCAGTCCCGCGCCACGACCACGGTCCTCCGCGTGGGCGGGGCCGCCCTGCTGGTCGTCGTCGCGGTGATCCACGGCTACCTGTGGCGGCAGGGCTACCGGGACATCGACGTCATCGGGCCGGCGTTCCTGCTCCAGACGGTGCTGGGCGTGCTCGGCGCCGCCGCCGTCCTGCTGGCCCCGCGCCGGCTGCTGCCCTGGGCCGCCGCGGCAGGCGCCGCCTTCGCCCTGGGCAGCCTCGCCGCGCTCCTGCTGTCCACGACCGTCGGGCTCTTCGGCTTCACGGAGTCCACCGCGGCCATGTACTGGTGGGAGTCGTTCTGGGTGGAGATCGCGGCCGCCGTCGTCCTCACCGCACTCGCCGCCCTGGCGTGGCGCGGACGAACCCACTGACCGGAGTGGGAGGGCTGATTCCCCGCCCTCCCACTCCGCTCGCCGTCAGTTGCCGCTGGCGAAGGCGGCGTCGAACGCCGCCGCCGGCGGGTCGAACGCCAGCCGGCGCACGAACTCCAGGGCCTCGGGCGCGCCGACCAGGCGGTCCATGCCGGCGTCCTCCCACTCGATCGAGATCGGGCCGTCGTAGCCGATCGTGTTGAGCATCCGGAAGCACGCCTCCCACGGGACGTCGCCGTGCCCGGTGGAGACGAAGTCCCAGCCGCGCCGCGGGTCGGCCCACGGCAGGTGCGAGCCCATCCGGCCGTTGCGGCCGTTGCCCACCTGCTTCTTCGCGTCCTTGCAGTCGACGTGGTAGATCCGGTCCTTGAAGTCCCAGATGAAGGAGACCGGGTCCAGGTCCTGCCACACGAAGTGCGACGGGTCCCAGTTCAGCCCGAACGCCTCCCGGTGCCCGATGGCCTCCATGGTGCGGACCGTCGTCCAGTAGTCGTAGGCGATCTCCGACGGGTGCACCTCGTGCGCGAACCGGACACCGACCTCGTCGAACACGTCGAGGATGGGGTTCCACCGGTCGGCGAAGTCGCGGTAGCCGTCCTCGATCATCGACTCGGGCACCGGCGGGAACATCGCCACGGTCTTCCAGATCTTGCTCCCGGTGAACCCGACGACGACGTCGACACCGAGCGCGCGCGCCGCCCGGGCGGTCAGCTTCATCTCCTCGGCCGCCCGCTGCCGGACGCCCTCGGGGTCGCCGTCGCCCCACACGCGCGGGTGCACCATGCCGCGGTGCCGCTCGTCGATCGGGTCGTCGCAGACCGCCTGGCCGTTGAGGTGGTTGCTGATCGCGAACACCTTCAGGCCGTGCCGCTCCAGGATCGCGAGGCGCTCCTGCGCGTAGGACTCGTCGTTCGCGGCGCGCTCGACGTCGAGGTGGTCGCCCCAGCAGGCGATCTCCAGGCCGTCGTAGCCCCACCCGGAGGCCAGCCGGCACACCTCCTCGAACGGCAGGTCGGCCCACTGGCCGGTGAACAGCGTGACGGGACGGGGCATCAGAAAGGGTCCTCTCTCTTCGATTCTTCTGTCGGCCTCGTCCCGGGCACCGCCGCGAGCATGCGAGTGGTGGGGAGGACGGAGTCCTTCGTCTAGATCGCGGTGAAGGCGGAGTTGTCCGCGGCGCTGCGCTCGACCGCGTCGAGCACCCGTTGCACCTGCAGCCCGTCGGCGAAGGACGGCGCCGGATCCTCGTCCTCCGCGATCGCGGTCACCAGGTCGACGACCTGGTGGGTGAAGCCGTGCTCGTACCCCAGCCCGTGCCCGGCCGGCCACCAGTTGCCGACGTAGGGGTGCCCGGGCTCGGTGACCACGATGCGGCGGAAACCCGCGGTCTCGGCCGGCTCGTCGCCGTCGAAGAAGTGCAGGACGTTCATGTCCTCGAAGTCGAACGCCAGGCTGCCACGGGAGCCGTTGATCTCGATCCGGATGGCGTTCTTGCGGCCGAGGGCGAACCGGGTCGCCTCGAAGCTGGCCAGCGCACCGCCGGTGAAGCGGCCCAGGAACACCGCGGCGTCGTCGACCGTGACCGTGCCGGTCCCCTCCCCCGCGACGCCGGACAGCGAGCCGGCGGCCGACGGCAGCGGGCGCTCCTTGACGAAGGTCTCCAGCAGCGCGCTGACGCCGGTCAGCCGCTGGCCGGTGATGTGCTGGGTCAGGTCGACGATGTGCGCGCCGATGTCGCCCAGCGCCCCGGACCCGGCCTTCTGCTTGTCCAGCCGCCAGGACATCGGCGCGGCCGGGTCGGCGATCCAGTCCTGCAGGTACTGCGCCCGCACGTGCCGGATGTCGCCGAGCCGGCCCTCCGCGACCAGCTGCCGGGCCAGTCCGATGGCCGGCACCCGGCGGTAGGTGAACCCGACCATCGAGCGGATCCCGCGGGTCGCGGCCTTCGCCGCGGCGTCGGCCATCGCCTCGGCTTGCGCGACCGAGTTGGCCAGGGGCTTCTCGCACAGCACGTGCTTGCCGGCCTCGAGCGCGGCGATCGCGATCTCGGCGTGCGTGTCGCCGGGGGTGCAGACGTCGACCAGGTCGACGTCGTCGTGCTCCAGCACCCGGCGCCAGTCGGTCTCGGTGGACGACCAGCCCAGCTTGGCGGCGGCCTCGGCGACGCGGTGCGCGTCGCGGCCGGCCAGCACGGTCAGGTCGGGGAGCAGGGGGAGGTCGAAGAAGTGGGGGGCGGTCCGCCAGGCCTGGGAGTGGGCGGCGCCCATGAACGCGTAGCCGATCAGGGCCACGCCCATCCGGGGCTTGCCGAGCGTGCGGGTCATGGAGGCTCCTGGGTGGAGCGGAGCCGCCGGGCGGGTGGGAGCACCCACCCGGCGGCTCCGTATCAGTCGGTCAGGACTCGAACGCGGCGTCGATGAACTCGTCGACGTTCTCGGCGGTGACCACCGGCGCGTTCAGCACGATCTCGCGCGGCACGCCCTGGGAGTTCAGGTCGGACAGGCCCTTGCCCTGTGCGATCAGGCGGGCCAGCCGCACGCCGTCGGCCGCCTGGGTGTGCGGGTAGATGACGGTGGCCTGCAGCACCGAGTCGCCGTCCTGGATGGAGCGCATGGCGTTCGCCGAGCCGGCGCCGCCGACCATCAGGAACTCGTCGCGGCCGGCGTTCTCGATGGCGGCCAGGACGCCGACGCCCTGGTCGTCGTCGTGGTTCCACAGGGCGTCGATCTGCGGGGCGGCCTGCAGCAGGTTCGATGCCGCCTCCTCGCCGCCCTCGACGGTGAAGTCGGCGGCGACCCGGTTGCTGACCTCCAGCCCGCAGTCCTCCAGCGCGTCGGCGAAGCCCTGGCTGCGGTCCTGGGTGAGCGGCAGCGAGTCGATGCCTGCGATCTCGGCGATCACGGCGTCGGGCTGGTCGCCCAGCTCCTCGCAGATGTAGGTGCCGGCCGAGACGCCCATCCCGTAGTTGTCGCCCAGGATGGTGGCGCGGGCGGCGAAGGGGCTGTTGAACTCGCGGTCGACGTTGATGACCGGGATGCCGGCCTCCATCGCCTTCAGCGCGACCGGCGTCATGGCGGCGCCGTCGAAGGGCAGCAGCACGATCGCGTCCACGCCCTCGTTGATGAAGGTCTCGACCTGGCTGATCTGGGTGCTCACGTCGTTGGTGCCCTCGGCGACGACCAGCTCGACGTCGTCGTACTCGTCGTCGACCGCGCGGGCGGCCTCGGTGATGCCGGCCATCCACCCGTGGTCGGCCGCCGGCGCCGAGAACCCGATGCGGACGGTCTCGCCCTCTTCGTCGTTGTCGCTGGCGGCGTTGGTGCCGCCGTCACCGCCCGAGCTCTCCGGCTCGTTGCTGGTGCAGCCGGCGACCAGGGCGCCGGCGCTCATCAGGGCGACCGCGGTGTAGGTCATCCGGCGGAAGGGGCGCTGCCTCGCTACGGACATGGGATCTCCTCGGGGGTGTTCGCCTCCCTGGCTGGACCGCCAGGTCGTCGTGCGTGTCGGACGTGCGGGTGAGGTGCGGGGTCCGGCGGGCGGGAGCCCGCCGGGGTGGTGCTGGCCGGGGTGCGGCGGTGAGAGGTCACCGCACCCCGGTCAGGTCGTGGTGGTCCTGGTGGGCGTGGTGGCCGCGGGGCGGGCCCCACCGGGACCGCCCGGGTCGCTGGTGCCACCGGACACCGTGCCGGCGGGGCTGCCCTGGACGGCCCCTCCCCCGGAGGACGAGCTGCCACCACCGGGCCGGCGGAAGCTGAACCCGCCGGTGGCCAGGCGCTGCTGCAGCAGGACGGCGGCGACGATGATGACGCCGCGGGCCACGTTCTGGGCGGAGCTGGAGAGGTTGTTCAGCACGAAGACGTTGCCCAGCGTGCTGAAGATGAGCACGCCCAGGACGGTGCCGACGATCGTTCCCCGGCCGCCGATCAGCAGCGTCCCGCCGATGACCACCGCGGCGATCGCATCCAGCTCGTAGAGCGTCCCGTGGGTGGAGCTGCCGGTCGTCGTCCGGGCCATGAGCATGACCGCGGCGATGCCGCAGCAGAAGCCGGACAGGACGTAGAGCTTCACCGTGTGCCGCTGCACCCGGATGCCGGCCAGGCGGGCCGCCTCGGCGTTGCCGCCGACGGCGAACGTGCGCCGGCCGAAGGTGGTGCGGTTGAGCAGGACCCAGCCGGCGACGGCGACGAGCGCGAAGAGGATGACCTGCGCCGGGACGCCCAGCACGTCGCCGGCGAAGAACGACCGGAAGTCGCGGTCCTGGACGATCTGCGTGCGCCGGTTGGCGATGATCTCGGCGAGCCCGCGGGCGGAGGCGAGCATGGCCAGCGTGGCGATGAAGGCGGCGAGCTTGCCGTAGGCGATCACCACGCCGTTGATCAGGCCCGCCACGCTGCCGACCACGAGCGCGGTGAACACCATGACGATCCAGTGGACGTCCTCGGCCAGCTGCTGCGTGGCCAGCGTGGTGGCCCACACCGAGGACAGCGCCACCAGCGCACCGACCGACAGGTCGATGCCACCGCCGATGATCACGAACGTCATCCCGATGCTCACCACGCCGATGACGGCGGCCAGCCGCAGGATGGTGAGGACGTTGTCGACGTCGGCGAACCGGTCCCCCGCGGTGATGACGCCGACCGCACAGAGGATGGCCAGGGCCACGACCAGGCCGAGGTTGCGGCCCACCGGGCCGGCCATCAGCCCCGGCCCCGGCCCGTTGCCCGGGGCGTCCCCCGCCGGGGACGCGGACACGGCCGCCGCTCCTCCGGTCGTCGCCGTGGTGCTGCTGCTCATGCCACGTCCCCTTCGTGCTGCGTCGTTGCGGACACCGGGGCGCCCCGGTGGGCGCTCCTCTCCATGACCAGGTCGAGCACCCGGTGCTCGTCGAGCGCGTCGGCCGGCTCCTCGGCGACGACCGCGCCGTCGGCGATGACCAGCACGCGGTCGGCCAGCCCGAGGACCTCCGGGATCTCGCTGGAGACGACGACCACGGCGACCCCGCGGTCGGCCAGGTCGCGCACCAGCGCGTAGATCTCCGAGCGGGCGCCGACGTCGACGCCGCGGGTGGGCTCGTCGAGGAGCAGCACGCGGCACTCGCGCAGCAGCCAGCGGGCCAGGACGACCTTCTGCTGGTTGCCGCCGGACAGCGTCCGCACCTCGCGGTCGACGTCGGCCGGGCGCACGTCCAGCGACCGGACCTGCTCCTCGGCCGCGGCCCGCTCGGCGCCGCGGGCGAGGAAGCCGCCCCGGGCGAAGCGCGCCAGGCTGGAGATGCTGATGTTCCGGTAGACGGAGTCGCCGAGGAGCAGCGCCTGGCTCTTGCGCTCCTCCGGCGCGAGGCCGACGCCCGCGGCGACCGCACCGCCGACGTCCCCGGCGCCCAGCCGCTTCCCGCCCACCCGCACGGTGCCGGATGTGGCGCGCCGGGCGCCGAAGACGGTCTCCAGGATCTCGGAGCGCCCCGCGCCCACGAGCCCGGCCAGACCGACGATCTCGCCGGGGCGGACGACGAAGGACACGTCGGAGAAGCTGCCGCGCAGGCCCAGCCCGTCGACCTCCAGCAGCGGGTCCGCGTCCGCGGCGACCGGCGCCTGCCGCTCGGGGAAGACGTACTCGATGGTGCGCCCGGTCATCAGCGTGATGACCTCGCTCGTGGGGGTCTCCCGGGCGGGCAGGCCGGTCGCGACCGTGCGGCCGTCCTTGAGGACTGTGGTGCGGTCACCGATCTGGCGGATCTCGTCCAGCCGGTGGGAGATGTAGACGACGGCGACGTCGTGGGCGGTGAGGTCGCGGACGACCTCGAACAGCCGCTCGACCTCCTCGTTGTCCAGGACCGCCGACGGCTCGTCCATGACGATCAGCCGGGCGTCCTGCGACAGGGCGCGGGCGATGCTGACCATCTGCTGCGAGGCGGCCGACAACGAGCCGACCTCGGCGGAGGGCCGGATCTCCGGGTGGCCGAGGCGCTCGAGGAGCCCGGACGCAGCCCGGTTGGCCACGGACGGGAGGTTCAGGCCGAACCGCGACTGCTCGCGACCCAGGAAGATGTTGTCGGACACGGTCAGCCCGGGCACCAGGTCGAGCTCCTGGTAGATCGTGGCGATGCCCAGGCTCATCGCGGCCTGCGGGCTGCCCAGCCGGACCTCCTCGCCCCGCCAGGTGATCCGGCCGGCGTCGGGCTGGTGCGCCCCGGCGAGCACCTTGATCAGGGTCGACTTGCCCGCGCCGTTCTGGCCGAGCAGGCAGTGGACCTCACCGGCGCGCACGTCCAGGTCCACGCCGTCGAGGGCGCGCACCCCCGGGAACGTCTTGACGATGCCGTGCATCTCCAGCAGCGGCGTGCCCCCCGCGGCCAGGCGATCCGGTTCGGTCACGCGTCGTTCTCCTCGTGGACTTTTGCTCATCACTGATCATTAGTCTGCTGAGGCAGCAACGTATGAGGGGGGTCACAGCAGGTCAAGGGCCGCGGGCGCGGTGGTTACCGAACTGAGATGCGATGACATGGCGATCCTCCGGACCGCACCGCGGCCAGGTGCCGTTCCCGGGTCGCGCGGAGCCGCTGCGTCGCGCCTGCGCGGAACCCTGCGGGCCCCACTCGGCGCGACAAGACCTACCTGGCCAGGGCCTCCACGGAGTCCTCGTCCAGGAACTCCTCGATGGCCATGCGGGCCGCGCCGACGCGGCCGGACAGGTCGGGTGCCTCGCTCACGGTGATCTCCAGCGCCCGGGCCGCGAGCGGCATCGACCGCTGGTAGACCGCCTCGCGGATGCCGGCCAGCAGCGGCACACCGGCGCGCGCGACACCACCGGTCATCACGATCCGGTGCGGGTTGAAGAAGTTGACCAGCGCCGCGAGCACCGTGCCGATGGTGCGACCGGCGTCGCGGACCAGCTCCAGCGCCGCACCCTCGCCGTGGGCGGCCAGCTGGACGACGTCCCGCACCGTCTCGACGGGCAGACCGGCCGCCCGGGCGTCACGGAGGATCGCCTGCCCCCCGGCGATGGCCTCGAGGCAGTTGTCCTGGCCGCAGCGGCAGCCGACGGTGCGGCCGTCGGGCTGGCCGACGTAGATGTGCCCGATGTCTCCGGCGCTGCCCTGCGCCCCGCGGTAGACGGGCCCTCGACGATCACGCCGCACCCGATGCCGGTGCCCACCTTGACCACGAGCAGGTCCTGCACCGACCCGGCGACGCCGATCTCGCCCAGGGCCATGACGTTGACGTCGTTGTCCACGTAGACCGGGCACTCGTACCGGCCGAACGCGCTCGGGACCGGGAAGTCGTGCCAGCCCGGCATGATCGGCGGGTAGGACGGCCGCCCGGTCGAGAACTCCACGGGCCCCGGCACGCCGACGCCGACCGCGCACACGTCGGCGGGGGTCAGCCCGGCCTCGGCCAGCACCTTCTGCGCCAGCCGGTCGACCTCGGCGAGCACCGGGCCGGGGCCGTCGGCGATGTCGATGGGGTGCCCGACGGTGGCCAGGATCCGGGCCGAGAGGTCGGTGACGGCGACGTCGACGCTGCTCGCCCCCAGGTCCACGGCCAGGACGCACCCGGCCCGGCTGTTGAACTGCAGCAGAGTCGGGGGCCGGCCGCCGGTGCTCCAGCCCCGGCCGCCCTCCTCGAGGAGGTTGGCGGCGATGAGCTGGTCCACCCGCGCACTGACCGTGTTGCGGGACGCCCCGGTGAGCGCCACCAGGTCCGCGCGGCTCCGCGCGCGGCCGGTCCGCACGTGCCGCAGCAGTGCGCCGGCCGACGCGGAGGTGGACGCCACGCCGTCATAGTGGCACGGCGCGGCGTCGTCGCAGACCCCTCGCATCCGATCGGGGCACGGCTGCGAGGGGCCGGAGTACGCCCTCCCCGGCCCCTCGGTCAGCGCACCCGCGTCAGCGGACGCCGAGCAGGTGCTCCATCGCCAGCTGGTCCAGCCGCTCGAACTGCAGGCCCCGCTCGCCGAGGGCGACCGGGTCGTGCGCCTCGTTCCGGAGGGCGTCGAGCGACTCGCCGTCGGCCAGGGTCGGGACGGCGAGCTCGGCCACCTTGGCCGCCTCCAGCGCCTCGGCGACCGCCGGGTCGGCGCGGAAGGCCCGCACCTTGTCGCGGAGGATCAGGTAGTTGCGCATGCAGGCACGGGCGGTCTCCCAGACGCCGTCGATGTCCTCGGTCCGCGGCGGCTTGTAGTCGAAGTGGACGTAGCCGTCGTAGGCCTTGCCGGTGCCCGAGCCCAGCATCGTGTCGACGGTCCAGAACGCACCGCGCAGGTTGCCGGCCCCGAAGCGCAGGTCCTGGTCGAAGCGCGGGCCGTGCTGGCCGTTGAGGTCGATGTGGAAGAGCTTGTCGTGCCACAGCGCCTGGGCGATCCCCTGCGCGAAGTTCAGCCCGGCCATCTCCTCGTGCCCGACCTCCGGGTTCAGCCCCACGCGACCGGGCTCGTCGAGCTCGTCGATGAACGCCAGCGCGTGGCCGATGGAGGGCAGCAGGATGTCGCCGCGTGGCTCGTTCGGCTTGGGCTCCAAGGCGAAGCGGATGTCGTAGCCCTGGTCGCGGACGTAGGCGCAGAGGAGGTCGAGGGCCTCCTTGTAGCGGTCCAGCGCGGCGGCGACGTCCTTGCTGCCGCCGGACTCCGCGCCTTCGCGGCCACCCCACAGCACGTAGGTGCGCGCGCCCAGCTCGGCGGCCAGGTCGATGTTGCGCAGCACCTTGGCGATCGCGTAGCGGCGGACGGCGCGGTCGTTCGCGGTGAAGCCGCCGTCCTTGAACACCGGCGCCCCGAAGAGGTTGGTGGTGGCCATCTCCACGCCCATCCCCGTCTCCTCCAGGGCGGCCGTGAAGCGCCGGAGCGTGGCGTCGCGGCTCGCGTCGTCGGGCACCAGGTCGTCGTCGTGGAAGGTGACCGCGGCGGCACCCAGCTCGGCCAGCCGGTGCACGGCCTCGACCGGGTCGAGGAGGGGGCGCACGGCACCGCCGAAGACGTCGACGCCCTGCCAGCCCACGGTCCAGAGGCCGAAGCTGAACCTGTCGTCCCTGGTCGGGGTGAGGTCGGTCATGGGGTTCTCCGTCCGGTGTGCAGCGGTTCGGTCTGGGGTGCGGGGGTTCAGGAGGCGCGCGGTGGCACGCGGGTGGGGTCGTCGAAGACGGTCTCCAGGGCGACGTGCGCGCCGCCGCGGACGGCCGCGGTGAAGCCGAGTTCGGAGAGGACGACCCGGGCGCCGGCGAGGTCGGGCCCGAACACGCGGTCCTGCAGCTCGGCGGTCATCGGCTCGACGAGGAACCGCCCGAGGACGGCGAAGTAGCCACCGAGCAGCACGACCGCGGGGTTGACGAGGTTGATGAGCACGGCAGCGCCGGTGCCCAGCGCCCGGCCGACCTGCCTCAGCGCGTCGAGGGTGCGCCGGTCGCCGGCGTCGGCGCGGGCGGCGATCTCCGCGAGCCGGACCTCGAGGTCGCGGGTGGAGTCGCGCACCGGGTCGTCCGGATCGGCGGCGGCGCGCAGCAGGGCGCCGAGGCCGACCGCGGTCTCCCAGCACCCGCGCCGCCCGCAGCCGCAGACGACGTCGGGGTCGCCGAGCGGGGTGTGCCCGACCTCCCCGGACAGGCCCGCCGTCCCGCGCAGCAGCCGCCCGTCGACGATCAGCCCGCCCCCGACGCCGACCTCACCGGTCAGGTAGACGAGATCGGGCGTGCGCGCCTCGGGCCCCGTCGCCCACTCCGCGATCGCCGACAGGTTGGCGTCGTTCTCGACGCGGACCGGGCAGCCCGGCCCGAGGCGCGCCGCCAGCCCCTCGAGCACCGGCACGTCCCGCCACCCGAGGTTGGGCGCGAGGGAGACGACGCCGTCGACGCTGCGGACCAGCCCCGGGACGGCGACGGTGAGCCCGACCGGCACGGCGTCGCGCACCGTGTCCCGGGCCTGCTGCACGAGCCGGGCCACCTCGTCGAGCGTGGCCTCCGCGCCCAGGGCGGGGACGTCGAGGGCCATGCGCTGCTCGAAGAGCACCTCCCCTCGCAGGTTCAGCACCAGGATCGCTACGAAGTCGACGTTCAGCTCCACGCCGATCGCGCAGACGGCCCGGCCGTCGAGCTGGACGGGCAGGCCCGGCCGGCCGACGGACCCGCCCCGGTGGACGTCGCCGGCCGTGACCAGGCCGCGGTCGGCGAGCTCGGCGACCAGGCTGGACACGGTGGCCTTGTTCAGGCCGGTCTCCTCGGCGATCCGCGCCCGCGAGCGCGGACCCTCGTCCCGCAGGAGGCGCAGCACCCGGCCGAGGTTGCCGCGGCGGACGGCGGCCTGGTCGGCGGGCACCCCGCGACCGGCGACGCCGTCGGGGAGAGGACGCGGAGCGGTCACGGCTCAGCCCCCTGTCGCTCCGTCGCGCGCTATTCGTCGGTCGGGTAAACAAATTAGGGCCCGACCCCTGGATGGTCAAGGCCGCCGGCGCTAGGGTCCGCTCCGTGACGTCCTCCCGGCGGCCCCGATGAGCGGGGCCCGGCGCCTCGTCGCGGGCGTCGACACCTCCACCCAGGCGTGCAAGGTCGTCGTCCGCGACGCCGACACCGGGGCGCTGGTGCGCAGCGGCCGGGCGCCGCACCCACCGGGCACCGAGGTGCCGCCGAGGGCCTGGGAGGCCGCCTTCACCGCGGCCGCGGCGCAGGCCGGCGGGCTCCACGACGTCGCCGCGCTGGCGGTCGGCGGCCAGCAGCACGGCATGGTCTGCCTGGACGCCGACGGCGAGGTCGTCCGCGACGCGCTGCTCTGGAACGACGTCCGCTCGGCCGACGCCGCGCACGACCTGATCCTCGAGCTGGGGAACGGCGACGAGGCGGCCGGGCGGCAGGCATGGGCCGACGCCGTCGGGGTGGTGCCGGTCGCCTCGTTCACCGCGACCAAGCTCCGCTGGCTGGCCGACGCCGAACCGGCGCACGCCGACCGCACCGCGGCGGTGTGCCTGCCGCACGACTGGCTGACCTGGCGCATCTCTGCCGGCCGCGGGCTCGGCACGCTGACCACCGACCGGGGCGACGCCAGCGGTACCGCCTACTGGTCGGCGCGCACCGGCGAGTACCGGCTCGACCTGCTGGAGCGGGCGATGCGGGGACGCCGCCCGGGTGTCCCCCGGGTGGCCGGCCCGGCCGAGCGGATCGGGGTGCTGGCCGGCGCGGACGCGATCCTCGGCCCCGGCACCGGCGACAACGCGGCGGCCGCGCTGGGACTGGCCGCCCGCCCGGGCGACGTCGTCGTCTCCCTGGGCACCTCGGGGGTGGTCTCCGCAGTCACCCCGACCGCCGTGGCCGACGTGACCGGCACCGTCGCGGGCTTCGCCGACGCGACCGGCAACCACCTGCCGCTGGTCGCCACCCTCAACGCCGCCCGCGTGCTGGACGCGGCGGCCGCGCTGCTCGGCGTCGACCACGCGGCGCTGTCCGAGCTCGCCCTCTCCGCCCCCTCGGGAGCCGACGGGCTGGTGCTCGTTCCCTACCTGGAGGGCGAGCGGACGCCGAACCTGCCGCACGCCACCGGCTCGGTGCACGGCCTCACGCTGCGCACCTCCACCCCGGCGCACCTCGCGCGCGCAGCGGTCGAGGGGCTGCTGTGCGGCCTGGCCGACGGCATCGAGGCCGTGGCGGCGCAGGGGGTGTCGATCGAGCGGGTGCTCCTGGTCGGCGGGGCCGCCCGCTCCCCCGCCGTGCAGCAGCTGGCCCCCGGCATCTTCGGCCGCCCGGTGCTGGTGCCCCCGCCGGGCGAGTACGTCGCGGACGGCGCCGCCCGGCAGGCCGCGTGGGCGCTGTCCGGCGCGGAGGCCCCGCCGGAGTGGCCGCAGCCGGGATCGCGGACGTTCGAGGCGCCGCCGGCGTCCCGGGTCCGCGAGCGCTACGCGGAGGTGCGTGGCCGCACCGACGGCCAGTAGCGAAACCGGACGTCGGCCGGACCGCCGATCCCGCCGGTCAGCGGGCCCGGGAGTCGCCCGGATCACCGGTCCCGCCGCGGAGCAGGTCGGCGACCACGGCGGGATGGCTCTGCGGCGTCATGTGCGCCGCACCCGGGATCTCGACCAGCCGGCCGCGCGGTGCGGCGGCGGCGACGGCCGCGGCCCAGTCCGCGGAGCACAGGGCGTCCCGGCTCCCGCGCACCACGGTCACGGGGACCCTCACCCGGGACAGCCGCCGCTCGATCCGGTCCGGTGCGGCCCGGCGCCACAGCGCACGCATCGCCGGGGGCCCGGTGTGCAGCCACTGCGCGAGGATCCGCGGCACCTGCCACCAGGGCTCCCGCAGCGCCGTCCGCAGCCAGGCCACCACCAGCCCGGGGACCCGCCGCAGCCGCGGATCCGTCGTCGGTCCCAGCAGGACGACGCCGACGACCCGGGGATCGCGCTCGGCCACGGCCACGACCACCTGGCAGCTCTGCGAGTGCCCGGCCAGCACCACGGGCCCGGCACCCAGCCGCGACCTGACCTCGTCGGCGAGCGTCTCCAGCGGCGGAACCGGTTTCCCCAGCCCCATCCCGGGCAGGTGCAGGACGGTCGCCGGTACCGACGCCGGCAACCGGTCCAGCACGCCCGCCCACGACCGCTTGTCGAGCCCCAGACCAGGGACGACGACGATGCGGATAGGCGACGAGGACACGTTCGCGGTCTACCGGACCTGCCCCGCACGGGCCAGCCGGGAGCGCCGGACCGCGGTCCGTATCGCCCGAGGGCGCGGGGGGCCGGCAACGCCCGGAGTGGGAGAATCGTGAGCATGACGACACCAGCGACGCGTACCTCCGACGGACGCGGGACCGACAGCGGCCGGCCGCGCGTCGTCATCATCGGCTCGGGCTTCGGCGGGCTGTTCGCCGCCAAGGCGCTCAAGCGCGCCCCCGTCGACGTGACGCTGATCGGCAAGACGGCGAACCACCTGTTCCAGCCGCTGCTCTACCAGGTGGCCACCGGCATCCTCTCCGAGGGCGAGATCGCCCCGGCCACCCGCGAGATCCTCAAGCACCAGGACAACACGCGCGTCGTCCTGGGCGAGGTCACCGACCTCGACCTGACCGCCCGCACGGTGACCTCCACCGTCCTGGGCCGCACCACCGTGCACCCCTACGACGAGCTCATCGTCGCCGCCGGCGCCGGGCAGTCCTACTTCGGCAACGACCAGTTCGCCGAGTTCGCCCCGGGCATGAAGAGCATCGACGACGCCCTCGAGCTGCGCGGCCGGATCTTCGGCGCCTTCGAGCTCGCCGAGCTGGCCACCGACCAGGCCGAGATCGACCGGCTGATGACGTTCGTCGTCGTCGGCGCCGGGCCGACCGGCGTGGAGATGGCCGGCCAGATCGCCGAGCTGGCCCGCCGCACCCTGCGCCGAGACTTCCGCACCATCGACCCGACGCAGGCCCGCATCGTCCTGCTGGACGCGGCGCCGATCGTGCTGCCGTCCTTCGGCGAGAAGCTCGGCGACGCCGCCCGCCGGCACCTGAACCGCATCGGCGTCGAGGTGCAGCTGGGCGCGATGGTGACCGACGTCGACGCCGACGGCCTCGACGTCAAGGACTCCGACGGCCAGGTCCGCCGGATCGACGCCGCCACCAAGATCTGGGCGGCCGGGGTCCAGGCCTCCGGGCTGGGCCGGCTCCTCGGCGAGCAGTCCGGCGCCGAGGTCGACCGGGCCGGCCGGATCTCGGTGCAGCCCGACCTCACCCTGCCCGGGCGCCCGGAGGTGCACGTCGTCGGCGACATGATGGCGCTGGGCAAGCTGCCGGGCGTCGCCCAGGTCGCGATCCAGGGTGGCCGCTACGCCGCCGACGCGATCACACGCCGGCAGACGGGCAAGCAGCCCCAGCCCCCGTTCAAGTACAAGGACAAGGGGTCGATGGCGACGATCTCGCGCTTCTCCGCGGTCGCCGACATCGGGAAGTTCAAGTTCGAGGGCTTCATCGCCTGGGTGCTGTGGCTGGTCGTCCACCTCATGTACATCGTCGGCTTCAAGAGCCGCTTCACCACGGTGTTCCACTGGCTGATCAGCTTCCTGGGCCGCGGCCGCTCGCAGCGCGTGGCCACCCAGCAGCAGGTCTACGGCCGGCTGGCGCTCGAGCAGCTGGGTGCCGGCTGGGAGGTCTCCAAGACCGGCGGCCCCAAGGACCCGACGGCGGACGACGAGGACATGACCAACCGCGACTCGGCCTGAGCCGGCCGCCTCACACCCCCTCGGACGCCAGGGGGACGTGCTCGTCCGGCCGCTCGAGGTGGAGCGGCTGGAGCGGTGAGGTGTGCTCCAGGTGGAGGAATGCGTCGTAGCGCTCGCCGAGCACCGTCGGCACGTAGTTCCCCCACCTCTCCCGCTCCGGCCGGTACACCACGCCGATGGCACGGTGGTCCAGCCGCCGGTCCAGCCACCCCGGCCGCTCCCCGCCGGGCACGACGACCAGGGAGTCCTCCCCCACCGCGTCGTGCAGCAGCGCCTCCAGGCTTCCCGCCCGCACCGGGGGCACGGACATCCGCGCCATCTGCGCGCCCCACTCGGCGCCGGCGATCACCCCGCCGCGGTGGCCGCCGAACCCGACCAGGACGACGTCGTCGGTCCCGTGCCGTTCCCGCAGCAGCTGGCCGACGTTGACCATGCCGCCGCCGGCCATGTCGGTCGCCCGGGCGTCCCCGATGTGGGTGTTGTGCTCCCACACCACCACCTTGCCGCCGGTGTGCTCCAGGAGCCGGTCGAGGACGTCGACCATGTGCACGTCCCGCACGTTCCAGGACTCCGCGGAGCCCTGCACCATCGCCCGGTAGTAGCGCTCGGCGTCCACCACGACGGCAGCGTTCTGCTCGGCGGCGAACCGGGCCTCGGGGTCCTCCTCCGCCTCCGCCCGTCCACGGTCCTCGCACAGCGCTCGCAGCACCTCGACCGCCGCGTCCTCGCAGGACGTGGGCGAGAAGCGGTGGGCGAACGCGTACTCGGCGCCGTCCTCGCCGTAGGGCTCGAAGCAGGCCAGCGCGCGCCGGGCCCGGGCGACGTGGCCGGGCTCGTTCTGCTCCAGCCAGCCGATCAGCTCGTGCATGGAGTCCCACAGGCTGTAGACGTCCAGGCCGTAGAACCCGACCCGGTCGCCGTCGGACCGGTCGGCGTTGTACCGGCGCAGCCACCGGCAGAAGTCGACGACGTCGTCGTTGGCCCACATCCAGGTCGGCCAGCGGGCGAAGGCGTCGAGCGCGTCGCGCGGGTCCTCGTCCGCGCCCGGCAGCAGCCGCACGCTCCGGTTCACCCGGTAGCAGTCGGGCCAGTCCCCCTCGACGGCGACGACGGCGAACCCGCGCTCCTCGATCAGCCGGCGGGTGAGGGCGGCCCGCCAGGCGTAGTACTCGTGGGTGCCGTGGCTGGCCTCGCCCACCGCCACGATGCGTGCGTCCCCGATGCGCTCCAGCAGCGGGTCGAGGTCACGGGCGTTCCTCAGCGGCCGTGCGAGCGCGCGCACCTGACGCCGGTCCTCGTCCTCGGGCATCGCCCCTCCCCTCCGTCGCCGTCCGGGCGTCCGGACGCGTACCCGATCCGGGATCACCGCACCCTCCGGCGGGCCGGTGCGTTCCTCCGGGTGGGGTCCCGGCACACGCACGCCGGTCCGGTCCTCCCCCGGCCGGGGCATCCCGACTGCGGAGCTGTACCCGGGACCCCCACGCGACCGGGAGGATGCGGGCATGGATGGCCAACGCAGGGCGCCGGCGGCAACGCTCCTGGCGGCGCTCTACGTCGTCAGCGGAGTGCTCTGCTTCGCGGGTGCGGCCCGGCCGCTCGACCCGGACACACCCGTCGGCCTGCTCTGGGCGCTGGGCACCGTCGGTCTGGTGGTCGGCGCCGGGATCGCCGCGCTGGGCCGGGATCTGCGCCCGTGGGTGATCCACTGCGCGCTCGCCCTGCTGTCCGTGCTCATCGGCGTGCTCGCCTGGCGCTCGGCCACACCCGTCGGCGTCGTGGGCCTCGGCCCGGCGATGATCGCCGTTGCGCTCTGCGCCGCCCACGTCCTCGCCCTGCCGGCGGTGCGCGTGCACGCCGGTCTCCTGGTCGTCGCGGCCAGTGCCGGCGCCGCGGCCGCGGAGCCGTCGGGCTTCCTCCAGCCGTGGTTGGCCCTGGTCGTCACGGTCCTCGCGCTGGCCGAGGCGCAGGGCCGCCTGGCCCGCCGGCTGCGCAACGCCGCCGACACCGATCCGCTCACCGGTGTCGCGAACCGACGCGCCTGGGAGGCCGAGACCTCCCGCCACCTGGCCGGCGCGCTGCGCAGCGGCGAGCCGCTGAGCGTGGCCATCCTGGACCTCGACGACTTCAAGACGGTCAACGACCGGGACGGGCACGGCGCCGGCGACGCGCTGCTCCGCGAGCTGGCCGCGGGCTGGACCAGCCGGCTGCGCCGGGCCGATCTGCTCGGCCGCTACGGCGGGGACGAGTTCGTGCTCTGCCTGCCCGCCACCGACGAGCGCGGCGCCCGGGAGCTGCTGGCCCGGCTGGAGGAGACGCACGACTTCCGGTGGTCGGTGGGCCTGGCCACGCTCGAGCCGGGCGACACGCTGGCCGGCGTGCTGCAGCGGGCCGACGCGGACCTCTACACCCGCAAGCGCGCCGGCCGCCGGGCGGGCTGACCGCCCGTCAGGTCTCGACGGCGCGCCACCGGCCGGTCTCCAGGTGCGAGCCGGCCATCGGGCCCATCTCCAGCATGCCGCCGTCCACCGCCCAGGACGCCCCGGTGACGTAGCCGGCCGCGGGCGAGACGAGGAAGGCCACGACCGCCGCGACCTCCCGGGCGTCGCCGGGCCGGCCGAGCGGCACGCCGGGCCGGTCGTGCCCGGGCGCGGTCGGGTCCTCGTCCTCCTGGCCGGTCATGGCGGTCGCGATCTCGCCGGGCGCGACGGCGTTGACGGTGATGCCGTGCTCGGCCAGCTCCAGCGCGGCGACCTTGGTGAGCAGCCCCAGACCGCCCTTGGCGGCGCAGTAGGCGGCTGCGCCCACCCGCGGCGCGTGCTCGTGGACGCTGGTGATGTTCACGATCCGCCCGCCCCGGCCGGCGGCCACCATGCGTCGGGCGGCCCGCTGCAGGCAGAGGAACGCGCCGTCGAGGTCGGTGGCCAGCACCTCCCGCCAGGTGTCCAGGTCCAGCTCCAGGAGCGGGGTGCGGTGCCCGGTGCCGGCGTCGTTGACCAGGACGTCGACCCCGCCCAGCGCCTCCGCCAGGTCGTCGACGACGTCGGCGGCCCCGGGCAGGCGGGTCAGGTCCAGGTGCCGCACCTCCGCACGCCGGCCCAGCGCCCGCACCTGCTCGGCGGTGGCCTCCGCGTCCGCCTGCTCCCGGTACCAGGTGATGCCGATGTCGCAGCCCTGCTCGGCGAGGGCCACGGCGGTGGCCCGCCCGATCCCCGACTCCGATCCGGTGATGATCGCGATCCGCGGGTTGTCGCCCATGCGGCGACGCTAGCGAGGGCCGGTCCGACCCGCAGCACGTCGGTCGGGGGTGGCCGGGCCCACTGCGGGTACGGGTACCTGATGTCGCGAACCCGGCCGGCGCTGCTGGCGCTGCTGCTCGTCCTCCTGGCGACGACGGGCTGCGTCGTGGTCCAGAACGGGTCGGTGGGGGCGGTGGCCACCGCCCCGGCGCCCGGCACACCGCCCGGCGACGGCCCGGACGGTCCGGCCGAGGAGCGCATGGCGCGCGCCCTCTTCGACCGGGTCAACGCCGAGCGGGAGGCCCGCGGGTTGGGACCGGTGGCGTGGGACGGCGCCCTCGCCGAGGTCGCCGCCGACTGGAGCGAGGCGATGGCCGGGACCGGCGTCCTCGAGCACCAGGACATGCGGTCCCTGCTGGACCGGGACGAGCTCGACGGCTTCTCCGGGGTCGGGGAGAACATCTTCACCGCCTCCGGGCCGGTGCCCGCGGGCGTCGCCCACGTGGGATGGATGCGCTCGGACGGGCACCGGGCCAACGTGCTCAACCCCGGGTGGAACCGGCTGGGGATCGGGGTGTTCTGCGCTCCCGACGGCTCGACGTGGGCCACCCAGCAGTTCGGCCGCACCATCGACGCCGACCGCGCGCAGGTCAGTGACGCGACCCCGCCGACCGAGCCGATCGCGCGCCCGGAGGAGGACGGTCCCTCCTGCGGCTGACGGGGACGGCGCGCTCCGCGGCACGGTCGAACCGGGCGGCCCACTCCGCCAGCAGGTCCCGCAGCGCGGGCGGGTCGAGCACGGTGAACTCCGCCTCGACGCTGCCCAGCGCGAGAGCGGCCCAGGTCAGGTCGTAGGTCTCCATGCGCATCAGGCACCGCCCGCCGCTCTGCTCCGTCACCGTCGCCCACGGTCCGACCCGACGGCGGACGTCGACGGCGGAGGCGTCCACCAGCACCACCACCACGTGCGCCGCCGACCGTGCGTCGGTCCCGCGGCGGACGAAGGCGGCGGCGTCCTCGGCGGGGAGGGGCCGCGGCGCGAAGCGCTGCCCGGTCCCCCGCGGCGCGGTGAGCCGGTCGAGCCGGAAGCTGCACCAGTCGCCCCGGCCGAGGTCGTAGGCGACCAGGTACCACCGCCGCCCCATGGCGACGAGCCGGAAGGGCTCGGTCAGCCGCTCGGTGCGGGCGCCGTCCGCGGCCGTGTAGGAGAACTCCAGCCGCTCGGTGTCGCGGCAGGCGGCCGCGGCGGCGACGAGGACCTGGGGATCGACCACAGCGCCCGCGGCTCCACCCGGGGCGGGCACGGTCATGGCGCCCAGCGCCTCGGCCCGGCGCCGGAGCCGGGCGGGGAGCACCTGGACGACGGTGGTCAGCGCCCGGACCGACGCCTCGGCCATCCCGGCGACGGCGCTCTGCGCGGCCGCCTGCAGGCCGACGGTCAGGGCCACCGCCTCGTCGTCGTCCAGGAGAAGGGGCGGCAGGGACGCGCCGGGGGCCAGCCGGTAGCCGCCGTCCACCCCTGGCTGCGCGTCGACCGGGTAGCCGATCTCGCGCAGACGCTCCACGTCGCGCCGGAGGGTGCGCAGCGAGATACCCAGGCGCCCGGCCAGGTCACCGCCGGCCCAGTGCCGGCGCTGCTGCAGCAGGGAGAGCAGCCGCAGCGTGCGATCTCCTGGTCCGGTCATGGACCGAGATCCTTCCCCATTGCGGTCAGGATCTGTCACCAATCCCTCCTAGCGTCGTGGGTGACCGAACCAGCCGGCCGGAAGGACCCCCGATGACCACCTCCACCCTGACCACCGAGCGCGCGGACCTGCTCGAGCTGCTGCAGGCCCACCGGCACTTCCTCCGCTTCACCCTCCAGGACCTCACCGACGAGCAGGCCCGGCAGCGGACGACGGTCAGCGAGCTCACCCTCGGCGGCCTGATCAAGCATGTCGCGCGGACCGAGGCGGGCTGGGCGCAGTTCGCCGTCGAGGGGCCGGAGGCGATGGCCGCACCGCAGGACGAGGCCGGCTACGCCGACTGGGCCGACGGCCACCGGTTGCTGCCCGGCGAGACGCTGGCGGGCGTCCTCGCCGAGTACGAGGAGGTGGCCGCCCGCACCGACGAGCTGGTGAGCACCCTGGACCTGGACGCCTCCTTCCCGCTGCCCGAGGCGCCCTGGTTCCCGCCGGGAGCGCAGCGCTCGGTGCGGCGGACGTTCCTGCACATCGCCGCGGAGACCGCCCAGCACGCCGGGCACGCCGACATCCTGCGGGAGTCCCTGGACGGTCAGAAGACGATGGGCTGAGTCCTCGCCGAGGAGTCAGTCGTCGCCGAGTGCGGCCAGGTGTGCGGCGGCACGGTCGCGGGCCTCCGCCGCCTCGGCCGCCTCCCGTTCCGCGGCCGCGCAGCGGCGCTCCTCCCGCTTCAGCGCGGCCGCGGCCTCGGCCGCCGCGCGCTCGGCGTCGGCCAGCTGGTCGGCGAGCTCGTCCACCCGCTCCTGCAGCTCGCTCCGCCGGGCGGCGAGCTCGTCGGTCCGCTGCCGCTGCTCCTCCAGGGCGGACTCCGCCTCCCCGGCGGCGGCCGCGGCCTCCTCCGCCGCGGCGCGGGCCTCGGCCAGCTCGCGACGCCGCTTCTCCTCCGCGGCGCGCCGACGTTCCTCCTGCTCGCGGGCCCGGCGGTCGGCGGCCGACTCCCCCGTCGGCTCCTTCTTCGGGGCGGGGGCCCGCACGGGCTTCGCGGTGCGCTCGGCCCTGCGCGCCGGGTGCACGAGCCGGAGATCGGGCTTCGACACCGTCGTCCCCAGGCCGCTGTAGGACATCGGCGAGGTGAGCCGGCCGGTCAGCAGCGCCCGTCCGGCGTCCGGGTCGGCCATGGCGGCACGCAGCGTCGCCTCGATCTGGTTGGCCACGGCCGCGCTGACCGGGTGGCCGCCACCGGCGGCCAGGCCCCTCGCCTGGCGGGTCAGGGCGGTGACCAGCTGGCGGCGCTGGACGTCGAGTGCGCGCAGCTGGTCACCGGCCAGGTTCTCCTGGGCCTCGCGCAGCAGGTCACCGAGCTCGACGAGGTTCTCGATCTCCTCGCGGTGCTCCCGGACCAGCAGGTTGCACGCCCAGGCGGCGGCCGGGGGCTTGGGCAGCGCCCCGATCTCCTTGGCCAGCGCCTTGTCACCGTCGGACTTCGCCTCGTCCTGGCGCGCTTTCCTCAGGGCGATGAAGTCCTCCGGCGGGACGGCGTACAGCTCGTCGGCCACCTCGTCCAGGTCCACGCCGCCGACCCTGCCAGAGCCGCGACCGGCCGCACCCGCGAGCGTGGTCCGCGGGAGCGCCAACCGGCCCGGTCAGACGACCAGGCTGAGCAGCGCGGCGATGGTGAACCCGACCACGCCGATCAGGGTCTCCATCACCGTCCAGGTGCGCAGCGTCGTGGCGACGTCCATCTTGAGGAACCGGCCGACCAGCCAGAAACCCGAGTCGTTGACGTGCGAGAGCACCGTGGCGCCGCAGGCGATCGCGATGACGACGAGGGCGATGTCCAGCTCGGACAGGTCGGCGGCGGCGACGGCGGGTGCGATGAGCGCAGCGGTGGTCAGCAGGGCGACGGTGGCCGAGCCCTGGGCCACCCGCAGGCAGGTGGCGATGACGAAGGCGGCCACGATCACCGGCAGGCCCAGTCCCTCCAGGCTGTCGGCGAGGGCAGCACCGATGCCGCTGGCCCGCAGCACGCCACCGAACATGCCCCCGGCGCCGGTGATCAGGATGATGGCGCAGACCGGGGCGAGCGAGGAGTTGAGCAGCTCCTCGACCTCGCCCCGCGAGAACCGCTCCCGGCTCAGCACGACGGCGGCGACCAGGACCGTGATGAGCAGGGCCACCGGCGTCTGGCCGACGAGGCGCAGCGCGACGACCCACGTCGCGTCGCCGTCCACCGCCCCGGTGGTGGCCAGCGTGTTCAGCCCGGTGTTGAACAGGATGAGCACGAGGGGCAGCAGGAGCAGCGACAGCACGGTGCTGAACTGCGGCGCCGTCCGCACCGGCCGGCGGGTGTCGACGCCCGCGCCGGCCGGAGCGGCACCACCGAAGCCGGGGACGTCGTCGCCCTCTCCCTCGTCCACCGTGCCGCCGGGCAGCCGCTCGGCGGGGCCGTGCCCCGCGCTGAACGCGTCGGGCACCGGCAGCGGGAACCGGTGGCCGGCCCACTTGCTGAACAGGTAGGAGGCGATGTACCAGGTGGGCAGCCCGACCACCAGGCCCACGACGACCAGCAGGCCGATGTTCGCTCCCAGGATCTCGCCGGCGCCGACGGGCCCCGGGTGCGGGGGGACGAAGGCGTGCATGACGGCGAACGCGCCGGCCGACGGGAGCGCGTACAGCAGCACCGAGCCGCCGAACTTCCGGGCGACGGTGAAGATGATCGGGAGGAAGACGACGAACCCGGCGTCGAAGAAGATCGGGAACCCGAAGAGCAGCGACGCGACACCGAGGGCGAGCGGAGCCCGCTTCTCGCCGAACCGGTTGATCAGGGTGTCGGCGAGCACCGTGGCGCCACCGGTCACCTCGAGCAACTTGCCGATCATGGCGCCCAGCCCCACCAGCAGGGCCACGGCGGCGAGGGTGGAACCGAACCCGGCGAGCAGCGTGTCGACGACGTCGGCCGTCGGGATGCCGGTGGCCAGCGCGGTGAGCAGGCTGACCAGGACCAGGGCCACGAAGGCGTGGACCTTGAGGGTCATGACCAGTACGAGCAGCAGGGCCACGGCGCCGAGTGCGATCGCCAGCAGCGGTCCTGTTCCCAGCGTCGGGACGACGTCCTCCATGGCGGGCCTCTCAGGTCGACGGTGACGGCCGTTCGCTGCCGTGGGTCGGGTCACCTTCCCAACAGGGATGGCGATCAGCAAGCCGCGCCGACGTCTCGCCGGAGGCCCGCCGACGAGGGGTGGTCGAGCCGCTCAGCAACAGGCGGCGGCGACCTGTCCCTCGGCCGCCGGTTCCACCGGGCTGCAGCAGGTGCCGTCCCCGGCGACGGCGGACAGCCCGAGGTCGGTCTGCCCCTCGAGGTCGGGGCGGGCGTCGCCGGTGACGGTGTAGACCTCCCACGGTTCACCGCCCGGGCCGGTCACCCACACCTTGTCCTGGACGGCGTAGCAGCAGGTGGTGTCGTCCTCGATCCGCGTGGCCAGCCCGGCGTCGGCCAGCCGGTTCGTCGCGGCGGCGACCTCGTCGGTGGAGGCCACCTCGACGCCCAGGTCGTCCATGCGGGTGGGCTCGCCGGCCTCGCCCTCCAGCAGCACCAGCTTCAGGGGCGGCTCGGCGACGGCGAAGTTGGCGTAGCCGGGGCGGCGCTTGGCCGGCTCGGTGTCGAACAGCCGGGAGTAGAACGCGACGGCGGCGTCGAGGTCGGCGACGCGAAGGGCGAGCTGGACACGGGACACGGAAACCTCCTGGGGAGAAGGACATCGACGGACGTCGATGTCTGGACACCGAATGAACATCGGACATCGATGCTTGTCAATACGATGCGCATCGTTACGATGGCGGGCGATGTCTGCGAACGAGGAGACGACCATGAGCGATCCCGGCCTGGCGTGCTGCACGCCGCTGTCCGGCACGGCGATGTCCGCCGACCAGGCCGAGCAGGTGGCCCCGCTGCTCAAGGCGCTCGCCGACCCGGTCCGGCTCCGACTGGTCAGCCTGATCGCCTCCAGCGCGACCGGTGAGGCCTGCGTCTGCGACCTGGGCGGCGCCTTCGACCTCACCCAGGCGACGATCAGCCACCACCTCAAGGTGCTGCACTCCGCCGGCCTGCTCGACCGCGACAAGCGCGGCGTGTGGGTCTACTACGCGGTCCGCCCCGAGGCGCTGACCGCCGTCGCCAGCCTCTTCTCCACCTCCGCGCTGGCCCCGGCATGAGCGACGCCGTCCGCGAGACCGCCCGGGCCGATGTCCCCGACGACGCCCCGGTCCTGCAGAAGCTCTCCGCGCTGGACCGGTTCCTGCCGGTCTGGATCCTCGCCGCGATGGCCCTCGGCCTGGCCCTGGGCCGCTGGGTGCCGGGTGTGGACGACGCCCTGAGCGCCGTGGAGATCGGAAACGTCAGCCTGCCGATCGCCGTCGGCCTGCTGCTGATGATGTACCCGGTGCTGGCCAAGGTGCGGTACTCCGAGATCGACCGGGTCACCGGCGACCGCAAGCTCCTGGCCGCGAGCCTGGTGCTCAACTGGGTGCTGGGCCCGGCCCTGATGTTCGCCCTGGCCTGGCTGCTGCTGCCCGACCTCCCCGAGTACCGGACCGGCCTGATCATCGTGGGTCTGGCCCGCTGCATCGCGATGGTGCTGATCTGGAACGACCTGTCCTGCGGCGACCGCGAGGCCGGTGCCGTGCTGGTGGCGATCAACTCGGTGTTCCAGATCGTCGCCTTCGCCGCGCTCGGCTGGTTC
Organism: Blastococcus goldschmidtiae; assembly: GCF_031845325.1. Taxonomy (NCBI): domain Bacteria; kingdom Bacillati; phylum Actinomycetota; class Actinomycetes; order Geodermatophilales; family Geodermatophilaceae; genus Blastococcus; species Blastococcus goldschmidtiae. The sequence goes on along the minus strand of NZ_JAVREI010000007.1, from coordinate 49,296 downwards.
TACCTGCAGGTGCTGCCCGGCTGGCTCGGCCTGTCGACGACGTCGGCGGAGTTCAGCTTCTGGGCGATCGTGGTCTCGGTGCTGGTCTTCCTCGGGATCCCGCTGGTGGCCGGCTTCCTCACCCGCACGATCGGCGAGCGCCGCCGCGGCCGCGCCTGGTACGAGGGGACGTTCCTCCCGCGCATCGGCCCGGTCGCGCTCTACGGCCTGCTCTTCACGATCGTCATGCTCTTCGCGCTGCAGGGCGACGCGATCACCTCGAACCCCTGGGACGTCGCCCGGATCGCGCTGCCGCTGCTGGCCTACTTCGCGCTGATGTTCGGCGGCTCGTTCCTGCTCGGCATGCGGCTCGGGCTCGGCTACGCCAAGACCGCGACGCTGGCCTTCACCGCCGCGGGCAACAACTTCGAGCTGGCCATCGCCGTCGCGATCGGCACCTTCGGCGTCACCAGCGGGCAGGCGCTGGCCGGCGTCGTGGGCCCGCTGATCGAGGTGCCCGTCCTGGTCGGGCTCGTGTACGTCTCGCTCTGGGCCGCGCGGCGCTGGTTCCCCGGCGACCCCACCGTCCCTGTCACCGCGAGGAGCACCCCGTGAGCACCCCCAGCGTCCTGTTCGTCTGCGTGCACAACGCCGGTCGCTCGCAGATGGCCGCCGGCTGGCTGCGGCACCTGGCCGGCGACGCCGTCGAGGTCCGGTCGGCCGGTTCCGTGCCCGGTGACCGGGTCAACCCGTCCGCGGTGCAGGCGATGACGGAGGTCGGCATCGACATCTCCGACCAGCGGCCCAAGGTGCTCACCACCGACGCCGTCGAGGCCTCCGACATCGTGATCACCATGGGCTGCGGCGACGCCTGCCCGATCTTCCCGGGCAAGCGCTACCTGGACTGGGCGCTGGAGGACCCGGCCGGCAAGGGCGTGGAGTCCGTGCGCCCGATCCGCGACGAGATCGAGGAGCGGATCCGCGGGCTGCTCGCCGAGCTCGGGGTCAGCGTTCCCGCCTGAGCACGAAGAAGAACGGCGCGGGCAGTCCGCGCAGGTCCATGAGGCCGAGCCGCACGTCGTCCGACACCCACCGGAAGACGTCGATGATCGGCAGCGCGTCGTAGACCATCGCCGCGGTCGGCACACCGCGGTGCTCGACCGACCGCAGCCGGGCCCGCGGCTGCGACGTCGTCACCAGCGGACGGGCGAGGCGGAACGCCGTCCGCGCCGCCCGGGAGTGGGCCAGGCCGGGGCGGTCGCGCAGCACCCCGATCGGCACCAGCGCCGGGTCGACCGGCCGCGGGCCGGAGCGGGTGGCGAACAGCAGGGGGTGCACCCGCTCGCCGTCGAGGAACTCCTTGCCGTACCAGCCGTAGGCCTCGATCAGGCCGTCCAGCGCCGACCCGGTGGGCAGCCCGCTCCCCCGCCAGCGGCCCAGCATGTCCGTCGGCACCACGGCGTCGAGCGCGTCGAAGAAGGCCAGCGCCTCCCGCGCGGAGGCGCCGGCCCCGTGCTCGGCCAGCCACTGGTCGGGCTTCACCGGCAGTACGTCACGCCACCGGTCGCTCGAAGGTCACCAGCACGCCGTCGACACCGCCCGGGCCGATGCGGCCCTTCACCTCCACGGAGGTGATCGCCTTGAGCTGCCAACCCTCGCGGGCGTGCTCGTTGAGCACCTTCTCCAGCTTCCCGCCGGACATCTTGCCGCCGATCATCCCCTCGCGGATCTCCTCGACCTTGTACTCGTACCGCGCTGCCATGGCCGCTCCGTCCGTCGTCGTGGACCACCCACCCTGCCGGGCCGGGCCCTCCGTGGCGAGGTGGGCGGCCGTCAGCCGCGGACGACGGCCAGTGCGCGCTCGAGCTCCGGCGTCAGCCGCGGGATCGGCTGGGTGTCACCCGGCCGCGGAGTGCCGTCCGGCGGTACCACCACGGGGCTGCGCATGGCCATCGCCACGGCGTCGGGATGGACGCGGGCGGCCGGGACGCGTCCCGCGGGGACCGGCCGGTCCCCACCGGTGGACGGCACCACCGCGGACGCCGCCCACCGCGCGGCACCGGCGCCGAACGCCGTCGCCGACAGCGCGGCCAGCTCGGCCCACTGGCGCCCCACGAACTGCAGCCGGTGGACGTCGCCCTCCCGCGAGCGGACGGTGGCCCGGAACACCACGTGCGCGGCGCGGTCGGGCACCCGGATGGCCAGTTCCACCTCGGCGCCGACCGCGGCGCCGACCCCTCGTACGCGCACCTGCGCGCCGCCCAGGGAGACGTCGACCAGCCGGGCCGGGGCCCCGTCGACGACCGCGGGCATCGCGGCGGGGAACCGGTGCCCCTCCCGGCGCTCGGCGGAGAAGCGCGGATCGCGGATGCGCCGGATCCCGGCCAGCACGAAGCCCAGGGTGGCTCCGACCCAGAAGACGGGGATCAGCGTCGCCGCACCGCCCCGGTGCTCGGTCGGCGTCCAGCCGGCGACGCTCGCCGCCGTGTACAGCAGGGCGCCACCGAGGACCGCGGCGAGCACGAGCAGCACCCACGGCACCCGGGCGCGGGTGCGCTCGTCACCGGTGCGGCCCTTGGCCGTGACGGCGAAGCGGCCGGTCCCACGGCGCACGAGCGTGAGAGTGGCGGCCAGGTTGGACGGCAGCCGCACGACCTCGAAGAGGAGGGAGAACCGGGCCGGGGCGAACCCGCGGGACACCAGCGTGAGCGCCACCTGCTGCAGCAGGAACGGCACGCCCGCCATGACCGCGAACTGCAGCGGCGGCGCGTGCACCGGGAAGAGCCCGGTGACCAGGACCGCGACCGGCACGAGCGCCAGGCCGAGGGTCCGCCAGGAGTCGAACCACGCCGACAGCGAGTAGATGTACCCGAGCCGCTGGCGGGGCGTGAGGCCGGAGGCGGTGAGCGGGTTGTCGTGCCGCAGCACCTGCATGGAGCCCCGACCCCACCGGCGCCGTTGCGCGTAGAAGGCGTCCGGGCTGCCGGCCGCGAGCCCCCGGGCGAGCACCTCGTTGTGGTAAGCGCTCCGCCAGCCGGCGCGGTGCAGCTTCATCGTGGTGTGGAAGTCCTCGGTGAGCGACTCCGTCGCCACCCCGCCGATGCTGCGCAGCGCGTCAGCCCGCAGGACGGCGTTCGTGCCGCACCAGAAGGCGGCGCCGGCGTGGTGCTTCCCCGGCTGGATGACCCGGTAGAACAGCGCCTCCTCGTGCAGGTCCATGCCCGGGCGCAGGTGCTCGAAGGAACTCGTGTTGTAGAAGTGCTGGGGCGTCTGCACCAGCGCCACCCGCTCGTCGGCGAAGTAGGGCACGGTGCGGACGAGGAACTGCGGGTCGGGCACGTGGTCGGCGTCGAACACCGCGATCAGGTCGGTCTCCACCAGCGCCAGCGCGTGGTTGAGGTTCCCGGCCTTCGCGTGGTCGTGCACGGGGCGGCTGACGTACCGGGCGCCCAGCGCGGTCACCATCTCCTCGACCTCGAGGCGGTCGCCGTCGTCGAGCACCCACGTCTCGTGGTCGCCCTCCATCGCCAGGCAGGCGGCGACCGTGGGCAGCAGCACGTCGAGGTGCTCGTTGTACGTCGCGATGAGCACCGTGACCGACGGCGGTGGCCCCGGGCGCGCGGGCGGGACGGTGGCCGGCGCGACGTTCCACGTCGACAGCACGAACAGGACCAGGCCGACGCCGCCGTAGAGCTCCAGGGCGAGGAACGGCAGGCCGATCCACAGCGCGGCGCCCTCGGGCAGCGTCGCGAGCACCCGCCAGGCGAGGTAGCCGAGGGTGGCCAGCACCGCCGCGACCGCCACGGCGCGCACCACGGCGACCCGGACGGGGCTCTCCGGCGCCGGCAGGCCGTCGCGTGCACCGGTCGGCCGCCCGAGGCCCGCCGCGCCGTACCCGCGCACGGGAAGGACGGCACTGTCGTGGGGTGGGAGGACCGGAGCGCTCACCCCCCAGGCATCGTCACCGCAGGTCGGACGGCACATCCCCCGTCGGGGTGAGTCCCGCCGGGGCGGTCACCCCAGGACGGGCAGCGTCCGCTTCGCCGCGAGCCGGTCCATCCCCGCCTGGATCTGCGCCTCGACCTGGTCGTAGATCTTCTGCACGTAGGCCTGGTCGTCGGCGCGCTCCGGGTCGTCGTCGACCTCGATGCAGGACAACGGCCGCGTCACCCGGAGGTCACGCCACGCGGACGGATCGGTCGGTCAGCCCTCCGCCGGCAGCTCGGGTGCGGATGGCCGCGGGCCCTCCGGGCGGTCCAGCAGCCAGCGCCGGATGTGCGCGTACACCTGCGGGTGGTTCAGCAGGCCGAAGTGGTGCAACCCGCCGAGGCGCTGGACGTGGTCGGCGGGGAACGCCAGCCGGTCGTCGTCCCCGGTGTCGCCGAGGGCGCTGCGCGGCGGCACCAGCAGGTCGCCGAACCAGTCGGCGGCCCGCCCCTCCGGGTTGCGGCTCAGCGTCGCCATGACGACGAAGTGCCGTGCGCCGTCGTGCAGCGGGACGTGCGTGGGGAGCTCCGTCGTCGCGGCGTCGAGGTCGCGACCGGTCCAGTCGTCCTCGACCAGGGCGCCGTGGCGGAGGTCCTTGATGCCCACGCTGCGCAGCGCCAGCACCCGGGCCAGCGGGCGGGTCTCGGGGAGTTTGGCCAGCTGCACCGAGAGCCGGTGCACCCCGCGCTCCAGCGGGGCGCCGAGGTGGGGGGCGCCGAGGGTGACGGTGTCGCGCACGAGGTGCGTCCAGGCCTGCGCCTCCGTCGTCCCGCTGCCGGCCTGGTGGAGGGCGCTGCGGGCGACCAGCCCGCCCATGGAGTGGCCGATCAGGACCAGGTCCTGCACCTCCTCCGGCCACGCGCTCACCAGCTCCTCCAGCAGCGCGGCCAGCGCCCGCCCGTTGTCCGAGATGTGCAGACCCGTGTTGTAGCGCAGGTGCACCGGGGTGAGCCCGAGGTCGGCCTGCAGCAGGGTGCCGTAGGTGACGTCGGGCCGCCCGTGGTGCTTCTCGGCGCCGTAGCTCCAGGAGTCCTCGGTCTCGGTCAGGCCGTGCAGGAACACCACGATCCCGCCGCTCCCCGACGGGAAGGCCGCGCGCAGCGACTCCTCGTCCAGGGGGACGGCGCGGCCGGCCACCCGCACCGTCATGCCGAGGTCCAGCCCGGGAGCCGAGCGCTGCACGAGGTCGCCGTGGGCCCCGTTCAGCACGCCCAGCACCAGCCTGCCGCGGCGCTCCTCGTCGAGGTCGCGGCCGCTGGCCCGGCGCGCGGCCGCGCGGCCCACGGCCCTCGCGCCCAGCCCCAGTGCCAGGCCGACGCCCGCGTAGCTCAGCCCGGCGACGGCGTCGTGCCACAGCTTCACCGGTCGGCCGACGGGCCCGACCGCGCCGAACACACGGTCGGCGATGCCCTGGTGCACCTCCCGGACGCGGGTGGCGCTCCCCCGCAGCGTCAGCCGGGCCAGCTCCGCGGCGCCCTGGACCTCGTCGGTGCGCATGACGTCTCCCTACCCGTCAGCCGTTCGACCGACCTGTGCGTTGCGGCACCTAGGCTGGACGGCGCCACCGCACCCGACTCGAGGAGTTCCCCGTGCTGCGTCTGCTCGGCTGGCTGCTCGTGATCTGGCTGGCGCTCAGCATCCTGGGCGCGGTCATCAAGGGCCTGTTCTGGCTGACCGTGCTCGCGCTGCTACTCGCCGGCGCGACCGTGGCGCTCGGCTGGAGCAGGCGGGACCGGAAGGAACTGCCCCGCCGCTGGTGAGGCGTCAGTCGCCGTCCGCGTCGGCGGTCATGCCGTCGCCGTAGCGCAGCGCATCCCCGTACACGGGCGCCGGGACGCCCGGCTCCGCCTGCACCTCGACCTGCTCCTCGCGCGCCACCTCCGCCCCGGCGACGAACTCGTCCAGTGGGATCGCATACCGGGGATCGGTCATACCGGTAGCCTGCCGCTCCCCCGGGTCCGCCGTCCAGGGTGGTGGGCGCACGGACGACCGGGAACCGGCCGGGAACTGTCGTACCTCGAACGTATGTTCGGTACATGTCGACGGCCGTGCTGCAGCGCTCCGTGGTGGAGGGTGCGCTGCTGGGGTGGCTGCTGGCGCAGGCGCCGGCGGTGGCGCGGCTGCCGGTCGGCCTGATGACCCCCGAGGAGGTGGCCGCGGAGCTGCAGCGGGTGCAGGCCCGCACGGCCATGGACGCCGCCTACGAGGCGGAGCTGGTCATGGCGCTGGCCGCCGCCCGGCCCGACACCGACGATCCACCACCGGGGCATCCCGGTGCCCGGCGGCGCGGGGGCGGCTCGCCGGTGCCGGGCACCTCGGAGTTCCTGCCCGACGAGCTGGCCGCGGTGCTCAACTGCGCCCGCCCGTTCGCGGCCGGGGTGCTGTCGGACGCCTACCAGCTGGTGGAACGGATGCCCGCGGTGCACGCCGAGTGCGCCGCCGGCCGACTGGACCGGTACCGCGCACGGGTGTTCGCCGACGTCCTCGCCACGGCCTCGGCCGAGGTCGTGGCGGCGGTGGTGCCCGCGGTGCTGCCGTTGGCGGCGGGTCTGTCGGCGGGGAAACTGCGCCAGCGGCTGGTCGCCGCCGCCGAGGCCGCGGACGAGGAGTTCGCCGAGCAGCGGCGCATCGAGGCCCAGCAGCGGGCCGCGGTGCGGCTGTACCCGACCGGCGAGGGCATGTCGGTGCTGGCCAGCGAGCTACCCGCGCCGGTGGCCGCGGCGATGTGGTCGGTGATCGACCAGTCCGCCCAGCTCGCAGCCACCGGCGACGACCGGCCGATCGGGGTGCTGCGCGCCGAAGCCCACGCCGCCCTGGTGCTGCAGTCCGGTGACCCCACCCGCCCGGCGATGACCGGCCACGTCACCGTCGTCGCACCACTGCCAGCCCTGCACCCACCCGCGCACGGCAACCCGCCCAACCTGGTGGACCCACCCAACCCGGTGGACCCGGTGCATCAAGCGGAGGCCCGGTTCGCAACCCCGGCCGAACCTCCCGGCGTCACGCACCCTCCCGGCGTCGCGGAGCCTCCCGGCGCCGCGGAGCCTCCCGACCTCGCGCACCCTCCCGGCCTCGCGCAGCCGCCCGACCTCGCGGACGCTCCCGGCGCCGCACGCCCTAGCCATTTCCTGCCGCCTGCCGACCTCGCGCAGCCTCCCGACCCGGCGGACCAGGTGGAGCGGGCGGCGGCCGGGGAGGCGACACCGGCGGTGAACGGCACCCCCATCACCGCCGCCCACCTGCGCGAGCTCCTCGCCCAGCTGGGCGCACTCGGCGTCCAGGCGCCACCCGGCGGCAGCCTGACGGTGGCCCTCACCGACGACGACGGCGCCCTGCTGGCCACCACCACCCCGACCGAACTCACCCGGCGGGCCGCCCGCGGCTGCCGGATGCACGGACCGGACGCCGACTGCGGCTGCCCGGTCCTGGGGCCGCCTGCCGATGTCGACGGCTACGCGCACAGCACCGCCCAGCAACGGTTCCTCCGGCTCCGCGACCGCACCTGCCGGCACCCCGGCTGCGGCCAACCCGCCGGCCGCACCGACGCCGACCACGTCCTGCCCCACGACCGCGGCGGACCCACCAGCTGCCACAACCTCTGCTGCCTGTGCCGCACCCACCACCGGCTCAAGACCTTCGCCCGCGGCTGGCGCTCCCGCATGCACCGCGACGGCACCCTGAACGTGACCACCCCGACCGGCATCACCCGCACCACCCGACCACCCGGCCTCCGCGAACAACCCGCACCGACCACACCGGCGCCGGAGCCACCACCCGCCGCCGAAGAACCCCCACCGTTCTGAGAGGGGTCCGGGGCAGCTGACCGGCGGGCGGGAGTGAGTGCCGCCTGCCGTGACACGCTCGGCACCGTGACGACGGGGCCCGCCGAACCGACCGCGACGATCCGCGCTGCCGCCGGCTACCTGCGCTCGTGGGTCGAGGCTCAGGCTGCACACCGGCGGGTGCCGGGCGTGCAGGTCGCCGTCCGCTCGGGCGGAGAGCTGGTGCTCTCGGCCGCGGTCGGGGTCGCCGACGCGGGCACCGGCACGCCGCTGACGACCGCGCACCTCTTCCACGTCGCGTCGCACTCCAAGACGTTCACCGCGACCGCCGTGCTGCAACTGGTCGACGCGGGCCGGCTGCGGCTGGACGACCCGATCGGCCGGTACGTGCCCGAGCTGGAGGCGGGCGGCTCGCCGCTCGCCCGGGCCACCGTGCGCGAGCTGCTGGGCCACCAGTCCGGCGTCACCCGCGACGGCGCGCACGCCGACTTCTGGCAGCTCGAGGCGCCCTTCCCCGGCCGCGACGCGCTGTTCGCCGAGGTGCTGGACGGCGGCCCCGTGCACGGGCGCAACGAGCACTTCAAGTACTCCAACGTCGGCTACGCCCTGGTGGGCCTGGCCGTCGAGGCGGTCACCGGCGTGCCCTTCGCCGAGCGCCTCCGCCGCGCCATCCTCGAGCCGCTGGGCCTGACCCGGACCGGCGCCGACCACGAGCCCGCGCGGGCCGACGAGTACGCCGCCGGCCACACCGCCCTGCTGCTCGGCGAGCAGACCCGGGTGGTCCTCGGCCACACCCGCACCGGCGCCTACGCGCCGGCCACCGGGTTCTGGTCCACCGCCGAGGAGCTCAGCGCCTTCGCCGAGGCCGCGCTCGTGCACGGGGACGAGCGGCTCCTCTCCCCCGACGCCCAGCGGCTCATGCAGCGGCTCGAGTCGGTGGTCACCGCCTACGGCACCGAGGTCGGCCGGTACGGGCTCGGCGTGGACCTGACCACCGTGGGCGAGCGGCAGCTGGTCGGGCACAGCGGCGGGTGGCCGGGGCACATCACGCTGACCGTCGCCGACCCGACCGCGGGGCTGGTCGTCAGCGTGCTGACCAATGCCGTCGACGGCCCGGCCCAGGAGCTCGCGCACGGCCTGGTGAAGCTGGTCGACGCGGCGCTGCGGCCCCGCGCGACCGTGCCCGCGCCCCCGGCCGACGCACCGCCGCCGGCCGCCTTCACCGGCCGGTTCGCCGGACTGTGGGGCGTGCTCGACGTCGTCGAGCTCGGCGGGCGGCTGGTGCTGGTCCGCCCGACCGCGTCCGATCCGCTCCCCGGGATGGCAGAGCTCCAGATCGTCGACGACTGCACGCTGCGCGTCGCGCCCGAGCCGGGCTTCGGGGCGGCCGGGGAACTCGTGCACGTCGAGCGGGACGCCGGCGGCACCGTGGTTTCCCTCCGGCTCGGCGGGGTCACCCACCGGCTGATGGCCGAGTTCCTCCGGCGGCGCGGGGCCACGGGCCGGGGGGACTGAGGCGGACTCCCCGGTGCAGCACCGGCCGGGGCGCTCCCTAGCGTGAAGCCCATGGACGACGACGCACGACCCGGCGCGCGCCGGGTGCTGATCACCGGCGGCGCCTCCGGCCTCGGTGCCGCGCTGGCCGCGCGCCTCACCGCCCGTGGCGAGCGGGTACTGGTGACCGACCTGGCCGCCGACGCCGAGGTGCCCGCCGGCGCGGTGTACCAGCGGCTCGACGTCACCTCCGAGGACGATTGGCGCGCCGCGCTCGACCGCGTCCGCGACGGGTTCGGCGACCTGGACGTGCTGGTGAACAACGCCGGCATCGCCGCCGGCGGACGGATCGACCGGCTGAGCGCCGACCACTGGCGCCGGGTGCTCGACATCAACGTCCTCGGCGCGGTCACCGGCTGCCGGACCTTCGTGCCGCTGTTCAAGGAGCAGGGCTCCGGTCACCTGGTGAACATCGCGTCGGCCGCCGGACTGGTGCACCCACCGGCCATGACCTCCTACGACGCCGGGAAGGCCGCGGTGGTCGCACTCTCGGAGAGCCTCCGCTGGGAGCTGGCGCCGTGGGGCATCGACGTCTCGGTCGTCTGCCCGTCGTTCTTCCGCACCAACCTCGCGGCCTCGCTGGGCGGTGACGACCCGATGATGGACACGGTCGCCACCCGGCTCATCGAGGGCTCGAAGCTGGGCGCCGACCAGATCGCCGAGCGGGTCGTGCGCGCGGTGGACGCCAGGCGCTTCCTGATACTCCCCGACCGCAACGCGCGGATCGCCTTCTGGACCAAGCGGCTGGCCCGGCGGCTGTACGACCGGCAGATGCTCGGCATGGGGGCGCGCATCCACGCCGCCGAGCAGCAGGACGGGGCGACGGCGTGAGCCGCGGCGTCGTCCTCATCACCGGCGCCAGCGCCGGGCTCGGCGAGGAGATGGCCCGGCAGTTCGCCGACCTGGGCTACGACCTCGCGCTCTGCGCCCGGCGCACCGAGCGGCTGGACGCCCTGGCCGCCGAGATCACCGCGCGCACCGGCCGGAGGGTGGAGACCGCCGCGCTCGACGTCACCGACGCCGCCGCCGTACCCGACGTCTTCACCCGCTTCGCCGGGTCGTTCGGTGCGATCGACCGGGTGGTCGTCAACGCCGGCATCGGCAAGGGCGCCGCACTGGGCACGGGCCGGGCCGACGCCAACCGCGCGACGGCGATGACGAACTTCGTCGGCGCGCTGACCCAGACCGAGGCCGCGCTGGAGATCTTCCGCCGGCAGCAGCGCGGGCACCTGGTGCTGATCTCGTCGATGTCGGCGCTGCGCGGCATGCGCAAGGCCATGACCACCTACGCCGCCACGAAGGCGGGCGTCGCCGCGCTGGCCGAGGGGCTGCGGTCCGAGCGCATCCCCGGGCTCGACGTCTCGGTGATCTACCCGGGCTACATCCGCTCGGAGATGAACGCGCACGTCGCACAGAAGACCCGGTTCATGGTCGACACCCCGACCGGCGTCCGCAGCATGGTCGAGGCCATCGAGAAGCGGCGTCCGAAGGCCTACGTCCCGGCCTGGCCCTGGGTCCCGATCGGGTTCCTCATGAAGGTGCTGCCGCTGTCGGTCGTCCGGAAGCTCACGTGACCGCACCCGACACCGGCGGCGCCCGCGACGTCCGGGCCGAGGACGCCTTCGACGTCGCCGCGATGGCCGCCTGGCTGGCCGCGCACGCGCGGGACGCCGGCGTGGACCTGTCCTCCGTCCCCGAGGTGCAGCAGTTCTCCGGCGGCGTCTCCAACCTGACCTACCTGCTCCGCTACCCCGACGGCGACCTGATCCTGCGGCGGCCGCCGAAGGGCACCCACGCCGGGGGCGCGCACGACATGGCCCGCGAGCACCGCATCCAGACCGAGCTGGAGCGCGTCCTGCCCTACGTCCCGCGCACCGTGGCGCTGTGCGAGGACGCGGGCGTCATCGGCACCCCGTTCTACGTGATGCAGCGGCTGGCCGGTCCCATCCCGCGCAAGGAGCTGCCCCGCGGCGTGCAGCTGGACCGCGACCAGGTGGCCGCCCTGTGCCGCAACGTCCTGGACCTGCTCGCCGGCCTGCACTCGGTCGACGTCGCGGGCACCGGCCTGGCCGACCTCGGCAAGGGGCTCGGTTACGTGCGCCGCCAGGTCGAGGGCTGGTCGGAGCGCTACCGCCGGGCCCGCACCTGGAACGTCGGCACCTTCGGCCCGGTGATGGCGTGGCTGGCCGAGCATCAGCCGGCCGACCGCCCGCACACGCTGGTGCACAACGACTTCCGCTTCGACAACGTCGTCCTCGATCCGGCCGACCCCACCCGGCCGGCCGGGCTGCTCGACTGGGAGCTGGCCACCGTGGGTGACCCGCTGATGGATCTGGCGGGGGCGCTCGGATACTGGGTTCAGGCCGACGACGGCCGGCTCATGCAGGCCTTCCGCCGGCAGCCCACCCAGCTGCCCGGGATGCTCACCCGCGAGCAGGTGGTCGCCTACTACTGCGCGCGCACCGGCACGTCGGTGACCAACCGCGAGTGGGCCTGGTACGAGGTCTTCGGCCTGTTCCGCGTCGCCGTCATCGCCCAGCAGGTCTACGCCCGCTACCTGGCGAAGCAGACGACGAATCCGCAGTTCCGGCTGTTCGGCGTCGCCGTCGTGATCCTCGAGCTGCGCTGCCGCCGGCTCATCGCCCGCACGCGGCGGATGAGCCCGGAGCGCGCCGCCGCCCCCGTGGGCGGCACCGCATGACTCAGGCCGCCCTGCGGGCGCGGACCGTCGCGACGGTGCCCCAGACGGCGGCCGCGGCCAGCACGGCGACGTCGATCAGCACCAGGTTGCGGCCGATCTCGTGCGGCAGGAACGACGGGTTGCCGGCGCTCGCGCCGGGGCCGAGCAGGAACGGCAGCGCGACCAGGGTGAGCACCCCGGCCACGGCGACGCCGACGACGGCGGCCGGGCGGGCCGGCCGTGGGAGCAGTCGGGCGGCCAGCCAGCCCAGACCGATCCAGACCGGGGCGATCAGCAGGTCGTGCAGCAGCGCGCTGCCCACGAACCAGGTCCCCCAGGCGGACAGCGGCACGCGGTCGCCGGCGCCGAGCAGTCCGTACGCGCCGTAGCCGACGGCGAGCAGGCCGGGCAGCACGAACAACCAGCGCCACCACGGACCACGCGCCGACGTCGCCGGGCGGGCGGGGTCGGAGGCGTAGGGGTCACCCGGCACGAGGCCGGCGGCGCGGTCGTCGAGGCCGCGCGCGGACTCGTCGGCGAGGCTCATGACGGCGTCACCCGGGTGACCCACTTGGTCTGCATCACGCCGGGGCGGTTGGGCGCGATCAGCCGGACCGGATAGCCGTGGTCGGGCACCAGGGGGGAGCCGTTCAGCCCGGTGGCCAGCAGCGTCCGCGGGCTGCGCGCGTGCGGAGGTGCCACGACCGACGTCCGGTAGAGCCCGCCCTGCTGCAGCGACTCGACGACGACCTCGGTGTCCCGGGCGAGGCCGGCCTCGGCCAGCAGATCACCGAGCCGGACGCCGGTCCACGTGGCGTTCGCGCTCCAGCCCTCGACGCACGCGATCGGCAGCCGCTCGGTGCGCTGCGGGAAGGCGGCGAGGTCGTCGAGGGTGAGCTCCAGCCGGTTCGGCCCGTCGATGACCAGCCGGTACCCGGGCCCGACGTCGGTGACGCCGGCGGCGCGCGCGGTCTGCCGGACGGGCAGCGACTGCGGGCCGACGCCGGGCTGGCGTGGTGCGAGCAGCGAGACCTGCCCCAGCGGGGAGAAGGTCTGCCCGACGGTGGTGAGGGTGACGGCGCCGACGCCGAGCCCCGCGGCCAGCACGAAGGCCCGGCGCGGCACGCTGCTGGTCTCGGCGGCGTCGTCGACCGCTGCCCGCTCCGCGGTCTGCTCCGGCGTCAGCCCGGCGGCCGCGCCGGGCGTGCCCCGTCGGGCCAGCCCGCGGCGGATCTCCGGCGCCTTCGCGCCGACGTGCACGGCGACGGCGCCGATGGCGATCCAGGCGGTCCAGTAGTGCCCGACCGTGAAGAAGAAGCCGAACGGGTACCACTGCGCGGTGTTGATGACCCCGGTGACCAGTTGCATGGACGCAGCGCCCACCAGCACGAGGATCGACAGCCGGCTGACCAGCCGGGACGGAGAGCCTGCCGGCGGCCACTCGAACAGCTTCGGGTAGACCGCCCAGAGCTTGACCAGCAGCAGCGGGATGGCCGCCAGGCCGACGGCCACGTGCAGCCCCTGGGTGACGCGGTAGAGCCAGACCGGGGAGGCCGGCCAGACGAACCATCCGGGCGGGTTCTGGATCAGGTGGCTGATCAGCCCGGTGACGAAGCAGATCGTGAAAGCCAGGCCCAGCCACAGCCCGACGCGGGCCGAGCGGCGCTCGGAGTGCAGCGGGCTGGGGAACGCCCCGGCACGGAACGGACCCCGGCGCAGCGACTCCGGCGGTCCGGGCACCCGGGCGCCGAGCAAGCGGTCCAGCGCGCTGCTCATGCCCGGCCCTCGACCGCGGCGGCCACGGCGGCGACGACGCGGGCGGTTCGGCTGTCCGCGGGGCAGTGCGCGGCCACGGCGAGGGCGTCGGGGAAGTGGTCGATGTCGGTGAGCTCGGGCAGCTCGAGCACGGCCAGCCCGGACGCCTCGAGGGCCTCGCGGGTGCGCGCGGCCGTGTCCTCCCGGGACATCGGCACGTCCGCCAGCACCGCGGCGCCGTCGGCCCGGTGCACGCCGAGCGCCCACCAGCCGCCGTCCGGGGCGGTGCCGAGGACGGCGGTCCCGGGGCCACCGGCCTCGAGCCGCTCCGCGCACCGGACCAGCAGCTCCGGCGTCACCTGCGGGGTGTCCATCCCGATGAGCAGGGTGGGTGCCGCGGATCCGGACATCGCGTCGGCGAAGGCGGCCGCCAGCCGGGTGCCCAGGTCACCCTCGACCTGGGGCACGACGGCGAACCCGGCGAGGTCCAGCGCGCCCGGCTCGCCGTCGAGCGCCACGACCCGGCCGGCGACGGGGGCGGCCCGCACGGCATCGAGGGTGTCGGCCACCGCGGCGGCGGCGATGCCGGCCGCCTCGTCGGGGGTGCACGGCGGGGTGAGCCGGGTCTTGCTCCGGCCGGGGACCGGCGCCTTGGTGATGACCAGGACCTGCGTGCGCAGCGACGCGGTCACCGGGCCAGCACCCCGCGCATGTCGCGGATCGTGCGGACGGTGCCCAGCACGGTGCCGGTCACCTTCGACCTCGACCCCTCGGTGCGGAGGGCGTAGTCGACGTCGACCTCGCGGACGCGCCAGCCGGCGTCGGCCGCGGCGGTCACCATCTCCAGGGGGTAGCCGAAGCGCCGGTCCGTGAGCCCCAGGCCCAAGAGCGCCCTGCGCCGGGCCGCCCGCATGGGGCCGAGGTCGTGCAGCCGCAGGCCGGTGCGCCGGCGCAGCATGCGGGCCAGCGCGATGTTGGCGACGCGGGCGTGCACGGGCCAGGCACCCCGCGCAGGGCGACGGCGGCCGAGCACGAGGTCGGCGGCCCCGGCGAGCACCGGATCCGCGACCCGGGGCAGCTGGGCGGGGTCCATGGAGCCGTCGGCGTCGCAGAAGCAGACGACGCCGGCCGTGGCCGCCTCCAGGCCGGCGTGCGCGGCGGCGCCGAACCCGCGCTGCGGGACGGCGACGACGGTGGCGCCGTGCTCGGCAGCGATGGTGGCCGAGCCGTCGGTCGATCCGTTGTCCGCGACGATCGCCCGGTAACCGGCCGGCAGCCGGGACAGCACCCACGGCAGGGACGCGGCCTCGTCCAGGCAGGGCAGGACGACGTCGACCGCCGGGACGTCTTCTGGGGGCATGACCACAGTTCGTACTCGACGGCCGTCCGGTTCGCCCGCCCGGCACGTCGGAGGTGCGCCGTTAGGCTCCATCGAGTGAGTTCGACGGCGACCGCGCCCCCCGCTCCGCCGGACCGGCAGGCGGCACGGCGCGGGCGCACCGCCCGGGGCCTGCTCGCCGGGGCGGTGGCTGCGGGAGTCGCCGCGGTGTGGCTGGCCGGCTGGCTGATCACCCGGGACGGAGGCGATCTGCACCTGGCCGGTGGGTACCTCGTCGTGGGGCCGTTCGACGCGGTGCTGTCCGCCCGGGTGCTGCTCCCGATCGCCGTCGCGGTCGCTGTGGTGCTGTGGGGTCCCGCCCTGGCGCGGCGGCTGCGCTGGGGCACGCTGCTGGGAGCGAGCACCGCCGGAGCCGCGACCTGGGGGGTCGCGCTGGCGCTGAGCAGCGGATGGGGCGCGCTCGCCGAGCCGATGGCGAGCGAGCACGAGTACGTCGCCGACGTCGGCAAGGTGGCGGACCTGGGCACGTTCCTGTCCACCTTCACCGACGCCGTGCCGGTGGGGTCCGACGGCCAGTGGGCCACCCACGTGGCCGGCCATCCGCCGGGAGCGCTGCTGGCCTTCGTGCTACTGGACCGGGTCGGGCTGGGCGGTCCGGGATGGGCCGCGGCGCTGTGCATCGCCGGAGGCGCGCTGGCCGTCACGGCGGTGCTGGTCGCCGTCCGGGTGATCGCCCACGAGGCGGCGGCTCGCGCGGTCGCACCGTTCGCCGTGCTGCTGCCGGCGGCGGTGTGGATGGTCACCAGCGCCGACGCGCTGTTCGCCGGGGTCACCGCGTGGGGCGTCACCCTGCTGGCGCTGGCCGCCGTGCGCGGGCTCACCCCGGTCGGCTCGGTGCAGGCCCTCGGCGGCGGCCTGCTGCTGGGGCTGGGCCTGCACCTGTCCTTCGGGCTGGCCCCCGCCGGGCTGCTCGCGCTGACCGCCGTGCTGCTGCAGCGGTCGCGGCTGGGCTGGGCGGGGGTGGTGCGGGTGCTGGCCGTCGCCGCGGCCGGCGTGCTCGTGGTGTTCGCGCTGTTCGCCCTCGGCGGCTACTGGTGGTTCGAGGGCATCGCCGTCGTCGCCGAGCGGGTGCGCGCCGGGGCCGCCTATCCCGACCGGGCCGATCAGCGCCTCTGGTTCCTGGTCGGCAACGTCGCCGCCGCCGCGGTGGCGACCGGTCCGGCGATCGTCGCCGGGATGGCGGGGATGCGCGGGCGGCTGCGCTGGCTGGTGCTGGCCTCGCTGGGCGGGGTGGCCGTCAGCAACCTGAGCGGGCTGGTCCTCGGCGAGACCGAGCGGATCTGGCTGCCGTTCGTGGTGTGGCTGCTGCCGGCGACGGCATGGCTGCCGGCGCGCTCGCACGGCTTCTGGCTCGGGCTGTCGGCGCTGCTGGCCATCGTGGTGGAGGTGAGCGTCCGCACCCCCTGGTGAGCTAGGGCGCCGGGCGCAGCGGGTCGGTGGCGAAGGCCCGCATCCCGTCGGCGAAGGACACCCGTGCGGTGAACCCCAGCTCCTGCTCGGCGCGGGTGGGGCTGGCGACGACGTGCCGTACGTCGCCGATCCGGTACTCGCCGGTGATCTGCGGAGCCGGGCCACCGAAGGCGTCGGCCAGCGCGGCGGCCATGTCCCCGACGGTGTGCGGGTGCCCCGAGGCGACGTTGTACGCGCGCAGGGCGCTGGCGGGCGGGTCTGCGCCGAGGGCACGGAGGTTGGCCTGCGCGACGTCGGTGACGTGCACGAAGTCGCGCTGCTGGCCGCCGTCCTCGAACACCCGCGGCGCCCGGCCGGCCTCCAGGGCGCTGCGGAAGATGGCCGCCACCCCGGAGTACGGGGTGTCGCGCGGCATGTGGGGGCCGTAGACGTTGTGGTACCTCAGGCCGATCGCGCCACCCCCGGTCGACGAGGCCCAGGCCGCCGCGAGGTGCTCCTGGTTCAGCTTCGTGGCGGCGTAGGTGTTGCGCGGGTCCAGCGGAGCGTCCTCGGGCACCGTCTGCCAGGCCAGCTGCCGGCCGCACGCGGGGCACGGGGGCTCGAAGCGGCCGGCATCGAGGTCCTCGCGGCGGCGCGCCGCAGCCGGGACGACGCCGTCGACCGGGCACTCGTAGCGGCCCTCGCCGTAGACCACCATCGAGCTGGCCAGCACCAGCCGCCCGACGTCGGCGCGCGCCATGGCGGCCAGGAGCACCGCGGTGCCCAGCCCGTTGATGCCGGCGTACTCGGCCATGTCCTGGACGTCGACGCCGAGGCCCACCATCGCGGCCTGGTGGCAGACGGCGTCCACCCCGGTCAGCGCCCCGTCGACGGTGTCGGCGTCGCGGACGTCGCCGTGGACGAACTCGACCCCGGCGGGCAGCCGCGGCGTGCTCCCGGCCGGGTGGACGGCGGGCAGCATCGCGTCGAGCACGCGGACCTGGTGCCCGTCGGCGACGAACGCCTCGACGACGTGCGAGCCGATGAATCCGGCACCGCCGGTGACCAGCACCCGCACGGTCAGCCGGCCAGGGCGATGCGGTGCACCTGTCCGCGGTCGTCGGGGCGCGGGGCCAGGCTCGCGAACGAGCGGCCGTCGTGCTCCCACGTCGCGTCCACCACGAGTCCGGCGGCTGCGGCCGGCTCCTCGACGGCGTCGACGGCGACGTGCGCCCAGGGGAACCAACCGCCGCGCTCGGCGCCGCGCTCGAGCCGGATCCGGGTGGTGTGCAGCCCCCGGCCGGGTGGGTCGAGCTCCACGAGGACGCGGCCGGACGGCGCGACCAGTTCCCGGCACCGCGCCAGCAGCGCGACCGGGTCGCCGCCGATCCCGATGTTGCCGTCAGCGAGCAGGACGGTGTCCCAACGGCCCTCGGCGGGCACCGGTTCGAAGATCGAGCGCCGGACCGCCGTGGCGCCCAGCCCCCGGGCGATCTGGATCGCGACCCGTGAGGTGTCGACGCCCAGCGCCTCGCGGCCCTGGTCCGCCAGCTCGGCGGCGAGCCGGCCGGGTCCGCAACCGGCATCGAGCACGGCGCCGTCGGCGCGGGCCAGCAGCTCGCGGTCTGCCTCGTCGGCGCCGCCGACCCACTGGCCGAGTGCACCTGCGAGGGAATGCCGCCGTCCGCCCTCGTAGCGGGCGAACCACCGCCACCGCTCCCCCGGCTCGCCGGCGCAGCGCAGCGCGGTGTCGTAGAGGTCGCCGGCCGTGAGCTGCTCGACGATCGCCAGGCTCATCGGCCGGCACCCTGGACCACGGGGCGGCGGACGACGCGACGGTGGGTTCGGCTCACGCCGCCTGTTCGGGCGCGCGCCGACGATCGGTTCATCGGGTCCGTCAGCGGCACGCGCAGCTCTTCTCGTCGACGCACCAGGTCGGGGTGCCCGCCTTCGCCGCTCGGCAACCACCCGATCGGGGGGAGATCGGTGGTGTGCAATCCGATCGGGCCCGGGACGCCGAAGACCTGCTGACATCCCGATCGACACGAGGAGTTCCCATGAAGCAGTTCCGCTCCCCCACGAAGCTCCTGGTCGCCGGCGTGGCCCTCAGCGCAGCCCTCGGCCTGAGCGCCTGCGGCACCGACGACGCCACCGCCGACGAGGCCACCTCGTCGAGCTCGTCGAGCGCCCAGTTCGCCCGTCCCGAGCCGGTCGCCTCCCTCCCGGCCATCCCCGCCGGCGGCAGCACCGCCGTTGCCCTGGACCAGGGCTTCGTCGACGCGCTCGGCACCCTGGGCCTGACTCCGGGCGTCGTGGGTGACGCGGAGCTGGCCGACGGCTCGGTGAGCTTCCCGATCACCGGCGGCACCGTGACGGTGTTCGACAAGGACAGCGGCTACCGCCCCTACGTGCAGGGCACGCTGCTGCACCAGGACAGCGGCCTGAGCCTCGCCGCCGGCGGCACCACCGTCGAGCTGACCAACTTCACCGTCGACCCGGGCACCCCGTCGCGGCTGTTCGGTGACGTCGCCGTGAACGGCCAGCCGGCCGTGGCCAGCGCTCCGCTGTTCGACCTGGACGGCAGCACCCTGAACCCGCCGGCCATCGAGGGCGGCGAGGCCGTGCTCCAGGGCACCGAGGTGCTGCTCAGCGCCGAGGCCGCCGAGCTGCTGAACTCGACGTTCAGCACCGACGCCCTCGCCGGCGGCTTCCTGATCGGCACCGCGACCATCACCGTGCCGACCAGCTGATCGCGTAGTCCCAGCGGCCGGACGGCCGCGCAGGACGCACCGGAGGGGTGGGGCCACAGGGCTCCACCCCTCCTGCGTCGTTCTGCCCTGCGTGGCTCAGGCCGGCGCGGTCCCGCCGCCCTCGACGGGCAGCCAGGTGCGGGCCGCGGACACCAGGGCCGCGACGCCGGTGGTCAGCGTGGGCTCGATGACCGGGGCGAACTGCGGCGAGTGGTTGGACGGCAGACCCCGCAGGACGCGGCCCAGCCCGCCACGGCTCTCGACACCGGCGAACAACGCCGGGTCCGCGCCGCCCAGCAGCCAGTAGACCAGCGGCGCGCCGGCCGCGGTGGCCAGGACCCCGACGTCCTCGCTGCCGGTGACCTGACCCGGATCCATGGTGTGCCCGGGGCCCAGGTCGCGGTCGAAGCCGTCGAGGGTGCGCGTCCCCGCGTCGTGGTCGTTGACCAGCACCGGGAAGGACTCGGTGAGGATCACCTCCGGGTCCTGCGGTGCCCGCGAGGCGGCGGCCTCGGCCCGCACGATCCGCTCGACGGCGGCCACCAGCCGGGCGCGGACGTCGGGGCTGTAGGAGCGCATGCTCACCCGCAGCTCCGCCCGGTCGGGGATGACGTTGCCCGCGCTGCCGGCGTGCAGGGCACCCACGGTGAGCACGGCCGACTCGCTGCCGGCGATCTCGCGGGAGACGACGGTCTGCAGCCGCATGACCGTGGCCGCGGCCATGACGATCGGGTCGACGGTGGTCTCGGGACGGGAGCCGTGACCGCCGCGGCCGTGCAGCACGATCCGCAGCATGTCGGCGGCGGCGAACGCCGGCCCGCGCCGCAGGCCCAGGGTGCCGGCGGGCAGCGGCCCGACGTGCTGGCCGAGCACGACATCGGGACGACCGAACCGCTCGAGCAGCCCGTCGTCGATCATCGCCTGGGCTCCGCCGCCGACCTCCTCGGCCGGCTGGAAGACCAGCTGCACCGTGCCGCTCCAGGTGTGCCGCTCGGCGGCCAGGGTCGCGGCCGCGCCGAGCAGGCAGGTGACGTGCACGTCGTGCCCGCAGGCGTGCATGACCGGGGTCTCCGAGCCGTCGGCCGCCGTCCCGCGCGCCCTGCTCGCGTAGGCCAGACCGGTCTCCTCGAGCACCGGCAGGCCGTCCATGTCGGCCCGCAGGAGGGCGGTGGGACCGGGCCCGTTGCTCAGGATGCCGACGACGCCGGTGCCCCCCACCCCGGTGGTCACGTCGTAGCCCAGCGCGTCGAGCCGCTCCGCGACGATGCCGGCCGTGCGGCGCTCCGCGAAGGCCAGCTCCGGGTGCTCGTGCAGGTCGCGGTAGGTGTTCGCCAGGTCGGCGAGGACGTCGGCAGGGCTCACGGCAGGGGGCTCCTCGGGAATCGGCGGACGGGAGGCGACCGTATCCCCCCGCGTGGCGTGCGTCACCGCTGCGCGACAGCCCCCACCGGTGCGCCCGCGACCTGGCCGGACCGGGCCGCGGCGACGCTCGCCTCCGGACGGAGGTCCATCCGGCGCAGCAGCTGGGCGTTGAGCGCCACCACGACGGTGGACAGCGACATCAGCAGCGCCCCGACCTCCATGGGCAGGACGAACCCGACCGGGGCCAGCACGCCCGCCGCGAGCGGCACGGCGATCAGGTTGTACCCGGCCGCCCACCAGAGGTTCTGCGCCATCTTGCGGTAGCCGGCCCGGGACAGCTGGATGACCGACAGCACGGAGCGCGGGTCGTCCGAGGCGAGGATGACCCCGGCAGAGGCGATGGCCACGTCGGTACCCGCACCGATGGCGATGCCCACGTCGGCCTGGGCCAGCGCGGGGGCGTCGTTGACGCCGTCCCCGACCATCGCGACCGACCGCCCCTGGCGCTGCAGCTCGGCGACCTTCTCGCTCTTGTGCTCCGGGCGCACGCCGGCGAAGACCTGGTCGATGCCGAGTTCGCCGGCCACGGCGCGGGCCACCGGTTCGGCGTCGCCGGTGATCATCACGACCTCGATTCCGAGCTCGTGCAGCGCGTCGACCGCCTCCCGGGACTCCTGGCGGACCTCGTCGGCCAGCGCCAGCGCACCCACGACCTCCCCGTCGACCAGGACGTGGAGGACGGTGGCCCCGCCGTCGGCCCACGGCCGGGTGGCGGCCAACGGCGCCAGGCCGTGCTCGCCCAGCAGGTGCGGTCCGCCGACGGACACGGTGCGGCCGTCGACGGTGGCCGTCACGCCCACGGCGGCCGAGGCGCGGAAGCCCGTGGCCGGCCGGAGGGCCAGCTGTCGCTGCCGCGCGGCGGCGACCACGGCCCGCGCGAGCGGGTGCTCGCTGTCGGCCTCGGCGGCGGCGGCCAGGGCGAGGACGTCGTCCTCGGACTCCCCGGTGGCGGTGACGTGCTCGACCGCGGGAGCACCCCGGGTGAGCGTGCCGGTCTTGTCGAACAGGACGGTGTCGATGGTCCGCATGCGCTCCAGCGCGGCGCGGTCCTTCACCAGGACCCCGCCCCGGGCGGCACGCTCGGTGGAGAGGGAGACGACGAGGGGGATGGCCAGCCCGAGGGCGTGCGGGCAGGCGATGACGAGCACGGTGATGACCCGCACGAGCGCGTCGTCGGGCGCACCCACGACGGACCAGACGACCGCCGTGATCGCCGCGGCCACCACGGCGTACCAGAACAGCCATCCGGCCGCCCGGTCCGCGAGGAGCTGCGCGCGGGTCGAGGAGGACTGCGCGTCGGCGACGAGTCGCTGGATGCCGGCCAGGGCGGTGTCGTCCCCCACCGCGGTGACCCGTACCCGGATGGCGGTGTCCGTGGCGACCGTCCCGGCCACCACGTCGTCCCCGGGCCCGCGGCGCACCGGGCGGGACTCACCGGTGATCATCGACTCGTCGACGTCTGCCGAGCCCTCGACGACCTGCCCATCGGCGGGTACCCGGCCGCCGGGCCGGACGACGACCACGTCGCCGGTCTGCAGGTCGGAGGGTGCGACCGTCACGACGCCGTCCCCGACCACCTTCTCCGCCTCGTCGGGCAGCAGCGCGGCCAGCGAGTCCAGCGCCGACGACGTCTGCGCCAGCGAGCGCATCTCCAGCCAGTGGCCGAGCAGCATGATGACGACCAGCAGGGCGAGCTCCCACCAGAAGTCCAGCTCGTGGGAGATCACCCCGAGGGTGGCACCCCAGGACGCGACGAAGGCCACCGTGATGGCCATGCCGATGAGCAGCATCATCCCGGGCTGCCGGGCCCGGATCTCGCCCACGGCACCGGTGAGGAACGGTCGGCCGCCCCAGACGTAGATCACCGTCCCGAGGACGGGAGCGACCCACTCCAGGCCGGCGACGTCGGGCAGGTCGTACCCCACGATCGACGCGAACATCTCGCTGAGCAGGACGGTCGGCACCGCCAGCACGAGCATGATCCAGAACAGCCGCCGGAACATGGCGACGTGGTCGCCGTGCCCGCCGTGGCCCTCGTGGCCCCCGGCGTGCGCGTCGTGGGCGGGCCGGTCGTCCGCCGCAGCGGTCAGGGGGTCCGCGGTCCGCGGCGGCGCACCGACGGCACCGGCGTCGGGCATGCCCTGCCCGTGGGTGGTGCCGTGGTCGTGCTCGGGCGCGGGAACGCCGCCGCGTCCCGCCTGCTGCCGGCCTGGGCGGTTCGGGTGCTTCGACATGGCTGACGACCTCGTTCCTGGTGTCCGGGGGCAACGAGCGGATCGACGTCCCGGAGGTGTGAGCCGACCCGTGGCCAGACCAGCCAGATACCCCCCGGGGGTATTTCCGCGACGAGTGGAACCACCCGTTCGTTCCGGCTGTGTCGCCCGTCACCCGCGCTTCGCTACGGTCCGCACATGAGCGAGCGACCCCCGATCCGCATCGGGAACTTCTCCGGCTACCTCGGCGACCGGTTCACCGCGATCGAGGAGGCGCTGGCGGGGGATCCGGTCGACGTGCTGATGGGTGACTACCTGGCCGAGGTGACGCTCGCCGGGCTGGCCACCACCTACCGGCAGAACCCCGAGCGCGGGGGCTACGTGCCGACCTTCCTGCGCCAGGTCGCGCCGCACCTGCCGGGGCTCGCCGAGCGCGGGATCAAGGTGGTGACCAACGCCGGCGGCTTCGATCCGGCGGGGATGGCCGCCGCGGTGCAAAAGCTCGTCACCGCCGCCGGGGTCCCGCTGCGGGTGGCGCACGTCGAGGGCGACAACCTGCTCGGCCGGCTCGACGAGTTCCACGCCGACGGCTTCGCGCTGGAGCACCTGGACACGTCCGCGCCGCTCAAGGACTGGGGCGTGGAGCCGATCGCGGCGAACGCCTACCTCGGCGGGTTCGGGATCGCGGAGGCGCTGCGGGCCGGTGCCGACATCGTGGTCACCGGCCGGGTCACCGACGCCTCGCTCACCGTGGGCCCCGCCGCCTGGTGGCACGGGTGGACGCCGGACGACTGGGACGCCCTGGCCGGTGCGGTGACGGCCGGGCACATCATCGAGTGCGGGGCGCACGCCACGGGCGGCAACTTCTCGGGTTTCCGCACCGTGCCCGGGATGGCCCGGCCCGGCTTCCCGATCGCGGAGATCGCCGCCGACGGCAGCTGCGTGATCACCAAGCACGCGCGCGACGGCGGGATGGTCACCGTCGACACGGTGACCGCGCAGCTGATGTACGAGATCCAGGGGCCGCGGTACCTGAACCCGGACGCCACGGTGCACCTGGAGACCGTGCGGCTGACCGATGTCGGCCCGGACCGGGTGGCCATCGGCCCGGTGACCGGATCTCCCCCACCCGTCACCGCGAAGGTCGCCGTCTTCGCGCCGATCGGCTTCGAGATCTCCACGATGCTGTTCTGCACGTCGCCGGACGTCGCGGGGAAGGTGGCGCTGCTGCGCGAGCAGCTGGGGCTGCTGCTGGACGGCGTCGTCGACGAGCTGGACGTGACCGCCCTGGGCACCGCGGCGCCGGACCCGGCCACGCAGTGGGAGGCGACGGTGCCGATCCGGGTGATCGCCACCGCGCGGGAACGCGAGCAGCTGCGCGGATTCCACGCGGCGGTGAGCAGCCTGTACCTGCAGGGCTTCCCAGGGTTCCACCACGACGGGCACGCGCAGGCGGCGCGGGAGCCGTGGCCGCGGATCGACTACTGGCCGGCCCTGCTGCCGGCCGAGGTGCTGGTCCACCGGGCGGTGCTGGACGACGGCACGGTGCTCGATGCGCCGACGCCGTCCCGCACCGCGACCGAGGACGAGGTGGCCCAGCCGCGGCACCCCGAGCCTGCCGTTGGTGCACCTTCGGGTGGCCGGCGGGTGCAGCTCGGCGAGCTGGCCCACGCGCGGGCCGGTGACAAGGGCGGCAACTGCAACGTCGGGCTGTGGGTGAGCGATCCGGCGCACTTCGAGTGGCTGCGGACGACGCTGTCCAGCGACGGCCTGCGTGCGCTGATGCCGGAGGCCGCGGAGCTGGGGGTGGTGCGGCACGAGTTCCCGCACCTGCGCGCGGTGCACTTCGTGCTGCAGGGCCTGCTCGGGACGGGCGGTTCGTCGAACCTGCGGGTGGACCAGATCGGCAAGTCCGTCGGCGAGTACCTGCGATCGAAGAGCGTGACCGGGCCCGAGGAGCTGCTCGGCTGATCCGGGAGGCCATCGCGGGTGCCGACCAGTACCGCCACGACCGTTCGGACGGCGCCTATGAGCCACGTCACCGCCCGTGGCAAGGTCAGGAGGGTCGTGCCGTCCGCCCGATTCCTGTTCCCGGCTCATGGTCAGGGGCACGCCGGGCCGGATGCGACGTGACCGTCCGGTCAGGCCGACCACGACCCCCTCGACGATCAGGAGCGCACGTATGAAGGCTGCCGTCTACCACCGCAACGGTCCCCCGGATGTCCTGCAGTACGAGGACGTCCCCGATCCCGTCGTCGCCCCGGGAGGTGTCGTCATCCAGGTCGAGGCCGTCTCGATCGAGGGCGGGGACACCCTCAACCGGCTGGCCGGCCCGCTGTTCTCTGACCCGCACATCGTCGGGTACCAGGCCGCCGGGACGATCGTCGCCGTCGGGGACGACGTGACCGACCGGGCCGTCGGGGACCGGGTGGTCGCCACCAACAGCCACGGGTCGCACGCCGAGCTGTGGGCGGTGTCCGCCAGGACCACCTGGAAGATCCCCGAGGGCGCCGACGCCACCGCCGTCGCCTGCGTGCCGATCCCGTTCGGCACCGCGCACGACTGCCTCTTCGAGTTCGGGCGGTTGAAGGAGGGCGAAACCGTCCTCATCCAGGCCGGGGCCGGCGGCGTCGGCGTGGCTGCGATCCAGCTCGCCAAGCGAGCCGGGGCGACGGTCATCGCCACCGCGTCGTCCCTCGCCCGCCTCGAGCCCCTGGCCGAGCTCGGCCTGGACCACGCCGTCGACTACTCCACGAGCGGCTGGGTCGAGGAGGTGCGGAGCCTGGGCGGCGGACGCGGCGTCGACCTGGTCGTGGACTCCGTCGGTGGCTCGACCCTGCAGCAGTCCGTCGCCTGTCTGGGCCGCCGGGGTCGCGCCATCACCGTCGGGAACGCCGGGCGGGACATGACGCCGTTCAACGCCGGTGTGCTGGGCCGGCAGAACCAGTCGCTGACCGGCGTCTACCTGGGCGGGGAGATCACGACACCGCGGGTGCAGACGATGGTGCAGGACCTGGTGGACGACGTCGCCGCCGGCCGGCTCACCGTTCTCGTCGACCGCACCTTCCCGCTCGCCGAGGCCGCCGCCGCGCACGAGTACATCGAGAGCCGGCGGGCGATCGGACGCGTCGTCCTCACCCCCACGGCCGTCCCGCCGGACCTCGCGTGAAGGACAACCCCGCTCCTCGCGGAAGAAGCGTGGTCAGGCAACCCGGGGCAGCGTTAGCACCTCGGCGACTCGGTCGCTGCGCAGCGGCACGTACCTCCCGTCGACGGTGCGTCCTCCCCCGAAGAGCTCCACGACACGACCCGACGTTCGGTCGTCGAGCAGGGACGGGTCTGCCGCGAGCGCTCGGTTGATGCCGTCCGCGACGTCCGGAGCCGCCAGTTCGGCAAGGGCGTTCTTCAGCTTCGAGTGTGCGTCGTCGTCGAGCTCGGCGTCCGAGAGGGCTCTCACGTTTTCCGCGATGACGGCCGCCGCCAGCATGATGTCGACGATGCGGCGCTGCGCCTCCGCGCTGCACATCTCCGTCCGGTGCTGCTCGAGGGCAACCTCGACCTCGGTCGCGAACGCCGCCACAGATGTCGTGTCCCCTTCGGACGTAGCGGCTCCGTTGACATCTCCCGCCTCAGCAGACTTCTCCTCCGTCGCCGGTCGACTCGTCCACCAGCCCTGCACAAGGCGCGCCGCGCCCAGCGCTCCGAGGGTCAGCAGGGCCCCGAGCCCGACGGCAAGCGCCACATTCGAGTCGTCGGGCCCATCGTCCTCGTCGACGACGTCACCCAGGACTGCGTGCGTCTCCAGCTTGTTGGTGTCGTCAGCACGCGCGAGCGGGCTGGAGCCGCCCGCTGAGAAATGCGTACCGACGGGCCGCCCGACCCGTCTCGTCTCCCAGAGCAGCTCGGAGCCCGCGTCGTCGAATGTCATGCCGCGACAGTAAGTGCCGACGCTGACGATTCAGCGGAGGTCGCCCTTCGAGCCGTACCGAGCGGCAGGCGAACGGTGCTGCACCCTCGTGACCGACGCACACGTATGTGCCGTTGAGTCACCGAGGGGTTGGGCAGGCTGCCGCCCTGCCCAACCCCTTGGCGCCTGGATCAGATCTCGATCACCACGGCACCACGGCGGATCCACTCACCCCTGCCGCGTCGGAGCGCGTCCGCAACACGGCGGCCGATGTCCGATGTATCGAACCGCCCGCTACACGGACAATCCATCTGGTTCGCGTCACCACTGCCCCCGCCGGCGCTCCCACCGCCCGGCGTGCAGCGCAGAGGTCCAGGGACCTCGTCTTCAACGCGTACGCAGATCGTCGGGCAATCCTTGCGGTGTCGTGTGCAGCGGATGACCGTCAAGACCCAGTTGTGGGGCCCCATGGCGGGCTACTTCCGCCGCTTTGGAGCCTGCGAGAGCGCAGACGCCGCAGCGGCCTTCTCGGACTTCGTGCTCTTTCGTTTGGCGAGCACCTTGCCGGCTGCTGTAGCCGCCTTGGAGCCCGTCTGACGGGTGTTTCGTTTCACGAAACACTCTCCTTTCCGGTGGTTGTGTACCACCACCGGGAGAGACAGACTGCTGTGTCTACACACACCGCAGGCCCGCCCCTCCCAGGGTGGTCTGTGACGACGCCCTCCGGCGGCAACCGGGGGGCGTCGTCGTTTCATCGTTCCGGTCGGAGACGATGGTGGGGCGTGTCGGCACGCTGATGAAGCGGCCGTCACCGACTACGCCGGGGGCGTAGAAGTCTTGTGACCAGGGACGCCAGCAACTTGCGACCTCGGTGCGGGCACCTGCATCACCTCGCCGGACGCCAACAGCCCGGCCCTCGACGAGGAACCGGGCCGGTTGACGGGCCAAGAAAGCAAGGGAATGTCCCGCTGGCCAACTCCGGAACATGGGTGTCCGGACCTGAGACATCTCTGTCCACGCCAGCAGGAACATTCCCTGGCCGTTCACATCAGCTGCAGCCGCTGGTGGAGCCGCAGCCCTCGCAGACGTAACAGCTGCCGGCCGGGCGCATCTTCGTGCCGCAGGTCATGCACAGCGGCGCGTCGGTGGCGGTGCCGGTGACCAGCTCGAGGAGCTCGGCCGAGGAGTGGGCCTCCTTGACCGACTTCGGACCCTCCGGGGTGACCTTCTCCTCCACCTTGGCGGTCTCGATCGGCGCGGAGCCACGCAACTGCTCCAGGTCGACCTCCTCCTCCTCGGTGACGGCCGGGGTGCTGGCCGAGGTGCCGTAGGAGCCGGACACCTGCGCGGCCCGCTCCTCGGCGGTGAAGATGCCGAGGCCGGCCCGCTTCTCGACGGGCAGGTGGTCCAGCGCCAGGCGGCGGAAGATGTAGTCCATCACCGACTGGGCGATCCGGATGTCCGGGTCGTCGGTCATGCCGGCCGGCTCGAAACGCATGTTGGTGAACTTGGAGATGTAGGTCTCCAGCGGCACACCGTGCTGCAGGGCCAGCGAGATGCCGATCGAGAAGGCGTCCATGACACCGGCCAGGGTCGAGCCCTGCTTGCCGAGCTTCAGGAACACCTCACCGAGGCTGCCGTCCTCGTACATGCCGGCGGTCATGTAGCCCTCGGCGCCGGCGACGCTGAACGAGGTCGTGACGCTCGTCCGCTTCTTGGGCAGCCGCTTGCGCACCGGGTGCGAGAGCGCCGTCGGGGCCGCCGCCGCGACCGCGACCTCCTCCTTGGTGCCGTCGTTCTTGCCCTTGCCACCGGACAGCGGCTGGCCGACCTTGCAGTTGTCCCGGTAGATGGCCAGCGCCTTGAGGCCGACCTTCCAGCCCTCGAAGTAAATCTTCTCGACGTCCTCGATGGTCGCCGTCTCCGGCATGTTGACCGTCTTGCTGATCGCGCCGGAGATGAAGGGCTGCACCGCGGCCATCATGCGGACGTGGCCCATCGGGGAGATGGCGCGCTCGCCCATCGCGCAGTCGAACACCTCGTAGTGCTCGGGGCGCAGGGTCGGCGCGTCCACCACGTGGCCGTGCTCGGCGATGTACTCGACGATCGCCTCGATCTGCTCCTCCTGGTAGCCCAGGCTGCGCAGTGCCCGCGGCACCGTCTGGTTGACGATCTGCATCGAGCCGCCACCGACGAGCTTCTTGAACTTGACCAGCGAGAAGTCCGGCTCGATGCCGGTCGTGTCGCAGTCCATCATGAAGCCGATGGTGCCGGTCGGGGCGAGCACCGAGGCCTGGGCGTTGCGCCAGCCGTTCTCGCCGCCGATCTCGAGGCAGTCCTGCCACTGCGCGGTGGCCGCGCGGAGCACGTCGGCGTCGTCCGCACCGACCGGGCGGATGGCGTCGTTGGCCGCCGAGTGCTTGCGCATGACCCGGGCGTGGGCGTCGGCGTTGCGGGCGAAGCCCTCGTACGCGCCGACGATGCCGGCGAGCTCCGCCGAGCGGCGGTACGCGGTGCCGGTCATCAGCGAGGTGATCGCCGCGGCCAGGCTCTGGCCACCCCGCGAGTCGTACGCGTGGCCGGTCGCCATGAGCAGCGCGCCCAGGTTGGCGTAGCCGATGCCCAGCTGGCGGTAGGCGCGGGTCGTCTCACCGATCGGGTCGGTCGGGAAGTCGGCGAAGCAGATCGAGATGTCCATCGCGGTGATGACCAGCTCGACGGCCTTGACGAAGTTCTTCGAGTCGAAGGTGCCGTCGGCCTTGAGGAACTTCATGAGGTTCAGCGACGCCAGGTTGCACGAACTGTTGTCCAGGCTCATGTACTCCGAGCAGGGGTTGGACGCGTTGATCCGGCCCGTCTCGGGGTTGGTGTGCCAGTCGTTGATCGTGTCGTCGTACTGGATGCCCGGGTCGGCGCACTCCCAGGCGGCCTGGGTGACCTTGCGGAACAGCGTCTTGGCGTCGACGGTCTCGATGACCGAGCCGTCCATGCGGGCGCGGAGACCGAACTCGGTGCCCTCCTCCACGGCGCGCATGAACTCGTCGGAGACGCGCACGGAGTTGTTGGCGTTCTGGTACTGGACGCTGGTGATGTCCTTGCCGCCGAGGTCCATGTCGTACCCGGCGTCCCGCAGCGCGCGGATCTTGTCCTCCTCGCGCGCCTTGGTCTCGATGAACTCCTCGATGTCGGGGTGGTCGATGTCGAGGACGACCATCTTCGCCGCACGCCGGGTGGCGCCACCGGACTTGATGGTGCCGGCGGAGGCGTCGGCGCCGCGCATGAAGCTGACCGGGCCCGAGGCCGTGCCGCCGGAGGAGAGCAGCTCCTTGGACGAGCGGATGCGGGAGAGGTTGAGGCCGGCACCGGAGCCGCCCTTGAAGATCAGACCCTCCTCGCGGTACCAGTTGAGGATCGAGTCCATCTCGTCGTCGACGGCGAGGATGAAGCAGGCGCTGACCTGCTGGGGAGAGCTCGTGCCGACGTTGAACCACACGGGCGAGTTGAAGCTGAAGTACTGGTGCATGAGCATCCAGGTCAGCTCGTGCTCGAAGATCTCGGCGTCGCCCTCGGTGGCGAAGTAGCCGTGCTCGCGGCCTGCCGCACCGTAGGTGAGCACCACCCGGTCGATGAGCTGGCGCAGGCTGGTCTCGCGCTGCGGGGTGCCGACGGCGCCGCGGAAGTACTTGGTCGTGACGATGTTGGTGGCGTTGATGCTCCACTCGGCGGGGAACTCGACACCGCGCTGCTCGAAGTTGATCGAGCCGTCGCGCCAGTTGGTCATGACGACGTCGCGGCGCTCCCACGTCACATCGTCGTAGGGGTGCACACCGGCGGTGGTGAAGACGCGCTTGATCTTGAGGCCCTTGCGGCTGGGCGCCTTCGGGGTGCGCCGCGCGCGGGTGCCGGCCAAGCGGTCGTCGGTCTCGGTCATGGTGTGGAGCTCTCCCTGGTCGTGTGGTGCTCGGTGTGGTGCTCGGTGCGCGCCGTGGAGCCGCGCGGTGGTGGATCGGAGGGCTGGGGAAGAGCCGCGATCGACGTGCCCGACGTGCTGTCTAGCGGTCGGTACTGACAGTTCTCAGGAGCTGCCGGGCGGCCCGGTCTCGGCACCGCCCGCGGGGCGGGCCTTCAGCTCGGCGATCTCCTTCTCGAAGTCGGCCACCGAGGTGAAGGCGCGGTAGACGCTGGCGAAGCGGAGGTAGGCGACCTCGTCGAGCTCGCGCAGCGGCCCGAGGATGGCCAGTCCCACCTCGTGAGCGGGGACCTCCGCCGCGCCGGTGGCGCGGATGGTGTCCTCGACCTGCTGGGCGAGCAGGGCCAACTGGTCCTCGTCGACCGGCCGGCCCTGGCAGGCCCGGCGCACGCCGGCGACGACCTTCGAGCGGTTGAACGGCTCGCTGACGCCGCTGCGCTTCACGACGGCGAGGACGGCCTCCTCGACGGTGGTGAACCGCCGGCCGCACTGGGGGCACGAACGGCGACGACGGGTGGTGGCCCCCTCGTCGGCCTCCCGCGAGTCGATCACCCGGCTGTCGGGGTTGTGGCAGAACGGGCAGCGCATCGCGGTCCACCTCCCTTCGCGGCTCCTCGCCCGGGTCGTCCTGTGGACCCTCCTGGGGACATCCGGTGGACGTCGCGGGGAGAACCTGAGGACCGGCCTGTGGACGCGGCTTACAGCTCTGTAACTACTAGATCTAGTGGAACCCTAAGTCGGGCCCCACTAGATGTGCAAGCGATGTCCCTGTCGGCGTGTTCCGCTCTGACCCGGCTGTCACCCGCAGGAACAGGGCACTCCACCTGTCACACGACACGCCCGGGGACGCGCCGGAAAACTGCGCGCCGAACCGTCCCGCACCCGGCCGACACCGTCCCTGCGGAGCACGCGGAGCGGGGAGGTCGACCGCCGAGTGCACCTTCGCGGATCACGGCTCGGGTCCGGCGACGACGGTCGACGGTCGCCATGGCGGTCCGGACACGCGCCGGCCGGCCAGGCGGCCGTGCGGTGCGCCGGTGGTGGCGTCAGACGCCGGAGAGAGAGCCGCTCACCCGCGGGCGCCGGGAACCCGAGGACGGGCCGAGGTCGCCGAGTCGCATCGGACGCGTCAGCAGGTCCGGCTCGGCGTCGATCCGGCCGGTGCAGACCTCCGGGCGGCCGAAGGACTCCTCGGGGCGCGCCGTGCGCGCGAAGACCGCCCATCCCCCACCGACGTGCGGACGGGTCGCGCGGCGCGACTCGGCCTGCGGCCGCGACTCCGCCTCGGGGCGCGCCTCCGCCGACACGGCCGCGACCGGCTCCGCCTCGTCGGCGACCGCCGCGAACACCTCGGTGTCGGCCGCACGGTGCCGACCCTCGTCACCGGGGGCCCGGTGACGACCGGCGGGGACCGGCACCTGCGCGGCGACGACGACCTGGACGTCCGCGTCCTCCGGAGCGCGCCGGCGTCCACCCGGGCGCGTCCCGGATGCGGCGGGCGCCGCGGCAGCGGCGCTCCCCGCGGGGGGCGGCGCCTCGTCACGGATCAAGGGCAGCGCGGCGGTGGCGTCGGCGTTCCCGCTCACCGGACGGCCCCGCAAGGCCGAGACCGCCTGGGCAGGTGGGAGCTCCTGCTTCACGCGGGAGTCGATGCGACTGGGCTCCGTGGCCGGGGACAGGTCCCGCTCGGGCAGGCGCAGCGCGGCGAGATCGATCCACGCCGTCTCCTCGACGCCGCCCACGACCACCCGGACCCACATCTGGCACGTTCCCGAGGCGTCGTGCCGCCAACCCAGCAGTTCGCCCTGCCACCACGTACCCGCCTGGTAGACCTCGACGGACTGGGGGGAACGGGTGAACACAGCGGCGCGGCTCTCCGTGGGACCTGACACGCGATGACCGTAAGCGTTCGGTTCGCGACGGTGCGTGAAGGCGCCCGGGCTGATCATTGACGAACTCGTCGCCCCAGGTTGGAGAGGTGTTGCCCTGTCGCGCAGCCGTCCGATGCGCGTGGCCCCCCCGGTCACGGCAGGACGAGGAGCTGACCGGGGACCAGGGTGGCGTCGGGAAGCCCATTGAGGGCCCGGATCTCGGCGATGACGGCACGGAGGTCGTCCCCCTCGTCCGCGACCGCGCCGGCGATGGACCAGAGCGTGTCGCCCTGCTGCACGACGACACTGCTCTCCCCGGCCAGACGCAGCCCGCCGTCCTGGCCCCCGGCGACGACCGAGCCCACCCAGGACCCGAGGGCGACCCCGACCGCCAGGCCGAGCACCACGCCCAGCCGCCGCGCGCGCCGGGTCAGCCGGAGCGCGGGCGCCACCCGCGGGTCGCCGCCGGCGCGGTACGGCGCCGGTCGTCGCGGCGTCGTCGAGCCCGCCGGATGCGGCCTGCGCACCCGTGCCGCAGCCGGGTGCCCGCGGTGGGCCGCAGCACCGACCGCTGAACGCCCGGCACCCCGGGCCAGGGGAGCCGGGTCGTGCAGCAGGTCCGGCACCGCGCGCAACCGCCCCTGTCGTCCGGCTCCACCCGCCAGCGGCGGGCGCCACGGCGCCTGCACCGCCTCGTCGAACTCCACCACGGCCTGCGCCACACTTCCCACGACCACTCCTCCCGACCCGCACGTCCACCACGGTCTTCGAACGGCTGTTCGAATCGAACGTCTGTGCGATGTCTACCGGACGCCACCGACAGAAGCGACCCGACACGACGGCCGTCTTCGAACACCTGTTTGAAAGCAGGCGTGATCGGCGCTACGGTTCCTGGGACGCGACCAGCACGGCTGCACCGGCAGCCCGCGAGGAGGAGACGTGGCGGAGACCAGCGGGACGTCGGGCGGCCGACGGACGCGCAGCACGGCGTCGGGACCGGACACGGAGAACGGCAGCGCGTCGGTGCGCTCCTTCCCCGACCGCGGCGCCGACGGCGACGGGCTGACCCAGCGCCAGCGCCGGGTGTTGGAGGTCATCCGGGACTCCATCGACCGGCGCGGTTACCCGCCCTCGGTGCGCGAGATCGGCGAGGCCGTCGGCCTCTCCTCGGCCTCCTCGGTGGCCCACCAGCTCTCGGTCCTGCAGAAGAAGGGCTGGCTGCGTCGGGACCCCAACCGCCCGCGCGCCCTCGACGTCCGGCTGCCGGGCGACACCTCGCGTCCGGTGGCGCCGCTCGCCGAGCCGGTGGCCGGCACCGACGAGCCGCTCGCCGCCCCGACGTACGTGCCCCTGGTCGGCCGGATCGCCGCCGGCGGTCCCGTCCTCGCCGAGCAGGCGGTGGAGGACGTCTTCCCGCTGCCCCGCGAGCTGGTCGGCGAGGGCACCCTGTTCATGCTCAAGGTCGTCGGCGACTCGATGGTCGAGGCCGCCATCTGCGACGGCGACTGGGTGGTCGTGCGCCAGCAACCCACGGCGGAGAACGGCGAGATCGTCGCCGCGATGATCGACGGCGAGGCGACGGTCAAGACCTACAAGCGGCGCGACGGGCACGTCTGGTTGCTGCCGCACAACCCGGCCTACGAGCCGATCCCCGGCGACGACGCGACGGTCCTGGGCCGCGTCGTCTCGGTGTTGCGCAGGGTCTGACCCCAGGCCCCGTCCGGGTCACCGGCCGCACCAGCGGGCGGTCGCCCGGGCGGGGTGCCGGCAGGCGCGGCGACTCAGGACCGCGGGCGACGGCGCAGCTTGGGGACCAGCCACACCACGAGGGTCGCCACGGCGGCCGCGATCAGCGCAGAGGTGACCGGCGACCTGCCCGAGCTGGTGAGCTCGGTCAGGCTGGGCACCGGGCCGTCGGCCGGCGCCGCGGCGGACGCCGGCGTGACCGCGGAGATCGGCACCACGACCACCTCGCTGGGCACGCCTTCGCTGGCGATGACCAGCTGCGCGTCGTCCCCGGTGAAGCTGATCGCCTCGCCCTGGGGTGACTCGGGCAGCGGAACCCGTACCGGGGTCCCGGCCAGGGCACCCACGACGTCCGAGCCCGACAGCGGCCACACGTAGGCATCGGTATAGGTGCGCAACGCCAGTGCGTGCCCGTCGCCCGCCACCGCTCCCCCGGTGACGAGCAGTTGCCCGGCGCGTCCCACCGGGCCGCCAGGGGTCCCCGTGAGCGTCATGTTGACCGTCGCCACCCGCTCCATCGGAACGGCCGCCTCGGCCGACAGCGGGCCAGTGGGCCGGTACACACCGCTGGACCCCAGCACGTCCTTGGTGACCAGGTACGGGGTGCCGTCGGGCGCGAGCAGCAGCGCCTCGGAGTCGTGGGCGCCGTCGGGGTAGCTGAGCCGGTGCACGGCCGCGGACCCGTCCGGCCGCAGCGCCAGCAGGGCGACGGTCGAGCGCACGGAGTTGTTGTCCCCGGCGTCGGCCAGCCAGAGGGTCCCGTCGGCGCCCAGGGCGAGATCCTCGGGGTCGTAGGGGTCGACGGCGGCGGTCCGCGTCTCGAGCACCTGGCACCCGGCGTCGAGCACCGAGACGCTGAGCGCGTCCCCGCCGTCGTTCATGACGAGCATGCGCTCGCCGAGGTCGACCAGCCCGGAGATCTCCGCCAGCGCGGGATCCGTGATCTGGCACCGGACGGCCGGTGCAGGAGCGTCCGGCTCCTGGGCGACGGCGACGGTCGCCCCCACGACGGGCAGCGAGAAGCCGAGGAGGACCGCCACCACGAGCCCTACGGCGCGGGTGGCACGCCGTCCTCCGAAGCCGCTACGCGGTCTGCCGGCCTGGTCGGGCACGAACCCAGCGTGACAGAACGATCGCGTCCAGTGCATGAACCACGCCCAGCAGCAGCACGCCCACGGCGGCACCGACGACCGCGTCGGTCACCCAGTGGAAGTCCAGCGACACCATCGAGACGCCGGTGGCGACCGGTCCGACGACGCTCAGCCACCAGAACGCGCGCTGCACCCGGACAGGCATCTCGTACTCGACGGCCAGCCAGCGGGCGACTCCCCACATGATGACGGCGTTGGCCACGTGCCCCGAGGGGAACGACGCGCCGTCGACGTGGAAGAAGAGCTCGTCGGGGTGCCCGGGCGCGGTCCGACCGGTACCGAACTTGACCGCGTAGACGCCGACGGTGAGCGTGCCCAGCGCGAGCAGGACCCGCAGCAGCGGCATCCCCGTGCGATGCCGCCAGGCCAGGTAGCCGACGAGCACGGCCAGGACGATGAGGATCGTGCCTCGACCGCCGAGCTGGGTGATCGCCCAGATGACCGGATAGGCGGCCGAGTCGCGCAGTCCCCAGCCGCGGACGACGTCGGAGACCCACAGGTCCAGCCGCTCCAGGGCCCCGCCGGCGAGCAGGTCGGCGGTGACCAGGCCGGCCACGAGCAGGGCGAGGAGCAGCAGCCACCACGGCGGGCGCCCGATCGAGACCGCACGGGTGCGCTCGGGCACGCCGGCGTCGCACACCACGCCGCTCGTCACCCGCTCACCGTACCGGTCCGTGACCTGACCGTGATCCGAGCGCCGGGCGCCGCGGGCGGTTCAGCCGACTGGCGCCGCGAACTCCTCGAGCGCCGCGGCGAGCGCACCGTCGACCTTCGCGGTCAGGCGGGTACCCCCGGCCTCGTGCGCCTCGGCCAGCACCTCGCCGTCCCGGTGCACGCGGGCCACGAGGTCGCCGCGGTCGTAGGGCACCAGGACGTCGACGTCGGTGTCGGGGTGCGGCAGGCGGGCTGCGATCAGCTCGCGCAGCGTGTCCATCCCGGCGCCGGTCCGGGCCGACACCCACACCGCTCCGGGCAGTGCCTGGCGGAGCGTGAGGATGGCCTCCTCGTCCATGGCGTCGACCTTGTTGACCACGATGACCTCGGGCACCGCGGAGGCGTCGATCTCCCGCAGCACGACGTGCACCGCGTTGATCTGGCCCAGCGGGTCGGGGTCGGAGCCGTCGACGACGTGCAGCAGCAGGTCGGCCGCGGCCACCTCCTCCAGCGTCGACCGGAAGGCGTCGACCAGCTGGTGGGGCAGGTGCCGGACGAAGCCGACGGTGTCGGTGAGGGTGTACTCGCGACCGTCGGGCCCCTCGGCCCGGCGGACGGTCGGGTCCAGGGTGGCGAACAGCGCGTTCTCCACGAGGACGCCGGCACCGGTGAGCTGGTTGAGCAGGCTGGACTTGCCGGCGTTGGTGTACCCGGCGATCGCCACGCTGGGGGTCGCGTTGCGGTCCCGGCTGCTGCGCTGGGTGGCCCGGGCGGTCGCCATGCCAGCGATCTCGCGGCGGAGCTTGCTGACGCGCGTCCGGATCCGCCGGCGGTCGGTCTCGATCTTCGTCTCACCGGGGCCGCGGGTACCGATACCGCCACCGCCGGCCACCCGGCCACCGGCCTGCCGGGACAGCGACTCACCCCAGCCGCGCAGCCGCGGCAGCATGTACTGCATCTGCGCCAGCTCGACCTGGGCCTTGCCCTCCCGGCTGGTGGCGTGCTGCGCGAAGATGTCGAGGATCAGCGCCGTCCGGTCGACGACCTTGACCTTGAGTACCTTCTCCAGCTGGTTGAGCTGACCGGGGGTCAGCTCGCCGTCGCAGATCACCGTGTCCGCGCCCGTCGCGGCGACGATGTCGCGGATCTCGCCGGCCTTGCCCGATCCCACGTAGGTGGCGGCGTCCGGCTTGTCACGGCGCTGGCTCACGGCCTCCAGGACCTCCGAGCCGGCGGTCTCCGCGAGCGCGGCGAGCTCGGCCAGGGAACGGTCCGCGTCGGCCTGCGTCCCCTCGGTCCAGACACCGACGAGGACCACGCGCTCGAGGCGCAGCTGCCGGTACTCGACCTCGGTGACGTCGGCCAGCTCGGTGCCCAGCCCGGCCACGCGGCGCAGCGCGCCACGGGCCTCGAGGGCGTAGGAACCGGTGGTGTCGTCCGTCGCGTCGGGTCGCGCGGCAGGCGCGCGGCGGGGCTCGTCGTCGAGCGGCATGCGCTCCGGGGCGGTCGTCATCGGGTCCAGCGTGGCACGGTCGGGCATGCGGGTCACCTCAGTTGTCATCACGGGGTGCAACGCAGAACCGGTCCGGGTGCATCCCGCGATCGGCGGGTAGGGCCTCTCGGACCGCATTCCGCACGACGAGGAGGAACCGATGACCGCGAGCGGATCGAGCAGCCTCGGGGCGAACAGCGACGTGGAGGACCCCGGCCGGGATCCGGTGGGCATCGGCGGCCCGCCGCGCAACCCGATGGGCGGGGGCGCCGACCAGGACAGCGGCCGCGGGGCGCCACCCACCCCTCCGGCCACCGACGACGACGACGCGATGGTGCCCCTGCCGCCCGACGACGACCGCCGCTGAGGCGTCGTAGCGAGGCGTCAGTCGCCGAGCCACTCCCGGCACAGCGATCCGGCCGACACCAGCACCGCCGGGCCGGTGAGCACCGTCGTCCGGGGGTCGACCTGCACCGACAGGCGGCCCCCGGGGACGTCGACGACGACGGTCCCCTCGTCGCGTCCCGCGTCAGCGAGGGCCGCGTAGGCGGCCGCGCACGCCCCGGTGCCGCAGGAGCGGGTCTCCCCCACGCCCCGCTCGAACACCCGCAGCCGGATGTGCACACCCGGCTCGAGCACGTTGATCAGCTCGACGTTGACGCCGTCGGGGAAGAGACCGGCGTCGAAGGCCGGCTCCCGGCTCAGGTCCAGGGTGTCGACGTCGACGTCGGTGAGCGCCGCCAGGTGCGGGTTGCCCATGGACACCGCCGCGCCGGTGAACGTCGAGCCGTCCACCTCGGCCGATCCGCGCCCGAACTCGCGTGCGGGCCCCATGTCCACCCAGTAGCCGCCGTCGGGGGACGCCCCGACCCGGCGCGGCCCACCGCGGGTGCCGACCAGGACGCCGTCGAGGCACGCCGCCCGGCCCAGCAGCCCCTCCGCGACCAGCGCGTGGAGGAACAGCCGGATGCCGTTGCCGCACATCTCCGCGTAGGAGCCGTCGGCGTTGCGGTGGTCCATGAACCACTCGCAGGCCGCCAGCTCGGCGCCCAGGACGTCGGCGGCGTCGGGCACGTGGGCACTGCGGACCAACCGGAGGACGCCGTCGCCACCGAGTCCGGCGCGGCGGTCGCACAGCCGGCGGACCATCGCCGCGTCCAGCCGCTTCCCGGGCCACACGGAGCCGTCCGGGTCGGGCAGCACGACGAAGTCGTTCTCGGTGCCGTGCCCGATCAGCACGCGGGGGGTGGCGGTCACCGGCCGATCGTACGGTCGGCGATCCCGGCGAGAGCGGCGTCGAGCAGGTCGGGGCGGGCGGCGTCCAGCCAGGTGGTCGTCGCATCGCGGCGGAACCAGGAGCGCTGCCGGCGCACGAACCGGCGAGTGGTGACCACCGTCCGCTCGCGGGCCTCCTCGGGGGTCAGCGTGCCGTCGAGCTGGCCGAGCACCTGCGCGTAGCCGAGCGCGCGCGACGCCGTCGGCCCCTCGCGCAGCCCGTCGGCGGCGAGGACCTCGACCTCCGCGACGAACCCTGCGGCCCACATCCGGTCCACCCGCAGCGCGATCCGCGCGTCGAGCCCGGTCGGCTCCCGGTCCAGGCCCAGCACGACCGCCGGGTAGTGCGGCACCGGCTCGGGCATCGTGGCCCGGAAGGGTCCGCCGGTGATCTCGACGACCTCCAGCGCGCGGACGATGCGCCGTCCGTTGCCGGGCAGGACGGCCGCCGCCGCTGCCGGGTCGACCGACGCCAGGCGGGCGTGCAGCGCCGCCGGGCCGACGACGGCGAGCTCCTCCTCCAGCCGGGCGCGCACGGCGGCGTCGGTGCCCGGGAAGTCGAGCTCGTCCAGCACCGCCCGGACGTAGAGCCCCGAACCGCCGACCAGCAGCGGGACGACGCCCGCAGCCCGCAGCCGGTCGATCTCCGCCCGCGCCCGCTGCCGGTACTCGGCCACCGACGCCGGTTCGCGCACGTGCCACAGGTCCAGCAGGTGGTGCGGCACACCGTCGCGCTCGGCCGCGTCGGGCTTGGCGGTGCCGATGTCCATGCCGCGGTAGAGCTGCATGGAGTCGGCGTTGACCACCTCGCCCCCGAGCCGCTGGGCCAGCGCGACGGCCAGCGCGGTCTTCCCGGTGGCGGTCGGGCCGACGACCGCCACCACGGGCGGGACGTCGCTCATCGCGCCGTCCAGTCGGCCACCAGGTAGCCGACACCGAACGGTGCGGCATCGGCGTGCAGCCGGCCGGCGATCGAGCGGCCGGCCAGGGCGCTGCCGACCGCCCGCCAGACCGGCACGCCGGCAGCCAGCAGCCGCCGTCCCTCGGCCGGGTCGAGCGCCGCGAGCGCTGCGGCGTCGCCGCGCGCGAGTGCACCGGCGACGACGGCATCGAAGGGGCCGGCGGCCTCGTCGAGGTAGCCGGGTGCCTTCACGCCGCGGCGCGCCGAGCCGTCGCCCAGGGCGAGCACCCCCACCGGGCCCGCGCACTCGCCGAGCACACCGGCCAGGTCCGCCGGCCCGACGCCGATCCGTCGTCCAGCGAAGGAGGCCTCGTCCAGCAGCCAGGCACCGACCCCGAACCCGACTCCCGCGATCCCGGGCTCGGCGGCCGACGGGCCCGCGAAGGGGACGTCGAGGTCGAGCCCGAGCCCGCGGAGACGGGCGACGTCACCGGCGCCGTGCCGGGTCCCTGCGGGCGCCTCGGCCACGACGACGACGGTCTCGGGGCCGACCGCCAGCATCGCCGCGACGGCTGCCCGGCACGCCCGGCGCAGGTCGGTCGTCTCGGCGACGGCGCGGCCCTCGACCGCGGGCAGCAGCAGCGGCGCGGGGGGACAGAAGGCGACGGAGGGGCCGTCCCCGGCGGAGGGAAGGGGTGGACTTCCCGATTCGGCGCTCACGCACTCAGTCTCGCCGATGGGACGTGGGACACTGCCGGAGTGTCGAGCACGGACAACCCCGGCAGCGGGGCGCAGCAGGCCACTCCACCGATTGTGGAGACTCCCGACGTCGCGACCCCGGAGGTGGAGCAGGTACCCGCGGCGGTGACGCCGGACGCCGGGACACCCGACGCGCCGACGCCTGCCGAGGCCGCCCTCCCCGACCCCACGACGGAGCCGACCACCGCGGCGGGAGGCACGGAGGAGACCGCTCCCGAGGTGGCGGTTCCTGCCGCCGAGACCCTCGAGACGGTGGCGCCCGAGGCCGCGGTCCCGCCGGCCGAGCCCGAGGCGGCGGCCACCGAGGTCGCGTCCGCCGGGAGCACGGCACCCGCGGTGGCCGACGCCTCCGGGACGACCGCGCCGGAGACCGAGCCGCCGGCCGCGGCGCCCGACGCCGAGGCGCCGGCCGCCCCCGGGGTGGCTGCGCCCGCGGCGCCGATCCCCGCCCCCGCCGTGCCCTCCCCCGCGTCGATGGCGCCCGGTGCCGGACCCGTCAGCGATCCGTCCCAGTGGGGCCGCGTCGACGCCGACGGCACCGTCTACGTCCGCACCGCCGAGGGCGAGCGCGCCGTCGGCTCCTGGCAGGCCGGTGAGCCCGTGGCCGGCCTCGCCCACTACGCGCGCCGGTTCGACGACCTCGCCACCGAGGTCACGCTGCTCGAGGCCCGCCTGAAGGCGCACACCGGCAACCCGGCCGAGATCAAGAGCAAGGCGCAGGCCCTCGCCGAGTCGATCCCGGGCGCGGCCGCCGTCGGCGACCTCGACGGGCTCGCCGCCCGGGCCCGCGCCATGGTCGGGACCGCCGACTCCGCCGCGGCCGAGTTCCGGGCCGAGAAGGCCGCGGCGCGCGCCGCGCAGGTGGCCCGCAAGGAGGCGCTGGCCGCCGAGGCGGAGACGATCGCCGAGGAGTCCACGGCCTGGAAGGCCGCCGGGGACCGGCTCAAGGCGATCGTCGAGGAGTGGAAGGCGATCCGGGGCATCGACCGGAAGACCGACGAGGCGCTCTGGACGCGCTTCGCCGCCGCCCGGGACGCCTTCGGCCGTCGGCGGGGTGCGCACTTCGCCCAGCTCGACGCGCAGCGCGGCGAGGCGCGGGGCGCCAAGCAGGAGCTGATCACGGAGGCGCAGCGGCTCTCCTCCTCCACCGACTGGGGTCCGACGAGCGCGGCGATGCGCTCGCTCATGGACCGCTGGAAGGCGGTGCCGCGCACCGGCCGGGACGGCGACGACGACCTGTGGAAGCAGTTCCGCGCCGCGCAGGACGTCTTCTTCGCCGCCCGAACCGAGTCGGACAAGGCCCGCACCAGCGACGAGACGGCCAACCAGGCGCTCAAGGAGGAGCTGCTGGCCGAGGCCGAGCGGCTCGACCCGACCAAGGACCTCCGCGGGGCGCAGAACGCGCTGCGCAAGATCCAGGAGCGGTACGACGCCATCGGCCACGTGCCGCGCGGGGTCATGCGGCAGCTCGAGGACCGCATGCAGGCGGTGGAGCAGAAGGTCCGCGGCGCAGCCGACGCCGGCCGGCCCCGCGCCGCCGCGGAGAACCCGATGGTCACCTCCATGCGCGCCGCGGTGACCAAGGCCGAGGAGCAGCTGGCCAAGGCCGAGGCCGCCGGTGACCAGCGGCGGATCAGCGAGGCGCAGGCCAACCTCGCCACCCGCCGCGAGTGGCTGGCCGAGGCGGAGAAGTCCGCCCGCCGGTGAGGAAGGACCCCGCCGCCCCCCACCGCTCGCTCGCTCGCGGCGGGGCCCTGCGGCGGGGCCTCAGCAGCCGGTTGCGAGGACCGGCAGCGGGTCCGGGACCCCGATCCGCGGCATGCCCAGCGTGACCCCGGCCGTGGTCGGCCGGGTGCCGGCCTCGCTCGCGTCGCCCGCCCGCGTCCGGCGGTGGGACAGCAGCGCGCCGTCGGCCACGAGGAAGTGCGGCTTGGCGTCGGTCACGACCGTCTCGACGACGTCGCCGGGCCGGACGCCGTGGACGTGCGTGAAGTGCACCAGCCGGCCGTCGCGGGCCCGGCCGGACAGCCGCCCGGTGGCGGCGTCCTTGCTGCCCTCCCCCGCGGCGACGAGCAGCTCGACCCGCCGGCCGACCTGCGCGCGGTTCTCCGCCCAGCTGATCTCCTCCTGCAGCGCGGTCAGCCGCAGGTAGCGCTCCTGGACGACCGCCTTGGGGAGCTGCTCGTCCATCTCGGCGGCCGGGGTCCCGGGCCGCTTGGAGTACTGGAAGGTGAAGGCGCTGGCGAAGCGGGCCCTCCGGACGACCTCGAGGGTCTGCTCGAAGTCGGCCTCGGTCTCGCCGGGGAAGCCCACGATGATGTCGGTGGTGATCGCCGCGTCGGGCATGGCGGCACGGACGCGGTCGATGATCCCGAGGTAGCGCTCCTGCCGGT
The DNA here is from genome assembly GCF_031845325.1 of Blastococcus goldschmidtiae. NCBI lineage: Bacteria > Bacillati > Actinomycetota > Actinomycetes > Geodermatophilales > Geodermatophilaceae > Blastococcus > Blastococcus goldschmidtiae. The sequence goes on along the minus strand of NZ_JAVREI010000007.1, from coordinate 6,267 downwards.
AGCCGCGGCGCATCCGGCGCAGGACGTCGTCCGACCCGCTCTGCAGCGGCATGTGCAGCTGGTGGCAGACCGCGGGGGTCTCCGCCATCGCCTCGATGACGTCGTCGGTGAACTCCCGCGGGTGGGGGCTGGTGAAGCGGATCCGCTCCAGGCCCTCGATCCGGCCCGCCGATCGCAGCAGGTCGGCGAAGGCGCCCCGCTCGCGGAACTCCACGCCGTAGGCGTTCACGTTCTGCCCCAGCAGCGTCACCTCGAGCACGCCCTGGTCCACCAGCGCCTGCACCTCGGCCAGGATCTCGCCGGGACGGCGGTCCTTCTCCTTGCCGCGCAGCGCAGGGACGATGCAGAACGTGCAGGTGTTGTTGCAGCCCACGCTGATCGACACCCAGCCCGAGTAGGCCGAGTCCCGCTTCGCGGGCAGGGTCGAGGGGAAGACCTCGAGGGACTCGACGATCTCCACCTGCGCCTCGGCGTTGTGCCGCGCGCGGTCGAGCAGCGCCGGCAGCGACCCGACGTTGTGCGTGCCGAAGACGACGTCGACCCAGGGCGCGCGGCGCACGATCTCGCCGCGGTCCTTCTGCGCGAGGCACCCGCCGACGGCGATCTGCATGCCGGGACGGGCGTCCTTCACCGGGCGCAGATGGCCGAGGTTGCCGTAGAGCCGGTTGTCGGCGTTCTCCCGCACCGCGCAGGTGTTGAGGACGACGACGTCGGCGTCGTTCCCCTCGGCGGCGGCCACGTAACCGGCCTGCTCCAGCAGCCCGGACAGCCGCTCGGAGTCGTGGACGTTCATCTGGCACCCGTAGGTGCGCACCCGGTAGGTGCGCTCGGGGCTCTCTCCTGCGCTCTCCATGACAGCAGCGAGGGTACGGCGCCCGCACCGCCGGGTCGGCGGACGACCGCAGGTGCCCCGCCAGGGGGAAAGATCCGCGTTCGTTACGGCTTCGTGATCCCACGGGTCGGGATACGACGCGATCCGGCTTTAGTGTCCCCGGAGTGACCAGCCGCCCGAACGGAGAGCCTCTCGTCCGCCTGTCCGGCGTCGACAAGTGGTTCGGCGAACTGCACGTCCTGCAGGACATCGACCTCGAGATCGGCCGCGGCGAGGTCGTCGTCGTCATCGGGCCCTCGGGCTCGGGCAAGTCGACGCTGTGCCGCGCCATCAACCGGCTCGAGCCCATCGACAACGGCGAGATCACCATCGACGGCGCGCTGCTGCCCGAGGAGGGCAAGGAGCTCGCCCGCCTGCGGGCCGACGTCGGCATGGTGTTCCAGAGCTTCAACCTCTTCGCGCACAAGACGGTCCTGGAGAACGTCGCGCTCGGCCCGGTCAAGGTGCGCAAGAAGCCGAAGGCCGAGGCCGACCGGCGGGCCCGGGAGCTGCTCGAGCGGGTGGGCGTGGCCTCCCAGGCCGACAAGTACCCCGCACAGCTCTCCGGCGGTCAGCAGCAGCGCGTGGCCATCGCCCGCGCCCTGGCCATGGAACCCAAGGTGATGCTCTTCGACGAGCCCACCTCGGCCCTGGACCCGGAGATGATCAACGAGGTCCTCGACGTCATGGTCGGCCTGGCGAAGGACGGCATGACGATGGTCGTGGTCACGCACGAGATGGGCTTCGCCCGCCGGGCGGCCAACCGCGTGGTGTTCATGGACGGCGGAAAGGTCGTCGAGACCGCCGAGCCGGAGACCTTCTTCACCAACCCGCAGTCCGACCGGGCCAAGGACTTCCTCTCGAAGATCCTCACCCACTGAACACCCCCAGATCCACCGAGCGAGAGGACCGAACGATGCTGATCCGCCGCACCGCCCTGGTAGCCACCCTGTCCGTCGTCGCCCTGACCGCCGCAGCCTGCGGTGGCGACGACGAGTCGGCCGCACCCGAGCCGGAGGTCGCCGAGGCCCCCGAGTTCGAGGAGGGCACGACCATGGCCGAGCTCGCCGAGCAGGGCTCGATCCGGATCGGCACCAAGTACGACCAGCCGTTCTTCGGTCTGGAAGGCCTCGACGGCGAGCTCGAGGGCTTCGACGTCGAGATCGCGAAGATCATCGCCGCCGAGCTCGGCATCGCGCCGGAGGACATCGAGTGGCAGGAGACGCCCTCCGCGGTGCGCGAGGAGGTCCTCGAGGGCGGCGAGGTCGACATGGTCGTCGCCACCTACACGATCAACGACGAGCGCGCCGAGCGGATCACCTTCGCCGGCCCGTACTACGAGGCCGGGCAGCAGATCATGGTGCTGTCGGAGAACGACGAGATCACCGGACCGGAGTCCTTCGAGGAGAACCCCGACCTCAAGGTCTGCTCCGCGACCGGGTCCACGCCGTCGGAGCAGATCCAGCCCTACCTGGCCGACCCCGGTAGCCAGCTGGTGCTCTTCGACGAGTACGCGCAGTGCGTCGACTCGCTGAGCAACGGCCAGGTCGACGCCGTCACCACCGACAACGTGATCCTGCTCGGCTACGTCGCCGACAGCGACGGCGAGTTCAAGCTCGTCGGCGAGCAGTTCACCGAGGAGCCGTACGGCATCGGGATCGAGAAGGGCGACGTCGAGTTCTGCCAGTTCATCAACGAGACGCTGGCCGAGAACGAGGATGCCTACGTCGCAGCCTGGGAGGCCACGGCAGGCCAGATCGAGGGCACCCAGACCCCCGAACTGCCCGACGCCAACGAGTGCGTCTGACCGACTGATCACCGCTCCGCGGCCGGCCGGTCCCCGCCGGCCGGCCGCGGACGCGCGCACGACACCACGTCCGGGAGGAGGGAGAGCACATGGACGCCGTCTTCGACAACATCGACCTGTTCGTCGACGGGTTCCTGACGTCGCTGCGCATCATCGTGGTGGCGATGATCGGGTCCCTGCTTTTGGGCGTCGTCATCGCCGCCTGCCGCGTCTCCCCCGTCCCGCCGTTGCGGGCCTTCGGCTCGTTCTGGGTGACGACCTTCCGCAACACCCCGCTCTCGGTGGTGCTCTTCGCCTGCGCCTTCGGCCTGCCGGAGATCGGCATCAACCGTTCGTTCTTCTTCTTCGGCGTCCTCGGGCTGGTGCTCTACACCTCGGCCTTCGTCTGCGAGGCGATCCGTTCGGGCATCAACTCGGTGCCCGCCGGCCAGGCCGAGGCGGCGCGGTCCATCGGCCTGAAGTTCTCGGAGACGCTGCGGTTCGTCATCCTCCCCCAGGCCCTGCGCACCGTGGTCCCCCCGCTGGGGAGCGTCATCATCGCCATGTTCAAGAACTCCGCCGTCGTGGGCGCCTTCGGCGTGGGCGGGGACCTGTGGAGCGTCGGGCAGACGCTGACCAGCGCCCGCGGGTACGAGACGCTGCCGGTGTTCGTCGGCGGGGTCGCCGTCGGCTTCCTGCTCCTCACCCTGCCGGCCGGTGCGGTGCTCCAGGTCATCGAGCGACGGGTGGCGATCGTCCGATGAGCCAGCAGGAGAGCGTCCTGTACGACGCGCAGGGACCGAAGGCCCGTCGCCGGACGGCGATCGGCACCGTGGTGGCCGTGCTGGTCCTCCTCGGCCTCGCCTTCGTGGTGGTGCGCCGCCTGGCCGACCGCGGGCAGTTCTCCATGGAGGCGTGGGGCCCGTGGATCGACCCGTCGAACGAGTCCTTCGAGCTGGTCTGGGAGCTCGTGGCCGAGGGCATCGTCAACACGATCAAGGCCGCCGTCGTGGCGATGGTGCTGTCGGTCGTGCTCGGCACGTTGATCGCCGTCGCCCGGCTCTCCTGGGGACGCGCGGGCCGGCTCCCGCTGGTCGCCGTCGTCGAGGTCCTCCGCGGACTGCCCGTCGTCGTGCTCATCTACATCGGCGTGCGCGTGCTCGACGACGTGGGCCTCGACTTCAGCGGGCTCCCGGGCGGGCAGGTGTTCTGGGGACTGGTCATCGGGCTGACCGCCTACAACATGGTGATCTTCGCCGAGATCGTGCGCGCCGGGGTCGCCTCCCTGCCCAAGGGCCAGCGGGAGGCGGCGCTCGCCACCGGCCTGACCAGGGGCCAGACGATGCGCATCGTGCTGCTGCCGCAGGCCTTCCGCGCCATGCTGCCCGCGATCATCAGCCAGCTCGTCGTCGTCCTCAAGGACACCTCGCTGGTCACCTTCATCGCCAACTACGACGAGCTGCTCAGCCAGGGCGAGAGCATCCGACGCGTCCTCGACAACCCGATCCAGACCTTCGTCGTGATCGCACTGCTCTACATCGCCATCAACTACTCGCTGGGACGGCTGGCGCAGTACATCGAGCGACGCCAGGGCCGCGCGGCGAGTTCCCCCGATGCCGAGCGCACGGGCGCCGGCGTGGTGCCGGTCGGCGGCGGCGCCTGATCCTGGTCTCGTCCGGGCGGCCGGACGCCGGAGTCCCCGAGCATTCGGCCGCCGACAGGTCAACAACTGCTGTGAATCGTCCGATGGAGAGTGCGACAGTCCTCCGCCGACGAGATGAGCAGGACGTGACCGCAACTCTGGTGCCGACCGGCGCGGGCGCCCCGACGCCGTCCGGTCCCGTGGCGGTCACCGCCCGCCCGACCGCCGGGTCGGCCCTGCTCCGGTCGTTCTCGCGCCCGGTGTGGTGGGTGGAGGTGCTCCTCCTCGCCGTCCTGTACGGCGTCTACTCGCTGGTGCGCAACAGCGTCGGGGACGTCGTCGGCCGCGCCTACGCGAACGGGAGGGACATCCTCGCCCTGGAGGACGGTTGGGCACTGGCGCTCGAGCGCGGGCTCAACGACTGGGTGCACCGCACCGACGTCGTCGCGGGCGCGGTCGCCCTGCACTACGCGACGCTGCACTTCCTCGTCACCCCGGCGGTGCTCACCTGGCTCTTCCTGCGCCGCCCCTCCCGGTACCGCGCGGCCAGCGGCGTCCTCATGATCACCACCGCGCTGGCATTGATCGGCTTCTACTGGCTGCCGACCGCTCCCCCGCGGCTCCTGGGCGACGAGGGCTTCGTCGACGTCATGAGCCAGACCTCCAGCTGGGGCTGGTGGCCGGCGTCCGGCACGCCGGGCTCGGACGCCATCTCCAACCAGTTCGCCGCGATGCCCTCGCTGCACTGCGCCTGGGCCGCCTGGTGCGGTGTGGTGCTGCTCCTGCTCGTCCGCCGCACGTGGGTCCGCGTGGTGGCGCTGGCCTATCCGTTCAGCACGTTCTTCGTCGTCATGGGTTCCGGCAACCACTACCTGCTCGACGTCGTCGCGGGTGTGGTCGTGCTGTGCCTGGGCGCCGTCGTCGTGCACCTGGCCGCTACCGCGGCGGGACGCTCGCCCGAGGCAGGGCCGGTGCCCGCCGACACCGCTCGCCCGGCGCACGGCTGAGGGTCGACCCCGGCCGAGCCACCCGTTCGCCCCAGTCGTCCCACGGTCGGCGCGCCCCCCGGCCCGCGGCCTCCGGCGTGGCGACACTGTCCGTCACCATGGAGACCATCCACGCCGGTCGGCGCCGCAGCCTGCCCCCCGTTCCGCGCGCCGCAATCGACAGCGCGCTGCCGCTCGAGACCGTCGCCAGCGCCGGCGCTCTCGCGCTGGCCGTCGCCGAGCCCGGCGTCCCCATGGACGACGCCCAGCGCTTCGTGAGCCGCCTGCGTAGCGCCGCTCCCGGCTTCGCCGCCGCCGCGGGAGCCGAGTCCGCCGTCGTCCGCGAGGCCGTGCCGCCCGCCCGCCACCGTCGCGCCCGATGCCGCGTGATGCTGCGCCACGCGGACGGGCAGGTGACCGACGTGACCTTCGTCGGCGCGGTCGGCACCCCCTCGGCGGGCGCGCAGTCGGCCTTCGGCCGCGACATCGCCCGCTGGCTGGCCGACGGGCAGGCGCGTGAGGGTGCCTGGCTGGTACCCGACGCCGACGCCCACGACGGCGTCGCCGTGGACCTGACCGCCTGGCTCTCCGCGGGCTGAGGAGCCCGCCGGGCAGGCACCCCCCGGGTGTCCGAACCCGCGCGCGTAGGCGACCATGAGGGAGCCGCTCGCAGGAGCGGAGCCTCGACCGCGCCACGTCACTGAACTCCGGGGGCCGACCATGTCCGGCAGCTGCATCGACGACCGCCGGGCGCGTGCCCGCGTCCGTGCGGGAGCCGCCGCGTGACCGCCATCGCACCGCGGCCCATCGTGAGCCGGCCGAGCCCGGCGGAGACCCCCACCCGCGGGTCGCGGTTGTCGAACCTGCTGCGGACCACGGACCACAAGACCATCGGCCTGATGTATCTGGCCGTCTCGTTCATGTTCTTCATCCTGGGTGGCCTGATGGCCATGCTGATCCGGGCGGAGCTGGGCCGGCCGGA
>NZ_JAVREI010000006.1:0-213299 GCF_031845325.1 Blastococcus goldschmidtiae | reverse complement strand
CCCCCCCCCCCCCCCCCCCCCCCCCCCCACGACTGCGAGGCCCGCCACGGGAGGTCCCGCCCCGTCACGGGGAGAGGTACCGCCGCGTCACGGGAGGTCCCGCCGCGTCACGGCGCGGCGGAACGTCCGTCGACGCGGCGAGAGCCCCGCGTGCCCGCTCAGCGGCGGGTGATCTCCAGGGTCCCGGCGGGGACGGAATCCATGTCCGGGCCGGTGGAGCGGGTGCGCTTGAGCTCCCAGAAGTCGGGCAGGTTCGCCAGCAGGACGGCACCGTCGAAGGCCTTGCCGGCGTCCTCGCCGGTGGGCACCTTGCTGATGACGGGTCCGAAGAACGCGACGCCGTCGATGTGCATGACCGGCGTGCCGACGTCGTCACCGACCGGGTCCATGCCCGCGTGGTGGCTCTTCTCGAGCGCCTCGTCGTACTCGGCCGAGGTTGCCGCCTCGGCCAGGGACGCGGGCAGGCCGGCGCGCTCCAGCGCCGGGGCGATCAGCTCGTCGAGCTCCGCCTTCTCGTGGTGCCGCAGCGTGCCCATGGCGGTGTAGAGGTCGCCGAGCACCTCGTCGCCGTGCTGCTGGGCGGCGGCGATCGCGACCCGCACCGGGCCCATCGCCTTCTTCATCGTCTCCTGGTAGTCCTCCGGCAGGTCGCGGCCGCGGTTGAGCACGGCCAGCGACATGACGTGCCAGTGCAGGTCGATCTCGCGGACCTTGACGGCCTCGAGCACCCAGCGGCTGGTGAGCCAGGCCCAGGGGCACAGCGGGTCGAACCAGAAGTCGACGCGGGCCTTCACGGGGGCGCTCTGCACTGCCTCGGTCATGCGGTTCTCCTCGCGGTCGGCGTCCCGGGCGGCGTCACCGGGCTCTCCCCGGGTGCCAATCAGGATCGCGGCGCCGTTGTTCCCCCGCAGGACGGAGCGGTGGCCGTGGACCCGGGGCCCCCACCGTGGCCGCGAATGCCCTGCTCCTCGCGTGGGAAGCTCCCGGACGTGGCCGCACCCAACTTGACCCGCATCGATGCCTCCGCCCGCGCCGAACTCCTGACCGTCGAGAGCTACGACCTCGTCCTCGACGTCACCGACGGCGCCGGGCACCCCGGCGAGCGCACCTTCGAGTCGACGACGACCGTCGTGTTCGGCTGCCGCGAGCCCGGCGCCTCGACCTTCATCGACCTGGTCGCCGACGGGCTCCGCTCGGCCACCCTGAACGGCGTCGACCTGGACGTGAGCACCTGGAAGGAGGAGGTCGGGCTGCCGCTGCCCGACCTCGCCGAGCAGAACACGCTGGTCGTCACCGCCGACTGCCGCTACTCCAACAGCGGCGAGGGCCTGCACCGGTTCCTCGACCCCGAGGACGGCCAGGTCTACCTCTACACGCAGTTCGAGCCGGCCGACGCCAAGCGGATGTTCGCCTGCTTCGACCAGCCCGACCTCAAGGCCACCTTCACCCTGCACGTGACGGCGCCCTTCGACTGGCAGGTAGTCTCCAACAGCGGTGACCGCACCGTCGAGGCCGGCGACGGCGGCTCGCAGCTGGTGCACTTCGCCCCCACCAAGCGCATCTCGACCTACCTGGTCGCGCTGATCGCCGGGCCCTACGCCAAGGTGACCGACTCCCACGACGGCATCCCGCTCGGCCTCTACTGCCGGGCCAGCCTGGCCCAGCACCTCGACCCCGACGAGTTGTTCCGGGTGACGAAGCAGGGGTTCGACTTCTACCACCGGGTCTTCGACTACCCGTACCCCTTCGACAAGTACGACCAGCTGTTCGTCCCCGAGTTCAACGCCGGGGCCATGGAGAACGCCGGCGCGGTCACCTTCCTCGAGGACTACGTCTTCCGCTCCAAGGTGAGCCGGGCCCGCTACGAGCGCCGGGCCGAGACGGTGCTGCACGAGCTGGGCCACATGTGGTTCGGCGACCTGGTGACCATGCGCTGGTGGGACGACCTGTGGCTCAACGAGTCCTTCGCGACCTACATCAGCACGCTGTGCCAGGCCGAGGCCACCGAGTACACGACGGCCTGGACGACGTTCGCCAACACCGAGAAGGCCTGGGCCTACGCGCAGGACCAGCTCCCCTCGACGCACCCGATCGCCGCCGACATCCCCGACGTCGCAGCGGTCGAGGTGAACTTCGACGGCATCACGTACGCCAAGGGCGCCTCGGTCCTCAAGCAGCTGGTGGCCTACGTCGGACGGGACGAGTTCCTCGCCGGGGTGCGGCGCTACTTCCGGCGCCACGAGTACGGCAACACCACGCTCGCCGACCTGCTCGGCCCCCTGTCGGAGAGCTCGGGTCGCGACCTGTCGGAGTGGGCCGACCAGTGGCTGCGCACCAGCCAGGTGAACACGCTGCGGCCGGTCTTCGACCTCACCGACGACGGTCGCTACGGCAGCTTCGCCATCGAGCAGACCGCGGTCGCCGAGCACCCGGTGCTGCGCAACCACCGCCTCGCCGTGGGGCTCTACAGCGAAGATCCCGACGGGCTGACCCGAACGCACCGGGTGGAGCTCGACGTCGCCGGCGCACGGACCGAGGTCCCCGACCTGGCGGGCCACCCCGCCGCGGACCTGGTCCTGGTGAACGACGACGACCTCACCTACGCCAAGCTGCGGCTCGACGAGCGCTCGCTGGCCACGCTGCGCGCCCGCGTCGGGGCGATGACCGACCCGCTGGCCCGGGCGCTGTGCTGGTCGGCGGCGTGGGACATGACCCGCGACGCCGAGCTCCCGGCCCGCGACTGGGTCGAGCTGGTGCTGGCCGGGGTGGGCGCCGAGACCGAGATCAGCGTCACCCAGTCACTGCTGGCCCGGGTGCAGACGGCGCTGAACAGCTTCGCCGACCCGGCGTGGGCGCCCACCGGCTGGGCGCGGCTGGGTGATCACGCGCTGGCCGCGCTGGACTCCGCGCCGGCGGGCAGCGACCAGCAGCTGATGTGGTCCCGCACGCTGGCCAGCGCCGCCCGGACCGACGAGCACGTCGCGGCCCTGCGCGGTCTGCTCGACGGCTCGCGCGCCCCCGAGGGGCTCGTCGTCGACACCGACGCGCGATGGTCCTTCCTGCAGGGTCTGGTCGCCCTGGGCGCCGCGGGCGACGCCGAGATCGAGGCGGAGGCAGCCCGTGACGCCACCGCGACCGGGATCCGCCGTGCGGCCACCGCGCGGGCGCTGCGGCCGACGGCCGAGTCCAAGGCCGAGACCTGGCGGCAGTCCTTCCACGACGACGAGGTGCCCAACGCGGTGCACGAGGCGATCGTCGCGGGGTTCTGGCACCCGGCCCAGCGCGAGCTGACCGCCGCGTACGTGGACCGGTACTTCACCGACATCCGGTCCATCTGGGACCGCCGCCCGGGCGAGATCGCCAAGAACGCCGTCCAGTACCTCTTCCCGTCCGTGGTGGAGCCGCGCACCATCGCCGCCGCCGACGCCTGGCTGGCCGACGCCACCCAGCCCGCCGCCCTGCGGCGGCTGGTGTTCGAGGGTCGGGACGGCATCGCGCGGGCACTGCGGGCCCGCGAGCGGGACGCCGAAGCCGGCCTCTGAGGCACCGACGAGACGAGGCCCCGGCCACCGGATCGGTGGACGGGGCCTCGTAGGTGTGGTGATCGTGGGGCGATCGCGGGGGCCGGAGGCTCCCCGATCGGCACACGAGGTGGGGCTCCGGGCCGGTCGGGGACGGCTCCTGGCCGCGGTGCGATCCGGAGGATCGCGATGTCTCAGTGGCGGGTGGTGGGCCGGCCCGCCTGATCGGCCAGCTGGCGCAGCCCGTTGATGATGCCGCCGACGAGGTCTCCCCCGGCGAAGGCGGTCGTCATGGACAGCACGGCCAGCGCGCAGGCGCGGTCGGGCAGCCGCCGCGCCGCCGCGGACCCGGTGACGACCTCGGCCACGCGCTGCCCGGGCGAGACGGCGATCAGCACCGCCTCGGCGGTGTTGCCGCCGGAGTGGGCATGCAGCTCCTCGGCGCGGGAGCGGGTCGGGGTGCCCAGGTCGCCCACGTAGAGGGTGAAGCGCAGGCCGGTCTCCCGCGAGGACATGGTCAGGGCCTCGTCGAGGCGGGCCAGCTCCCGGAAGCTGAAGATCTGGTCGACGCCCTCGTCCGTGCGCGCCGCGGCGGTCCGGTTCGTCGCGGTGTCGTGGGACTCGACTTCGAGAGCGCTGGTCATCGCGGGCCTCCGGGCAGGTCGATCGCGGGAGCGACGGGGGTGGTCGTGACGGGTGCGGGCACCGGGCTCACCACGTGCCGCGGGCTCCGCCGAGCGGGCCGGCGGCCCGGGGCCGGGAAGCCACGGTGGCGCCACCGGTCGAGCCACCGCTGATCGCGCGCGTCGCACTGCTGCCCGCGTGCGTCCCGCCGCTGACCGCGTGCGTCGCCGCGGCCTCGTCGCCGTACCGCTCGGGGTAGACCGACGAGCCGAGCGCCTGGGCGTCGTCCTCGCCGTGGCCGCCCCCGTGCCCGGTGGCCTCCGGGTGTGGCTCGTACCAGATCGGGTCGTGGTTCCACGGCTGCCCGGGCTTGTAGCGGGGCCGCCGGTTGCGCGCGCCCGGCCCGAGGGTCATCAGCGCGAGCACCAGGACCACGGCCAGCGGGACAACGGCGAAGACGAGGATGGTCTCGACGACGGTCACACCCGCCAACTTACCGGCACCGGTCCCGGTCAGCCCGTAGTGCTCCCCCAGGCGGCGGGGTGTCGGTGCGCCCAGGGCCGGGCGGCCTCCAGCTGCGCCGAGAGCGAGATGAGGGTGCTCTCGTCGGCGGGCCGGCCGACCAGCATGCTGCCCATGGGCAGGCCGTCGGCGGTCCAGTGCAGGGGCACGCTCACCGCCGGCTGGCCGGTGACGTTGCAGAGGGCGGGGAATGCCGAGAGCGAGATCAGGGTGCTCTCGTCGGCGGGCCGTCGCCGTCGGCGTCGAACCAGCCGATCGGCCGCGGGGTCATGGTGACCACCGGTGCGACCAGCACGTCATAGGCCGCGGTGGCCTGCACGAAGCGCCGGGCGAACGACCGCAGCGCGGCCATCGCCAGCATGGCGTCGCGGGCCGTCAGCGCCAGACCGCGGGCACGCAGTTCCCGCGTGAGCGGCCGCAGGTCACCGACCCGCTCGGCCGGAACCGGAAGGGTGGCGCCGGACAGCGCCCACACCTGCTCGAAGGCAGGCAGCACCTCGGGCCCGACGAGTCCGGCCGGCGCCTCCTCGAGGTCGTGGCCGAGGTCGGCGAGCAGCCCGGCCGCGTCCGCCAGGGCGGTGGCGACCTCGGGCTCGAGCGGCGCCGCCCCGGGCATCGGCGACTCGCGGAGGACGGCGATCCGCAGCCGCCCGGGCGCACGATCGGCCGCGGCCAGGAACGTCTCCCCCTGCGGCAGCGGAGGCGCCCAGCCGGGATCGCCGGGCTCCGGGCCGACCATCGCGTCGAGCATCGCGGCGGCGTCGCGCACCGTCCGGGCGAGCGGGCCGTGGGTGACCAGTCCGGTGATCTCGCTGCCCGACGGCGCGTTGCTCACCCGCCCGCGCGCCGGCTTCAGTCCCACCAGCCCGTTGACGCTGGCCGGGATGCGGATGGAACCGCCGCCGTCGCTGCCGTGGGCGAACGGCACGAAGCCGGCCGCGACCGCGACCGCCGCCCCGCCGCTGGAGCCACCGGCCAGCAGGCCCGGGTCCCACGGGCAGCGCGCCGGCCCCACCAGGTCGTTGTCGGTGTAGCAGGGGAAGCCGAACTCCGGGGTGTTGGTCTTGCCCAGGCTGATGGTGCCGGCCGCGGCCAGCCGGGTGACGACGACGTCGTCGACGGTGGGCACGTGGTCGGCGGTGACCCGCGACCCGGACGTCGTCCGCACGCCGGCGGTGCTGGTGAGGTCCTTGATCGCCGTCGGCACCCCCAGCAGCGGGGGCAGGTCGCCGCCGTCCCGCACGCGGCGCCCGGCGGCGGTGGCAGCGGCCAGCGCCCGCTCGGGGGTGACCGTGACGAAGGCACCGAGCGCCCCGTCGAGCGCCTCGATCCGGTCCAGCGCGTGCCGCACCAGCTCGGTGGGGCTCACCTCGCCCGACCGCACGGCGGCGGCCTGCTCGAGCGCCGTCAGGTCGTGCAGCTGGGTCACGGGCGGCGACGCTAGTCGGCGGATTCCCCACCCCCGGGGCCGCGCACGCCGGCGGTGACGTACACAAGGAGCCATGGACCTCTCCCGTGCCGCCGCGGAGGCCCTCGACGCGGCCGACCCCCTCGCCGGCTCCCGCGCGCGCTTCTACGGCGCCGACGAGGACGGTCCCGACCGGCTGCTCTACCTGGACGGCAACTCCCTCGGCCGCATGCCGCTGGCCACGCCCGCCGCGGTGACCCGCGTGGTCGAGCAGGAGTGGGCGCGCGGACTGGTCGGCTCCTGGTCGCAGTGGATCGGCGCGGCCACCCGGCTCGGCGACGACCTCGGTGCGGGCGTGCTCGGCGCCGGCCCCGGTCAGGTGCTGGTGGCCGACTCCACCACCGTCAACCTCTACAAGCTGGTCACCGCCGGTGCCGCGGCCCGCCCGGGGCGGGACGTGCTCGTCTGCACCGCCGACGACTTCCCCACCGACCGGTACGTCGTCGCCGGCGTGGCCGAGGCCCGGGGCATGACGGTGCGCGAGATCGAGGCCGACATCGACGAGGGGCTCGACCTGGACGTGCTGGCGGCCGCGCTGGACGAGCGGGTCGCCGTCGTCGTCCTGTCGCTGGTGGCCTACCGCTCCGGCGCGCTGGCCGACGTCGCCGAGGTGACCCGGCTGGTGCACGGGTCCGGCGCCCTGCTGCTCTGGGACCTCTCGCACGCCGTGGGCGCGGTGCACGTCGACCTGGACGCCACCGGCGCCGACCTGGCCGTGGGCTGCACCTACAAGTACCTCAACGGCGGACCCGGGGCCCCGGCGTTCCTCTACGTGCGCCGTGAGCTGCAGGCCGAGCTGCGCTCGCCGATCCAGGGCTGGTTCGGCCAGCGCGACCAGTTCGCGATGGGCCCGGCGTACGAGCCGGCCGAGGGCATCGAGCGCTTCGGGGTGGGGACGCCGCCGGTGATCGGCATGGCCGCGGTCGAGATCGGTGCGGGCGTGGTCGCCGAGGCCGGCATCGAGGCGCTGGCGGCCAAGGGCCGGGCGATGACCGACCTCGTCGTCGCGCTCGGGGACGAGTGGCTCGTGCCCGCGGGCGTGGCGCTGGCCTCACCGCGGGAGGCGGTCCGGCGGGGCTCGCACGTCACCTTCGCCCATCCGCAGGCGTGGCAGCTGACGCAGGCGCTGGTCGACCGCTCGGTGGTCCCGGACTTCCGCACCCCCGACCGCGTCCGCCTGGGCCCCGCGCCGCTCTACACCCGCTTCGTCGACGTCTGGGACGCCATGGACCGGTTCCGCACGATCCTCACCGACCGCTCCTACGAGGCGTTCCCCGCCGAACGCGCCCGCGTCACGTGAGCGCCTCGGCGAAGACCACGAGGTTCTCCGACGACGCCCTGCCACCGCCGAGCTGGAGACAGGTGATGAGCACCAGCCGGCCGGGCACGGCCTCCCACACCTCAGCGGCGGCGGGGAGCTCCCCCTTCGCATAGCGCTCGGTGCGCTTCACCTCGTAGCCGACCGCGCCCGCCGGCGTGCTCACCTCGACGAGATCACCCGGGGCCAGGGTGCTGCCCTTCCCGTCGGGGTCCATCAGTGCATCGAAGCCGTACACGCCGGCGCTGGTGGAGTGGGCGGCGAGGTACAACGTGTTGTCGGCCTGCGCCACGTCGCCGACCGGGGCGCCGTAGGGCTCGATCCAGTAGGCGGCGGTGAGGGTCGGCGGGTTGATCACGCCCTGCTGAGGCGTGAGCGGCAGCACCGGGAGGTCCAACCCGACGGCCGGGACCGTCACGTGCACGTCGGAGGTGGGAACGGGAAGCTCCTCACCCTCGGCCGGGAGCGTCGGCTGCGCCGGCTCGCCGACCGGGGTGGTTGCCGGGGCGGTGGCCGCGGCCACCGGGTCGGATGACCCCGTGGCCGCGGCCGGCTGCCGGCTGTCGGTCAGACCGACGGCGAGGAACGTGCTCCCGGCGACGCCGAGGGTGGCGACCGCCGCGACGACGGCGGTGCGCCGGTTCAGGGCTGGCACGTGCCGCCCTCGACCGCCGGACGGCGGCGGGTAAGGGCGACGGCGATCCCACCGATGCCGGAGAGCGCCAGCAGACCAGCCCCCAAGGCGACCGTGGCCGACGCGCCGGAGGCCGGCGCGGCGTCCTCCACGCCGGTGTTGGAGCGCAGGCCGACGTTGGCGGCGGACGGCGCGCCGGGCGCCGGGGCCGACGGCGTCGCCGTGGGCGACGGCGTCGCCGGGGGCGCAGCCACCGGCGCGGGGGCGGGCGCGGTGACCGCCAGCTCTCCGAGCACCAGGGAGAGGCCCGACGCGGCGGGCTGGACGACCAGCAGTGCGTAGCTCCCGGGCGCGATCGTGGCGGGGATGTCCACCGTGGCCGACGACGTGTCCACGACCTGAACCGGCAGCTCAATCGGTGCCCCCGTGGTCGGCGCGCCGTTCGCGTCCAGCTCCTGGAGGCCGAACCGGGCGCCGGTGAAGTCGGCGATGCCGAGGTCCCGCAGGAGCGAGGTGGCCGGGAGGCTCAGCCCGACGGTGGAGCCGGCCGTCACGGTGCACGCCGCCGCGGAGGGGCAGAGCACCTCGGACTCGGCGGTGAGCTCGGGCCGCAGCGTCACGTCTCCTCGCGTCGTGGCGTCGATCGCGAGGAAGTAGCCGACCGGATCGACGGTGAACTCGGGCCCGAGACCCGTCGTGAGGCCGCCGATGACGAGGAGTCCGTCGGAGATGGTCGCGCCACCGGCCGCCGGGAGCGCGAACGAGAGGTTGCGGGTCCCCGCGCCCGTCACGGTGAGCGTCGCATCGGAGGTCGAGAACGTCCGGTCCGCAACCTCGTCGCCGTTGTCGTCCAGCTCGAGGTCCACCGTGGCGCCGGTCGTGTCGAACTCCGTCGGGAGCTCGACGGTCAGCGTGTCGCCGTACTCGGCCTCCGCCGGGACGAAGGTGAGGGTGCCGAGGTCGTCCAGGGGGTCCACGGCGCCCCCGAAGTTCTCCACCGGATTGCCGCCGAGGGCCACCGCGGCGGGGTCGAGCGGGATGGTGATCGCGGGAGCGGCGCCGGCCGACGGCATCGCCAGTCCGGCCGACACCAGGGCGGCCAGCCCGACGACGCCGGCACGGGCGAGGCCCCGGCGGCGGACGGAGCGGGGCAGGGTGCGGGAGGTCATCGGGCAGGCGCCTTTCTTGGAACGGCGAAAATGGCTGAGAGCGACTGATTTGCTGAGAGCGATTGATCCGGAACGTAAGGAGCCCGCCACCACTGGGCAAACCTGCGACAAGCCGAGCGATCAGGCGCGCACCGTGCGGCCCAGTCGTCACACCGACCCCACCCGACACACCGATGTTGCCGAAATCGCGGCCCGGGATTGGCAGATCCGGTCGAGACGGGCGCCAGTCAGTCGGGCTCCGGGACGCCGATCGGGTTGCCTGCCGGCCACAGCCCCGCGGCGACGACGGCGCGGCGCACCGGCCGGAGCAGCTCGGCCAGCCGGTCGCAGCCCGGCGCGCCCAGTGCCCGCCAGGGCCCGAGCGCGAGGCGGTCGGTGTCGGCCTCGATCGAGGTGACCATCGCCAGCCCCTCCGCGGTGAGCCCGTCGCCGGCCAGCCAGCCCCGGTCGGTCAGCCGGGTGGCGGCGCCGTCCCAGGCCGCGTCGTCCCAGCCGCGCGCCTTCTGCAGCCACGCCCGGTCGGACCGGCCCGCCGCCGCGGCGAGCACGTGCGCCTGGACGCCGTCGACCTCCCGGGCGACCAGCGCGACGGTGTGCCCGTCGCCGCGGTGCTCGCGGAGCGTGGTGAGCGCCTGCCACAGCACCAGGTGGGGCTCACCCGCCACGGCCACCGCGCTGTTCGCGGCGGCGAGCGGGCGGCCGGGATGGTCGACGGCGGCCGCCGCGGTGGCGGCCAGCTCCATGGCCTCGATCGCGGCGCCGGAGCCGGTCCACTCCTCCCCCAGCACCCTGCTGACCGCGGCGTCCACGCCCGCGACCCGGGCGTCCAGCGCCGCCGCCGGGGTCACCGCGTCCCACACCGCCGGCACGCGACGGGCCACGAACTCCGGCGCGAAGTTGACGAAGGTCGCGGAGACGACCTCCGCACCGACCGCGCCCAGCGGCGCCGCCCGGCCGGCGAAGTACCCCGACCAGAATCCGCGCAGGCCGGCCGCGGCGAAGGCGCTGCCGGCCTCCTCGGCGAAGTAGGTGAGCGCGTGGAACGGCTCGGCCATGCTCCACAACAGCCGCGCGGTCGCCGGAGAAGTCATCCGTTCCTCCGGTAGCTCGTCGGCCGCGTCCCGAGGCTCGCCGCGAGCGTGCGAGTGGGGAGGAGGACGGGGTCCTCTTTCATGCGCTCACGCTCTCGGGCATGCCCAGCCACTCCCGCCAGCGCGGGTCGACCGTGCGGTGACCGAGCAGCCGCCACGCAGCCCCGGTCGGCGGACGTGGCGGCTGCGGCAGCGACCACCCCAGCTCGGCCAGCGAGCGGTCGGCCTTGGTGTGGTTGCACCGGCGGCAGGCGGCCACCACGTTGTCCCAGGTGTGGGTGCCGCCCCTGCTGCGGGGGACGACGTGGTCGATGCTGGTCGCCGAGCCGCCGCAGTAGACGCAGGTCTGGCCGTCCCGGGTGAACACCGCGCGTCGCGACAGCGGCACCGACGAGGGGTAGGGCACCCGCACGTACCGGGTCAACCGGGCTACCACGGGCACCGGCAGGCTGACCCGCTCGGCGTGCACGACGTCCGCCGCCGAGTCGACCGGCTCGGCCTTCTCGGCGAGCACCAGCACGATGGCCCGCCGGCTGGAGACGACGCACAGCGGCTCGAACGTGGCGTTGAGCAGCAGGGTGGCGCCGGTCGTCCCCGGGGACGGCACGGGCAGGACCGATGGATGGTGTGGGTCGCGACGCGGGCCTGGGTGACCCTCCGACGTCGACCCGGACGCGGCGCGCAGCACGGATCACCTCCGGTCGCCGCGGACCGCCGGTGGCTCCGAGACCCGCGGGCTGGCCCCATTCTGACCCGGAAACCCCGGATCGGCGCTGCTGGGTTTTCCGGACGGCCCGGCCGGGCGGCCCCGGCCCGCCGCTACCGTGGGCGGGATGCGCTACCCCGAGGCACCCCGGTTCGACCTGGTCGAGGACCTGCACGGACACGCCGTCGCCGATCCCTACCGCTGGCTGGAGGACGACGCCGACCCGCGGACCGCGGCATGGAGCGAGGCCCAGGACGCCCTGGCCGCCGACGTGCTGGGCTCCCTGCCCCTGCGCCCGGCCTTCGCCGCCCGCCTGGAGGAGCTGGTGCACGCCGGCGCGGTCGGGCTGCCGGCGTGGCGGGGTGGGCGCGCGTTCTCCACCCGCCGCGACCCGGGCCAGGAGCACGCCGTGCTGCGGGTGACCGAGCCCGACGGCACGGTCCGGGTGCTGGTCGACCCGATGGCGCTGGACCCCGCGGGCACCACCACGCTGGACGCCTGGTCGCCGTCGATCGAGGGCGACCGGCTGGCCTACCAGCTCTCGGTCGGCGGGGACGAGGAGTCGCGGCTCTACGTGCTCGACGTCGCCACCGGCGAGGTCCTCGACGGCCCCGTCGACCGCTGCCGCTACTCCCCGGTTGCCTGGTTGCCCGGGGCTGCGGAGCTGTTCTACGTCCGCCGCCTGGCCCCCGACCAGGTGCCCGCCGGCGAGGAGCAGTTCCACCGCCGGGTGTGGCGCCACCGGGTCGGTTCCGACCCCGACGACGACGTCCTGGTGCACGGCGAGGGCAGCGACCCGGCCAGCTACTTCGGCGTGCACACCAGCCGGGACGGCCGCTGGCTGGTGGTCTCCCGCTCGGTGGGCACCGCCCCGCGGGATGACGTCTGGCTGGCCGACCTGACCGCGACGTCGGAAAGCGGGCCGGCGCCGCTGCGCGAGCTCCAGGTCGGCGTGGACGCGCAGACCTCGGCGTGGGTGGCGCGCGACGGGCGGCTGTGGCTGATGTCGGACCGCGGCACACCGCGCGGGCGCCTCGGGGTCGCCGACCCCGCCGACCCCGCGACCTGGGCGCCGGAGGCGTGGCGGGACGTCGTCCCGCAGCAGGACGGCGCCGTGCTCACCGACGTCACCCTGGTCGACGGGCCCGACGGCGACCTGCAGGTGCTGGCGGTGCACGCGGTCGACGCCACCGACCGGCTCTCGGTCTGGGCGGCGGACGGCTCGGGTCGGCTCTCCGACGTGCCCGCACCGGGCAGCGGCAGCATCTCCGGCGTCGTGTCCCGGCCCGAGGGCGGCACCGAGGCGTGGATCGGCTACACCGACTACGCCACTCCGCCCTCGGTGCTGCGCTGGGAGGCGGGCTCCGGCGCGGCGCTGCAGGAGTGGGAGCGGGCGGCCGTCGCCGGTGCCGTGCCGGAGCTGACCGTCGTCGAGACGCACGCGACCTCGGCCGACGGGACGCCGGTGCACCTGTTCGTCCTCTCCGGTACCGGCACGCCCGACGCCCCGCGCCCGGCGGTGCTCTACGGGTACGGCGGCTTCAACGTCTCGCTCACCCCGGCCTACAGCGCGCAGGCGCTGTCGTGGGTGGCCGCGGGAGGCGTCTGGGTGGTGGCCAACCTGCGCGGCGGCTCGGAGCACGGCGAGGACTGGCACCGGGCCGGGATGCGCGACCGCAAGCAGAACGTGTTCGACGACTTCGCCGCCGCCGGTGGGCACCTGGTCGCCGAGGGCTGGACCACGCACGGGCAGCTGGGGATCTTCGGCGGGTCCAACGGCGGTCTGCTGGTCGGGGCGACGCTGACCCAGCGGCCCGACCTGGCGGCGGCCGTCGTCTGCAGCGCCCCGCTGCTGGACATGGTCCGGTACGAGCTGTTCGGGCTCGGGCGCACCTGGAACGACGAGTACGGCACCGCCGAGGACCCGACGGAGCTGGGCTGGCTGCTGGGCTACTCGCCGTACCACGCGGTCCGGGAGGGGACGGCGTACCCGGCGGTGCTCCTCACGACCTTCGAGTCCGACACGCGCGTGCACCCGCTGCACGGACGCAAGCTCGCCGCCGCGCTGCAGCACGCGACCAGCGCCGAGGCCCCGGTCGTCCTGCGGCGGGAGGTGTCGGTCGGCCACGGCGCCCGGGCGGTGAGCCGGACCGTGGGGCTGGCGGCCGACCAGCTGGCGTTCCTGGCGCGGTACACCGGCCTGCTCCCTCGGGAGGACGCGTCCGGCGCCCCTCGCTGACAGACCGACCTCGGCCTGACACCATTCCGGTGATGGTCAGGTCACTATCCGTCGCCGAGCGTGGCGCGGCGGCGGTGGACGAGAGATCCGGGGAGCGGCGATGGTGACGACGAACGCAGTTCCGCCCCTGGCCGTGGCCCGCCCCGGATCGAGGCTGCGCTGACCTCGACCGCGCCGGAGCAGGCCGCTCCCGGCGCTCCCGACCGTCCGGCGACGTACCGCGAGGTCTTCGCCGTCGCGGAGTTCCGGCCGCTGTTCGGCACCTTCCTGCTCTCCACCGCGGGCGACGAACTGGCCCGCGTGGCGCTGACCGTGCTGGTCTACCAGCGCACCAGCTCCCCGCTGCTGGCCGCGCTGACCTTCGCCATCAGCCACTTCCCGTGGCTGATCGGCGGCCCGCTGCTGTCCACGCTCGCCGACCGGCTGCCCCGGCACCGCGTGCTCATCGCCACCGACGCCGCCCGCGCCGCCCTGCTGGCGGTGATGGCGATCCCAGGGATGCCGCTGCCGGTGCTGCTCGGCCTGCTGCTGGTGGTCTCGCTGTGCGCGCCGCCGTTCGAGTCGGCCCGGTCGGCGCTCATGGCCGACGTGCTCGACGGCGAGCGCTACGCCGTCGCCACGTCGCTGACGACGGTCACCCTGCAGCTGGCCCAGGTCGTGGGCTTCCTGGCCGGCGGCGCGCTGGTCGCCCTGCACCCCTCGCTGGCGCTGGGCATCGACGCCGCCACCTTCGCGGTCTCGGCGTTGTGGCTCTCGGCGCGGCTCCAGCGCCGGCCGGCGCCCGCGCCGCCCGAGCAGGGCTCCTCGCTGTGGCGGGACACCGCCGCAGGCCTGCGCTTCCTCGGCGGCACCCGGCGCATGCTGGCCATCATCGCCGTGCTGTGGGTGGGCGCGCTGTTCGCCAACGCCTGGGAGGGCATCGCCGCCCCGCTGGCCGACGAGCTGGGTCGCGGCAGCATGACCATCGGCGTGCTGCTGGCGGCCAATCCCGCGGGCGTCGTCGTCGGCGGCCTGCTGCTGGGCCGGCTCGTCCCGCCCGACCGCCGGGAGCGGCTCGTCGTCCCCCTGGTCGCGCTGTCCCTGGCCCCACTGCTGGCCGGAGGTCTGGTGGTGGCAGTGACCGGAGGCGGCACCCCGCCGTTCGCGACGCTGCTGGCGCTGCTGTTCGTGTCGGGACTGGGCTCCTCCTGGCTCATCCCGCTGAACATCTCCTTCGTGCAGGCGACGCCGCCGGCCTTCCGCGGCCGCGCGTTCGGTGTCGCGGTCAGCGGCCTCTACGGCGTGCAGGGCCTGGGCGCGCTGGCCGCCGGGCTCGCCGCGGAGGGCATGGCGCCCAGCGTCGTGCTCGCCGCGTGCGGCGGTGTCGGAATGATCGCCGTCGCCCCGGCGCTGGTTGCCTATCGACGGACGCAGCACCGGTCGTCCGTCGGAATCGACGCTGAGGGAGCATCGCGGGCATGAGCGAGTCGCGGCGGTCGCCGTCGGAGCGGACCGCCTTCTACGACGAGGTCGGCGGCTCCGCCACCTTCGAGCGGCTCGTGGCCCGCTTCTACGCCGCCGTCCGCACCGACCCCGTGCTGGCGCCGCTGTACCCCCAGGACGACTGGGAGGGCGCCGAGACGCGGCTGCGCCGGTTCCTGGAGCAGTACTGGGGTGGCCCCACCACCTACTCCGACCAGCGCGGGCACCCGCGGCTGCGGATGCGGCACGCGCCGTTCGCCATCGGCCCGGCCGAGCGCGACGCCTGGCTCACGCACATGCGCGACGCCGTCGACTCCCTGGAACTGCCCGCCGAGCAGGACGCCACGCTGTGGGGTTACCTGGCGATGGCGGCGCGCAGCATGCAGAACCGCTTCCCCGCGGACGCCGGCAGCGACCTCACCCCCTAGTCCCGGCCCGGCCCCCGGCCGACCCGATCCCCGAGGAGCCCGGTGCCACCGGAGCCGACGACCGTAAAAGGACCCCCTGCCCCCCACCGCTCGCAGGCTCGCGGCGGGTCCCTGCAGAGGGCCGAATGGTGGCGGGAGGCGGTCTTCTACCAGGTCTACATCCGCAGCTTCGCCGACGGGAACGGCGACGGCGTCGGCGACCTGGCCGGGCTGCGCGCCCGGCTGGGCTACCTGCGCGACCTCGGCGTCGACGCGCTGTGGATCACGCCCTTCTACCCCTCGCCGATGGCCGACCACGGGTACGACGTCGCCGACCCGCGCGACGTCGAGCCGGTGTTCGGCGACCTCGCCGGGTTCGACGCCCTGCTCGCCGAGGCGCACGCCCTGGGCATCCGCGTGACCATCGACCTGGTCCCCAACCACAGCTCGCACGACCACGAGTGGTTCCAGGCGGCGCTCGCGGCCGCGCCCGGCTCTCCCGAGCGGGCGCGCTACCTGTTCCGGGACGGTCGCGGGCCGGACGGCAGCGAGCCGCCGAACAACTGGCCCTCGGTCTTCGGCGGGCCGGCGTGGACCCGCGTCCCCGACGGCCAGTGGTACCTGCACATCTTCGCCCCGGAGCAGCCCGACCTGGACTTCGCGAACCCCGAGGTGGTCGCCGACCTCGAGGAGACGATGCGCTTCTGGCTGGACCGCGGGGTCGACGGCTTCCGCATCGACGTCGCGCACGGCATGGCCAAGCCCGACGGTCTGCCCGACATGGTCCCGATGGAGGACACCGGGCTGCTCGACGACCACGGCCCCGGCGACCACCGCTTCGACCAGGACGGCGTCCACGTCGTGCACCGGAGGATCCGCTCGGTGCTCGAGGAGTACCCCGGCCGGATGGCCGTGGGCGAGGTGTGGGTCTCCGACGACCAGCGGCTGGCCCGGTACCTGCGCCCCGACGAGCTGCAGCTGGCGTTCAACTTCAAGCTGCTGACGGCGGAGTGGACGCCCGCCGCCCTGCGCGACGCCGTCGTCCACTCGCTGGCCGCGGTCGCGGGCACGCATGCACCGGCGTGCTGGGTGCTGTCCAACCACGACCGGCCCCGGCACGTGACGCGCTACGGCGGCGGCGAGCTGGGCTCCCGCCGGGCGCGGGCGGCCGCGCTGCTGCAGCTGGCCCTCCCCGGAGTGGCGTACCTGTACAACGGCGACGAACTCGGCATGCCCGACGTCGACCTGCCCGATGCGGCGCTGCAGGACCCGATCTGGTTCCGCTCCGGTGGCCGGGAGCGCGGACGCGACGCCTGCCGCATCCCGGTGCCCTGGTCGGGCACCGAGCCGCCCTACGGCTTCTCCTCGGGCTCCGCGACGTGGCTGCCCATGCCGGAGGGCTGGGCGGAGCTCACGGCGGAGGCGCAGGCCGTCCAGCCTGCGTCGATACAGTCGCTGTACCGAACGGCGCTGGCGTTGCGGGCCTCCTCGCCCGCGTTCGCCGGGGCGGAGCTGGAGTGGTTACCGGCACCCGACGGATGCCTGGCGTTCCGCCGTCCGGGAGGGCTCGTCTGCCTGCTCAACCTCTCCGGTGCGGCCGTGCCGCTGCCGGAGGGGCGGGTGATGCTCGCCAGCGGGCCTCTGGAGAACGGGACGGTGCCGGTCGACACCGCGGTCTGGGCCGAGCACCAGGGCGTCGTCCCCGGCCAGGAATCGGCCGGACCCGTTCGGTAACTTGCCTCCCGTGAAGTCCCGGGATCTCGCCTACGTCGCCCTGTTCGCCGCGATCGTCGCGGTGCTGGGACTCCTGCCGCCGGTGCCCGTGCCCGGCATCCCCGTACCGATCACGGCGCAGACCCTCGGCGTCATGCTCGCCGGGTCGGTGCTGGGCGCCAAGCGCGGCGGTCTGGCGCTGCTGGTCTTCCTCGCGCTGGTGGCCATGGGCGCGCCGATCCTCTCGGGCGGGCGCGGGGGCCTGGGTGTCTTCGTCGGCCCGAGCGCCGGCTACCTGTACAGCTGGCCGATCGCGGCCATGGTCATCGGCCTGCTCACCCAGCTCTTCTGGCGTCGCTTCAACCTCGCGTGGGCGATGGTGGCCAACCTGATCGGCGGGATCGTCGTCATCTACGCGGTCGGCATCCCGTTCACCAGCCTGTACGGCGACGTGCCGCTCTGGGCCTCGTTCACCGGGTCCTTCGCGTTCATCCCGGGCGACCTCGTCAAGGCGGTCGCCGCCTCGGTGGTGGCCGTCGCGGTCCGCCGCGCCTACCCCGTGATCGAGCTGCCGTCGCGGCGCGTCACCGCGAGCTGACCCGCGTGCGGTGGCGACGGCGTCCCGGTGCGGACCCCGAGACGCCCGCTGTCGCGTCCGGGGCCTCGATCGAGCTGCGGGACGTGGCACACGCCTACGGCGAGCGGACCGTCCTGGCGGGCGTGTCGCTCACCCTGACCGAGCGCCGCGTGGGCGTGATCGGCGCCAACGGCTCCGGCAAGAGCACGTTCGCGCGACTGCTCAACGGCCTGGTCGTGCCCACGTCGGGCGCGGTACGGGTGGACGGTCTGGACACCCGCACCCAGGTGCGTGCCGTGCGTCGCCGGGTGGGCTTCGTGTTCCAGGACCCGGACGCGCAGATCGTGCACCCCACGGTGGCGGAGGACCTCGCGTTCGGGCCGCAGAACCAGGGACTGCCCCCTGCCGAGATCGCGCTGCGGGTCGAGGAGCTGCTCGGCCGGTACGAGCTGGCCGGGCACCGCGACCACCCGGCGCACCTGCTCTCCGGCGGGCAGAAGCAGTTGCTGGCGATCGCCGGCGTGCTGGCCATGCGACCCCAGCGGATCGTGTTCGACGAGCCGACCACCCTGCTGGACCTCGCGAACACGCGGAAGGTGCAGCGGGTCATCTCCGAGCTGGAGCAGGACGTCGTGGTCGTGACCCACCACCTCGACCTCCTGTCCGGCTTCGACCGCGTGCTGGTGGTCGAGGACGGGCGGGTGGCGGCCGACGGCACCCCGGCCGAGACGGTGCCCTGGTACGTGGCCAGGATGACCTGATGCTCTCCCTCTACGTGCCGGGGACCAGCCCTGTGCACCGGGCACCGGCCGGGCTGAAGCTCGGCCTGCTGGCCGTTCTCGGGGTGGCGCTCTTCCTCACCGAACGGCCGGCCGCCGTGGGCGGCGCGCTCGTCGTGGCCCTGGGCGTCGGGCTGATCGCCGCCGGGCTGCCGTGGCGTGCGCTGTCGGCCCAGGTCCGCCCGGTCTGGCTCTGGCTGATCCTGCTGTTCGTCTTCCACCTGCTGGTCACCGACCTCCGGACCGGCACGGTGGCGGTGGTGCGACTGCTGGCCCTGCTCGTGGCGGCGGCGGTGGTGACGGCGACGACCCGGGTCACCGCACTGGTGGCCGTCGTCGAGTGGCTGGCCTCGCCGCTGCGCGTGTTCGGGGTGCGGCCGGCGCGCATCGGGCTGGTCATCGCGATGACGCTGCGGTTCATCCCGCTGGTGGCCGAGCGGGCGGCCGGGATCCGCGAGGCGCAGGCCGCCCGCGGGGCGGACCGGCTGCGCTGGGGCATGGCGGTGCCGCTGCTGGTGCAGGTGCTGCGGATGGCGACGACGGTCGGCGAGGCACTGGACGCCCGCGGCGCGGACGACGCGCCCGCGCGCCGCCCGCGGCGTCGCCCGGCGGTGGCGTCGTGACCGGTTCCGTGCGCGAGATCTGGCGGACCGGCACCGCCGCCGCCCCGATGCTGCGGGTGCCCAGCGGCCGGCTGGTGCCGGGCGTCGGGCTGGACGGGGACCGCTACGCCCTCGGCGGCGGGACGTGGGCGCAGTACCCCGAACTCGAGAAGCAGCTGACGCTGATCGACCGGGACGACGTCGCCGCGGTCGCCGCTGAGGTGGGTGCCGCTCTCACCCCCGGCGACACCCGGCGGAACCTGGTCACCTCGGGCATCGATCTGCCCTCGCTCGTGGGTACCTGGTTCGCTGTCGGCGACGCCTTGGTGTTCGGGATGAAGCGCTGCCCACCGTGCACGCACCTGGAGCGGCTGACCGGGCTGAAGCTCGTGAAGGCGATGGTGCACCGGGGCGGGATCAACGCGGCGGTGTTCGGTGGCGGGCTGATCGCCGAGGGCTCGGTGATCAGGCCGGTCCCGGACGAGGAGGCCGCGAGCCGGGGCGCACCCACCGGCGCTGCGCGGCCGGTGCCCCGCCTGGTCTGACCGCCGTCAGCCGCACGCCTCCACGACCATTGCCACCCCCTGGCCGCCGCCTGCCGCGATGGCCGCGAGGCCGTAGCGGCCCCTCCGGCCTCGGGCCAGCTGGGAGAAGAGACGGACGACGAGCACCGCACCCGAGGCGCCCCAGGGGTGGCCGAGGGCCAGCGCGCCCCCCTGAGGGCACACCCGCTCCGGGTCCAGGCGCAGGTCGGCGCAGCACGCGAGCACCTGGCCGGCGAACGCCTCGTTGAACTCGACGACGTCGACCTCGTCCAGGCGGAGCCGCGCGCGGTCGAGGGCCAACGTGGCAGCGGGGACGATGCCGAGCCCCGGACGGTTGGGGTCGACCCCCGCCGTGGCGGTGGCCAGCACCCGCAGCCCCCGCCCGCCTCGCCGGTGATGCGTCGCGGCGTCGACCATCGTCACCACCGCGGCGCCGTCGTTGATACCGCAGGAATTGCCCGCGGTCACAGCGCCCTCCGGGTCGAAGGCCGGCCGCAGCCGCGCCAGCCGGGCGACGCTGAGACCGTCCCGCGGACGCTCGTCGACGTCGACGCCGCCCAGCGGGACGATCTCGCCCACGAACCCGCCGGCCCGCTGGGTCGCCATCGCGCGGGCGTGGGACCGGGCGGCGTACTCGTCCTGCTGGGCCCGGGTGATCCCGCGTTCCGCGGCGATCAGCTCCGCCGCCGGTCCCATGTCCGGATCACCGATGTGCGCGGGAGCGAAGGGGGCCCGTTCATAGCGGGTGGCCGGGCCGTCGCCCTGCGGCGCCCAGGACCGCCAGGGCGCGGTGGATGCGGACTCCACGCCACCGGCCAGCACCGTCCCCTCCTCGCCGCGCAGCACGGCGGCGCCCAGGACGACGGCAGCCAGACCACTGGCGCACTGCCGGTCGACGGTGAGTGCAGGCAGGGTCACGGGTAGGCCGGCCTGGAGCGCGGCGACGCGGGCGACATCACCGCCGGGACCCATGCAGTTGCCCAGCACGACCTCGCAGGTGGGTGAGCCGGGGCGTGCGCCGGCCGTGAGATCCGCGAGCACGGCGGCCGCGAGGTCGGCGGCGGTGTACCCGGCCAGTGACCGCCCCGCCGTCCCGATCGGCGTGCGGCGCGCGGCCACGATGACCGGCGCATCCGGGTCCGTGGGCATCACCGGGGGGTGTCCTCGGGGCTGGTGGATGCCTCGGGGGTGGCGGCTACCGGGGCGAGCCGCCCGGAGGCCACCAGCTCGGCCACCGCCGCGCGGTCGACCTTGCCGGCGTCGGTCATCGGGAAGCACGGCAGGCGGAACCACAGGCGGGGCCGCTGAGCCGCGGAGAGGCCGCTCCGTGACGCCCGCTGGGCGACCGGCAGTGCCGCGGGCTCGGCGAGCACCGCGGCGACGACCGCGCCGAACCGCGGGTGCGGGACGCCGACCACCACCACCTCGCTCCCGGTCACCCGGCGCAGGGCCTCCTCCACGTCGTCGACGAGCACCGTGGCGCCGCCGGTGACGACGGCTTCGGCTCCCCGTCCGGTCACGGTGAGCACCCCCTCGTCCAGCCGACCGCGGTCCCCTACGGTGGCGAAGCCGTCGGCGGCGACGGTGAACGGTCCTTCGGCACCACCGGCGTAACCCCGCGACAGGAAGGGCGACCGCGCCCAGACGCGCCCGTCCCGGATGTCGACGGTCACGTCCGGGAAGGGCCGCAGGTCGTCCTCGTCGCCGCCCCAGGCGACGAAGGACAGCTCGGCCGCCCCGTAGTAATGGGCGATCCGTGCGCCGCCCGCGCGCGCCTGCGCGGCCAGTGCGGGTTGCAGTCGGTCACCGGCGACCACGACGGTGCACCCGCGGAGATCGGTGCCCCCACGCAGGAGGGCGAGCAGCACGGCCGGCGTGACGTGCAGGTGCGTGGCCTGCTCCGGGTCGGCGACCAGCGGCAGCGCCTCGTACCGGGCGTGGACGGCGGCGAAGAGGTTCATCGTCGCCGACAGCGGCCCGGGCACGCAGACCCGGGACGACGCCCCGATCCCGGCCAGCGCCGAGACGTGTGCGAACGAGTCCACCCATGACGCGGTGGTCCGCACGACCACGCGCGGCCGGCTGGTGGTGCCCGAGGTCCGGAGGGCGATCAACCCGCCCCTGTCATGGGCGTCGAGCACCGCGGCCACGGGGTCCTCGGCAGCGGCGATGTCCGCGATCGACTCCGGCACGTCAGGCGGCCGGCGGCTGGTCGGTGAACCGGGCCAGGAAGTCCTTCTCCTCGGGCGTGAGCCGGCGCGGGCGCTCGAGGGCGAAGTCGAACGGCACGATCTTGGTGCTGCCGGTGACGGCCAGCTTGCCGTGGTCGAAGAGCTCGTAGCGGCACAGGAAGGTCGCCGCGCGGACGTCGGTGACCCAGACGTCGATCTGCAGCGGCTGGGAGGAGTAGACGACCTGGCGCTTGTAGGCGATCTCGTGCGCGGCGACGATCAGGCCGCGCCGCTGCCCCGTCCTCAGGTCGTGCGTGGGCTGCTCGCGGAACAGGCTGATCCGGGCCATCTCGAAGTAGCCGAGGAAGGCCACGTTGTTGATGTGCTGGTAGGCGTCCATGTCCGACCAGCGCATCGGGACCGCAGCGGTGTGCCTCACACCGCCACCCTGCCCTACCCCTCGCCGGGCCTACGACCGGACCCGCGCACGCGCCTACGGTGAGGCGGTGGGGAACTCCTGGCCCGCCGACCTTCCCGGGGTCCTTCCCCTGCCGTCCGGACGGAGGGTGCTGGGCCGCGGGCTGCGCACTCCGCCCCCGGTTCCTCCGCCGGACCTCGGGGTCTACCTGCTGGCGCGCCGGCCGCGGGCCGCGGCCTGGGAGCAGCACTGGGTGCGGTGGCGGGACTTCGGCCTTCCCCGGGACCCGGCCGAGCTGCGGACGGCGCTGGCCGCGGCCTGGGAGCGCGCCGCCGGCGAACGGGTGGAGATCGCCTGCGGCGGCGGCATCGGACGCACCGGCACCGCGCTGGCCTGCCTGGCCGTCCTGGACGGCGTCGCTGCGCAGGACGCGGTCGCCTTCGTCCGCCGGCACTACCGCCGCCGTGCGGTGGAGACGCGAGGTCAGCGCCGGTTCGTCAGCGCGTTCGGAGCGGCCGGCTGAGGTGCGGTCAGCCGGTCAGCCGCCGGGCGATGCGCTCCTGGCCGGGGCCGGACAGGTCGGCGACGGCGGCCGGCCGGCCGGCCACGGTCATCAGGAGCGCCTCCGCGGCGCCCCGGACCTCGGGGCCGCGGCCGAAGGACCAGTCGATGTCGGTGGCCACGAGCCGGACGTCGCGCACCCGCAGGGCACCCAGCAGGGTCGGGGCGAACAGGGCCGTGCGCAGCGCCGGCACCAGCCGCTCGGCCGGGACCTGCCGGGGCAGGCCGAGCGGGCGCCGGATGTCCTGCTGGTGGATCATCCCGTCGGTCAGGGCGATCGCGCCGCCCATCGCGGCGGTCAGCCCCGTCGGCGTGAGATGGCCGTCCAGGAGGCGGAGCAGCTCTTCGGGCGTCCGGGTGCCGTACTCCCGCAGTCCGATGGCGTTGGACCGGTCGACGCTGAGCAGCCCCCGCGCGAGCCGTTCGGCCAGCTGCCGGGGACCGAGTTCCTCGTAGCTCAGCATGTGCGCCACGACGTCCTGGACGGTCCAGCCCGCGCACAGCGAGGGCGCCCGCCACTGCTCCGGGGACAGGCCGCTCAGGAGGTCGCGCAGCTCCTCGCGTTCGGCGCGGGCCAGGTGCATGACGGACATGCGCGCTCCGGGGAGGTCTCGGTCGCATCGGTCACGACGGCTGGCCGGAGCGTAGGGCGCCGGCCCAGGTCCCGGACAGCCCCCAGCCGCGGTTCCCGAGTGGCCCCCATCCCGCGGGCCAGGCCGGTCCCCACCGCGCGGCCGCACTCCGCACGGAGCGCGGGCGGAACGACGACGGCCGGCGCGGAACGACGACGGCCGGCGCGGAACGACGACGGCCGGCGCGGAACGACGACGGCCGGCGCGGAGCAGGTGCTCCACGCCGGCCGTCGTCCGGTCGTTCCGCTCAGTCGCGGGACAGCTTGCGGTAGGTCGCCCGGTGCGGCCGGGTGGCGTC
The DNA here is from genome assembly GCF_031845325.1 of Blastococcus goldschmidtiae. Lineage (NCBI taxonomy): Bacteria > Bacillati > Actinomycetota > Actinomycetes > Geodermatophilales > Geodermatophilaceae > Blastococcus > Blastococcus goldschmidtiae. The sequence continues at coordinate 189,843 of NZ_JAVREI010000006.1, read as the reverse complement.
CTGGCCCAGCCGCTCGACCTTGTTCTTCTCGTAGTCGGCGAAGTTGCCCTCGAACCAGAACCACTTGGACTCGCCCTCGTAGGCGAGGATGTGGGTGGCCACCCGGTCGAGGAACCACCGGTCGTGGCTGACCACCACGGCGCAGCCGGGGAACTCCAGCAGCGCGCCCTCCAGGCTGGTCAGCGTCTCGGTGTCGAGGTCGTTGGTGGGCTCGTCGAGCAGCAGCAGGTTGCCGCCCTGCTTCAGGGTCAGGGCGAGGTTGAGACGGTTCCGCTCACCGCCGGACAGCACGCCTGCGGGCTTCTGCTGGTCCGGGCCCTTGAAGCCGAAGGCGGCGATGTAGGCGCGCGAGGGCATCTCGACGTTGCCCACCTTGATGTGGTCCAGGCCGTCGGAGACGACCTCCCACAGGGTCTTCTTCGGGTCGATCCCGCTGCGGTTCTGCTCGACGTAGGACAGCTTGACCGTCTCGCCGACCTTGATCTCGCCGTCGTCGGGCTTCTCCTCGCCGACCAGCATCTTGAACAGCGTCGTCTTGCCGACCCCGTTGGGGCCGACGACGCCCACGATGCCGTTGCGCGGGAGGTTGAAGGACAGCTCGTCGATGAGCACGCGGTCGCCGAAGCCCTTGGTCAGCTTGTTGGTCTCGACGACGACGCTGCCCAGCCGCGGGCCCGGAGGGATCTGGATCTCCTCGAAGTCCAGCTTGCGGAACTTGTCCGCCTCCGCCGCCATCTCCTCGTACCGGGCCAGACGGGCCTTGCTCTTCGCCTGGCGGGCCTTGGCGCCCGAGCGCACCCACTCCAGCTCGTCCTTGAGCCGCTTGGCGCGCTTGGCGTCCTTGGCCCCCTCGACCTGCAGGCGGGCGGCCTTGGTCTCCAGGTAGGTCGAGTAGTTGCCCTCGTAGGGATAGGCCCGCCCCCGGTCGAGCTCGAGGATCCACTGGGCGACGTTGTCGAGGAAGTACCGGTCGTGGGTGACGGCGACGACGGTGCCGGCGTACTTCTCGAGGTGCTGCTCCAACCAGGCGACGCTCTCGGCGTCCAGGTGGTTGGTCGGCTCGTCGAGCAGCAGCAGGTCGGGCGCCTCGAGCAGCAGCTTGCACAACGCCACGCGGCGGCGCTCACCACCGGAGAGGACCGTGACGTCGGCGTCACCAGGCGGGCAGCGCAGCGCGTCCATGGCCTGCTCGATGCGCGCGTCGAGCTCCCAGCCGTCCTGGTTCTCGATGACCTCCATGAGCTCGCCCTGCTCGGCCATCAGCGCGTCGAAGTCGGCGTCGGGCTCGCCCATCGCCGCGCTGACCTCCTCGAAGCGGGTCAGGGCGTCGCGCAGCGGCTTGACCGCCTCCTCGACGTTGCCGCGCACGTCGAGGTTCTCGTTGAGCGGCGGCTCCTGCAGCAGGATCCCCACCGTGGCCCCCGGCGCGAGCGTCGCCTCACCGTTGGAGGGCTGCTGCATGCCGGCCATGATCTGGAGGACCGTCGACTTGCCTGCGCCGTTGGGGCCGACGACGCCGATCTTCGCGCCGGGCAGGAACGACAGGGTGACGTTGTCGAGGATCACCTTGTCGCCGTGCGCCTTGCGCGCGCGGACCATCGTGTAGATGTACTGAGCCACTGGGCTTCGGAGCCTTCCGTCGTCTCGCGAGCGGGGGCGGGGCCGCCGGGCGCGACCCCACCCCGTCCGTTCTCGCTGTCGATCCTCCCAGTCCAGGGCGACTACGCGTGCGCGGGCTCCTGCGAGAGGTTGTCGGTGTCCGCAGGGTTCAACGTCTCGTCGCTGCCCACGTAGTCCCGACCGGGCCGCAGTTCCTCCGCCGACGTCGGGAAGCCGTGGTCCTCGGTGCTCGCGGAGGAAGCCGGCGTGCCCTCCTCGGCCGTTCGGGCGCTCCGGTCCCTGGTGAAGACCGACCGCCCCTTCTGCAGGTTCGACCCGACCGCGAACGCCCGGATGCGCGGCTTGCTGCGCGGTCCGCTCTCGGACTCCCAGCTGTGCGTCGTCAGCGCCCCGTGGACGATGACCGGGTCCCCCTTGCTGATGCTGGCCGCGACGTTGCCGCTCAGCGCGCCCCAGCACTCGACGTCGACCCAGAGGGTGCCGGAGTCGACGAACTGCTGGGTGGCGCTGTCGTAGCGGCGGGCGGTCGACGCCATGCGGAAGTTGGTCACTGCGCCGTTGTCCAGGCTGACGCGACGGGGTGAGTCGACGACGTTGCCGACGACGGTGACGGTGGTGTCGTTCACGGTGCTCCTCGGGGTGCTGCGCCGGACGGCGCGACCGGCGCGGTGCCGGCGTGCTCCGACCCTGCGGCGCAGGCAGCCCGGCAGGGCCCCGGGTGGCGCATCTGTGGAACCGCACTCCCCCTGTGGACGACGCGGAGCATGCGCGCTGAGACCGCCGCCGGGCACCGATGCGATGATCGGCGACCGAGCGCCCGTAGCTCAGCGGATAGAGCACCGGACTTCTAATCCGACGGTCGCAGGTTCGAATCCTGCCGGGCGCGCCCTCCCGCCGGGCTCGAGGTCGCTCGCGTCCGGCCTGCGCGGCGGCGACCTCAGGTCCGATCGCACGATGTCATTGAGACCACAGGACACGGGTAACGAGCGCTCGCCGGCGGGGCCGGCATCACTGTCCATGCAGGCGAGGGACGGGTGCGAGGGTCCATGGGCAGGACGCAGGCGCAGAGACACGGTGTGCTGGTCGTCGCGGCACTGGTCGTCGGGGGGTCCGGACTGGTCGCCGGTCTCACCGCGTCCGGCGACACCCCGGTCGACGTGGCGCGGGCGGAGGCGAAGGCGGCCGACGACGGCCGCACCGACGTCGCCGTCGGCGCCTTCTCACCCGACCGCCTCTCCGCCGGCGCACCCCCCGGTGCCACGACTCTGCCGGCGCTCCCGGTCCGGGGAGCCGAGCAGCAACCGGCCGGGACGCCGGTGATCGAGGGCCTCGCCGCCAACGGCATCCCCGACGTGGCGCTCAACGCCTACCGGGTCGCCGCGACCCGCATGAACTCCACCAAGCCCTCCTGCGGCATCGACTGGTCGCTGCTCGCAGCCATCGGCCGCGTCGAGTCCAACCACGGTCGCTTCGGTGGCGCGGTGCTCAACGGCGACGGCACCTCGACGCCGGAGATCCGAGGCCCCGCTCTGGACGGCGGGCAGTTCCCCTACATCGGCGACAGCGACGGGGGCCGCTTCGACCACGACACCCGCTATGACCGTGCCGTGGGCGCCATGCAGTTCATCCCCACCACCTGGCGGTCCCACGCGGTGGACGGCGACGGCAACGGCACGACCGACCCCTTCGACATCGACGACGCGGCGCTGGCCGCCGGGAACTACCTGTGCGTCGCGGGGCGTGACCTGCGCACCGATTCCGGCCAGCGCCGGGCCGTGTTCGCCTACAACCACTCCGATGCCTACGTCGCCCAGGTGCTGGCCCTCGCCCGGGCGTATGCATCCGGCATCCCGGTCGACACGCTGCCGCTGGTCGGCGACACCAGCAGCCCGGTGCCGCCGCCGTCCGGCAACTACCGCGCACCGGCCGCGCCCGGGCCGGCCATCGGCGCCCAGGACACGACGCCCGCCTCCGGGGACACGGTGCTCGTGGGCAGCAGCGGCCCGCCACCGGCGGCTCCGGCCGCGGGAGCCCCGGCCGCGCCCCCGGCTCCTCCGCCGGGTTCCGACAGCGGGAGCGGAGCGTCCGCGCCGTCCGGCGGCGGGGGCGGCGGCACCCCTCCCCCTGCCACCGAGCGGGCTCCGGCCCCGGCTCCCGCCCCTGCGCCGGCACCCCTACCGGCCGCCCCGGCACCCGCGCTGCCGGCACCGGCGCTGCCGGCTCCTGCGCCGCCGGCACCGAAGCTGCCTGCGGCGCCCGCGCCGCCGGAGGTGGTCGAGCCCGTCCCGGGCGAGACGTGCACCCTGCTGGGCCCCCTCGGGAAGGCCCTGCTCCCGGGTCTGCCGGTCTGCCCCTCCGACGCCCAGGAGGGCTAGCCCCGACGACGACGAACCCCCGGCCGCGCGATGCGGCCGGGGGTTCGTTCGCTCACCGTCCCTGTCGCCTCAGCCCCGCTGGAGGGCCGGCGCCGCAGGTCGGCTCAGTACCAGACTTTTCGCCCTCCGACCGCGCGTCCGGTCGCACCGAGCACGTAGAGGATCGCCCCCACGACGAGCAGGATGATCCCGATCGTCCAGAGGATCGAGATCTCGAGGAAGAAGCCGAGCAAGAGCAGGATCAGTCCGAGAATCAGCATGCGTCTCTCCGTTCGGCTCGAAGTGGGTCAACCCGGAAGCTGGCCACCACCCGCCGGTCGACACCTCGACGCTCCGCTGATCACCCGTTCGTGATCATCTCGACACCCGGACGAGTCGCCCCACCTCTCCGCAGCCCGGTGTCACCCCTCGTAGCCGGGCGACCGACTCTGACCGTCCGGATCGCGCGACGGCGGTCGGAAGACCGCGAAGGGATCGGTGACCGCCAGCTCCGGGGTGACGAACCGGTGGAGCGCCGCGGGCCGGCCACCGGCACGACCGGACGCCGCCTGCTCCCCCGTCGGCTCCAGCACGCCGCGGCGCAGCAGCACCCGCTGCAGATTGGTGGCGGTGACGTCGTAGCCGAGCGCGGCGACGTAGAGCTCGCGCAGCTCCGCGATGGTGAACTCCGGCGGGGCCAGCGCGAACCCGACGTTGGTGTACGAGAGCTTGGCCCGCAGCCGGTCCAGCGCCGACCGCACCATCGAGCCGTGGTCGAACGCCGTCGGCGGGAGGGCGTCGACCGGGTGCCACGCGGTGTCCTCGGGCAGCGCCGGGTCCAGGTGCGCGGGGATGAGGCCCAGGTAGGCCGTGGCCACGGTCCGCCCCCGAGGATCCCGACCGGGGTCGCTCCTGGTCTCCAGCTGCTCCAGGTGGCCCAGCACCTCGACCTCGACCTTGGCCGCCAGCTGCCGCGCCACCGACGCCCCGAGAGTCTCCTCGGCGAGCAACGGCCCCCCGGGCAGGGCCCACGCGCCGGCGAACGGCTCGTTCGGCCGCTCCCAGAGCATCACGTGCAGCCGCCGCACCCTGACCTGCAGCACCACCGCCAGCGCCTGGTGCGGATAGGCCGGGCGCTCCGGCGACGACCACACAGAACCCATGCCCGGGAATGCTAGGGTCCTGCTCCGAGGTTTTCGCCTGATAGTCATAAACCCCGTCCGCATGGAGGTCCCCGTGACCGCGACGCTCCCCGCCCCTTCCGCCGCCGCCTGGACGCCCGACCAGTGGCAGGACTGGCGCGACGAGGTGCGCCGGCTCGCCCGCGAGAAGGACGTCGTGATCCTGGCGCACAACTACCAGGCGCCCGAGATCCAGGACGTCGCCGACCACGTGGGCGACTCCCTCGCCCTCTCCCGCCTCGCGGCCGCCAGCGAGGCCGGCACGATCGTTTTCGCCGGCGTCCACTTCATGGCCGAGACGGCGAAGATCCTGGCCCCCGAGAAGACGGTGCTGGTGCCGGACGCGAACGCCGGCTGCTCGCTGGCCGACACCATCACCGCCGACCAGCTGCGCGCCTGGAAGGCCGAGTACCCCGGCGCCGTCGTCGTCTCCTACGTGAACACCTCCGCCGAGGTGAAGGGCGAGACCGACATCTGCTGCACCTCGTCCAACGCCGTCGAGGTCGTCGAGTCGATCCCGGCCGACCGGGAGATCCTCTTCCTGCCCGACCAGTTCCTGGGCGCGCACGTCCAGCGGGTCACCGGCCGGCAGAACATGCGCATCTGGATGGGCGAGTGCCACGTGCACGCCGGCATCTCCCCCACCGACCTGCGGGCCAGCGTCGAGGCCGCCCCCGACGCCGAGCTGCTCGTGCACCCCGAGTGCGGCTGCGCGACCAGCGCGCTGTGGATGGTGTCCGACGGCCAGCTGCCCAGCGAACGGGTGCACATCCTCTCCACCGGCGGGATGCTCGACGAGGCCCGGCGGACGACGGCCAAGCGTGTTCTCGTCGCCACCGAGATCGGCATGCTGCACCAGCTGCGCCAGGCCAACCCGACGACGGCCTTCGAGCCGGTCAACTCCCGTGCGGCCTGCCCCTACATGAAGATGTCGACGCCGGAGAAGCTGCTGCGGGCCCTGCGCGAGGGCCGCGACGAGGTGACCGTCGACCCGGCCGTGGCAGCCCGCGCCCGCGCCGCGGTCGAGGCCATGGTCGCCATCGGCACGCCGTCACCGGTCGGTGAGTGAGGTGCGGAACCGGGTCGCCACGCTGGCGCCCACGGTCGTCGCCGGCCTGCCCCTCCCGGCGGCCGAGCGGGAGCAGACCACCGACGTCGTCGTCGTGGGCAGCGGCGCCGCCGGGCTGATGGCGGCCGTCGCGCTGGCGGAGACCGGGCGTTCGGTCACCGTCGTCACCAAGGGCGAGCTCGGCGCGGGCAGCACGCCGTGGGCCCAGGGCGGGCTCGCCGCCGTGCTCGGTGCCGACGACGACGCCGAGCTGCACGTACAGGACACCCTCGTCGCCGGCGCGGGGCTCTGCGACGAGCCCGCGGTGCGCGCCCTCGTCACCGAGGCGCCGGGGGCGATCGCCCAGCTGCGGGAGCTCGGCGCCCGCCTCGACCTGGACGACGTCGGCCGGCCCGCGCTGACCCGCGAGGGCGGGCACAGCCGCGACCGGATCGTGCACGCCGGCGGCGACGCCAGCGGCGCCGAGGTCACCCGGACGCTGGCCACCGCGCTGCGCGCCCGCGGCATCGCGGTGCTCGAGCACACCGTCGCCCTGGATGCGCTGCACGCTGCGGACGGCGGCGTCGCCGGGGTGCGGACCGCCCGCCTCACCGACGACGGCGCGCTCACCGACGTCACCGACCTGCACGCCCGCGCGGTGGTGCTGGCCACCGGCGGCTTCGGCCAGGTGTTCACCGCCACCACCAACCCGGCCGGCGCCACCGGCGACGGCCTGGCCCTCGCCCTGCGCGCCGGCGCCGAGATCGCCGACGTCGAACTCGTGCAGTTCCACCCGACCGCGCTCTGGACGGGCGCCGGTGCCCGCGGGCAGCAGCCGCTGGTCTCCGAGGCCGTGCGCGGCGAGGGCGCCGTGCTGGTCGACGCCGACGGGAACCGGATCATGTCCCGTGCCCACCAGCTGGCCGACCTCGCGCCGCGCGACGTCGTCTCGGCGACCATCGCCGCCTCCCTCCGCGCCACCGGCGCCGACCACGTGTTCCTCGACGCCCGGCACCTGGGTGCGGAGTTCCTCGCGCGCCGCTTCCCGGGCATCGTGCGGGCCTGCCGTGACGCCGGCCTCGACCTCGCACACGAGCCGGTCCCGGTCGTGCCGGCGGCGCACTACGTCTGCGGCGGTGTGCTCGCCGACCTCGACGGGCGGACCGTGGTGCCCGGCCTCTACGCCGTCGGCGAGGTCGCGTGCACCGGAGTCCAGGGCGCCAACCGGCTGGCGTCGAACTCGATCACCGAGGGGCTGGTCGCGGCGCGCCGCTGCGCGGAGCTGCTCGCCGCCGAGCTGCCCGCACTTGCAGAGATCGTCCCGCCCGCGACCGCCGGGGACGCGATCGACCCGGCTGCTCGGCCCGCGATCACCGCGGCGACGACCCGCCACGCCGGCGTCCTCCGTGACGCGGACGGCCTCACCGAGCTGGCCCGCACGCTGGCCGCCGTGGACCGGGCCGCCGGTCCGCTCGACCTGGCCACGGTCGAGGCGACGGCACTGCACACCGTGGCGACCCTGCTCGCGTCGGCCGCGCTGGCGCGTCCCGAGAGCCGGGGGTGCCACCGGCGGCTCGACGCCCCCGAGACCCGGCCGGAGTGGCAGGTCCGCCTGGTGCACCGGCTCGACCGCACCGGCCACCTGCGCACGCGCACCGTGCCGGTGCAGGCCGGCGCCGACGAGCAGGTGGTCGCGTGACGAGCGGACTGCGGGAGGAGCTGGCGGCCGCCCTGCGCAGGGACCGGCTCGACCCGGTCGCGGTCGAGCGGCTGATCCGTACCGCGCTGGACGAGGACCTGGCCTTCGGCCCGGACGTCACGACGGAGTCCACCGTGCCTGCCGACGCCGTCGCCACCGGCGACGTGACCCCGCGCAGCGTCGGCGTGCTCGCCGGGGTGCACGTCGCCGCCGCCGCCTTCGACCTCGTCGGCGGCCCGGCCATGGACGTGGTGGTGCACGAGGCCGACGGCGCGACCACCGAGCCGGGACTGCCCGTCCTCACCGTGACCGGCCCCACCCGGGCGCTGCTCACCGCGGAGCGGACCGCGCTGAACCTGGTCTGCCACCTGTCGGGCATCGCTTCGCTGACCCGACAGTGGGCCGACGCGATCGCGGGCACCGGGGCCGCCGTCCGCGACACCCGGAAGACGACGCCGGGCCTGCGCGCGCTGGAGAAGTACGCCGTCCGCTGCGGCGGTGGCGTCAACCACCGGATGGCGCTGGGCGACGCCGCGCTGGTCAAGGACAACCACGTCGCCGCCGCCGGGGGCATCGCGGCGGCGGTCGCGGCCGTGCGGACGAGGGCTCCGGCGATCCCGCTCGAGGTCGAGTGCGACACGCTCGAGCAGGTCCGGGAGGCGATCGCAGCCGGGGTGCAGCTCGTGCTGCTGGACAACTTCTCCACCGCCGACACCCGCACCGCGGTCGACCTGGTGCGCGGGACGGGTGTGCGGCTGGAGGCCAGCGGCGGGCTGGACCTGGTGCGGGCGGCTGAGGTGGCGGCGACCGGCGTCGACTACCTGGCGGTCGGCGCGCTCACGCACAGCGCGCCCGTGCTCGACCTGGGCTTCGACCTGCGCTGACGCGCTCTACGGGTGTTGTTCGCGCTCTGCGGTTCTGCAGGACCGGTGAAGAGCCAACAACGCCCTCAGAGCGGTGCGGAGGCCGGATGCGCGTCCAGGAACGCCTGGACGCGGCGCGTCCTCCGCGCCATCACCGGCCTACTGACCGCCAGCACGATCAGCACCCCGATCCACCACCAGGACAGGGAGCCGATGAGCTGTCCGGCGCCCAGGAGCACGAGACCCCACCTCAGCCTCGGCTCGAGATCCTGACGAACGAGGGTCTCCGCCAGGTGGCGCGCGAGCGGGAGGTGGGCGGGGTCGGCCGGCACGCGCCCCAGGACCTCCCTGGTCAGTTGCCTGCGCTGGCTCAGGCGAAGCACCAGCAGCGGGGTGCGCCACGCTTCGCGGAGCTGGCTCTTCCGCAGTTGCCTGAGGGCGGCGGGGAAGGCCACGACGACGCCGGCGAGCATGATCAGCAGCCCGATCAGCGAACGCCACACCGGAGGGTCATCGGAGTCGCTCTCGGCGTCGGGACCGGGCCAGACGTCCAGCGCGAACACCGCTCCGAGCCCTACTGCGAGCACGGCCGCGAAGGCGAGCAGGTTTGAGGCGCTGCGCGCGGCGCAGTCGTCGCCGCGCTGCTTCCGACGGGGTGCCCTCGAGGAGGGACTGCGCCTCCGACCAGCGGTCCTCGTCCGACGTCACGCCCGGCAGCGTCACGCACGGCAGGGCTGGTGCGCGCACGGGACGGCGATGATCAACCGGACGGGTGACGCGCGCCGGGGTGACGCTCGGAACCATTCACCCCGCGGTGGCCGGACGCGGTTCCACCGCCAGCCGCACGGCGAGGGCGCCGAGCACTCCTCCCATCAGATAGCGCTGCACCCGCAACCACGACGGGCGGACGGCGAGGAACCGTGCCAGCGCCCCAGCGAAGAGCACGATCAACGCGTTCACGGTCAGCGCGATCGCGATCTGCACGAAGCCCAGCGTCAGGCTCTGCAGCGCCACGGACCCTCTCTCCGGGTCCACGAACTGCGGGAGCAGCGACACGTAGAGCACCGCGATCTTGGGGTTGAGCAGGTTGGTGACCAGGCCTATGACGAACAGCCGGCGCGGCCCGTCGACCGGAAGGTCGCGCGGCGCGAAAGCGTTGACGCCACCCGGCCGGACCGCCTGCCAGGCGAGGTACAGCAGGTAGGCGGCGCCCGCGAGCTTGAGTGCGGTGTACGCGGCCGGGACGGCGACGAACACTGCCGCGAGGCCCGCGGTGACGGCCGCCAGGTAGACGAGGAACCCCACGGCGACGCCGAGCAGCGAGATCAGTCCGGCCCGCCGCCCCTGGGTGATCGACCGGGACACCAGGTAGATCATGTTCGGCCCCGGTGTCAGCACCAGCCCGAGAGCGACGGCCGCGATCCCGGCGACTGCCGACCACTCGACCATGAGGGCTCCTCCACCGTCGCGCCGTTCCGGATGATCATCCGCAACCGGCCGCCGTACAGCAGCATTCCGAAGCCGGGGGACGCCGCTCTACGGGTGCCGCGGAACGGTCAGACGGTGCGGCGGTCCGGGTGCACCCAACCGATGGCCGGGGCGACGTGCTCCACGATGTTCTGCAGCAGCCGGGCGTTGTACTCGACGCCGAGCATGTTGGGCACCGTGATGAGCAGGCTGTCGGCCTCGCGGACGGCGGCGTCCTTGGCCAGGTCCTCGGCGAGCTGGTCGGGCTCGCCGACGTAGCTCTTCCCGAACCGCGCCCGCACGCCCTCCAGGACGCCGACCTGGTCCTGTCCGGGGTCGCCGCCGAAGTACTGGCGGTCGAGGTCGCTGACGATCGGCAGCACGCTGCGGCTCACCGACACGCGCGGCTCGCGCTCCCAGCCGGCCTGCCGCCACGCCTCCCGGAAGCGGGCGATCTGCTCGGCCTGCAGCTCGTCGAAGGGGACGCCGGTGTCCTCGACCAGCAGCGTGGAACTCATCAGGTTCATGCCCTGCTGCGCCGTCCACTCGGCCGTGGCCCGGGTGCCCGACCCCCACCAGATGCGCTCGGCCAGCCCCGGCGACTGCGGCAGGATCGGCAGCTGCGCGGCGCGGCCGCCGGTCGTCTTCGGGTCGGCGTCGACGATCGGCTGCCCCGAGATCGCGGCGAGGAACAGGGCGGTCTTCTGCCGGGCGAGGTCGGCGTCGCTGCTGTCCGGCCCGGGCACGTAGCCGAAGGCCTCCGAACCGCGCAGCGCCGTCTCCGGTGATCCTCGGCTGACGCCGAGCTGCAGCCGGCCGTCGCTGAGCAGGTCGGCCGCGGCGGCCTCCTCGGCCATGTACAGCGGGTTCTCGTACCGCATGTCGATGACGCCGGTGCCCAGCTCGATGCGCGAGGTGCGGGCGGCCATCGCGGCCAGCAGCGGGAACGGCGAGGCGAGCTGGCGGGCGAAGTGGTGCACCCGCACGTAGGCGCCGTCCACACCGATCTCCTCGGCCGCCTCGGCCAGCTCGACGGTCTGCACGAGCGCGTCCCGGCCGGTGCGCACCTGCGAGCCCGGGATGGGTTGCCAGTGCCCGAAGTTCAGGAAGCCGATCTTCTTGTCCACGCCCGATCCAGCGCTTCCGCACCGCACCGTGTTCCCGGGATGACCGGGGCACGCGGCGGCGTTCCCCTGGGCAGCGACCGCACCGGGCGGTCCAGCGGGAGGGGATCCCATGCGCGCCACCGTCAACGGCACCGTCATCGCCGAGGCCCCGGAGTCCGACCTGGTCCGGATCGAGGGCAACTGGTACTTCCCACCGTCCGCGGTGGTGCCCGGGGCGCTGACGGAGAGCCCGACCGCCTACACCTGCCCCTGGAAGGGCGCGGCCCAGTACTTCGACGTCGTCACCCCGTCCGGGACGACCTCGGATGGCGCCTGGAGCTACCCCGACCTCAAGCCGTCGGCCGTCCAGCGGGTGGGCACCGACTTCGCCGGCTACGTCGCCTTCTCCCCCGGGGCCACCGTCGGCGACTGAGGGCCTGCCCGCGTCCCGGTCCGCACACGCAGGGACCGTCCTCCCACGCACAGATTGGGACGTGGTCTGCTCGATCTGCCGGACGTGGACGCGCGTCTTCGGCAGATTCCGCCTGCGCAGCCCAAGATCTCACGCGCTGTCACGGCACGATTACGACTCTCCGTGCCCGAGTTCCGTCACTTGGCGCCTCCGATGCGTAACCCTGACCCGGTGAGTCATCCCGCCTCCGCGACGCCGTGGCAGCCCACCGGCACGCCCGATGCGGCTGCCCGGCAGCGCATGCGGGCCATCGACACGCTGCTGGCCGACCGGGGCCAGCTGTTCCAGGCGCTGTTCCTCGCTGCGCCGATCGCCAAGGCCCTCGTCGACCTCGACGGTCACGTGGTCGTCGCCAATCCGGTCATGTGCGCCCTGACCGGGCGCAGTGCCGACGACCTCGCCGGCCGGCACATCGATCTGCTGGCCCACCCCGATGACCCGCCGGTCGGCGACCTGGGTCTGGCGCCGCTGCCCGGCGAGCCCCCGATGGACCCGAACCTGCTGCTCGACGGCGAGCGCCGGTTGCGCCGCTCGGACGGCACCGAGCTCTGGGTCGTGCAGGCCCACGAGGTCGTGCGGCACAACAACGGGACCCCGCAGTTCGTCGTCCTGTCGCTGGTCGACGTCACCGACCGCCGCCGGGCCGAGGACGACCTGGTGCGGCGCGCCTTCACCGATCCGCTGACGGGGCTGCCCAACCGCCGTGCGCTCACCGACCGCCTGCGGCACGCCGTCGCGCTCTCCCGCCGGCGGGGGCTCCAGGTCGGTCTGGTGCATCTCAACATCGACCGGTTCCGCGCGGTGAACGACACCCTCGGCCACGAGGCCGGCGACATGCTGCTCAGCCAGGTCGCCGACCGGCTGCGGTGGAGCACCCGCGTCGAGGACACCGCCGTGCGCCTGGGTGCCGACGAGTTCCTCGTCGTCGCCGAGGACGTCGAGGACCTCGAGGGGCTGCGCGCCCTGGCCGAGCGGCTGCTCAGCGTGCTCGACGAGCCGTTCGTCGTGCTCGACCGCGAGATCACCCTGTCGGCCAGCGTCGGGCTCACCCTCGGCTCGGACCTGACCCCCGACGACCTGCTGCGCCAGGCCCAGAGCGCGCTCAACCGGGCCAAGGCCGACGGCAGCCGCGCGCGGGTCGAGGTGCACGAGGGAGCGCTCAGTGACAGCGACGTCGACGCGCTGCAGCTCGAGGTCGACCTGCGGCACGCCCTGGACAACGACGAGCTGCGGCTGTTCTACCAGCCGATCGTGCACCTGGCCGACGAGTCGCTGCTCGGCTACGAGGCCCTCATCCGCTGGCAGCACCCGACCCGCGGGCTCCTCCCGCCGGGTGCCTTCCTCGACGCCGCCGAGAACAACCGGCTGACCTCCAAGCTGGGCGCCTGGGTCCTGCGGCGCGCCTGCAACGACGCCGTCACCTGGCCCGAAGAGCTGCGCGTGCACGTGAACGTCTCGGCCCGGCACCTGGCCGAAGAGGGCTTCAGCGAGCTGGTCGCCGCCGCGCTGGAGGAGTCCGGCCTGGCACCCGAGCGGCTGGAGCTCGAGATCACCGAGTCGACGGCGCTGTTCGCCGCCGAGGCCACCCTGCACGCGGTCGCCGTCGTCACCGACGCGGGCGTGACCCTGGCGCTGGACGACTTCGGCACCGGGTACTCGGCGATCACCGCGCTGCACCGGCTGCCCATCCACACGCTCAAGATCGACCGCTCCTTCGTCGCCGACGTCGTCGCCGAGCCCGCGACCGCAGCGCTCGTGCAGGGCCTGCTGCAGCTCGGCCGCGGCATGGGTCTGCAGGTCATCGCCGAGGGCATCGAGGACCTGGACCAGGCCGCCTGGCTCCTGGACCACGGCTGCGCCATGGCCCAGGGCTACGCCTTCGGGCGGCCCGCTCCGCTGCCCAGCCCGGCGGACGTGCTCATCGGCGAGGTGACCCAGGCCCCGGCCGAGGACGTCGCCGGCGAGCTGCTGCCCGACGCGCTGGAGACACCGGTCGTGCCCCAGCCGCGCACGGCCGCCGCCGAGCCGCCGCGTCGGGTCGTGCTCGCGAGCGACGACACCGGCACGTTCGGCCTCTTCGACCAGTTCGCCGACGACTCCGACGAGGCCTGAGGGCTTCTGGCGGCGTCGCCGCACCGGGCCGCTGAGTGCCGGTCCTCTGCCACGATCACCGACGTGGACACGTTCGCGGAGATCGCCGACGAGCGTCGCCGGCTGGCCGAGCTGGTGCCGGGCCTGACGGAGCAGCAGCTGGCGACGCAGAGCCTGTGCAGCGAGTGGACCGTGCGCGACGTGGTCGCGCACCTGGTGGTGCCGCTGGAGGTCGGCATCCCGAGGTTCGCGCTGGCCATGCTGAGAGCCCGCGGGAGCTTCGACCGGGCGAACGTCCGGCTGGCCCGCGCGCAGGCGCGGCGGCCCATCGGCGAGCTCACCGAGGTGCTGCGCCGGAAGGCGGACTCGCAATTCACCCCTCCCGGCGCCGGTCCCGAAGCACCGCTCACCGACCTCCTGGTGCACGACCTGGACATCCGCTGGCCACTCGGGCTGCGGTGCGACGTCCCTCCGGCGCGCCTGCGCACGGCACTGACCTTCGCGGCCTCCTCGCCCGTCGGCGGCAAGGTCTCCGCGCGGACGCTGAGCGGGCTGCGATTCCACGCGGACGACCTCGGCTGGGCACACGGCGGCGGTCCGGCCGTGTGCGGCCCCGCCGAGGCCCTGCTGCTCGGGATCACCGGTCGCACGGCCGCGCTGGACCACCTCGAGGGCGACGGCGTACCGACCCTGCGGAGCCGGCTGGCCTGATCCCTCCCGATGGCGCCGCCGCACGGACGGGTGGGGGTGTCGGCCTAGGGGCGCGGGAGGGCCAGCGGCACGGGACGCTTGGGCGCCCGCCCGTCGCCGGAGGACCGGCCGCGCAACCGCCGGCCGATCCAGGGTCCGACGTAGCCACGCACCCACGCCGCCTCCTCGGCCACCGCGGCCCGGAGGGCCCGGGGTTGCGCCGGCGGGAGTGGCATGCGCCAGTCGTCGTCGCCGGCCGGCACGCCCAGCGCGGTGGCCGCGGCCAGCGCCATGCGGCGGTGCCCCTCGTCGGTGAGGTGGATCCGGTCGGTGTCCCACAGCCGGAAGTCCTGCACCCAGCCGGCACCCCACTGGTCGAGGACGGCAGCGCCGGTGCGCGCGGAGATCGACCAGATGTTCGCGTTGAACACCGCGATCCTGCCGCGCGCCCGGCGCAGGATGGGGGTGTTCCGGGTGTCGACGCCGGTGGCCAGCAGCACGTCGGCACCGGCCTGCCGGAAGCGGACGACGGCCGTCTCCAGGGTCGCCGCGAGCTCGTCCGGGTCCGCGCCGGGGCGCATGAGGTCGTTGCCGCCGGCGATCAGACTGACCAGGTCGGGGGCCGCCTCCAGCGCGACGGGCACCTGCTCGGCGACCACCTGCCGCAGCAGTCGCCCGCGGATCGCCAGGTTGGCGTACTCGACGTCGGCCTGGGTGGCGGCGGCCAGGTGCTGGGCGAGCCGGTCGGCCCAGCCGCGGTACTCGCCGGGACGGGACGGGTCGGCGTCGCTCAGCCCCTCGGTGAAGGAGTCGCCGAGTGCGATGTAGCGCTGCCAGGGAGCGGATGAGGGCACGAACTGCACGTCCCCCACCCCATCACGCCACTGCGGGCCGCCTGCACCGACCGGGACGTGCCGTCGAGCACAGCGGCTCAGGACACCGCTGGCGGCCAGCGGTGACCGCGCCACTCGTCCCACGTCGCGAATCCGTCCGGCGGTTCGTCCACCGGTTCACTGCCGTCGAGCTCGCCCGGGGTGGGGACCTCCATCGCCGCGGCCCAACCGGCGAGCTCCTGGTCGGACATCGGCCACGTCGTGTGCGGCGCCTCGGCCTGGCGCCGGTCGATCCGTCGGCGCTGTTCGGCGGGGGTAGCGACGAAGTAGCGCATCTCCACCACGGCACCGCGGTCGGCTGCTGCCTGCCGGAGAGCGGAACGCTCGTCCCGGCTCCAGAGGCCGAAGTCGATGACGACGTCGTCGCCCAGTTCCAGAGCCCGCAGCCCGATCTCGATGAGCGGCGTTCCTCTCGGCCTCGATGCGCGTGGCGGCCGGGGTCTTCCCGGTGCACGGGAGCCCCACGGTCAAGAACAGGGTGGGCGGACGCATCGGCTCACGCTAGGGCCGCCCCATGCCCCACTCCCAGCACTTTCCCGGGCAGGGCAGGTCCCCCGGCGCACGAGCCGCAGGTGAACGCGGGTAAGAACCCCGCGTCGGTCCTGTTGCCGGCCAGCGGAAGACACGATCCGCGGTCACGATGCCCGCATGCGCATCGACGTCGCCGCCTCGCTGGCCCTCTCCTCACCCGCGCCGGCGCCCGCCCTCCTGCAGGTGGCCGTGGCCGCACCGCTGACCGAGCAGCTGACGGTGATCTCCGGCGGCACGGCGCTGGAGCCCGACGAGTTCGAGGTCGACGGCGCCCGGGTCCACCGGGTCCAGCTGCGGCCGGGCGACACGACCATCACCTACTCGGCGTCGGTCGAGGACGGCGGCGCACCGCGCCAGGTGACGCCCGCCGACTGGGCCCTGGCGCTGCGGCCCAGCCGGTACTGCCCCTCGGACCAGCTCGAGGGCTTCGCGCGCTCGGAGTTCGACGCGGACCTTCCCCGGGGTGAGCTGGTGTCCGCCGTGGCGGACTGGGTGCACCGGCGGCTGACGTACAGGTCCGGCTCCAGCCGGCCGGTGGACACCGCCGTCGACACCCTGCTCACCGGTCAAGGCGTCTGCCGCGACTACGCGCACCTGACCATCACCCTGCTGCGCGCGCTGGAGGTCCCGGCCCGGCTGGTCGCCGTGTACGCGCCGGGGTTGCGCCCGATGGACTTCCACGCCGTGGTGGAGGCCGACGTCGACGGCACCTGGTGCGTGGTGGACGCGACCCGGCTGGCGCCCACCCGGTCACTGGTCCGCATCTGCGCCGGCCGGGACGCCGCCGACACCGCGTTCCTCACCACGCTGGGCGGCGTCGCGGTGTTCGAGGGCATGACCACCACCGCCACCACCGCCGGGACCCTGCCGGCGCCCGACCCGTCGCCGTTCCCGCTGCCGTGACGTCGACCTGTCGCCCAGTCGACGTGTCGGTTCGGCGACAGGGTGATCAGTCGCCGTCGCGCCAGGTCTCCAGCAGCCGCAGCCAGATCTCGCTGATCGTGGGATAGGCCGGGACGGCATGCCACAACCGGGAGATCGGCACCTCACCGACGACGGCGATCGTGGCAGCGTGCAAGAGCTCCGCCACGCCGGGGCCCACGAACGTGACGCCGAGCAGCACCTCGCGCTCGGTGTCCACGACCGCGATCGCCGTCCCGGTGTAGCCGTCGGCGAACAGCGACGCGCCCGCGACACCGCCGATCGGGTACTCGACCACCCGGTGCGGCAGCCCGGCCTCGCGCGCCTCGGCGGCGGTGCGGCCCACGCTGGCGACCTGCGGGGCGGTGAACACCACCGACGGCGTGGCGGAGTGGTCGGCGGTCGCCGCCGCCGGTGACCACGGGCCGCCGTCCGCCTGCTCGCCGCGGGCCCGCGCGACGATCGCCGCGGCGGCCTGCCGGGCCTGGTACTTGCCCATGTGGGTGAGCAGCTGGCGCCCGTTGACGTCGCCGACGCCGTAGAGCCACGGCAGGCCCTCGACCCGCAGTGTGTCGTCGACCGGCAGGTACTCCCCCGGCTCCAGGCCGACGGTGTCCAGCCCGATGTCGGTGGTGCGGGCGGCGCGCCCGATCGCGACCAGCACCTCGTCGCCGCGGTACTCCTCGTCCCCCGCCGTCAGCACCACCTCGGTGCCCTCCCGGCGCGCAGCGGTGACGTCGACGCCGAAGCGCACGTCCACCCCGGCATCCCGCAGTGCGTCCGCGACCGCCTCGCCGGCCTGCGGCTCGGACCGGGGCAGCAGGCTGTCGCCGCGCTGCAGGAGGGTGACCTGCGAGCCCAGCGCCTGCCACGCCGTCGCCATCTCGCAGCCCACGTAGCCACCGCCCAGGATCAGCAACCGCCCCGGTGCCTCCTTGGCGCTGGTCGCCTCTCGCGGCCCCCACGGTGCGACGTCGGCCAGGCCGTCGACCGGCGGCAGCTTGCCCACCGACCCGGTGCAGACGGCGACAGCGACCCGCGCGGTGAGCCGCACCTCCTTCCCGTCCGCGTCGGTGACGACGACGGTGCGCTCGCCGGCCAGCCGCCCGGTGCCGCGCAGCAGATCGATGCCGGCGCCCTCGACCCAGTCGACCTGGCTCGAGTCGTCCCAGTCGTGGGTGAAGGAGTCGCGGCGGGCGAGGGTCGCGGCGACGTCCTGCTCCCCGGTCACCGCCTGCTTCGCCCCGTCGACGGCCCGGGCCTCGGCCAGCGCCTCCGTGCCGCGCAGCAGCGCCTTGCTCGGCATGCAGGCCCAGTACGAGCACTCCCCGCCCACCAGCTCGCTCTCCACGAGCACGGCGGACAGCCCGCCCTTGACGACCACGTCGGCGACGTTCTCCCCCGTGGACCCGGCTCCGAGGACGACGACGTCGTAGGTCTGCTCCGCTGCGCTGCTCACCGGATCATCTTGCTGGTGTGCTGGACTGACCGCCATGCCGGTCGATGCCGCCGAGTTCGCCGCCGCCCTCGGCTCGTACGCCGCGGGGGTGTGCCTGCTGACCGTGCGCGACGGCATCGACGACGTCGGGACGACGGTCAGCTCGGTGATGAGCGTGTCGGCCGCGCCCCCGCTGGTCGCCGTCGGCCTCACCGCCTCCGGCTACCCGGCCGAGGTGCTGGAGGAGGTCGGCAGCTGCGCGCTGACGGTGCTCGCCGCGCCGCACGCCATCGTCGCCTCGCGGTTCTCCTCCGCCGGACGGCCCAGCGCCCGCCACCTGCTGGAGGCGGTGCCGTGGACGCGGGCCCCGGGCAGCGACGCGATCGTGCTCGACGGCGGCCTGTCGGCGCTGGACTGCCGGCTGGACCGGCTGGTCGAGGCCGGCGACCACGTGCTCGCCCTGCTGGAGGTCACCGACGTGCTGCCCGGGGACGCATCCGCGGTGCCGCTGCTGCGCCACCGCGGCCGGTACGTCGAACCGGGTGGATCGGCCGCCGGCCGGGCCTGAACCGCAGGTCCGCACGGCAGACTGCGGATCCGGTGTCACGAACCGGGCCGCGGCGGTGCTTCCTGGACATGGACCTCGTGCGGCATCCCCCGCCCCGATCGGCGGTCCCGGCGAACGCCCTGGCGCTGTCCGCCGGCGTCGTGACGCGGATCGGAGGGAGGGACGGCGTGCCGGTTCCCGATGTGCCCACCCGCGGCACCCTGCGCACCGACCTCGACCCCGTCTTCCGCCGGGAGTACCAGCGGGTCGTCGCCGTGGCCGCCCGCGTGCTCGGCTCGCGCGACCAGGCCGAGGACGTCGCCCAGGAGGTGTTCCTCGCCTTCAACCGCTCCTCGGTGCCCGCATCCGAGGCGGGCGGCTGGCTCTCGGTCGCCGCGGCCCACACCGCGCTGAACCTGATCCGCTCGGGGCGCCGCCGGGCGAGCAACGAGGAGACCGCGGCCGCGGCCGTCCCTCCGGTCGTGCCCGACGTCGCCGAGGACGTGGTGACGCTCGAGGAGCGCAGCCGCGTCCGGGCCGCGCTCGCCCGGCTCCCCCACAAGCAGGCCGTCGCCCTGGTGCTGCGGCACAGCGGGCTGAGCTACGCCGAGGTAGCGGCCGCCCTGGACCTGTCCCCCGGCAGCGTCGGCACCACCGTGCGACGCGCCGAATCCGCCCTGCGCAAGGAGTTGACCCGTCATGCGTCATCCCACTGACGGCGTGCTGCGCCGGCTGCTCGACGAGCCGGCCGGCGTGGCCGAGACCGACCGCCGGCACGTCGCCGGCTGCGACCAGTGCCTCGCCGCACTGGCCGCCACCCGCGAGGACGCCGCTCTCGTCGGCGCGGCGCTCTCCACCGACACCGACGTCGACGTCCCGGCCGCCTGGACGCGGCTGTCCACCGCGGCGCACACGTCGTCGTCCCCGGTGCGCGCCACGTCCCCTGTGCCGGCCCGCCGCGGCCGGTTCGGGGAACTGGTGCGCCGCCCCGCCGTCGCGGCGCTGGCCTTCGGCGTCGTCCTGGCCGGTGCCGGCACCGCGGCCGCCAACGACTGGCTGCAGATCTTCCGGACCGAGGAGGTCGCGGCGGTCGGGCTGCGCAGCGCCGACCTGATCGCCCTGCCCGACCTGGAGGCCTACGGCGACGTCGTCATGACCGGCGACGACGGCCTGCGCCCGGTGCCCGACGCCGCGACCGCGGCCGCCGAGTCGGGTCTGGACGTGCCCGAGGTGGACGCGCTCCCCTCCGGCATCACCGGGGAGCCGGAGTACCAGGTCGGTGGTGAGGTGACCGCCACCTTCACCTTCGACGCCGACCGTGCCGCGCAGGCCGCCGCCGAGGCCGGCGACACCCTGCCGCCCCCGCCGCCGGGGCTGGACGGCGCCTCCGTGCGGCTCGTGGCGGGGCCGGGCGTCGCCCAGGTGTGGCAGAGCGGCAGCGGGGCGCCGGGGCTGATCGTGGGCCGCGCCGTGGCGCCGACCGCGTTCTCCTCCGGGGTGCCCTTCGAGACGGTCCGCGACTACCTGCTCTCCCTGCCCGGCCTGCCCGACGACGTCGCGGCCCAGCTGCGCACGTTCACCGCGGACGGCTCCACGCTGCCACTCCCGGTGCCCTCGGACCTGGTCACCACCTCGACGGAACAGGTGGACGGCGAGCCGGCCACGGTGCTGGCCACCCGGGACCGGACCCTGGCCGCCGTGGTCTGGGTCGAGGAGGGCGAGGTGACGGTGGTGGCCGGCGCCCTGGACAGCGACGAGGTACTCGAGGTCGCGCGGGGGCTCCGCTGAGCACCGCGGCGGCCGGCGGGGCGGCGCTCGGCGGCGACGCCCTGCGGGACGCGGCCCGGCTGGTCGCCGACCTGCCCCCGCCGGCGGCCGCCTGGTGCACCGGACTGCGCAAGCGGTACGGACGGCGCACCGCCGTGGACGGGGTCTCGCTGGAGGTCGGCCGCGGCGAGGTGGTCGGCCTGCTCGGGCCGAACGGCGCCGGCAAGACGACCGTCATCAAGATGCTGCTGGGCCTGGTGCGCCCCGACGCCGGCGAGGTGATGCTGCTCGGGCAGCCGGCCGCCGAGCCGGCCGCCCGGGCCCGCGTCGGCTACCTCCCCGAGCTCTTCCGCTACCAGCCGTGGCTCAGCGCCGCCGAGGTGCTGGAGCTGCACGTCCGGCTCTCGGGCATGGAGGTGACGGCGCCGGAGCGGCGCGAGTCCCTGGAGCTCGTCGGGCTCGGCGACCGCGCCGGTGACCGGGTCGGCGGCTTCTCCAAGGGGATGCAGCAGCGGCTCGGCCTCGCCGTGGCGCTGGTGGCCCGGCCGGAGTTCGTCGTCCTGGACGAGCCCACCAGCGCGCTGGACCCGCTGGGCCGGGTCGACGTGCGCGACATCGTGCTGTCGCTGAAGTCCCGCGGCATCGCGGTGCTGCTGAACTCGCACCTGATCGGTGAGGTGGAGCGGGTGTGCGACCGGGTGGTCATCCTCGACCGCGGCCGGGTCGCGGCGTCGGGTTCGCTGCTGGAACTCCTCGGCCAGCACGAGGTCCGGCTGCACCTGACCGGGCTGCTGCCCGCGGGCGAGACGCGGCTGGCGGCGGCGGGACGCGTCGAGCGGCAGGGCGACTGGCTCACCGTGGCGTTTCCCGCCGACGACGAGGAGACGGTGCCGGACCTGGTGCGTGACCTGGTGGCGCTCGGCGTCCGGGTGCACGCGGTCGAGCCGGGGCGGATCAGCCTCGAGGAGCGGCTGCTGGGCATCCTGCGCGACGGAGCCGAGGGAGAGCGCTCGTGACCCGCGTCGTGCTGACCGTTGCGGGGCTCACCCTGCGTGAGGCGGCCCGCCGGCGGGTGCTGCTGGCGCTCGCGATCCTGACCCTGGTCCTGCTCGCGCTGAGCGGGTGGGGCTTCTCCCGGTTCGCCGCGGAGTCCGGCGGCACGCTGACCAGCGGCGAGGCGCGGCTGACGGCATCGATCCTGCTCAACCTGGTCATGTTCGGCTACAGCCTGATCGCCGCGCTGGGCACCGCGTTCCTCGCCGGGCCGACGTTGTCGGGCGAGACCGAGTCGGGCATCGCGCTGGCGGTGCTCGCCCGGCCGATCCGCCGGTCGGCCTTCCTGCTGGGCAAGTGGCTGGGGCTGGTGACCTTCGGCAGCGTCTTCGTCGTCCTCGCCGGTCTGGCGCAGATCCTCGTCGTCCGGGCGACGGTGGACTACTGGCCGCCCGATCCGGCGGCCGCGCTCGCGCTGCTCGCCGCACAGACCACCGTGCTGCTCACCCTCGCCGTCCTGCTGTCCACCGTCATCTCGCCGATGGCCTCCGGCGTCGTCGCGGTCGGCATGTTCTGCACCACCTGGGTGGCCGGCGTCGTGGGTGGCATCGGGGCCTCGCTGGACAACGAGGCCGTGGCCCGCGTCGGCTCGGTGTCGCGGATGCTGCTGCCCACCGACGGGCTGTGGCGCGGGGCGATGCACGGGTTCCAGGACCCCTCGGCGCTGCTGCAGTTCGGCGGGGCCGACGGCGAGGCGTTCCCGTTCCTCAGCGTCGCGCCGCTGACCTGGGCCTACCTGGCCTGGGCCGCCGTGTGGGTGGCGATGGTGTGGGGGCTGGCCGCGGTCTCCTTCGTCCGGAAGGACCTCTGACGGGATCGGCACCGGCTAGCCTCCGGAGCCGATGAGCGCACTGCGGATCCGGGCCGGGGCCGTCGTGCTGGTCGCGCTGCTCGGCGGCTGCTCCGGCACCGAGCCGGTGGCCGCACCCCCGTCGTCGCCGTCGCCGTCGCCGTCGACTGCGCCTGCCACGACCGCAGCGCCCCCGCCCGATGCCTCCCCCGCCTTCCGCGGACTGGAGGCCGAGTTCGGCGCCCGGCTCGGCGTCTTCGCCGTCGACACCGGGACGGGGCGGACGCTGGAGCACCGCGCCGACGAGCGGTTCGCGTACGCATCCACGCACAAGGCGCTGAGCGCGGCCCTCGTCCTCGACCGGACCACCGACGCCGAGCTCGACCAGGTGGTGCCCTACGACGCCGACGACCTCGTGACCCACTCGCCGGTCACCGAGCGGCACGCCGGCACCGGGCTGCCCCTGCGCGACCTGCTCCAGGCCGCGATCGGCCGGAGCGACAACACCGCCGCCAACCTGCTGCTCGCCCGCCTCGGCGGACCGGCGGGGTTCGAGGCCGGGCTCCGGGAGCTCGGGGACGACGTCACACAGGCCGACCGGACGGAGCCCGAGCTGAACGAGGCGGTGCCCGGCGACGAGCGCGATACCAGCACCTGCCGAGCGCTGGCCTCCGACCTGCAGGCCTTCCTCCTGGGCGACGCCCTGTCCGCCGACGACCGCGCCCTCCTCATGGAGTGGATGCGGGGCAACACCACCGGCGCGACGCTGATCGAGGCCGGGATCCCGCCGGGCTGGGAGATCGCGGACAAGTCCGGGGCCGGCGGCTACGGCACCCGCAACGACATCGCGGTCCTGTGGCCACCCGACGGCGCCCCCATCGTGCTGGCCGTCCTCTCCACCCGTTTGCTGGCCGATGCGCCGCACGACGACGCACTGGTCGCGCGGGCCGCCACGGTGGTCGTCGACACCCTGCAGTGACGGCCCCCGTGCAGGGGCCCGCACGCGAGCTCGCGAGCGGGTGGGGGGCACGGGGGTCCTTCGACTAGCGTCGGACGGGCTATGAGCGCTCTGCCTGCACCCACCGAGTCCGCCCTCCGCCGCGCGCTGACCCGCGCCGAGCGGGGCGTGACCCTCGACGCCGTCGAGGCCGAGACGCTGCTGCACGCCCGCGGCCTGGGCGAGGGCGAGCCGCTGGACCGGCTGCTGACCGCCGCCGCCCGGGTCCGCGACGCGGGGCTGGCGTCCGCGGGACGTCCGGGCGTGGTCACGTACAGCCGCAAGGTGTTCATCCCGCTCACCCACCTGTGCCGCGACCGCTGCCACTACTGCACGTTCGTCACGACGCCGGGGCAGCTGCGCGCGGAGGGCAAGGCGCCCTACCTCTCCCCCGACGAGGTGCTCGACGTCGCCCGCGCGGGTGCGGCCATGGGCTGCAAGGAGGCGCTGTTCACCCTCGGCGACCGCCCCGAGGACCGCTGGCCCGTCGCCGCCGAGTGGCTGGAGGCGCACGGCTTCGACTCCACCCTGGGCTACCTGCGCGCGATGGCCATCCGGGTGCTCGAGGAGACCGGGCTGCTCCCCCACCTCAACCCCGGCCTCCTGTCGTGGGAGGAGATCCAGCGGCTCAAGCCGGTGTCGGCCTCGATGGGCATGATGCTGGAGACGACGGCGACCCGGCTGTGGTCCGAGCCGGGCGGCCCGCACTTCGGTTCTCCCGACAAGGAGCCCGCGCTCCGGCTGCGGGTGCTCGAGGACGCCGGCCGCTCCGCCGTCCCCTTCACCACGGGCGTGCTGCTCGGCATCGGCGAGGACTACGCCGAGCGGGTCGACGCCGTGCTGCAGATCCGGGCCAGCGCACAGCGGCACGGGCACGTGCAGGAGACCATCGTCCAGAACTTCCGGGCCAAGCCGCGCACCGCCATGCAGGCGCACGACGACCTGGAACTGCAGGAGTACGTCGCGGCGGTGGCCGTCACCCGGCTGCTGCTCGGCCCGAAGGCGCGGGTGCAGGCGCCCCCGAACCTGTCGGACTCCACCGAGCTCGGCCTGCTGCTGCGCGCGGGCGTCGACGACTGGGGCGGCGTCTCGCCGCTGACCCCCGACCACGTCAACCCCGAGCGGCCCTGGCCTCAACTCGAGCAGCTGGCTCTGCTCTCCCTCGATGCCGGCTTCACCCTCCGCGAACGACTGGCCGCCCAGCCGCCATACGTGCTGCAGCCCGAGCCCTGGCTGGACCCGCGGGTGCGCCCGCACGTGGACGCGCTGGCCGGCCCCGACGGGCTGGCCGTCGAGGGACGGCTGCCGGTCGGCCTGCCGTGGCAGGAGCCGGACGAGTCGTGGACGTCGTCAGGCCGGGTCGACCTGCACGTCGAGGTGGACACGACCGGGCGGACGTCGGACCGGCGCAGCGACTTCGACGCCGTCTACGGCGACTGGTCCGAGCTGCGCGACCGCACCGAGAGCGCCCGCGACGGGCGCTCGACCGCGCTGACCGTGGGCGACCCGGAGGTGCACGCCGCACTGGCGCACGCGGAGACCGATCCGGCCGGGCTGACCGACGCCGAGTACCTCGCGCTGCTGGGCGCCGACGGCGCCGATCTCGAGGCGCTGTGCGCGCTCGCCGATGCCGTCCGCAGGGACGTCAACGGCGACGACGTCACCTACGTCGTGAACCGGAACATCAACTTCACCAACGTCTGCTACACCGGCTGCCGGTTCTGCGCGTTCGCCCAGCGGCGCACCGACGCCGACGCCTACACGCTGTCGATGGAGCAGGTCGGCGACCGCGTGGACGAGGCGTGGGCGGCCGGCGCGACCGAGATCTGCATGCAGGGCGGCATCCACCCCGACCTGCCCGGGACGGCGTACTTCGACCTGGCCCGCGAGGTGAAGAAGCGGCGGCCGGGCATCCACCTGCACGCCTTCTCGCCGATGGAGATCGTGAACGGCGCGGCCCGCACCGGGCTGTCGTTCCGCGAGTTCCTCACCGCGCTCAAGGAGGCCGGGCTGGACTCGGTCCCGGGCACCGCGGCGGAGATCCTCGACGACGACGTCCGCTGGGTGCTGACCAAGGGCAAGCTGCCGACGGCGACCTGGCTGGAGATCATCGGCACCGCGCACGAGGTCGGCCTGCCGACGACGTCGACGATGATGTACGGCCACGTGGACACCCCGGCGCACTGGGTCGGGCACCTGCGCACTCTCGCCGCGCTGCAGGACCGCACCGGTGGGTTCAGCGAGTTCGTGCTGCTGCCGTTCGTGCACCACAACTCGCCGATCTACCTGGCCGGCGTCGCCCGCCCCGGGCCCACGGTCCGTGAGAACCGGGCCATCCACGCCGTCGCCCGGCTGCTGCTGCACGGCCGGATCCCCAACATCCAGACCTCGTGGGTGAAGCTCGCCGACGCCGGTACCAAGGCAGTCCTGCAGGGCGGCGCCAACGACCTCGGCGGCACGCTCATGGAGGAGACGATCAGCCGGATGGCCGGCAGCGAGAACGGCTCGCTGAAGACCATCGCGGAGCTGGAGGCGATGGCCGCCGCGATCGGCCGGCCCGCCCGCCAGCGGACGACGGAGTACGGCACGCCCCCGGCCGAGCGGCTCGCCACCGCGCGCTCCGAGGAGGGCCGCGCCCGGCTCACCCTCTCGATCACCCCGAGCTGAGAGCGGCCAGCTCCACGACCGCCGAGACCACCTCCTCCCCGGAGAGCAGGACGAGGTCGTTGTGGTCGGCACCCGGCACCTCCACCACCCGGTGCAGCCGGGCCGCGGCGTCGGCCACCTCCCGGCTCTGCGCCGGCGGCACGACCGAGTCGCCGCCGCCGTACACGACGGTGGTGGGCACCTCGACCCGGCGGACCAGCTCGGTCACCGGGTAGCGGTCCCGCAGCAGCGCCCGCACCGGGAGGAACGGGTAGTGCTCCCTGCCCACGGCGGCCAGGTCGACGAAGGGCGAGCGCAGCACGAGGCCGGCAGGCGGGTGCTCGACGGCCAGCTCGGTCGCGACGGCCGCACCGAGGCTCTCGCCGAAGTACACGAGCCGGTCGGGCGGGACCTGCGCCCGGTCCAGCAGGAACGCCCGCGCCGCACGGGCGTCGAGCGCGAGGCCGGCCTCGCTCGGGGTGCCCGGGTTGCCGCCGTAGCCGCGGTAGTCGAAGAGGAGGACGGCGAGCCCCTCCTCGGCGAGCGCACGCGCCAGCGGGGCCCGCATGCCCCGGTGGCCGCCGTTGCCGTTGGCGACCAGCACCCCGGCGGCGTCCGGCGTCCGGCCGGGGACGAACCAGCCGGCCAGCCGCAGGCCGTCGTCGGTCTCGAGCACCACGTCCCGCGCACCGGGGACGGCCTCCGCCGCCGGGGCGACCGGCCCGGCGTCCGGCAGGTAGACCAGGTGGCGCTGGAACGCCCAGAGGAGGCTCACCAGTGCAGTGCACAGCAGGACGACGACGGACGCAGCGACGACCGCCCTGCGCAGCATCCCGCGATGCTCCCTCCTGCCGTCCGTGGGAGACCAGCGCTAGCGTCCGCCCATGGCACACGACCACGCCGCCGACGGCAGCGACCAGTGGCACGCGCCGCTGCGGCACGTCCGCGCGGCCGAGATGTCGACCGACACCGGCCAGACGCCCGGGATGAGCCGCAGCGAGGCGATCTCGGCGCGCACCGTGGGGTCGGAACGGCTCTGGATGGGGCGGACGACGGTCGGCCCCGGAGCGACGTCCGGCAATCACCACCACGGCGACTCCGAGACCGCCATCTACGTCGTCTCCGGGCGCCCGGTGTTCGTCTTCGCCCGCGACGGCGAGGAGGTGCGGCTGACCCCGGAGCCCGGCGACCACGTCTTCGTTCCGCCGTTCACCCCGCACCGGGAGGAGAACCCGGGCGACGAGGAGGCCGTCGTCGTCATCGCACGAAGCAGCCAGGAGGCCATCGTGGTCAACCTGCCGCCGGGGTCGCTCCGGGAGGTCTGACCGCCGCCCGCGGTCGGCTAGCGGTCCTGGCCCTCGCGGCGCCCGGTCGGCTCCACGCCCTCGCGGCGCGCGGTCGATTCCACGCCCTCGCCGGCGGTGGCCCCCCGGGCATCGGTCTCCTCGACCAGCACGTCCACCCGGGTCACCTCCACCGGTGGCTGCTCGACGACGGCCACTGGCTGCGTGGTCGGCGGTGCCGGCGGGGACACCTCTTCCCCCTGCACGCTCTCCGACCCGCCATTCGACCCGGCCACGGCGGCGCCGGCAGCCACGGCTCCGGCAACTGCGGCCGCTCCGGCGGCGACGGCCTTCCCCGACATCCCGGCCTTGCCGCTGTCCCCTCGGGACAAGGACGCGTCCTCCACGCCCGGCGTGCCGAAACCCAGGGAGTGCTCCTTCGAACCTCGCCAAGCGCCGCTCGCGTGGCCCGCGTCCTCGATGAGAATCTTGAACTTCTGCAGGTCCGACTTCGCCTGCCTGCTCACGATGCCCAGCTTGTCACCGGCGTGCTCCACCAGACCCTCGGGCTCGTATTCGAGGCTGAGATGCACGATCGTGGAAGAGGGACCGGCGGGTTCGAAGCGCACGGCGCCGGCGTTGGTCGCGCCTCCCGTGGCGGCCCAGCTGATCTTCTCGTCAGGAACCTGCTCGAGGATCGCGGCGTCCCATTCTCTCCGGACACCTGCGATCTCGGCCACCCAGTGCAGGCGCAGGTCGCCGCGCTGCTGGACCTCCTTGACCCCGCCCATGAAGTGCGGGAAGTCCTCGAACTGCGTCCACTGGTTGTAAGCCGTGCTCACCGGGACATCGACCTGGATGGACTCTTCGACCTTGGTGCTCATCGTCGTCTCCTCGTGTCGTCGCGCATGTCGTCCGGCCCTCGCACTACCCGATCGCCACCGGTGATGCACGGACCGCGGACGAACGGCTCGACTGCTCCGGTGGAGGCTCGTCTGCCCGGTGCCGATGGACCTGTTCCTGGCGTTTCCGCTGCGGCTCTCGTCCCGGTGGTGGTGGCTGACCCGTCTGGCCGCGGTCGTGCTGACCGTGGTGCTCCTGGAGCGGATCATCCGGCTGGAGAAGGGCACGGCCGCAGCCGCACAGCCCGTCGCTAGCCTCGGCGCGTGGGTCTCTTCGGGCAGTTCGCGTACAGCGACGGGCGGTGGAGCCGGGGCGGCCCGACGGCGGTGCCGTTCCTGCTGGTCGACGTGCACGACAGCGGGTTCGCCACCGTCGACCACCGCCGCGCGGACGCCAGCGGCGGCCGCTTCTTCCTGCGCTACGAGCCGAGGTTCTACTTCGCCGAGGTCGACGCGTCGGATCCGGTCGACGTCGACGCGGAGGCCGAGGGGTTCGCCGCGTGGACGAAGGAGGCGACCGGCACGGACCTCGACCCGGCCGATGTGCGCCCGTTGCTGGCCTCTCCGACCGGGGTTCCGCCCACCGACGAGTCGGTCGAGCTCACCGTCGACCGGCTGGCCGCGCTGGCCGGCCTGCCCCCGGTGCAGTGGCCGATCGAGGCAGACGGCTACGCCGGCTGAGGTCAGCGTTCGGCGAAGGCCAGCCGGGCGCCCAGGGCCACGAAGGCCCCGCCGAAGACGCGGCGGACCCAGGTGATGACGCGGGGCCGGGAGATGACGTGGTCGCGGACGGCGGCGGCGAACAGGCCGTAGCCGACGAACACCACGAACGTCACGCCCATGAAGGCTGCGCTGAGCCACAGCATGCTGGCCAGGACGTTCGCCGAGCCCGGGGCCACGAACTGCGGCAGGAAGGCCAGGAAGAAGATCGTCAGCTTCGGGTTCAGGATGTTGACCAGCACCCCGGAGACGATGACCTGCCGCGCGGAGCGGGCGCTGGTTTCCCCCTCGACCGCGAGCGCGCCGGTGTCCCGGATCGTGTTCCAGGCCATCCAGAGCAGGTAGGCCACGCCGGCGTACTTCACGATCTGGAAGGCGACCGCGCTGGTGTGCAGCAGCGCGGCCAGGCCCGTGATGGCGGCGAGCACGTGCGGCAGCGTGCCGAGCGTGCAGCCGATGGCGGCGATCAGGCTCGCCCGGGCGCCGCGCGCCAGCCCGGCCGCCACGGTGTAGAGGACACCCGTCCCCGGAGTGGCGACGACGACCAGCGTCGTGATCATGAACTCGACGCTCACGGATCTCCTCGGTAGGCCCGGGTGGTCGCTCCTCGGCAGCCCGGGTGGCCGGACCGGAGGCTACCCAGATCACCCGGCGATGGGAACGGTGCAGACGCCGACGGCTCGCCAGGTCAGCAGCCACGCTCGGTGACGACACGCCCAACGGGTTCCGCGGGGCAAAGCGTGCTGGTCAGAGCCGCTGGTCCGGCAGGATGCGCCCGACCGCGCGGCAGCTGCGCCGCGCCCGGAAGAGGAGCCTCCGTGGCCGTCCAGGATCGAATGACCCCCCGCAACCTGTACCTCTACCTGGTCTGCCTGATCATGCTGGTGGTCAGCCTCGTCGCCGTCGTCCAGCTCGTGCGCAGCGCGATCGGGATCGCCTACCCCGAGGACGTCATGGGCTACGGCTGGACCGCCTACGAGGACCCGAGCGTCATCGGCGGCGTCGACGAGGAGTTCCTCTCCGCGGAGCAGAACGCCGCGAAGGACTCGCTGCGGCGGAGCGAGATCGTCAGCACGGTCACCGCGGGGCTGACGCTGCTCCTCGCGGGCGGGTTGTTCGCCCTCCACTGGCACCGCGCGCAGTCGGAGCGGTTGCTCCCGGCCGCCGCCCCGGAGGTTCCGGCCGCTACGCCGACCCCCTGACCCCGCCGCGGCGTGTCAGGCCGGACCTCGCCTCCGGGGTGCGCGCCGGCATCCCTTGACCGGCACCGCGAGGTCGCGGGACCGTCGGCGGCGCCGGAGGTGACCGACCATGACGCTCCTCGGACCGGGGCAGGGTTCCCGGCT
Source organism: Blastococcus goldschmidtiae (assembly GCF_031845325.1). NCBI lineage: Bacteria > Bacillati > Actinomycetota > Actinomycetes > Geodermatophilales > Geodermatophilaceae > Blastococcus > Blastococcus goldschmidtiae. The sequence goes on along the minus strand of NZ_JAVREI010000006.1, from coordinate 159,418 downwards.
GACCGCGCTCGGCTCCACGTACACGACCAAGGCGGCCGGGAACGCGACGGACAACGCCTACTGGCTTGCCGAGGAGGAGTTCTGGGGCGAGACCACGCCCCAGCACGCCCACACCACGGCGGACGAGGCGTTCGTCGTCGTCTCCGGCCGCGCGGCCGCCTGGCTCGACGGTGAGGAGGTGGACGCCGGACCGGGGACCTTCCTGCTGGTGCGACGTGGCCGGCCGCATGCCCTGCGACGCCTCTCCCAGGAGCCTGTGCGGATGTTCACCCTGGCCACGCCCGCCGGGATGGAGCACGTCTTCCGGGCAGTCGTCGAGCAGGGCGAGGAGGCGTTGCTGGAGGACCCCGCCCGGCTGGTCGCCCTCGCCGAGGAGCACGGCACCCGCATCCTCGGCGACCATCCCGGCCCCTGACGTCGACCGAGGCTTCCCGCGCACCGCTCCGGGTAGGGCGGCTCTCGTGCGCCTGATCTCCTACCGCCGTGCCGGCGGTCCCGACGTCCTCGAACTCCTCGACGTCCCCGTGCCCGACCCCGGCCCGGGTGAGGTCCGGGTGCGCGTCGCGTACTCGGGCGTGAACCCGACCGACTGGAAGTCCCGCAACGCGGCGCAGCCCGGCGCGGACGGCCAGGTGCCGAACCAGGACGGCTCGGGCACGGTCGAGGCCGTCGGCCGGGGTGTCGACCCGGTGCTGATCGGCGAGCGGGTGTGGATCTGGGAGGCCGCCTGGCAGCGCCGCTGGGGCACCGCCGCCGAGGACACCGTCGTCCCGGCCCGGCACGTCGTCCTGCTCGGGGCCGAGCCGTCCTTCGAGCTCGGCGCCGCCCTCGGCATCCCGTTCCTCACCGCCCACCGCTGCCTGACCGTCGCCGAGTCGCTGCCCGACCGGCTGGTCGCCGGCGCGCTCACCGGCCACACCGTGCTGGTCCAGGGCGGCGCGGGCGCGGTCGGCAACGCGGCCATCCAGCTGGCCCGCTGGGCCGACGCGACGGTGATCGCCACCGTCAGCAGCCCACGCAAGGCCCAGCTGGCCGCGGCCGCCGGTGCCGACCACGTCGTGGACTACCGCGAGCAGGACGTCGTCGCCGAGGTCCGGAAGGTCGCGCCGAAGGGGGTGGACGCGGTCGTGGAGGTGTCGGCGGCGACGAACGCGGCCGTCGACGCCCAGGTGATCGGGATGCACGGTGCCGTCGCCATGTACGCCGACGACGGCGGTGCGGAGGTCACGGTGCCCGTCCGGGCCCAGATGGGGCCGAATGCGCGCTGGCAGTTCGTGCTCGTCTACACCGAGCCGGAGCGGGCCAAGGTGCTCGGCATCGAGGACGTCGCCACCGCCGTCGCCGACGGCGCGATCCGGGTCGGCGAGGAGGCCGGGCTCCCGCTGCACGTCTTTCGGCTGGCCGAGACCGCCGCCGCCCACCAGGCCGTGCAGGACGGCGCCGTCGGCAAGGTGCTGATCGACGTCACCGGCTGAGGTGGTCGACGGGTCGACACGGCGACTCGGGAGCCGCCGTGCCGGTGCACGTTGACCCGCGCGCTCCCCGCCGGGACCGTGGGTCCGACACCGACACGCACGGAGGTGCCCGATGATCCTGCTCGGACCGGGAGACGGGACGAAGCTGACGGCGCTGGGATCGACGTACACGACCAAGGCCGACAGCGCCGCCACCCGCGGGGCGTACTGGCTGGTCGAGGAGGAGTTCTGGGGGGCCACCACACCCCTGCACAGCCACACCACCGCGGACGAGGCGTTCTACGTGCTGGCCGGGCGCGCGGCCCTGTGGCTCGACGGTGGTGAGGCCGAGGCCGGCCCCGGCGCGTTCCTCCTGGTGCCCCGCGGACGTCCGCACGCCCTGCGCCGGCTCTCCGACGAGCCGGTGCGGATGCTCACGCTGGTGTCCCCCTCCGGGATGGAGCAGTTCTTCCTGGCCGTCGCGGAAGCAGGCGAGGAGCGGCTGATGGCCGATCCCGACCGTCTGGTCGAGCTCGCCGCCGAGCACGGCACCGAGATCCTCGGCGACCACCCGGCGGTCTGACCGGCGGCGTGCTCCCTGCCCAGCCGGCAAGCCTGTGGGCGGCCTAGGGTCGCGGCATGAGCCGCTCCCCCGTCGACCTGTCCACCCTCTCCGGCGAGCTGCTGGACCGGGCGCGGACCGAGCACGCCGGCCGGGCGGGGCACACGCTCCCGCACCCGGTGGACGGGCTGCGCCAGACGGTGATCGCACTCCGGGCCGGGGCCGAGCTCAGCGAGCACGAGAGCCCGGGGGCGGCCTCGCTCCAGGTGCTCCAGGGGCAGGTCCGGCTGGTCGCCGGCGAGGAGACGACGGAGCTCGGCCGCCACCAGGTCGCGCCCATCCCGGATCGCCGGCACGGCCTGCACGCCGACGAGGACAGCGTCGTACTGCTCAGCGTCGCGGTCCCCCAGCGCGCGCCCCAGGCCGACTGAGGCCCCCTGCAGGGACCCGCCGCGAGCGTGCGAGTGGCGGGGGGCAGGGGCTCCTTCTTCAGCCGAGGCCGAGGTCGCGGGCGATGAGCATCCGCTGCACCTCGCTGGTGCCCTCGCCGATCTCCAGGATCTTGGCGTCACGGTAGAACCGGCCCACCGGGAACTCGTTCATGAAGCCGTACCCGCCGTGCACCTGCGTGGCGTAGCGGGCGTTGTCCATGGCGACCTCGGAGCTGTAGAGCTTGGCGATCGACGCCTCACGCTTGAACGGCTCGCCGCGCAGCATCTTCTCCGCCGCCCGGTAGTAGGCCAGCCGCGCGGTGGAGGCCCGTACCTCCATGTCGGCGATCATGAACTGGATCGCCTGGTTCTTCCCGATCGGCTGACCGAACGCCTCGCGCTCACCGGCGTACTTCACCGACTCGTCGACGCAGCCCTGCGCCAGACCCACCGAGAGCGCCGAGATCGCGATCCGGCCCTCGTCGAGGATCGAGAGGAACTGCGCGTAGCCGCGGCCCCGCTCCCCCACCAGGTTCTCGGCCGGCACGCGGACGTCGTCGAAGGAGAGCTCCCGGGTGTCCGAGGCGTTCCAGCCGACCTTCGAGTACCGCTTGCCGACCGCGAAGCCCGGCGTCCCCGACGGCACGATGATCGCGGAGATCTCCTTGCCGCCGTCCGGGCGCGTGCCGGTGACCGCGGTGACGGTGACCAGCTCGGTGAGGTCGGTGCCGGAGTTGGTGATGAACGCCTTGGACCCGTTGATGACCCAGGAGCCGTCCTCGAGCCGGGCGGTGGTGCGGGTGGAGCCCGCGTCCGAGCCGCCGCCGGCCTCGGTGAGCCCGAAGGCGCCGAGCGCCTCCCCGGCACACAGCCGGGGCAGCCACTCGCGCTTCTGCGCTGGCGTGCCGAACCGGAAGATCGGCATGGCCCCCAGGGAGACGCCGGCCTCGACGGTGATCGCCATCGAGGAGTCGACCCGGGCCAGCTCCTCGAGCGCCACGCACAGGTCGAAGTACGTGCCGCCCGAGCCGCCGTACTCCTCGGGGAAGGGCAGGCCGAACAGCCCGAGCTCGCCCATCTGCCGCACGATGTGGGTGGGGAACTCGTCGCGCTCGTAGAACTCGCCGATCTGCGGGGCGATGACCTCGCGCGCGAACTCGCGCACCGTCGTCCGCAGCGCCTCGGTCTCGTCGCTGAGCCGGTAGTCCAGCATTCAGTCCTCCTGCTCGTCACCGGCGGCGGCCGGGGTCACCAGCGCCACCCGCTCGTCCAGCGCGACCGTCTGGCCGGCTGCCACTCCGAGCTCGGTCACCGTGCCCGCGATGGGGGCGGTGAGCACGTGCTCCATCTTCATCGCCTCGACGACCAGCAGCGGGGTCCCCGCCGCCACCTCGTCGCCGACGGACGCCTGCACCACGGTCACCGTCCCGGGCATCGGAGAGGTGACCGCGCCGCCCCCGCCGGATCCGGCCGCCGCCGACGCCAGCCGCTCCTGCTCGCGCAGGGCGGCCACCCGCCCCCCGGCCGCCAGCCACACCGTGCCGTCGCGGTGCACCACCACCCAGGACGACGTCAGCCCGTCCAGGGTGACCCGCAGCCGATCGCCGTCCCGGACCGCCGAGGCCCGCACCGGATCGCCGTCGCCCACCGCGACCTGCGCGTCGCCCGAGCGACCCCGCACCCGCACCGTCACCGGCTCCCCGCCGGCGGCCTGCAGCCGGCGCACGGTCCAGGCCGGCTCGCCCAGCCGCCAGCCGTCGGGCACGTCCCACCGGTCGACGACCGCACCGGCGGGTTCGGACTCGACGAGCAGCGCCAGTGCCGCCGCGGCATGGACCTCCGCCGGCGGGGGGCCGGGCAGCGTGAGCGCCTCGCCCCGCCGCTCGATCAGGCCGGTGTCCAGCCGCCCGGCGACGACGTCCGGATCGCTCAGCAGCTGCTGCAGGAAGCCGGCGTTCGTCGTCACGCCGAGGACGGCGGTGCGCCCCAGCGCCGCGACCAGGCGGGCGCGGGCGGTCTCCCGGGTGGGCGCCCAGGCGATCACCTTGGCCAGCATCGGGTCGTAGTCGGTGCCGACGACGGTGCCCACGGCCAGCGAGCTGTCCACCCGGATCCCCGGGCCGTCGGCCTCCACCAGCCCGAGCACGGTGCCGGCCGAGGGCAGGAAGCCGCGGGCAGGGTCCTCGGCGTAGAGCCGGGCCTCGATGGCGTGCCCGTCCAGGGAGACGTCGCTCTGCTCGACCGGCAGCGGCTCACCGGCGGCGATCCGGATCTGCTGCTCCACCAGGTCCAGGCCGGTGATCGCCTCGGTGACCGGGTGCTCCACCTGCAGGCGGGTGTTCATCTCGAGGAAGAAGAAGTCCCGTGGACGATCCGCGTCCACGATGAACTCGACGGTGCCGGCCCCGGTGTAGCCGACCGCCCGGGCGGCCTCGACCGCCGCCCGGCCCATCGACGCCCGCATCGCGGTGTCCAGCAGCGGCGACGGCGCCTCCTCGATCACCTTCTGGTGCCGGCGCTGCAGCGAGCACTCGCGCTCGCCGAGGTGGATCACGGTGCCGTGGGTGTCGCCGAGCACCTGCACCTCGATGTGCCGTGAGTTGCCGACGTACCGCTCGACCAGCAGGGTGTCGTCGCCGAACGAGCCGCGCGCCTCGCGGCGGGCGGCGGCGATCGCCTCGGGCAGCTCGTCGGCCGAGCGCACCACCCGCATGCCCTTGCCGCCGCCTCCGGCGCTCGGCTTGAGCAGCGCCGGGAAGCCGACGGCGACGGCGGCGTCGGCGACCTGCGCGTCGGTCATGCCCGGCTCGGTCCGCCCGGGAACGACGGGGACGCCCGCGGCCATCACGGTCTGCTTGGCGCGGATCTTGTCGGCCATCGCCTCGATCGCGTCCACCGGCGGCCCGACGAAGACGATCCCCGCCGCCGCACAGGCCTTGGCGAAGTCGACGTTCTCGGACAGGAACCCGTAGCCGGGGTGGATCGCCTGGGCGCCGGTGCGGACGGCGGCGTCGAGCACCCGCTCGATCGACAGGTAGCTCTGCGCGGCGGGCGCGGGCCCGATGGGCACGGCGACGTCGGCCAGCCTGGTGTGCAGCGCGTCGGCGTCGGCGTCGCTGTGCACGGCGACCGACCGGATGCCCATCTCGCGCAGGGTGCGGATGACCCGGACGGCGATCTCGCCCCGGTTGGCCACGAGGACGGTGTCGAACACCTACGCCACCGCCCCGTCCTGCTTTTCCGCGGAAAAGCGCAGCGCTTCTCCGCGGAAAAGCGCGAGCGCGGTGAGGTCACATGCGGAAGACGCCATAGCCGACCTCCTCGAGGGGTGCGTTGGCACAGGCCGAGAGCGCCAGGCCCAGCACGGTGCGGGTGTCGGCGGGGTCGATGACGCCGTCGTCCCAGAGCCGCGCTGTGGCGTAGTAGGGGTGCCCCTGCTGTTCGTACTGCTCCCGGATCGGCGCCTTGAACGCCTCCTCCTCCTCGGCCGGCCACTCCTCGCCGCGGGCCTCGATCCCGTCCCGGCGGACGGTCGCCAGCACCGAGGCCGCCTGCTCCCCGCCCATCACCGAAATGCGGGCGTTGGGCCAGGTGAAGAGGAACCGGGGCGAGTACGCCCGCCCGCACATCGAGTAGTTGCCCGCCCCGAACGACCCGCCGATGACGACGGTCAGCTTCGGCACCCGGGCGCAGGCGACGGCGGTGACCATCTTGGCGCCGTGCTTGGCGATGCCCCCGGCCTCGTAGTCGCGGCCGACCATGAAACCGGAGATGTTCTGCAGGAACAGCAGCGGGATCTTCCGGCGGTCGCAGAGCTCGATGAAGTGCGCGCCCTTGAGCGCGGACTCGCTGAACAGCACGCCGTTGTTCGCGATGATCCCGACCGGATGACCGTGCAGCCGGGCGAAGCCGGTGACCAGCGTCGGGCCGTAGAGCGGCTTGAACTCGGCGAACCGGCTGCCGTCGACCAGCCGGGCGATCACGTCGCGGACGTCGTAGGGCGTCCGGGGGTCCGGCGGCACCACCTCGACCACCGACTCCGGCGGGTACAGCGGCTCCTCGACCGGGTCGACGTCCCAGGGGCGGGGCTCCCGCGGGCCCAGGGTGCCGACGATCTGCCGGACGATCTGCAGGGCGTGCGCGTCGTCGTCGGCCAAATGGTCGGTGACCCCGCTGACCCGGCTGTGCAGGTCTCCCCCACCGAGGTCCTCCGCGGTCACGACCTCACCGGTCGCGGCCTTCACCAGTGGGGGGCCACCCAGGAAGATCGTGCCCTGGTCGCGGACGATCACCGCTTCGTCGCTCATGGCCGGGACGTACGCGCCACCGGCGGTGCAGGAGCCGAGGACGGCGGCGATCTGGGCGATGCCGGCCTCGGAGAGGGTGGCCTGGTTGTAGAAGATCCGGCCGAAGTGCTCGCGGTCGGGGAAGACGTCGTCCTGCATCGGCAGGAACGCACCGCCGGAGTCGACCAGGTAGATGCAGGGCAGCCGGTTGTGCAGCGCCACCTCCTGCGCGCGCAGGTGCTTCTTCACCGTCATCGGGTAATACGTGCCGCCCTTGACCGTGGCGTCGTTGGCGACGACGACGCACTCACGCCCGGCGACGCGGCCGATGCCGGTGATGATCCCGGCGGCCGGGGCGTCGCCGTCGTAGAGGCCGTGCGCGGCCAGCGCCGACAGCTCGAGGAACGGGCTCCCCGGGTCCAGCAGCGCATCCACCCGCTCGCGGGGCAGCAGCTTGCCGCGCGACACATGGCGCTCGCGGGCGCGCTCGCCGCCGCCGAGTGCGACGGTGCGCAGCTGTTCGGCCAGGTCCGCGGCCAGCGCCGCGTGCGCCGCCGCGTTGCGGGCGGCGGCGTCGGGATCGGTCGCGGTCGGTCGGGTCAGCACCGGGGCGTCCACGGCTGCAGGTTAACCGCGGTTCACTACGGAGGGCCAGAGCGCGCCGCGCGTCGGTGAACGGCGGTTCACCGGCCGGTACGATCCCGGCGTGACGATGACCGGTACGGAGCGGGACACCGCTCTGCACGCCGACGTCGACCGGCCCTCGCGGCGGGAGCAGATCCTGCAGGCGGCGGCCCAGCTGTTCGCCGAGCGCGGCTCCCGTGCGGTCGGCGTCGACGACGTGGGTGCGGCCGTCGGCGTGACCGGTCCGGCGATCTACCGCCACTTCGCCGGCAAGGACGCGATGCTCGCCGAGATGCTGCTGCGGATCAGCGAGCGCCTGCTGGCCGGCGGGAGCGAGCGGGTGACCGCCGCCGGGGCCGATCCCGTGGCCCAGCTGCGGGCGCTGATCGACTTCCAGGTCGAGTTCGCGCTGGAGAACCCCGCCCTGATCACCGTGCACGACCGCGACCTCGGGTCGCTGGCCGACGCCGACGCCGCCCAGGTGCGCCGGCTGCAGCGCCGCTACGTGGAGGTGTGGGTCGCGGTGCTGGCGCGGCTGCACCCCACGTCCGACCCCGCCGCCTGCCGGGCCCGGGCCCACGCCGTCTTCGGGCTGATCAACTCCACCCCGCACAGCGCCGGCCAGCTCGACCGGCCCGCGATGGCCGCGCTGCTCACCGGCATGGCCGAGGCCGCCGCCACCGTCTGCTGAAGGATCCCCTCCCTCTCACCGCTCGCACGCTCGCAGCGAGCCTCCGGAGGGCGCCTAGTCGAAGGCAGGTGTGGTCAGGGACAGCCCGCTGGTGGCGACCTGGTCCACCTCGGCGGCGGTGCCGGCGGCGGACGGATCCACCCAGTCGCTCTCGACGATGGTGACCGTCGATCCGGAGACCGCGCTGGCGTACTCGGCGTCGGTCAGCTCCTCCGGTCCGCCGGGGTACCTGACACCCTCGCTCAGCAGATCGCTGACGTTGCCGGTCCCGGTGGTGTCGGTCAGGCCCCGCAGCTCGCGCGCGGCCACGGTGTCGGGCATCCGCACGCGGGAGACCGAGACGACGACGTCGCGCCCGCCGACCTGCGCCGAGTAGAGCGCCCGGGCCAGGCCCGTGCAGTCCGACGCCTGGAAGAAGGCCGCCGTGTCGCCGTAGGCGTTGCCGACGCAGGTGTCGTCCACCTCGGCGGCCCGGAGCGTGTACGCCACCCCCGCGACCTGCTGCACGTTGCCCACCGCGGGGCCCGTCGGGCCGGCGTCCCCGGTGGGCTGGGCGGGTGCGGCCGTGTCGCCACCGCCGTCCCGGTCGGCCAGCCCCAGCGCCAGCCCCACGCCGACCAGCGCCAGGACCAGGACGGCGGCCAGGACCAGCAGTATCCGGCGGGTGCGACCGGGCCGTTCGGGGTCGTCGTGGTCGGCGGGGCGGTCCCAGAAGTGCTGCTGGTCCGGCTCCGCGACCGGCGGGACGGGTGGTGTGGCGGCAGCCGACGGCTGCTGCGCGGGCAGCACGGCGGTGCGCGGCGGGGAGTCCGCGACCTCGGGCTCGCCACGGGCGAAGAGTCCGCCGATGCCTGCGTCGCCCGACGGCGGCTCGGCGGGTGCGTCCACGGCCACGGTGTCCTGCGTGGTCGCCGGAGCGGCGTCGGCGGCGTCGGCGGCGTCGGCGACGGACGGCCCGTCGATGGCCACGGTGTCCCCGGCCGGCGCCGCCGCAGCGGCGGTCACGGACGGGGACGGGGACGGGGACGCCGGCACGAAGGCGACCGGGTTCGTCGGGCCGCCGGCGGCCGCGGCGTTCCCGACCGGCGCGCGCGCCGGGGACTGGGCGGCTGCCGCGGCGTGCGCGGCGGCGACCGAGGCAGCCACCGCCTGGTCGATCGACGCCCGGGTGGGCGCGGCAGGCTGGGCCGGGGACTCCTGCGGCGCGGACGCCGGCGGAGGTGCCTGATGCTCGGCCGGGGCCGGCGGCGGGGCGCCCGGCGCGGCGGCGGCGGGCGACGCGGCCATCGCCGCCGGCGTCAGCAGCTGCGGACGGCGCAGCACGTAGGGCGAGTACGGGAAGCCCTCGCCGTTGAGCTCCTCGACCGAGGGCCCGCGGCCCTGCAGGCCCAGTGCCTCGAGGGCGGCCCGTACGTCGGCCGTCGTCCACAGCCGCGGGTTGTCGACGCCGGTGTACCGGCTCGCCCGGGCGATCCCGAGCAGCAGCGAGCGGGTCTCCAGCAGGGCCACCTGGTCGCCCTCGCCGAGGTCGCCGTCGGCGGGCAGGAGACCGTCGATACCGCCGACCAGCACGGTGAGCCGGGCGATGCGGCCGGGCTCCAGGCCGGCGCGACGGAGCCGCACGGCGGTCTCCATGCCGGCGCGCATGAGGCCGTCGAGCGGCGTCGAGCCGCCTCCGGCCAGCTGCAGGACCGCTCCCCCCGTGCCGGCGGGACCGATCCCCCACGGGCCCTCGGGTGACGCGGTGACGACGCCGGACTGGCGCACCACCTCGGCCACCCGGACCACCGCGATGCCCTCGGGCACGAAGAGGATCGCGTCGGACAGCCGGCGCTGCAGCGGCCCGTCGGCGAACGGGATGGAGGCCACCACCGCTCCCCGGAGGGCGTTCCCGGTGTCCCAGCGCACCAGTTCGGAGAAGAAGGCACGCTCCCCGTCCGTCTGCGGCGGCAGCGGGGTGAGGGGCAGCACGGTCGTCCTCCGGGCGATGGGGTGGGTGGTCCGGCAGTGCCGGGCGCAGCCGGCGGTCGATCGACCCCCGGCGATCGGCCCGACGCTACGTCACCTGCCGGGGCGGTCCCGGGCACCCGCGCCGGGCATGCCGCGATTCACCCGCGGCGGGAACGTGGCACGCCCGGGCGTCCGCGGGACGCCGTCGGTGGTGGTGCGTACTGTCGGTCGCCGTGGCTGACAGCACAGGGCACCTGGTCTGGATCGACTGCGAGATGACCGGACTGGACCTCGTCAAGGACAAGCTCATCGAGGTCGCGGTGCTCATCACCGACTCCGAGCTGACCGTCCTGGACCCGGGTCTGGACCTCATCATCGGCGCCGACGACGCCGACCTCGACGCGATGGACGAGGTCGTGCGGGAGATGCACGCCAAGTCGGGGCTGACCGAGGAGGTGCGCGCCGCCACGCTGACCGTGGCCGAGGCCGAGCAGCAGATCCTCGCCTACGTGAAGCGGTGGGTGCCCGAGCGCCGGACCGCTCCGCTGTGCGGCAACTCCATCGGCACCGACCGCGGCTTCCTCGCCCGGGACATGCCCGAGCTCGACGACCACCTGCACTACCGGATGATCGACGTCTCCTCGGTCAAGGAGCTCGCCCGCCGCTGGTTCCCCCGGGTCTACTTCGGGCAGCCGGCCAAGGGGCTGGCGCACCGCGCGCTGGCCGACATCATCGAATCGGTCCGCGAGCTGGCCTACTACCGGCGCACAGTGTTCGTCGAGGCGCCCGGGCCCAGCACCCAGCAGGCGAAGAAGGCGGCCGAGGAGGTCGTCGGCGGCTTCGCGGCGCTCCTCTCCGGCGAGGTCGAGCCGGCCTCCGCCGGAGACTGAGGCGCGCCGCTCCCCCGGCCTCGTCGGGGACGGCGGCGGCTCCGGTATCGTTGCGCCGGTTCCCCTCCGGCTCACGCGCGGGGGACGGACATGGTGGGTGTAGCTCAGTCGGTAGAGCACCAGGTTGTGATCCTGGGTGTCGCGGGTTCGAGCCCCGTCACTCACCCCAGCACGGAGAGGCCCTGGTCAGGGAACTGACCAGGGCTTTTACGTCTCCCCGGGTCTCCGTTGGGGGGCAGTCCCCTCCGCGGGCGCCCCCCAGCGGGGCAGATCGGGGGGCGTGACGGGGGCGACTGCGCATCGCGCAGAGCCCCACACCGTGCGGCTGGTCGACCTGACCCACCACCACACGCGGACACAACATGTGGATCGACTCCCGCTGCCGCCAGTACCGCGTCCACTACCGCGACCCTCAGCCGCAGCAGCCGAACCGCCGGTCCTACGGACGACCCGGGGTGTGAGCCTTGTGAGAGTTGTGCGAGAGGCGGTGTGCAGCAGCCCGCATCTGGGCTGCATCGCCTCACACCGGCGCCGGAGAGCCCGTCGCCTTGTCGAGGACGTGCGCGTCGGCGAGAGCGGTGAGGTCGGTGAGGTCGGCCGCCAAGGTGCTGGGGCAGCAGATGTGGTCCACCCACGTCCCCAGTCCGCCCAGGCGTTGACCGCCTCGACCTACCGTCGCGCGGCTGTGGCCTTCGCGTCGTCCCTTTCGTCCGGTTTCCCTTGCCCTCGAGCAGCACGACGAGCCGGTCGGTCATGCGCACCACGAAGTCGGGTCGGGACTCATTGACCGGAGGGTCGACCGCGCGGGAAGGTGCAGATCAGCCCATCGGGCGCCGACCACGCGCGTCCGAGCCGTCCCCCCCGCCGTCCTCCCGCCACCTGGAGCACCTCCTGACACTCGCCTTCGACCATCCCGGCGCCAGCGCCAGCGCCACGGTGTCGACGACCACCGGCCTCGTCTGGCTCGCCGGGCTCACGTCGCTCGGCGCCGGGGCGATCCACGCCGCCGCCATCGGGGTCCACAGCGAGCACCGGTCGGCCGTCGTGGCGTTCACCGCCGTCGCCGCCCTCCAGCTGGCGTGGGGCGTCCTGGCGCTCATCCGTGGCAACCGCCTCGTCGCCGTCCTCGGCCTGCTGATCGGGACGGGCGCCCTCGCCGGCTGGGCCCTCGCCAAGGTGAGCGGCATCCCCTTCGTCGCCGGCCTCGACGAGGCCGAGCCCATCCAGACGGCGGACGGCCTCGCCGCCGGCCTCGCCCTCACGTCGGTGCTCGCCCTCGGCGTCGCCCTGTGGACGTGGCGCAGCGCCCGCCCCGGGCTGCGGGCGCCGCTGCCACTCATGGCCGTCGGCGTCTCCGCCCTCACCGTGTTCGGCATGGTGACGGCCGGCTCGCACGCTCACGCCGCCGGAGACGGCCACGGCTCGGACGGGACGGTCGCCGCCGACCATCACGCCGACGGGACCGGGACCGCAGACCACGTCGAGGACGCCTCGGCGGCCACCGTCCCCTACGACCCCACCAAGCCGATCGACCTGAGCGGCGTCGAGGGCGTCACCCCCGAGCAGCAGGCCGCGGCCGAGAACATCATCGCGGTGACCCTCCACGGCCTCCCGCAGTGGGCGGACCCCACCTACGCCGAGGCCAACGGGTTCCACTCCATCGGCGACGGCTTCACGGGCACCGAGCACCTCGTCAACGAGGCCAACATGGACGACGGCGTCATCCTCGACCCGGACGTCCCCGAGTCTCTCGTGTACGACACGAGCGGCGGCGGTCGCCGGCTGGTGGCGGCGATGTACATGCTCAAGCGGGGCACGCCCCTCGAGCAGGCCCCCGACCTCGGCGGCAACCTCATGCAGTGGCACACCCACGACAACCTCTGCTACGACGCGGAGGGCAAGGTCCGGGGAATCACCGATGCGAGCGGCGCCTGCCCGGCGGGCCTGGTCAAGCCGGTCGAGACGCCGATGATTCACGTGTGGCTGGAGCCGCACCCGTGCGGGCCGTTCGCGGCGCTCGAGGGCATCGCCGGCGGCCGCATCCCCGACGGCGAAGAGGTCCTCTGCGACCACGCCCACGGCGACTGACCGACGCCCCCGGCGGCTCGTTGCGGGCCTCGCTCAGCGATGGCAGTCCCGCCCCTGGGCGGCCCCGCCGACGTGAACCGGGTCCCCGGCGAGTGGACGGCCCACGGGGCGCCGACCCCACCGGTCGTCGTGGACGAGTTCCCCGACCGACCGGCCCGCACCGGCCCGTGCCCGCCCTCGGGGAACAGAGACCATCAGGGACGTCACCTCCGTCCTTCCAGCGCCGTCCTTCCAGCGCCGTCCTTCCAGCGCCGTCCTTCCAGCGCCGTCCTTCCCGAGCCGCCGGGACGGCCATCGGGACGCGGCTGCCCCTGTGCTGTACCGGTCACGCACCGAGGTAGACCGAGATGGCACCGAACAGGGCGAAGCCGGCAGTGAGGAAGACCGGCCCCAGCCGCGAGGTCTCCCCCTCGTGGGCCTCGCTGATCATCTCCTCGACCACGACGGCGGTCAGCGCACCGCCGGTGAGGGCCAGCACGGACAGGGTGACGATCTCGGGGGCGTCCCGCAGGGCCCAGTAGCCGATGGTGGCGCCGAGCAGGATCGGCACGGCAAATCCTGCCGCCATGGCGATCCGCTTCCTCCGGCCGATGCCGGCGTTGCGCAGGGTGGCGACGGCGGCGAAGCCCTCCGGTACGTCGGCGGGCACCTGGCCGACCGCGAGCAGCAGGCCGAGCGCCGGGTTCACCACGGTGCCCGTCCCGATCATCACGCCGTCGCTGAAGAGGTCCATCGAGACCCCGGAGAAGATGGCGAAGGCTCCGGACTGCTTCTCGCCGCCGCCACCCGTCCGGGCCTGCACGAATCCGATCATCCGGTCGAGCCCGATGAAGATGGCCCCGCCCGCGACGAAGGCCAGCAGCGGAATCCACGGCAGGCCGGCGCCCAGCGCCTCCGGCATGAGCTCCAGGCCGACGACGGCGAGCACGATCCCCGCGGCCAGGTGCAGGGCGAGGCTCAACGCACGCTCGGAGACGGGGAAGAGCTCGGCCAGCACGCCGCCGGAGAAGTTGCCGGCCGCCGGCAGCGCAGCAAGAGCGAGGACGAGCAGGAAGTCGGACATGCACTCCTCCCATCAGGTCGGGACCACCGCCCCGCGGCGGCGCTCACTCCGCACTACCGCGGCACTGCCGACCGCAACCGTGTCTCGGGCTCGGTGACACCGCGGACCGCACGACCGCCGACCGGCTCGGACCGTGCGTGGGCCCGACCGTGACGGGTACGGCGACGGGGTCACCGATGACCGGTCACCGCGATCCGGACGAGGAGAGAATCGTGAGCAACGAGACGCCGAACACCCCCGGGCTGAGCGAGACGGAACTGCGGGATACCAAGGTCGACGACCTCCGCGACAAGGCCAGAGCCGCAGGGATCGAGGGAACCTCCTCGATGAAGAAGGAGGAACTCGTCGGCGCCCTCTCGGACGCCTACCGCAGCGGGGAGGGAGCCGGAGGCGGCGGGGACGACGGCGGGCAGGGTGAGGCGGGGAAGCCGGGTGACCGGGGTCCCGACGGCGGTCACCTGCGCATCGGCGACCAGACGTCGCGTTCCCTGCAGTACTCGCAGGAGATCGCCTCGCTCGACGAGGACCCTGAGCGCGCGGGCCGGAGCCTGGCCACGTCCAGTCACGAAGTGATCCGCAAGTGGGCCGAGGACCGCGATGCCGTGCCCGCCACCGTCGACGGGACCGAGCACGGCGACCACCTCGGTGTCCTGCGCTTCGACTTCGGCGGCGACTCGGACAACCTGCGCCACGTGAGTTGGGACGAGTGGTTCGACACCTTCGACACCCGGAAGCTGAACTTCCTGTACCAGAAGGAGCGCAAGGACGGGAACCAGAGCAACTTCTTCCGGTTGGAGAGCCCCGACCGCGAGGACGCCTGAGGGCCGGGTGGGATTCTCGTCCGGCGACCGGCCGTCGCCCCCTCGCGTCGGTGTCGTCGTCGCCACCCGGAACCGACGTGAGTCGCTGCTGCGGAGCCTCGCCCGGCTGGACGCCCCCGGCGGCGCGCCGATCACGGTGGTCGACAACGGGTCGACCGACGGCACCCCGGCGGCGGTCCGGGCTGCCCATCCCCGGGTGACCGTGCGCGAGCTGGGCAGGAACCAGGGGGCTGTCGCACGCAACGTGGGCGTCGCGATGTCGGCCACGCCGTACGTCGCGTTCAGCGACGACGATTCCTGGTGGGCCCCGGGCGCGCTCGAGCGCGCCGCCGACGTCCTCGACGCCCACCCGGGGGTGGCGGCGCTGGTCGGGCGGGTGCGGCTGGCCGCCGACGGCTCCGAGGACGCGGTCTCCCGGAAGATGGCCCGCGCACCGATCGGGCGCCGGGCCGGGGCCCCCGGTCCCGACGTCCTGGGCTTCCCTGCCTGTGCCGCCGTCGTCCGACGGGAGGCGTTCCTCGCCGTCGGCGGCTTCTCCCCGCTGCTCTTCTTCGGCGGCGAGGAGAGCCTGCTGTCCCTGGACCTCGCCGCCGCGGGATGGCAGCAGGTCTACGTCGAGGACGTCGTGGCGTGGCACGACCCAGCGGGTCCGGCGACGGTGGCTCCGGCCCGGTGGGCCCTCCAGACCCGCAACGACCTGCTCGTCGCCTGGCTGCGCCGGCCCCTCCCCACCGCCGCCTGGGACACGGCCCGGCTGGCGGCGCGGGCGCTGCGTGATCCGTCGGCCCGCCGGGCCCTCGCCGGGCTCCTGCGTCGGCTGCCGGCGGCGGTGCGAGCCCGCCGCGCGGTGCCCCGGGAGGTCGAGGACGGGTTCTCGGCCGCCCACCGCCCCCTGCCCCGGCTCAGCTCCGCAGCTGCCGGGTGACCCAGTCGCGAGCCGCCGCATTGCCCGCCGCCCCCAGCGCACCCGCGGTGACAACCGCGTCCGCCAGCTCTCCGGACAGGCATCGGTCCAGCCCGGTGTCCAGCGCGGAGGTGGTCAGCTCCTCGCCCGGCAGGACGACGGGCCAGCCCAGCGCTGTCGCCTGAGCCGTCACCTTGGCCCCGCCCGCGACGGGGTCCACGGAGATGACCGGCCTGCCGTGCTTCAGCCCCAGGACGAGCGCGTGCAGTCGCATGCTGACCACGACGTCGGCCCGTCGGATCAGCGCCTCGACCTGCGCGGGCCGGCGCCGGTGGGGCTTCTCGTACAGATCCATCGTCAGCTGGAACCAGGGCAGACCCCGGGCCGCGAGCCACTCCTCGATGGTCTCGCGCACCTGGTCGGCACGGCTGCGCCCGCCGTACTCGCCCTGCGCAGGAGCGAAGGCCACCGCGACCACCGGCTGCTGGCCGTCCGGAGCGCCGGCACTCTCGATGGCGAGGTCCGGACGGGTGACGCCCGGTGCATCCCGTTCCCACACCTGGTCGAACAGGCGCCGGCCGACCTCGTCGACGACCGAGACGTTGATCGCCCACCGCACCGAGGCGCCGAAGGCCGCACACAGTTCGTGCAGCAGGGGTTCGTCGCTGATCGGGCCGCTGACGAAGACCAGGTGGGTGTAGTCCGCCGGGTCGACCTCGCGCCAGTCCACCCCGCTGCCCAGATAGGGCGCCTCCGCGACGTCGAAAGGGACGCCGAGGTCGGTGAGCCAGCCGGCGACGGTGTCCGCCCCCAGCTCGTCGCCGACGGTGGCGATGACCTCGTCGAAGCTGAACCATCCGGCGACGAGGACACGCATGCGTTCCACCCTGGCAGGCGGGTGCGCCGACGGCACGGTGAGGGACGTGGACTGCGCAGGTCAGGACGCCTTCCGCCCGGCTGCCCGCGCCGCGTGCACGGCGTCGGCGAGCTCGTCCCGGGTCATCTTCGACCTGCCGGAGACGTCCAGCTCCTGTGCCAGGTCGTAGAGCTCCTTCTTCGACATGTCGCCCAGGTCCTCCTCCGGTCCCCGCGCGGAGGTGTCGTCACCGGACCCCCGGCGCGCCCGGCGGGTGCTCAGCTTCCCGGCGTCCTCGGCGTTGCCCGGCCGGTGCCCCGCGGCGTTCGCCACGCTCTCGCGCAGCGCCTCCATCAGGTCCAGGACGTTCGACGCCGCCTCGGGCTCCCCCTCGGTCACGATCTCCTCGCCCCGGCGCTTCGCCTCGATCAGCTCGTTGACCCGGTCCCGGTAGGTGTCGCGGTAGTTGGTGGGCTCCCACTCGGTGGTCATCGAGTCGATCAGTGACACCGCCATGTCGAGGTCACGGGCCTTGAAGGAGTGGGCGACCGGCAGCTGCTCGATTTCCTCGACCGGGTCGCGGACCTCGTCGGCGAAGAACATGGTCTCGAGCGTCAGGACCTCGCCCTGGGGTCGGATGGCGGCCAGGTACTGCTTGGACCGCATGACGAAGGTGGCGACCCCCACCCGCCCGGCTCGTTCCATCGCCTGCAGGAGGAGTGCGTACGCCCGCTGTGCCTCCTCGTTCTGCGGGGCCAGGTAATAGGTCTTCTGGTAGTAGATGGGATCGATCTCGGACACGTCCACGAAGTCGGAGATGTCGATGACCCGTGAGCGCCCCGGTTCGATCTCCTCGAGCTCCTCGGGGGTGACGATGACGTACCGGCCGTCCCCGATGTCCTCGCCCTTGACGATGTCGTCGTAGTCGACCTCCTCGCCGGTGTCCTCGTTGATCCGCCGGTAGCGGATGCGGGAGGAGGTCCCCCGCTCGAACTGGTTGAAGTGGACCGTCTTGTCCTCTGTCGCCGAGTAGAGCCCGACCGGCACGTTGACCAGCCCGAAGGTCAGGGCCCCGGTCCAGATGGCACGAGCCACTGCGATCGCCTCCTCCACGAGCGTTGCCGGGGGCGGTACCCGCGGGGCGCTCCTGCATGCCGCTCCGGTCGGGGACCGCTGCTGCCGCGCGCAGGTCAGCCCTCGGCGCTGCGGCCTGTCGCGGCCTGCCCGAGCCGGTCCACGCGCGACCGGGCACGGTCGCGCACCGTGCTCGCGCGATGCGCCCGGCGCTCGGCGGCGTCTCGCCGCCGCTGGCCCTTCCGCAGCTCCGCGGTCAGCTCACCGGACTCCTTCTCGGCCCGGCGCAGCTCCTCCTCCAGGTCACCGATCCGCGCGCGCACCTCGTCCCGCCGGGTGCCCAGGCCGGCCAGCTCCTCGCGTTCCCGCTCCGCTTCTCCCTCGGCCTCCGCTGCGGCGGCCTCGGCCTCGGCCAGCTCCTCCCGGGCACTGGCCAGCTGGTCCTGCGCGGCACGCCGCCGCCGGTCGCCGGTGGCTGCCCGGTCGTCGCCGGTGCCGCCTCCTGCTCCGGTCGCGGGGCGCTCCTCCCCCCGGGGGACGGCGGCGAGCGCACCCCGGACGTCGGCCCGGCCCACCCCCGAGTACGACAGCGGCGTGGTCAGCAGGCCCGACAACGTGGCGCGGCCGGCCTCCTCGTCGGCCACCGCCGCACGCAGGGTGTCCTGCACCTGGGCCGCGACGGAGTCGCTCACCGGCCGGCCCAGCTCGTGCGCCAGCGAGCGGGCCTGCCGTGTCAGGGCCGTCACCACGCCGCGGCGTTGCCGGGTGAGCTCCTTCAGCTGCTCGCCCTCGAGCTCGCGTTGCGCCCCACGCAGTTCGGTCCCCAGGGCCACGAGCTGCCGCAGCTCGTCTGGCTCCCGACGCACCAGCGTGTTGACCACCCACGCTGCGGTCGACGGCTTCCGCAGCCTGCCGATCGCCTCCGCCAGTTCCCGCTCCCCATCGGCACGAGCCTCTTTCCGCCGTACGTCCCGAGCGGCGATGAACTCGTCGGGCGGCAGCCCGTACAGCTCGTCCGCGACACCCGAGAGCCTCACCGCCCACCGCCGCATCCGGTCGACGCTGCGTCTCCCCCCGGTGACGCGGCACACCGTGCCCACGCCACCAGCCAGCCCGTCTCGAGGACCGCGTCCACCAGGTACATCCGGCTGATGCGGTGACGCCCCCCGTAGACGACATCCACGGTGGCCACCACCAGCGCGGTGCCCATGCCGATCCGGCGAGCGGCCGTCACGCCGTCCTGGGACGGTTCGGCCCGGAGCTGCACCGCACCGTTGGCCACCATCAGCCCGCTGACGGTGCGCACCAGCCAGCGGTCCGCCTTCGGGCCGGTGACCGCCTCGAAGCTCCGCATGCGCAGGAGCGGCCACGCACCCCCCAGCACGTTGAACAGGCCGTGCGCCCGCGCCAGCCGCACGCCCGCCGGCGAGGCTGCCGTCCTCATCCGTCCTCCCCTCGCCGTGTGCGAGCCGCCGGACCGAGCAGGTGTCCCGAGGAGCGCCCGGCCAGTCCGAGGGCCCCCCAGCCACGCAGCGGCCGCCCCGCCAGTTCCGCGGCCATCTCCAGGGCCCGGCGCCGCGCGCCCCGGGAGCGCCATGCCGCGGGGAGCACGCGCTCGCTGGCGCCGAGGTCGTCGTCGAAGTGGTCGTCCAGGAGCCCGACGACGGCCGCATCCTCGATCACCATCGCCACCTGCTCGTTGAGCGCGAGCGACCGGGCGTCGAAGTTCGTCGTCCCCACCATCGCGACCGCGGCGTCCACGGTGATGACCTTGGTGTGCATCAGGGTCGGCTGGAACCGCCAGATCTCGACACCCGCGTCCAGCATCGGCCGGAAGTCGGTCTCGGCCTGCAGGTGCACCGCCGGTCGTTCGACGTGCGGGCCCGACACCAGCAGCTGGACCCGTACGCCGCGCCGGGCCGTCGCCACGACCAGCTCCAGCAGCCACCGCGGCAGGCGGGCGTACGGAGTGGCGACGCGCACCGTGTCGCGCGCGGTGTGCAGCAGGGCGGCGATCGCGATCGCGGCCTCGTTCCACCCCGGTTGCGACGGCGGGCGGAGCACCTGGACGGCGGTGTCCCCGGCCTGGCCCAGCGCCGGGAATTCGTCCTGCTCGGTCAGCAGCGCGCCGGGCAGCCGGACGTACGCCTGCATCCACGCCGTCACGAAGGCCGACCGCAGACCGGCGACCGCGGGGCCCTGGACCCGGTAGGCGGTGTCCCGCCAGTCCCCCGGGCGGTCACCCTGCCCCGTCCACGTCCGGGCGATACCGGTCCCGCCCGTGAAGGCGACCGTCTCGTCGCACACCAGTACCCGGCGGTGGGTGCGCATGTTCCAGACCGTCGGTCGCCAGCTGGGCAGTGGCCGGTAGAAGAGGACCGGGCAGCCGGCAGCCCGGAGGCGACCGAGCTCTGCCCGGTCGACGTCCTTCCCGCCGAAGCCGTCGATCATCACCCGCACCCGCACCCCGTCGGCGGCGCGCTCCACCAGCGCGTCGGTCACCTGCCGGGTGACCTCGCCCCGGGACCAGGCGAACCAGATCATGTCGATGGTCCGGCGAGCGGTGCGGATGGCCTCCAGCAGCGCCGGGAAGGTCTGGTTCCCGTTCTTCAGGACGTCGATGCGGTTGCCGTCGGTGAACGGCACGCCCACGAGGGCCTCGAGGGCCGGGCGACGCATCGTGGACGGCGCGATGGCGTCCTCCTGTCGTCCACGGCTACGGCGCCGAACCGGGGAGCCTGCTCCTGGTGGGACGGCCGCCGGCGTCGTCCCACCCTCGACAGCACGTCCGGCAGCCACGGAGAACTCCTCACGCTGAGCGGTCCTTCCCGTCGTTCCGCTGCCCGCCGGCAGTGCCCGGTAAGCCCCGCACCGGCGCTGTCACCGCATTGACACATGCCGGTCGGGGGTCCGGCCGGGAACAGCGTTCCGATCCGTCGGTCACTGCGTCGTCGCACCGCTCCGATGGCCCCGAGCCGGGCGACCGCCGTCATTCCGACATCTCCTCGCCGTCCGGGTGCCCCGCGGAGACGAGGAGCCGTTCGGCGACGGCCGACTCGTTGCTCTCCGTGACCAGGTACCCGATCCCGGCCGCGAACGGCGCCAGGGCCCAGAGGCTGATGTGGGACATCGACTGCGCCAGCAGCAGCGCTGCGCCCATGCCGACGAGGACGGAGAGGACGTTCAGGCTCGTGCCCGCCGCCAGCGTGCGGGTGGGGTGCTGGGGCATCGGCCGGCGGAAGCCGCTCGACAGGATCCCCTCGAGCAGGGTGAACGACATGACCGCGCCGATCGCGTACAGGAAGATGCGGCGTATCCGGGGAACCCTCCAGCGTCTGCAGCAGGCCGAAGGTGACCGTGGCCAGGATGGAGAAGCCGAAGGTCGTGCTCTCCCGGTCGACGGTGCTCCTGAGCCCGCGCAGCACCGTGGTGCCGGCGGTGTCCGTTCCGTGCTGCTTCGACATGCCGCTCTCCTGTCGGTCCGGGGCCGTCCGGCTGCCGGACCGACCTGCTCGTCCGGCGGTCACGTGGTACCGCGCCCGGCGCCCGATAGTCCCCACGGCACCTGGTCGGGCCACCGCTGGCGGCGCCTCGGCCTGTGGTCGACGGGCCCGTCCCGGTCCTCCGGAACCAGGCCGACGGCCACCGTCCGCCTACCCGTGGAGGTCCACCGGGGCCCCGAGCGGGTGACCGCGGCCCCGCCCAAGGCCCTGGTCAGGAAACCGACCAGGGCCTCTCGCGTTTCCCGGGCGGCAGGACCCGTGGAGGCCTGCCACACAGCGCGCCACGGCGAGCGGGTCTCCCAACGAGAGCTGGCCGTCCGGACGCCCCGACCTGGCCGGCGTCCCGCCGTCCTGCCCTCCGTGGCTCCACCCCGACACGCCGTCATGAAGGAGTGGTCCATGCGCATCCGCCGGCTCGCCCGCACGGTCTCGGTCGTCACCCTGCCGTTCGGCCTGACCGCCTGCGGGAGCGCCATGGAAGCCACACCGGCCACGGAGGAGGAGTTCTGCAGCTCGTACGACGCGACCTACCGCTTCAGCGAGGCAGAGGGCGAGCGGATGGCGGAGGAAGGACGCTTCAAGAGCGAGGACCGCGAGTGGCTGGAGAAGCTGTACGGCAGCGTGCCGGACAGTGCCGACGACGAGGTGAAGGGTGCAGCCCAGCACCTGATCGACAACGGCCACTCGGGCCCGGGCGACCTGCGGGAGCGGGACCTCTCCGATGCCGAGCAGGATGAGATGTTCGGCGCCCTGAGCACCATCACGACGTACGGCGAGGAGACCTGCGCGGTCTGACCCGGTCCCGCGCAGGATCTCCGGCGACCTCGCTCGCTCTGGACGGGCCGCCCACGCGGTCGCCCTCGCGAGCGGGTCACGGCAGAGTCCCGGCCATGCCCCTCATCAGCACCCGCTTCGACGCCACCAGCACCGCCGCCGACGTCGTCGCCGGCCACGACCTCACCGGGACGCGAGCCATCGTCACCGGCGGCGGCTCCGGGATCGGCGTGGAGACCGTGCGGGCACTGGCCTCGGCCGGCGCCGAGGTCACCATCGCGGTCCGCGACCCGAGGCAGGGCGGGCGGGCCGCGCAGGACGTCGCCGGTACGACCGGCAGTACCACGCTGCGGGTCGCCCGCCTCGACCTCCTGGACCTGGACTCCGTCGCGGCGTTCGTCGCCGACTGGGACGGTCCGCTGGACCTGCTCATCAACAACGCCGGCGTCATGGCCCTGCCGCAGCGGACCCTGACCGACCGCGGCTGGGAGACGCAGTTCGCCACCAACCACCTCGGCCACTTCGCGCTCACCGTCGCCCTGCACGACGCCCTGGCCGCGGCGAGGGACGGCGCCCGCATCGTGTCGGTGTCCTCCACCGGCCACCTGGCCTCGCCCGTGCACTTCGAGGACATCCACTTCGCGCAGCGGGAGTACGACCCGTGGCAGGCCTACGGCCAGTCGAAGACGGCGAACGTGCTGCTCGCCGTCGAGGCGACCCGGCGCTGGGCCGACGACGGCATCGTGGCCAACGCCCTGATGCCGGGCGGGATCATGACCAACCTGCAGCGGCACGTGTCCTCCGACGTCATCGAGGGCTGGGAGAAGGCGCAGCGCGAGGGCACCGTGACGTTCAAGACCCCCGAGCAGGGTGCGGCCACCACGATCGTCGCCGCCGTCGCCCCGGAGTTCGCCACCGGTGGGCACTACCTGGAGGACTGCGTCGAGGCGCCGACCGTCGCCGACGACGCCAGGGTGCGGGCCGGCGTACGGCAGTGGGCCCTGGACGAGGGCAACGCCCGCCGCCTGTGGGATGTCAGCGAGGAGCACGTGGCCCGGCACCAGGGCGGCTGAGCGCCGCCTGGACGTCGACCGGTCGGTCCTCCACCATCGACCACGTGGAGGCGCCCCCGGTTCGGGTCCCGATCGAGGGCGGTGTGCTGGAGGCGACGGTCACGGGTTCCGGCGACCCGGTCGTCCTCGTGCAGACGGCGCTGGTCGCTGACGAGCTGCTGCCGCTGGCCGAGCGGCTGCGCCGCCGGTTCCGGGTCGTCCACCACCACCGGCGGGGATACGCCGGCAGCAGCCCGGCCCTGCAGCCCGGCTCCGTGGCCCGGGACGCGACCGACTGCGCGCGCCTGCTCTCGGCGTTCGCCGTCGACCGGGTGCACGTCGTCGGCGCGTCGTACAGCGCCGCCGTCGCCCTGCAGCTGGCCGTCGACCACCCCGGCGTGGTGCGCACGCTCACCCTCGTCGAGCCGCCGCCGGTGCACGGTCCCGCGGACGCCGCGTTCCGCGCCGCGAACGCCGCACTCCTGGCCGACGGACGGGCTCTCGGCGCCGAGGCCGCCGTCGACCGCTTCCTCGTGTCCCTGATGGGGCCCGACTGGCGCGAGCAGCTCGACGGTGCCCTGCCGGTCAGCTCGGCGCAGGTGCTGCGGGACAGCCGGACCTTCCTCGACGTCGACATCCCGGCGCTGCTGGCCTGGCCCTTCGACGCCGCCACCGCCGCCCGCATCCGCTGCCCGGTGCTGCACGTCGCCGGCAGCGACCACGGCCCCCTCTTCGACGGCGTCGCCGACCTGGTCCGCGCCTGGCTGCCGGACGCGGACCAGGTGACGATCCCGGGCGCCGGGCACGACGTCGCGCTGACGCACCCTGATGCGCTCGGCGAGGCGGTGGTCCCGTTCCTGGCCCGCCATCCCCTCGGCTGACCGCGACACCGCCCCGTCGGTGGTCCGGGGGCTAGGCACCGCCGCCCTGCAGGTGGCGGACGACCTCCTCGAGCTCGGCGGTCGGCGAGACGTCGATGTACTCGCAGTCCTCGAGCGCCTCCGGCGCGTGCCCCGGTGCCCAGTGGAAGGCCTGGCCCGCCTCGTACGTGGAGTCGCCGTCCTTGGTGTGCATGACCAGCCGGCCGGAGATCATGTACCCCCAGTGTGGGCACGGGCAGAGGTCAGCGGGCAGGCCCACCAGGCCCGGCCGGAGGTCGGTGCCGGCCGGCAGGCGCACCCAGGCGATGGTGTTCTCGCCCGCCGGGCCCGCCCGGAACTCGAGCCCCCCGTCCTGGATCGCCATGGGAAGGTCCGTGCGGTCGATGGCGCGCATGTCGTCTCCTCGGTACGGGATGCCGCGGTGGGCACCGGATCAGGGCTGGATGTTCTGGTTCAGGTGGAAGAGGTTGTCCGGGTCGTAGCGCCGCTTCACCTCCCGCAGACGGGCGTGGTTGGTGCCGTAGTTGGCGCCGGCCCGTGGCTGGTCGTCCGCCGACGCGAAGTTGACGTAGCCCCCGGCCTCGGAGTGCGGGGCGATCGCGGCGTGGTACTCGCGGACCCAGGCCGTGTTGCGCTCGTTGTCCGCCGGGTCGGGCCACATGCCGGCGATCACCGGAGCGAACGACGCGTCCCGATGCCCGAACGCCGTGGCGTCGCCCGCCACGTCGTGCACCGCGCCGTTGATCGAGTAGAGGTGCACCGTCGAGTTGACGGTGGGCACCTTCGGCCCGTGCTCCATGTGGACGGCGATCGCCTCGTCGGTCAGTTCGCGGACGAAGGCGGCCTTCCAGTAGTGCTGCAGCCCCGGGGGGACCAGCCCGTCGAAGGCGCTGTTGAGTGCCCCGTACGGCATCTCGCCGACGTGCTCGGCAACCGGGCGGGCGATCTGCCGGAAGCCGTCGAAGATCCGCTCGCCCTCGGCCGCGGTGCCGGTCCAGCAGGACACCAGGGCCACGAAGGGCTCGCCGACCCGGTCCTCCGGGACGAACGGCAGCGGCGGCGCGATCTGGAAGGCCGGGAAGCCGCCGTACTCGCGCGGTGCCGTGCGGATGAACTCCCGGAAGTACGCCAGCACGGCCGGGCCGTCGGACAGCTCGAAGAACATCGGCCCGCCGTGGACGGTGGTCACCGGGTGCAGCCGGAAGGTGAACCGGGTGACCACGCCGAAGTTGCCGCCACCTCCCCGCAGCGCCCAGAACAGGTCCGGGTGCTCGGACTCGCTGGCGGTGACCACCGAGCCGTCGGCCGTCACCACCTCGGCCGCGAGGAGGTTGTCGCAGGAGAGGCCGTAGCCGCGGCAGAGGTACCCGATGCCGCCGCCCAGGGTCAGTCCACCGACGCCGGTCGTGGAGATGATGCCGCCGGTCGTGGCCAGACCGTGCGCGGCGGTGACGTCGTCGACGCGCCCCCAGGTGCTGCCGCCGCCGACGGTGGCGGTGCGCGCCTCGTCGTCGACGTCCACCGTCTGCATGGCCGACAGATCCGCCACCACCGCGTCGTCCGCGGTGCCGAAGCCCGGCACGCTGTGCCCGCCGCCGCGCACGGCCAGCGGACTGCCGCTCTCGGCGGCACAGCGCACCGTGGCGACCACGTCGGCGGTGCCCGCGCAGCGGACCACCACCGCCGGGTGCGCGTCGATCATGGCGTTGTAGACGTGCCGCGCCTTCTCGTAGGCGGCGTCGCCGGGCCGGACGACCGGTCCGCTCACCCGCGTGGTCAGGACGTCGAGTGCTGGCAGGGCCATGGCTCCTCCTGGGGCTGGATCCCGGTGTGCCGCGCATGTCGCGGTGCGGATCCGACGCTAGGAGCGAGGGGGCGGCGACCACATGACCAGATGTGCCTGACCTGACCGCCACCCCGCGCATGGTCAGATCTGGTCATCGACGGGCGGAGCCGGCGGGTCTAGCGTCGGATGGGTGTCCGGCTGGGCGCCACCACCGCTCCCGGCGCGCTGGTCGGCACCCGCGCGCCCGGCTTTCGTCGGCCGCTGGGCGGAGCTGAGCACGCTCGAGGAGGTCTGGAGCGCCGTCCTCGCCGGCACCCGGCAGGTCGTGTTCGTCGGCGGGGAACCCGGGGCCGGCAAGTCCCGCCTGCTGGCCGAGGTCGCCACTACGCTGCACCGGCACGGCGCCACCGTGCTGGTCGGCACCTGCGCCGCGGAGTTCGGACCCCCGTACCAGCCCTTCGGCGCCCCCCTCGGCGCGCTGATGGGTCTCCGGGCGGACCCCCGGCACGACGAGCGGCTGTCGACCCTGGCCGGACGGAGCCCTCCGGAGGACACCGACGCCCCCTCGCACGAGTACCGGCGGACGCTCTACGACGCGGCGGTGGAGGCGTTCTGCGACGTCGCCGGCCGCCGGCCGCTGGTCCTCGCGCTGGAGGATCTGCACTGGGCCGGGCCGTCGTCCCTCCAACTGCTCAGCCACCTGGTCGAGCGCACCGCGGACTGCCCGATGCTCGTCCTGGGGACCCACCGCACCACGCTGCCGGACCGGTCCGGAGGTCTGGTGCGCACCGTTGCCCAGCTGCACCGGCTCGACGGCGTGCGGCGGCTCGACCTGGCCGGGCTGGCCGCCGAGGACATCGCCCGGTACCTCGTGCAGGAGGGCCACCTGTCCCCGCGCGAGGCGCGCAGCGCCGCCACGGTGCTGCGGGACCAGACCGGCGGCAACCCGTTCTTCCTCCGCGAGCTGTGGCGCGACCACACCGCGCGGGGCGCGAGGACGACCCCGGCACGGGAGGCCCGGAGGGCGCCGGCCTCGGTCCGCGACACGATCCTCGACCGGCTGGAGCGGCTCTCCGCCCCCGGCCGCCAGACGGTCGAGCTGGCCGCGGTCATCGGTGAGGACGTCGACGTCGGGACCGTCCTGGCGGCAGCGGAGTGGAGCCGGGCGACCACCCTCGCCGGGCTCGACGAGGCCGTCGCCTTCGGTCTGCTCGAACCCGTCCCGCCGGGCGACGACGTCCTGCGCTTCGCACACGCGCTGTCGCGCCAGGCGGTGCTGGAGCTCATGCCGGCCTCACGCCGCCTGAACCTGCACGCGGAGGTCGCGCGCGCGGTCGAGTCCACGGCCCCGGCCTCCGAGCGGCGGACGCGGCAGCTGGCCTTCCACTACGCGCAGTCGCAGGCCCTCGGCCACGCGGGACAGGCCGTCCGGTACCTCACGGCCGCAGCACGGTCGGCCGCGCGTGGCCTGGCGCACGAGGATGCCGCGGGCTGGTTCGAGCAGGCCTCGTCCCTGGTCGACGACGGGGCGGAGCGCGACCGGCTCGCCCTGTCGGCCGCCGACAGCCACCTCCTCGCCGGGGACTTCGCCCGCGCCCGCGCCCTCGCCGAGCAGGTGGCCCGGGGCGACGGGGACACCGGCGAGCGCCTGCGGGCCGCGGTGACCTTCGAGGACGCCTCCTGGCGGCCCGGCCTGCCAGGCCACCGCTCGGTGCACCTGCTCGTCGACGCTCTGGCGGAGATCGCACCGGACCCCACGGATCCTCGCTACGTCCGCGGCCTGGCGAGCCTGGGGCGGGCGCTGGCTTTCACCGGCGCCACCGAGGAGGCCGGCGCGCTCGGCCGGCGGGCGATCGGACTGGCCCGCAGCCAGGGCGACGACGACCTGCTGGCCCACGCGCTGCAGGCGAGTCTCTGGAACGGCCTGCGTCCGGAGGACGCCCCGGACAAGCTCGCCCGCGCCGGCGAGCTGTCCTTGCTGGCGGACCGCACCGGAGCGCTCGGTCACCTGGGCCCCGCGGCCTACTACCGGGGCGTGATCTCCTACCTGCAGGGCGAACCGGTCGCGCTGGCGCAGGCGCACGACGACCTGACCCGGATGGCCCGGGCCACGGGTCAGACCTTCTTCGACTACATGGCCGGGTGCATGAGCTATGCCCGCCAGTTCGTCGCCGGGGACTTCGCCGCCGCGCACCGCACGTGCGGCGCCCTGCAGGAGCTGGGCACCTCGTTCGGCAGCGACGACACCGAGGGCCCGTGCGCCGTCCAGAGCTACATGATCCGGCGGGAGAGCGGCCAGGTCGCCGCGGTGCGCACGCTGATCACCGGCGAGGAACGGCCGGAGGACCACTGGGCGCCCGGCCTGCTGGCCCTGTACACCGAGCTCGAGCTGGCCGGGCCGGCGGCGCGGCTGCTGACCTGGCTGCTCGACGGACACCTGGTCCGGCACCAGGACTCCGCGCAGTGGCCGTGCGTCCTGGTCTACGCCGTCGAGGCGGCGCTGTTCCTCGAGGACGCGGAGGCCGCGGGTGTGCTGCAGCCGCTGCTGGCCGAGTACGCCGGCAGCAACATCGTCGCCGGTCAGTTCGTGGCCGTCTTCGGCAGCGCGGACCGGTACCTGGGCGCCGTCGCCTCGCTGCTGGGTCAGCCCGGCGCAGGGGACCTCCTGGCGGCGGCCCTGGACATGGACACCCGGATGGGTGCGACCGTGCACCAGGCGCACAGCCTCGTGGCGCAGGTGGTCCACGGTCGTCGGACCGGCGCCAACGCCCCGCGGCTCGAGGAGCTCGCCGGGCGGGCCCGGCAGCTGGCCGAGCCCCTGGCGCTCCGGCGGGTGATGCGCCTCCTAGCGGAGCCGGCGCCGCCCGGGCCGGCACGCTCCCCCGGTGGCCTGACCTGCCGGGAGACCGAGGTGCTGCGCCTGCTCGGCGAGGGCCTGCTCAACCGCGAGATCGCCCAGCGGCTGGTCATCAGCGAGAACACCGCCGCCAACCACGTCCGCAGCATCCTGGCCAAGACCGGGTCCGGAAACCGGACGCAGGCGGCGATGTTCGCCGCCGCCCACGGGTTGCTCGCCTAGCCACGTGCGCGGAATCGACCTCCGGGGCGGCCGGTCACAGCGGCGCCGTCGAGCCGTCGGGCCGCAGCGTCGCTGCCATCTCGACGATGACGTCCGCGGGCAGCCCGGCGCGAGCGGCGGCGCGTCGGATCGCCTCGGCCGAGGGAGCCTCGTAGAGGCAGTACGTCTTCCGCTTGTCGGCGGACAGGAACGAGTAGAGCCACTCGACCCCCTCGTCGGCGTTGATCCGGTTGACGCCGTCCGCGTCGTCGGCGGTGACCTCGAGGTCGTCGGCGAAGCGGCGTTCGATCATGAAGACGGGCATCGGCCGGCCCTTCGACGGAGGTGTCGACCGTACTCGCCGATACGCCGCACCGGCCGGTGTCCGGCCACCGCGTGGCCCCTGGACGGCGCCGGCCGGCTGACGGGGACACCGGTGGCCTCCCCGTCAGCCGGCGGACGGGGTCAGCCGATGCGGACCGGCAGCGCCCGGGGCCCGCGGATCTGCCCCGCCGACCACCGCACCGCGTCGGGATCGGCCAGGCTGAACTCGGGGATGCGGTCCAGCCAGACGTCGAGCGCCACGGTCAGCTCCATGCGCGCCAGGTGGGAGCCCACGCAGCGGTGGATGCCCAGGCCGAAGGCGGCGTGCCGGTTCACCTCGCGGTCGATGACCACCTCGTCGGCCCGCTCGAAGCGCTCCGGGTCGCGGTTGGCCGCCGGGAAGGGCAGCAGGACCCAGTCCTCCTTCTTCATCTCGACACCGCCGAGCTCCACGTCCTCCTTGACCAGGCGGGCCATGGTGACCGGCGCGTAGGCGCGCAGGAACTCCTCGACCGCCTTCGGGCGCAGGGAGGGGTCCTCCACCAGGCGCTTGCGGTCCTCGGGGTGCTGCGCCAGGTGCCACAGCGAGGAGCCGATCGCGCTCCAGGTGGTGTCGATGCCGGCGATGAGCAGCAGCGTCATGGTGCCCACCACGTGCTGCGGGGACAGCTTCTGCCCGTACAGCTCGGCGTCGATCAGGTAGCTCGTGAGGTCGTCGCGCGGGTTGTCCAGGTGGTCGCGGACCTGGTCGAACAGGTAGTCCGACAGCGCCATCCCCCTCGCCTGACGCTCCTCGAGAGGCCCGTTGGCTCCCTCGAGCGCGTTCTCGACGAAGTGCGCGAACTTCTCGCTGTCCTCCTGCGGGAAGCCCAGCATGTCGGCGATGACCCGCATGGGGATGTACATGCCGTAGTCGGTCGCGGCGTCCACGACGTCCCGGCCGGCGAAGCCGTCGATCAGCGAGTGGCAGAACGCCTCGGTCGTCACCGCCTGCTTGGCGACGTTCGACTTGGTGAACGCCGGCAGCAGGAGCTTGCGCGCGTCGTGGTGGAACGGCGGGTCCGAGGAGATCGGCGGGGCCAGGCCCACCGGCGCCACGTCGAGCGGCGGCCGGACGTTGCTCACGATGATCGCCCGGGACGTGAAGTTCTCGGTGTCGTAGGCGATCGCCGCGACGTCCTCGTACCGGGTGGGCAGCCACGCGCCACCGAAGCGCTCGGTGCGCGCGACCGGGCAGCGGCCCCGGAGGTCGTCCCAGACGTCGATGGCGTTCTCCGCGTACTCCGGCTCCATGTGCGAGAAGTCGGTGGTCCAGTCGGACACCGGCCCGGTCACGATCTCGTTGAACGTGCCGAGCTGGCCCTGCGCGATGCGTTGCTGCCGGGCTTCCTCGTTGAACCTGTCGTCGACGGTCATCGTTCCTCCTCCTGGACGAGCACGGCGGACTCGGGGCAGTTGGCTGCAGCGAGACGGATGTCGCCCTCGCGGCCGTCCGGCACGGTGCCGTCGGCCGTGAGCGGGGTGAGGGTGGCGTAGCCCTCCTCGTCCTCCCCGAACAGATCGGGGGCGAGGTCGTAGCAGCGGCCGTGGCCCTGGCACGTCTCGGCGTTGATGGCGACTCTCATACGGATGTCCCGATCTGTTCGGCGGCAGGGTCTTCGATGGCGGTGACGGGCTGGAGACTGGCCACGACGCGGACCAGCAGGTCGGCCCACTCCGCGTCGTCGACGTCGTGGAGGTCGGGGCTGACGAGCGTCGTGCCCGCGGCCAGCGCCAGGCAGAAGTGCGCGACCGCCCGGGGTGGGAGCGAGGGGTCGAGGTCGCCGCGGTCCTGGCCCTCACGGACCAGTGCCGCGAGCCAGTCGGCCCGCTCCCCGATGTAGTCGCGCAGCGCATCGGCCACCTCGCTGTGGCGCCGGGCAGCGATCAGCGCCTCGACGGCCAGGTAGCTCTCCGGGTCCTGCCGCCGGCCCAGTGCCGCCCCGGTCTGCAGGAGCAGGTCGGCCACCGACCGGGTGGGGAACCTCGCCACCAGGTCGGCGAGCGGACGCCGTCCGTGCGCCCGGAGGGCACTGATCAGCAGGTCGGCGCGGGAGGTGAAGTAGCAGTACAGAGCACCGTTGCTCAGGCCCGCCGCGCTCGCGATGTCGGACACCCGGGTGCCGTCGTAGCCGCGCGCGGCGAAGACGTCGGCCGCGGCGCGCACCAGGCGTCGACGCGTGGCTTCCGCGCTGGCTCCGACCGTTCGCCCCATGACCGGAAATGAAATGTGATTCAGTTCACTGCGTCAAGGGCCACCGGCGTGGCGCCGCGCAATCGTCATGGCAGGCCGCCCACCACGCCGCCGGAACACGGGAACGGCCCCGCCGGGGCTGGTCGCCACCGGTGCGCGTCGGCCACACTCGCCGCCATGACCACGATCACGTCCGTGTCGAGCACGCCGTGATGCGGCTCGGCGAGCTGCCCACGCCCGCCCTCGTCGTCGACCGCGGGGCCCTGGAGCGCAACCTGGACACCATGGCCGGCGCCTGGCCGGCGCGCCGGCTCCGCCCGCACGTCAAGGCGCACAAGACCAGCGGCCTGGCCCGTCTGCAGGCCGACCGGGGCCACGTGGGCTTCACCTGCGCCACCATCCGCGAGGTCGAGGTCATGGCGGCGGCGGGGCTCGGCGAGGACCTGCTCCTGGCCAACGAGGTCCTCGACATGCGCCGGCTCGCGGCCGTCGTGGACGCGGGGAGCCGGGTGACGGTCGCCGTCGACTCCGACGCCGTGCTGCAGGCCGCCGTCGCCGGAGGCGTCCGGGAGGTGCTGATCGACGTCAACGTGGGGCTCCCCCGCTGCGGCTGCCCGCCGGAGGACGCCGGCCGGCTGGCCGACGCCGCGCGCACCGCCGGCCTGGAGGTCCGGGGCGTCATGGGCTACGAGGGCCATCTGATGCTCGTGGCCGACCCCGCCGAGCGCCGGCTGAAGACGGCCGGAGCCATGGACCTGCTGCTGCGGGCCTCCGCCGACGTCGGCGGCGACATCCTCTCCGGCGGCGGGACCGGCACCTGGCGGACGAACACCGCCGTGACCGAGCTGCAGGCCGGTTCCTACGCGCTCATGGACACCGCGTACGCCGCGCAGGACGACGTCCCGTTCGAGCAGGCGCTGACCGTCCTCGCGACCGTGGTCTCGGTGAACGGCAGCACGGGCTACGCCGTTGCGGACGCCGGGCTCAAGGCCTTCGGCATGGACCACGGCAACCCGACCCTGCCGGGCTCGTCGGTCTGGTACTGCTCTGACGAGCACACCGTCTTCTCGCCGGAGGACGGTGCACCGCTGCCGGCGATCGGGGACCGCGTGCGGCTGGTCCCCGCCCACATCGACCCGACCTGCGCCATGCACGAGCGCATGTGGCTGGTCGAGGGCGAGGAGGTCGTGGACTGCTGGCCGGTCGACATGCGGGGCTGGTAGAGCCCCCCTCGTGCGCCACCCCTCCGCTCCGGCATGCAGCGGGCGGGCGGGCTCGATGCGTCCTACTGGTGAGGACGGCTGACGGGAGCAGGACGTGACGAGCGAGCACTTCGTGGCAGCACAGGTCTCTTCCCTGCCGCCGCCGGGGTCGGGCCCCGTGAGCAGGCGCATCCTCCGGGTCGTGCTCGCTAGCGCCCTCCTCGCCGCGACCGTGACAGGGTGCTCGACCGCGGACGCGGAGCAGGCGCCGGAGACGGGTGCCGGGTGGCGCCAGCTACCGGATCCGCCTCTGGGACCGCGCGACGACGCCGTGCTCGTCGGCCTGGGCGACCGGGTGCTCGTCGTCGGCGGCGAGGAGTTCTCCTGCCCGCCGAACGCCGACTGCACCGCACCGCAGGAGCCGCTGTTCGACGACGGCGCCGTCTACGACTCGGCGACGGACGCCTGGCGCGCCACCGCGCCACCTCCGTTCGGCCTGCGCCGCGGACGGGGCGTGACCGCCGCGCTCGACGGCACCGCCTACCTGGTCACCACCTGCGCGGACGGACCGGCGTGCGAGGCGCCGCCCCGGCTGCTGTCCTACCGCCCGGACGACGACCGGTGGACCGACCACGGTCCCGTCCCCGGACCGCAGCCGCTCCCCCGCCGGGTCACCACGGTGGGCGGGAGCCTGCTGGTGTACTCGACCGGCGACACGCTCGTCGAGGCCGCCGACCTGCTCTTCGACCCGGAGACCTCGGCCTGGACCGAGCTGCCTGACGACCCGCTGCCCATGACCGACGACCGCTTCATGGTGCCGGTGGAGGGTCACCTCGTCCTCGCCGCTTCCCCGAGCGCCGTCCTGCCCCCGGACACCGGATCCGCGGACCCGGCTGCCCGCTCCGACCGCACGCCGGCTGCCCGGTTCGACCTCGACCGCGGCGAGTGGGCCGTGCTCCCGGACGCCCCCGGACAGGGACACCAGCTGCTGCCCACCGACCGTGGGCCGCTGCTGGACGGGCACTACAGCGGCGCGTCCGGCTGGCTCCTGGACACCGGCACGTGGACGTGGTCCGCGCTGCCGGTGCACGACCTCGAGTACGACGACATCAACGGCGTGCTGGACCGCGACCGAGCCGTCTACGACATCCACAGCCTCGCCTTCACGCGGCTCCTGGTCTACGACAGCGTGACGGACGCGTACGTGACCTTCCCATCGCCGCCCGGCCGCGAGGACGTCTACGGCGACTCCAGCACCGCCCTCGGACGGGACCTCGTCGTCGTCGGCGGGCAGCGGTCGGGCACCGCGCCCGGTGACGACGATCCCGCCGCCGATGCCTGGCTGTGGATCGCTCCCGCCGGCTGACGACGGGCCCTTGCCACCCGGAGGGCCGGCTCAGCCGATGCGCAGCGGCAGTGCCCGTGGCCCACGGATCTGCCCGGTGGACCAGCGCACGCCCGCCGGGTCCGCCAGCGTGAACTCCGGGACGCGGTCCAGCCAGACGTCGAGCGCCACCCGCAGCTCCATCCGCGCGAGGTGCGACCCGACGCAGCGGTGGATGCCCAGCCCGAAGGCGGCGTGCCGGTTGACCTCGCGGTCGATGATCACCTTGTCGGCGTCCTCGAACCGCTCCGGGTCCCGGTTGGCGGCCGGGAAGGGCAGCAGCACCCAGTCCTCGGCCTTCATCTCCACCCCGCCGAACGTCATGTCCTGCTTGACCAGCCGCGCCATGGTGACCGGCGCGTAGGCGCGCAGGAACTCCTCGACCGCCGTCGCGCGCAGGGACCGGTCCTCGACCAGGCGACGGCGGTCCTCGGGATGCGTCGCCAGGTGCCACAGCGAGGAGCCGATCGCGCTCCACGTGGTGTCGATACCGGCGATGAGCAGCAGGGCCATGGTGCCGGCCACGTGCTGGGGCTCCAGCTTCTGCCCGTAGAGCTCGGCGTTGATCAGGTGCGTCGTCAGGTCGTCCCGCGGGTTCTCCAGGTGGTCGCGGATCTGCGCCAGGAGGTAGTCGAAGAGCTGGTCACCGCGCTCCTCGCGCTCCTCGAGCGTCTGGTTGATCCCCTCGAGGGCGTCCTCGACGAACTCCTTGAACCTCGCCCCGTCCTCGGCGGGGAAGCCGAGCATGTCGGCGATCACCCGGATCGGGATGTGCATCCCGTACTCGGTCGCCGCGTCCACGAGCTCCCGGCCCTCCAGGGCGTCGATCAGCGAGTGGCAGAACGCCTCGGTCGTCACCGCCTGCCTGGCCACGTTGGTCTTGGTGAACGCCGGCAGCAGGAGCTTGCGGGCGTCGTGGTGGAACGGCGGATCCGACGAGATCGGCGGCTCCCCGCCGACCGGCGCCAGGTCCAGCGGGGGGCGGTAGTTGCCGGCGATGATCGCGCGGGAGCTGAAGTGCTCGGTGTCGTAGGCGATCGCCGCGACGTCCTCGTAGCGCGTGGGCAGCCACGCCCCGCCGAAGCGCTCGGTGTGCGCGATCGGGCAGCGGGCGCGCAGGTCGTCCCAGATGCGGTGCGCGTTCTCGGCGTACTCCTCCTCCATGTGCGAGAAGTCGGTGGCCCAGTCCGACACCGGCCCGGTCACGATCTCGTTCCACGTGCCGAGGTCCTCGCGTTCGATCTGCCGCTCGCGGAAATCGTCGGTGAACCTGTCGTCGACGGTCATCGTCGCTCCTTCTCCAGCGGATCACGGATCGTGCGATGGGGACGGCTCGGCGGCCCGGCCCGAACCCGTCAATTGAAATGTGATTCAGTTCACCCCGTCAAGGCCTTCGGCCCCGGCACGTGCGCGGATGGCCGCGCGTCGTGCCCGCGGCCGGTAGGTGCCTACGATCCGCACGGTCGGGAGCCCCGGCCCGCGCCGACGAGAACGACGAGGAGTGCACGTGGCCAACCACGGCGAGTGGCAGTTCGGGATCTACTTCAGCGGGCTGGTCGGCGAGAAGCCGACGCTGCCGATGGACTACGCCGCCCTCGAGCGGGCCGCCGAGGCCGCCATGTCCGAGGAGGTCTGGTCCTACGTGGCCGGCGGCGCCGGGAACGAGCACACCCAGCGCGCCAACGTGACCGCCTTCGAGCGCTGGGGCCTCATGCCACGGATGCTGGCCGGGGCCGCGCAGCGCGACCTCGGCGTCGAGCTGTTCGGCCACCAGCTGCCGACGCCGCTGATGCTGGCCCCCGTCGGGGTCATCGGCATCTGCGAGCCCGAGGGGCACGGCGATCTCACGACCGCGCGCGCCGCAGCCGCCACCGGCGTCCCGATGATCGCCTCGACGCTGATGCAGGACCCGATGGAGGACGTCGCCGCCGCCCTCGGGGACACACCGGGCTGGTTCCAGCTCTACCCGCCGAACGACCGCGAGCTGACCGAGAGCCTGGTCCGGCGGGCCGAGGCGGCCGGGTACCGGGCCATCGTCATCACCCTGGACACCCTCACCCTGGGCTGGCGGCCGCGGGACCTGACGATCGCCAGCTTCCCGCAGCTCACCGGCCTGTGCCTGGCCAACTACACCTCCGACCCGGTGTTCCGCTCCCGGCTGGACGCTCCTCCGGAGGAGGACCCGCAGGCCGCCACCGGGCTCTGGGCCAGAATCTTCGGCAACCAGAGCCTGAGCTGGGACGACCTCGGCTGGCTGCGTTCGCTCACCACGCTGCCGATCCTGCTCAAGGGCATCTGCTCGCCGGACGACGCGCGACGTGCCGTCGACGCCGGCATCGACGGCATCTACTGCTCCAACCACGGGGGGCGGCAGGCCAACGGCGGGCTGCCCGCGCTGGACTGCCTGGCCGATGTCGTGGACGCCGCCGGGGACGCCCCGGTGATCTTCGACAGCGGGGTCCGCGGCGGGCCCGACGTCGTCAAGGCCCTCGCCATGGGCGCCCGGGCCGTCGCGATCGGCCGCCCGTACGCCTACGGGCTCGCCGTCGGCGGTCAGGCCGGCATCGAGCACGTGGTGCGCTCCATGCTCGCGGAGACCGACCTGACCATGGCCGTCGACGGCTATCCGACGATCGCCTCGCTCACGCGCGACGCGCTGCGCCCCGTCGGCTGAGACCGGCGGCGTCCCCAGGATCCCCGGGGGCGCCGCGAGCGGGAGCGCCGATCGCCGTCAGCCGCCCAGGATCGCGGGCACCATGACCGGAGCGATCGTGCGCGCGTAGTTCGCGGTGAGATGGTTGTAGTGGGCGTAGACCGGGGTCGTGCCCACGACCGACGGGCAGAGGTCCTGCACGCAGAACCACGCCTCGCTGTCCACGAACCTCGCGCCGGCCGCCGCAGCGGCGCGCTGCTCGAGCGGCCGGAACTCGTCGTAGATGGCGTGCGGCGCGTTGTTGCAGCTGCTGGGAATGCTGCCCGGGCCGAGGCACGTCTCGAAGGTGTCCGACGCCGGCGGCGGCGCCACCACCACCAGCTCGGCACCGGAGGGCGCCAGCGTCCTGAGCAGCTCGGTCGCGCCGGCCTCGAACGTCGGGCGCAGCTGCGGCCGGCGGTAGCCGTTGCTGGCGATCACCAGGTCCGGCCGGTTGTCGAGGATCCACTGCGTCGCCCACTCCCGGTGCGCGACGCACCCGCGCGACGAGTCGTCCTCGGGCGTCCCGGGGGCCAGGTTGGGGCACGCCTCGTAGGTCAGGACCTGGATGGACCAGCCGGCGGGCTCGAGTTCCTGGCGGAGCCCGGGCAGCCAGCTCATGGCGATGGAGTCGCCCAGCAGGACGGCTCGCCGGGGAGCGTCCCGGTCTCCGAACAGGCAGTCGTCGACGTTCTCCACCGTGACGTTGAGGCAGCCGCCGTCACGCCACTCGGGGGCCACGGCCTCGCGGAGCTCGTCGAGCGCGGGATCCAGCTCTCCCCATGCCGGTGCGGTCAGCGACACCCGGATCTCCTCGGCCAGCACGTCCGCGGGGCTGGGCGGCGCGGCGGCATCGGCGGTCGACGGCCGGGGTGCGGCGTCCGCGGCCGCCTGCGCGGCGTCCTGTGCCGCCCGGTTCGCCTGCCCGGTGGGCGCCAGCACCGTGAAGACCGGCACGGAGACCGCCACCGCCGCGACTGCCGTCACGGTGACCACCTTCGCCCGCCGGAAGACCTGGCTCGCCTTGGCCGATCGTTGCCGGGCCGGCGTACCGACCAACCACCGGGAGTGCAGCACCGGCTGCTCGACGGCGTAGAAGCTCACCGTGGCCAGGAGCAGCGACAACGCCGTCGCCGTGGCGTAGAAGGCGACGGTGCCGCCGGCCATCACGGTGGCCAGGAGCACGACGACGGGCCAGTGCCAGAGGTACAGCGAGTAGGAGATGCGGCCGACGTAGCGAGCGGGGGCGCTGCCGAGGGCCCAGGCGACGCGGGGCCCGCCGGGTGCCGCGCCGAAGGCCACCAGCAGGACCGCGGAGAGGATCGGGAGCAGCGCGGCCGATCCCGGGAAAGGGGTCTCGGGCGAGATCACGAAGGCCGACAGGAGGACGCCGGCCAGGCCCGCCCAGGCGAGGACGGCGCGGAGCGGGCCGGGGAGCCGGGCCAGCTGCACCGCTGCCACGGCGACGAGCGCACCCGCCCCCAGCTCCCATGCGCGGGCGAAGGTGGAGAAGTAGGCGGTGTCCGGGGACGCGGCCGTGGCGTGGACCGACCACGCCAGGGAGGCAGCGGACACCGCCAGGAGCACCGTGCCGGTCAGCGGTCCCCGGAGACGGCCACGCGCCAGGGGCACGGCGTAGATCGCCAGGATCAGGACTGGCCAGACCAGGTAGAACTGCTCCTCCACCGCCAGCGACCAGAAGTGCTGCACGGGCGAGGGCGGCAGGCCCTCCTGGAAGTAGTCGGTCGACTGCCGCGCGAAGTTGATGTTCGCGCCGAAGAACGCTGCCCAGAGGACGTCGCTCACGGTCTGCGTGAACCGCCCGCCCAGGAACAGGAACCACGAGGCCAGCACCGTGACGGCCAGCGTGGCCCCCGCCGCGGGGAGGATCCGGCGGGCGCGGCGGACGTAGAAGCCGCGGAAGGAGATCCGGCCGGTCCTGGCGCGTTCGCGCAGGAGCAGTCCGGTGATCAGGAAGCCGGAGATCACGAAGAAGACGTCGACGCCGATGAAGCCGCCCGCGGGCCAGCCGGTGACGTGGTCCAGCAGCACGAGCCCGACCGCCACGGCGCGGAGACCCTCGATGTCCGCGCGGAAGTGGCCCTGCTCCGCCTGCCCAGCCGGAGCGGCGCGCGGCGCTCTGTGGCGGCCCCTCCCACCGGTGGCTGGAGCGTGCGTCATCGGTGCTCGCCCCCCTCGGGCAACTCTCGCCTCACGAAGGTGGCTGGCGTCACTCCAGGGAAACACGAAACTGGTAGGTCATCCAACTGGTACCCCCCTCGGGAGGACACCACCCCGCCTCACGGCGACACCGTTCCGGCCGGGATGCGCGGACCGCCCCTCGCCGCCCTCCCGGTCGCCGTCCAGCCGACGGGTGGGATCAGCGGCCTACCTGCGCCGGGGATTCCCCGCCCTCCAGGTCGCCCTCGGTGTCCAGGTAGGCCTGCTGCAGCTCGGCCAGCAGCGCCGGATCGGGCTCGGCCCACATCTTCCGGTCGACGGCCTCGAGCAGCCGCTCGGCGATGCCGTGCAGCGCCCACGGGTTCGACTGCTCCATGAACTCGCGGTTCTCGGGGTCCAGCACGTAGCTCCGCGCGAGTCCCTCGTACATCCAGTCGGCGACCACGCCGGTGGTGGCGTCGTAGCCGAACAGGTAGTCCACCGTCGCGGCCATCTCGAAGGCGCCCTTGTAGCCGTGCCGCCGCATCGCGGCCAGCCACTTCGGGTTGACCACCCGCGCGCGGAAGACCCGGGAGGTCTCCTCGACCAGGGAGCGGGTGCGCACGTGCTCGGGGCGGGTGGAGTCGCCGATGTAGGCCTTCGGGGAGGCGCCGGTCAGCGCGCGGACGGTGGCGACCATGCCGCCGTGGTACTGGAAGTAGTCATCGGAGTCGGCGATGTCGTGCTCGCGGGTGTCGATGTTCTTGGCCGCCACCGCGATCCGCCGGTACGAGGTCTCCATGTCCGCGCGTGCCGCCACGCCGTCCAGGTCCCGCCCGTAGGCGTAGCCGCCCCACACGGCGTAGACCTCGGCGAGGTCCGCGTCGGTGCGCCAGTTGCGGCTGTCGATCAGCGACAGCAGCCCGGCGCCGTAGGCCCCGGGCTTGGACCCGAACACCCGCGTGGTGGCCCGCCGGCGGTCCCCGTGCTCGGCGACGTCGGCGTCCACGTGGGCCCGCACGAAGTTCTGCTCCGGCGTCTCGTCCAACCCCGCGGCGAGGGTGACGGCGTCGTCGAGCATGGTGAC
Organism: Blastococcus goldschmidtiae; assembly: GCF_031845325.1. Classification (NCBI taxonomy): domain Bacteria; kingdom Bacillati; phylum Actinomycetota; class Actinomycetes; order Geodermatophilales; family Geodermatophilaceae; genus Blastococcus; species Blastococcus goldschmidtiae. The sequence continues at coordinate 119,588 of NZ_JAVREI010000006.1, read as the reverse complement.
CACGTACGGGAAGGCGTCCCGGAAGAACCCGGAGATCCGCACGGTGACGTCGATCCGCGGGCGCCCCAGCTCCGCCAGGGGGATCGGCTCCAGCGCGGTGACCCGGCGGGACGCCTCGTCCCACACCGGGCGGACGCCGAGCAGCGCCAGCACCTGGGCGACGTCGTCGCCGGAGGTGCGCATGGCCGAGGTGCCCCACACCGAGAGCCCCACCGAGCGCGGGTGCTCCCCCGTCTCGGTGACGTACCGCTCCACGAGCGACTCGGCCAGGCCCTGCCCGGTCTCCCAGGCCAGCCGGGAGGGCACCGCGCGGGGGTCGACGGAGTAGAAGTTGCGGCCGGTCGGCAGCACGTTGACCAGCCCGCGCAGCGGGGAGCCGGAGGGGCCGGCGGGCACGTACCCGCCGTCCAGCGCGTGCAGCGCCATGTCGATCTCGTCGGTGGTGCGCGCCAGCCGGGGCACCACCTCGGCGACGGCGAAGTGCAGCACCCGCTCGACCTCGGCGTGCGGCTCCCCCAGCACGCGCTCGACGACGGCCGCTACCGCATCAGGTGCCCAGCCGGCCGCCTCCATCGCGGTGACCAGCGCCAGTGCCCGCGCCTCGACCTCGTCGGTCTCGTGCAGCCCGGCCGACCCGTCCTCGACCAGGCCCAGCGCCTCGCGCAGACCGGGCATCGCGACCGAGCCGCCCCAGATCTGCCGGGCCCGCAGGATCGCCAGCACCAGCCCGACGCGGGCGTCGCCTTCCGGAGGCGAGCCGAACACGTGCAGCCCGTCGCGGATCTGGCTGTCCTTGATGGCGCACAGCCAGCCGTCGACGTGCAGGATCATCTCGTCGAACTCGGCGTCGTGCGGCCGGTCGTCCAGGCCCAGGTCGTGGTCCAGCTTGGCGGCCTGGATGAGCGTCCAGATCTGCTGCCGGACGGCGGGCAGCTTGGGCGGGTCCATCGCCGCGATGTTGGCGTGCTCGTCGAGCAACTGCTCCAGCCGGGCGATGTCGCCGTAGGTGTCCGCGCGGGCCATCGGCGGCACCATGTGGTCGATGAGCACCGCGTGGGCCCGGCGCTTGGCCTGCGACCCCTCCCCCGGGTCGTTGACCAGGAACGGGTAGACCATCGGCAGGTCACCGAGCGCGGCGTCCGGGGCGCACGCCGCGGACAGCCCGACGGTCTTGCCGGGCATCCACTCCAGGTTGCCGTGCTTGCCCACGTGCACGACCGCGTGCGCGCCGAAGGACGAGCGCAGCCAGTGGTAGGCGGCCAGGTAGTGGTGGCTGGGCGGCAGGTCGGGGTCGTGGTAGATCGCGATCGGGTTCTCGCCGAAACCGCGCGGCGGCTGCACCATCACCACGACGTTGCCGGCGCGCAGGGCCGCGAACACGATGCAGTCGTCGGTCGGGTCCACGAACAGCTCACCGGGGGGCGGTCCCCAGTGCTCGACCATCCGGTCGGTCAGCTCGGCGGGCAGCGTGTCGAAGAAGCGGCGGTACTCGGCGGCCGGGATGCGGACCGGGTTGCCCGACAGCTGCTCGGCGGTCAGCCAGTCCGGGTCCTGCCCGCCGGCCTCGATCAGCGCGTGCACCAGCCGGTCGCCGTCCAGGTCGGCGACGCCGGGCAGCGAACCCTCGCCGTCGAACGGGCCGATGTCGTAGCCCTCCCCGGCCATCGCGGCCAGCAGCCGGACCACCGACGCCGGGGTGTCCAGGCCGACCGCGTTGCCGATCCGCGCGTGCTTGGTCGGGTACGCCGACAGCATCACGACGATCTTCCGGTCCGCCGGCGCGGTGTGCCGGAGCCGGGCGTGCGCGACGGCGGTGCCGGCGACCCGTGCGGCCCGCTCGGGGTCGGGCACGTAGGAGGTCAGGCCCTCGTCGTCGACCTCCTTGAAGGAGAACGGGACGCTGATGATCCGGCCGTCGAACTCGGGGATGGCCACCTGGTTGCCGACGTCGAGCGGGGAGAGCCCGTCGTCGTTGGCCGCCCACGTCTCGCGCGGGGTGCCGAGCACCAGGCCCTGGATGACCGGCACGTCCAGGCGGGCCAGCTCGCCGACGTCCCAGGCGCCGTCGTCCCCACCGGCCTGGGCAGTGGCCGGCTTGGAGCCGCCGGCCGCCAGGACGGTGACGACCATGGCGTCGACCGTGCGCAGCACGTCGAGCATCGCCGGGTCGACCGCGCGCAGCGACGCGGTGTAGATCGGCACGGGCACGCCACCGGCGGTCTCGATCGCCTCGGACAGCGTGTGCACGAAAGCGGTGTTCCCGGCCAGGTGGTGCGCCCGGTAGTAGAGGACGGCGACCCGCGGGCCGGTCGCGGTGCTCGGGCGGTCCAGCAGCCCCCAGTCCGGCGCGACCGCCGGCGTCTCGAAGCCCTCGCCGTCCAGCAGCACGGTGTCGGCCAGGAAGCGGTGCAGCTGCACCAGGTTGTCCGGGCCGCCCTGGGCGAGGTAGGCGTGCGCCTCGGTGGCGACGCCCATCGGCACCGTGGACAGCGCCATCAGCTCGGCGTCGGGCAGCTGCTCCCCACCCAGCACCACGACCGGCACGCCACTGTCCAGCAGGGGTGTGAGCATGTCCTCGTACTTGCGGGCGGCCCCGAGGATCCGGACGACGACGAGGTCGGTGCCGGCGGCGAATTCGGCGAGCTGCCCTGGGCCGACGCGGTAGGGATTGCCGAGCTTCCAGTCCGACGCACTGGCCTTGGCCGAGAGCAGGTCGGTGTCCGAGGTGGACAGGAGCGTGAACGTGCGCTGGGTGCTCATGGGGAAGCCTTCCCTCGGGGTCCGCGCCCCGGGTCGTCGGGCACGGCAGCCGGAGTATCTGGCTCCCCCGGTCGCCCGGGGTCACAGTGGCGGGACCGCACCGGAGTCGCACCGGTTTCCTCACGCACTGCCGTGATGGGGGGACCGTACCCGCTGCCCGATCCCGCGCCGCACCACGGCGGCCGACGTACCCTCGCTCCCGCCATGACCGCTCCCCGCCCGCTCCGCGACCGGGCGGACGCCTGCCCCGGCGCGCTGCAGACGCACGCCGCCGCCGACGGCGCCCTGGCGCGGGTCCGGGTCCCCGGCGGCGCGCTGACTCCGGTGCAGCTTCTCGTGCTGAGCGCGGCCGCCCGCGAGCTCGGCGACGGCGCCCTCGAGTTGACCAGCCGGGGGAACGTGCAGCTCCGCGGCCTGCGGTCCGGCTCCGAGACCGAGCTCGGCGACCGGCTGGCGGCGGCCGGGCTGCTGCCCAGCGCCACCCACGAGACGGCGCGCAACGTCCTGGCCAGCGTGCTCAGCGGCCGGGCCGGCGGGCTGCTCGACGCACGGCCGTGGGTGCCGGCCTTCGACGCGGCGCTCTGCGCCGACCCGCGGCTGGCGGAGCTGCCGGGCCGGTTCCTCGCCGCGTTCGACGACGGACGCGGCGACGTCGCCGGGCTGGGTGCCGACGTCGGGCTGCTCGCGCTGGGGTCCGGCGACGTCGCGCTGCTCCTGGCCGGCACCGACACCGGGCTGCGCTGCTCGCCCGGCGGTGCGGTCGATCTCGCCCTCGCCGCGACCCGCGCGTTCCTCGACGAGCGCGCGGCCCAGGGCGGCACGGCCTGGCGGGTGAAGGAGCTCGCCGACGGGCCCGGACGGATCGCGGCCGCCCTCGGGCGCCGGCGGGGCCCGCTGGTCCCCGTGCCACCGGCGGCGACCTCCGGCCCCGCCGGGGCGGTGCCCCAGGACGACGGCCGCACCGCGCTGGGCGCCGTCGTCCCCCTGGGCCGGCTGACGGCCGCCCAGGCGGAGCTGCTCGCTGCGACCGCGAGCGGGGACCTGCAGCTCACGCCCTGGCGCAGCGTCGTCGTCCCGGACCTGCCCGACGCCGCGGCGGCGCCCTCCCTCGCGGCGGCCGGTCTGGAGCTGGACCCCGGCAGCCCGTGGCTGCGGGTGACCGCCTGCGCCGGGCGGCCCGGGTGCACGAAGTCGCTGGCCGACGTCCGCGGTGACGTCGTCCGGGCGGTGGCCGCGGGCACCCTCCCGGCGGGCGGCGCCCGGCAGCACTGGGTCGGGTGCGAACGGCGCTGCGGACGGCCCTCCGGCGAGGTCCTGGACGTCGTGGCGACGGGTTCCGGCTACCGCGTCGGCTGAGCGGTCATCTCCGCCAGAACAGGTGGTGGGTCACCCCGCTCGGGCTCGGGACGACGTCGCAGTGGAAGCGCTCGTGCAGCTCCTCGGGCGACGTCCACAACCGGGCGCCGGCACCGAGCTCGACCGGCGCGACCGCGACGTGCAGCGTGTCGACGAGGTCGGCGTCGAGGAACTCCCGGACGACCGTCGCACCCCCACCGAGCCGGACGTCCCTGCCCTGCGCCGCCTCCCTTGCCTGCTCGAGCACCTCGGCCGGTGACCCGTCGACGAAGTGGAACGTGGTGTCCGACAGCGTGAACGAGGGGCGCGGGTGGTGGGTCATGACGAACACCGGCGTGTGGAACGGCGGCTCGTCGCCCCACCAGCCCTGCCACTCGTGGTTCTCCCACGGGCCGCGGTGGGGGCTGAACTTGTGGGCGCCCATGATCTCGGCGCCGATGTTGTGGGAGAAGTCGCGGGTGAAGTAGTCGTCCAGGCCGCGACTCCCGCCGGGGTCGGTGCGGTTGGGCCAGCTCGCCGTGGCACCCGCCCAGGCCATCATGGTGGCGGGATCGGCGTGGCCGAACGGCCGCTCCAGGCTCTGGCCCTCGCCGGCGCCGAAGCCGTCGCTCGAGACGACGAAGTTCTGGACTCTCAGCAGCTGGGTCACGGGGCTCCTTCTCGATGGTCGACGACGGTTGGACCACCAAGGCCTGCGAAAGTCATCGCCGCGCGAGCTCGGCAGGGCAGCGAGCAGCCTGCGCAAGGGCTGCGCGCAATCTGTGGACATGCGTCTGACCTGCGAGTTCGGATGGTGGGAGAGACGTCGGAGCGGTAGTATTCGTACATGTGTTCGACCTCGTGTGCGGCTCCGCTGGCGTGCCTCGCCGGTGCGCTCGACGCGCTGGCCGGGCAGGACCTGAAGTCGTCGTTCGGGCCGGCGGTGCTCGAGCGGACCGACGCGTTGGTGCGCGCGCGGAACCGGCTGGACGCCGAACTGGCACGCACCGTGCGCGAGGGTGAGCTGACCCAGGCCGCCGAGCACGACGGCAAGGCCTCGATGGCCTCCTGGCTGCGCGGTCACCACCGGCTGTCCAAGGCTGAGGCGGGCCGGGTGGTGCGGTCCGGGCGGGCGCTGGAGCAGCTGCCCGTGCTGGCCGTGGCGGCCGCCGCGGGTGCGGTCCCGGCGGAGGCGGTGAACGCGATCGCGCCGATCGCCGCACCGGACGCGCTCGCCGCCGCCGACGCCCAAGGCGTGGACGTCGCCGAGATCGACGCCGCCCTGACCCGCGCGGCGATCACCGCACCGCACGCCGACCTGCGCCAGGCCGTCGGGCACTACCTCGCCCGCCTCGACCCCGACGGCCCCGAACCCGACCCCACCGAGCAGCGGTCGCTGACGATCACCCGGCACACCGACGGGTCGGTGTCCTTCCACGGAACCCTCGATGCCGTGGGCGGGGAGAAGTTCCACGCCGCGGTCGAGTCGATCCGACAGGCCAACCGCCCCGCCGGGGACACCCGCACCCGCGCCCAGCAGGGCGGCGACGCGCTGGTGCAGCTGGCCGACAACGCACTCGCGTCCGGGAACCTGCCGACGATGCGGACGGTGAAGCCGCACGTCGCGGTCATCATCGACCTGGACGACCTGGTCGACCCCCACCCCGGCGCCGACGCCGGGCGCACCGGGTTCGGAGCGCTGATCTCCGCCGCCCGCGCCCGCTGGCTGGCCTGCGACAGCGTCGTCAGCCGCGTGGTGATGGGCCCCGACGGGCAGCTGCTGGACCTGGGGCGCACCCACCGGGTCGTCCCACCACACCTGCGCCGGGCGGTGGAGATCAGGGACCGCACCTGCGTGTTCGCCGGGTGCGACGCCCCCAGCCACTGGTGCGACGTCCACCACGTCCTCGAATGGCTCGCCCACGACGGGCCGACCTCCTTGGACAACTCGGCGCTGCTGTGCGAACGGCATCACACCAAGGTCCACCACGGATTCCGGCTGGAACGACAACCCGACGGCCGATGGCGCACCTGGCGCCCCGACGGCACCGAGATCGTCGTCTTCGACCCGTTCCTGATCAGCGCCTGAGCACCGATCCACCCTGCTCAGGCCTGCCCTCACCGCCCTGCCCGGGCCCGCCCCGGCGCGCTGATGGACCGGCGGGCGGCACTCGCCCGGCGTCCGCACACGTGCTGCGTGGACGCGCCGGCCGGCCGCCCGCCGTCCGGGGCTCCCCCGGTGGGGCCACCGAGCGCGACGTAGCCTCGCCCCCGCACGGCGCTCGCCCGCGCCGGCACCGAGTGCGATGGAGACCCCGCAGCGCATGTACGAGTACGAGAAGGACGGCGCCGAGATCTACCGGCAGTCGTTCGCGACCATCCGCGCCGAGGCCGATCTCGCCCGTCTGCCCGAGGACGTCGCCCGGGTGGCGGTCCGCATGATCCACGCCTGCGGGCAGGTGGACCTGGTCGAGGACGTGGCCTACTCCCCCGCCGTGGTCGAGCGCGCCCGGGCCGCCCTCGACGCCGGGGCGCCCGTGCTCTGCGACGTCCAGATGGTCGCCTCGGGCGTCACCCGGCGCCGGCTGCCGAAGGACAACGACGTGGTCTGCACGCTCAACGACCCACGCACGCCCGCGCTCGCCGCGGACCTGGGCACCACCCGCACCGCCGCCGCGCTCGAACTGTGGCGTGACCGGCTCGACGGTGCCGTGGTCGCCATCGGCAACGCGCCCACCGCGCTGTTCCACCTGCTCGAGATGGTCGCCGCCGGAGGTCCCCGGCCGGCCGCCGTCCTCGGCATCCCGGTGGGCTTCATCGGCGCGGCCGAGTCCAAGGACGCGCTCGCCGCCTCGGACCTCGACTTCCTCGTCGTCCGCGGCCGGCGCGGAGGCAGCGCGATCACCGCCGCCGCGGTCAACGCGATCGCGAGCGACGTCGAATGAGCTTCGAGCAGGGCCAGGACGGCCATGAGGCGACGCGCACGAGCGGCCGCCTGTACGGGGTCGGGCTCGGGCCCGGCGACCCGGAGCTGATCACCGTCAAGGCCGCCCGGCTGATCGGGGCGGCCGACGTCGTCGCCTTCCACGCCGCTCGGCACGGCCGGTCGGTGGCCCGCGGGATCGCCGCGCCGTACCTGCGGGAGGGCCAGATCGAGGAGCTGCTCGTCTACCCGGTCACCACCGAGACCACCGACCACCCCGGCGGCTACCAGGGCGCCATCGACGAGTTCTACGAGGCCGCGGCCGCCCGGCTGGCCGCGCACCTGGAGGCCGGTCGCGACGTCGTCGTGCTGGCCGAGGGCGACCCGTTCTTCTACGGCTCGTACATGCACATGCACAAGCGGCTCGCGCACCGGTTCCCGACCGAGGTCGTCCCCGGCGTGACCAGCGTCAGCGGCGCGGCTGCGGCCGTCGGCCGGCCGCTGGTCGAGCGCGACGAGGTGCTCACCGTCCTCCCGGGCACGCTGCCCGCCGACGAGCTCGCCGAGTGGCTCTCGACCACAGACTCGGCCGCGGTGATGAAGCTCGGCCGCACGTTCCCGCAGGTCCGCGAGGCGTTCGACCAGGCCGGCGTCCTGGACCGCGCCCTCTACGTCGAGCGGGCCACGACCGACGGGCAGCGCACGATGCCGCTGGCGGACGTCGACCCGGCGAGCGTCCCGTACTTCTCCCTCGCCCTGCTGCCGAGCCCGCTCACCGGCGAGCTGCCCGTCGAGGAGCGGGCCGCCCACGAGGACGCGACCGCCGGCGAGGTCGTCGTGGTCGGCCTGGGCCCCGGCGCGCGGTACTGGACGACGCCGGAGGCCGCCGACGCGCTCGCCGGCGCCGACGTGCTGATCGGCTACGGCCCCTACCTGGACCGGGTGGCGGTCAACCCGCGCCAGGAGCGGTACCCGAGCGACAACCGGGTGGAGGCCGAACGCGCCGCGCACGCCCTCGAACTGGCGCGCTCAGGACGACGGGTCGCGGTCGTCTCCAGCGGCGACCCCGGCGTCTTCGCGATGGCCGCCGCGGTGCTGGAGGTGGCCGGGCAGCCGCAGTTCGCCGACGTGCCGGTGCGCATCGTCCCCGGGCTGACCGCGGCCCAGGCGGTGGCCTCGAAGGCCGGCGCCCCGCTCGGGCACGACTTCTGCGTGATGTCGCTGTCCGACGTGCTCAAGCCGTGGGACGTCGTCGTCGACCGGTTGCGGCACGCAGCGGCCGCGGACCTCGTGATCGCCCTCTACAACCCCCGGTCGAAGCACCGCCCGCACCAGCTCGGCGAGGCGCAGCAGGTGCTGCTGGAGAACCGCTCGCCCGAGACCGTCGTGGTGGTCGGCCGGGACGTCGGCGGGCCCGAGGAGCGGCTGACCGTGACCAGCCTCGGCGAGCTGGACCCCGAGACCGTCGACATGAGGTGCCTGCTGATCATCGGGTCCTCGCAGACCCGCGTCGGCCCGTCCGGCCAGGTCTGGACGTCGCGGAGCTACCCACGGGACGCCGCCGGCTGACACCCTGACCCGGTGGTACGACGAGCGCTGCGCATCCGGCCGGCCGCCGTCCTGCTCATCGGGCTGGCGGGCTGCGGGAACGGCCCGCCGCAGGTGTGCAGCCTGGTCATGCTCGAGTCGTCCGTGGCCGCGGACCTGAGCGGTCTCGATGTCGACCTGCGGTCCGTCGACGCCGTGCTCTGCGTCGAGGACGACTGCGCTGCCCCCGATCCCTGGTCCGGGGATGCCCCGCCCGGGGACACCGTCCGCCGGGTCGGCCCGGACATCCCGCGCGGGGACGAGGTGCAGGTGCGGATCGTCCTCACCGATTCCGGCACGGGGGCCGAGGTCTACCGCGGCAGCGGGGCGGTGCCGGTCGAGGTGGTCGAGCCGAACGGCCCCGGCTGCGGGGAGACGCCCGTCCTGCCCACGGTCACCGCCGACCCCGACGGCACGCTGCGCTCCTGACCTACCGGCGGCACAGCCACGCGACGGCGTCGTCGACGGTTGCGACCGTCGGCACCCCGGGCGGCAGGGCCGGCCGGCGCACCAGCACCACCGGCAGCGCGAGTTCACGGGCGGCGACGAGCTTGGCCGCCGTCATGGCGCCGCCGCTGTCCTTGGTGACGACCACCTGGACGGCGTGTTCGCGCAGCAGGGCCAGCTCGTCGTCGAGGCTGAACGGGCCGCGCTCGAGGACCACGGTGGTGCGCGCCGGCAGCGGCGGGTCCGGCGGGTCGACCGACCGCACGAGGCAGTGCGCCGTCAGCCCGGCGAAGGCGGCCAGCCCCTTCCGTCCGGTGGTGAGGAAGACGCGGTCGAACCCGGCAACGGCTGCCGCGGCGGCCTCGAGCGAGTCGACCCAGCGCCAGTCGTCGCCCGGCTGCGCGGTCCAGCCCGGCCGCTGCAGCCGCAGCAGGGGCACGCGCGCCACCTCGGCGGCGGCCGCGGCGGAGGCGGTCATCGTGGCGGCGAAGGGGTGGGTCGCGTCCACCACGACGTCCACGGTGTGCTCCGTCAGCCAGGCGGCCAGGCCGGCGGCCCCGCCGAAACCACCGATGCGCACCTCCCCCGGCGGCAGCCGCGGGTCGGCGACCCGCCCGGCCAGCGAGCTGAGGACGTCGACGTCCTCGGCGACCAGGGCCGTGGCCAGCCGACGCGCCTCGCCCGTGCCGCCGAGCACGAGCACCCGACCGGTCCGGCTCACCACCCGTGCATCCTGATGACGTGACCACCGCGGGCAGGGAGGGCAGCAGCGGGCTGCGCTACGGCTGGACGACGGGCGCCTGCGCGACCGCCGCGACCACCGCCGCGTACACCGCGCTGCTCACCGGCGAGTTCCCCGACCCGGTGACCATCGACCTCCCGAAGGACAACCACCCGTCGTTCGCGCTGGCCAGGGAGGCGCTCGGGGACGGCGTCGCCACGGTAGGCGTCGTCAAGGACGCCGGCGACGACCCCGACGTCACGCACGGCGCCCTGGTGAGCGCCCGGGTCACGCACGGCGAGCCCGGCAGCGGCGTGACGTTCCGGGCCGGACCCGGCGTCGGCACGGTCACCAAGCCGGGGCTCCCGCTGCCCGTCGGCGAGCCGGCGATCAACCCGATGCCCCGGCAGTTCATGCGGGAGCACGTCGCTGCGGTGGCCTCCCGTCACGGTGGCACCGGCGACGTCGTCGTCGAGATCTCCGTCGAGCACGGCGAGGAGCTGGCGCGCAGGACCTGGAACCCCCGTCTCGGCATCCTCGGCGGGCTGTCGATCCTGGGCACGACCGGCGTCGTCGTCCCCTACTCGTGCTCGGCGTGGATCGACTCGATCCGCCGCGGCATCGACGTCGCCCGGGCCGCCGGGCACCAGCACGTCGCCGGGTGCACCGGGTCCACCAGCGAGCGGGTGGCCGCCGACCTGCACGGCCTGCCCGAGGACGCACTGCTGGACATGGGCGACTTCGCCGGCGCCGTCCTGAAGTACCTGCGCCGCCATCCGGTGCCCCGGCTGACCGTCGCCGGTGGGATCGGGAAGCTGGCCAAGCTCGCCGACGGTCACCTCGACCTGCACTCCGGCCGCTCGCAGGTGTCGACGGAGTCGCTGGCCACCCGGGTCCGCGAGGCCGGCGGTCCGCCGGAGCTGGTCGCCGGTGTGCGCGCCGCCAACACCGCCCTCGACGCGCTGCAGCAGTGCTCGGCCGCCGGCGTCCCGCTCGGCGACCTGGTCGCGGCCGGCGCCCGCGACACCGCGCTCGGCGTGCTCCAGGGCGCGCCGGTCGACGTGGACGTCGTGGTCATCGACCGCGGCGGGACGATCGTCGGGCGCGCGGGCTGACCGGTCCCTCAGCGGCATCGCGTCGTCGAGTAGAGGTGGCTGTCGGGGAACTCCCCCGCGGTCAGCACCGCACCGACGATCACCACCGCCGTCCGCTTCACCCCGGCGGTCTCGACCTGCTCGGCGATGTCGTCGAGCGTGCCCCGCAGGATCAGCTCGTCGTCCCGGCTGGCCCGGGCGACCACCGCCACCGGGCAGTCCGCGCCGTAGTGCGGGACCAGCTCGGGCACCAGCTCGGCGATCCGCTGCACGGCCAGGTGCAGCACCAGGGTCGCCCGCGAGGCGCCGAGCGTGGCCAGGTCCTCGCCGGGAGGCATCGGCGTGGAGCGGGCCGAGGTGCGGGTCAGGATCACCGTCTGGCCGACGCCGGGGACGGTCAGCTCCCGCTTGAGCGACGCGGCCGCGGCGGCGAACGCCGGCACGCCGGGGACGACGTCGTAGGGCACGCCGGCCGCGTCGAGCCGGCGCATCTGCTCGGCCATCGCGCTGTACACCGACGGGTCGCCGGAGTGCAGCCGGGCGACGTCGTGCCCGGCCTCGTCCGCGGCGACCAGCTCCGCGGTGATCTGGTCGAGGTCGAGATCGGCGGTGTCGACCAGCCGGGCTCCGGCCGGGGCGGTGTCCAGCAGCTCGCGCGGCACCAGCGCGCCCGCGTAGAGGCAGACGGGCGCGGCGGCGATGATCCGCGCCGCCCGCAGCGTGATCAGGTCGGCGGCACCCGGGCCCGCTCCGATGAAGTGCACCGTCATGGCTTGACTCCCGACCAGATCGTCACGGGCATGGCCGGCTTCCAGCCGGTGAAGCCGCCCACCGGGACCGTGTGCGCGATGCCGACACGCACCAGCTCACCACCGGAACGGGCGAAGCGGTCGGCGAGCACCGCCTCGCTCTCCAGCGTGACCGCGTTGACCACCATGCGCCCGCCGGCGGGCAGGGCCTCCCAGCAGACGTCCAGCACGCCGGGCACGGTCGCCCCGCCTCCCACGAAGACGGCGTCGGGCACGGCGAGCCCGGCCAGGGCCCCGGGCGCCCGGCCCTTCACCACCTGCAGATCGGGCACCCCGAGCCGGCCGGCGTTGCGCACGATCCGCTCGGCCCGGTCCGGTGCGCTCTCCACGGCGACCGCCCGGCAGGACGTATGCGTGCGCATCCACTCGATGCCGATCGACCCCGAGCCCGCGCCGACGTCCCAGAGCAGCTGACCGGGCAGCGGACCCAGCCGGGCGAGGGTGACGGCCCGGACGTCGCGCTTGGTCAGCTGGCCGTCGTGCTCGTAGGCCTCGTCCGGCAGCCCCGGCGTCGTCGGCAGCGGCACGGTGCCCGGGTCGGCGACCACCTCGACGGCGGTCACCACCAGAGGATCGGTCTCGGCGTGCGGCCAGTCGACGGCGCTGCCGGTGAACCGCCGCTCGCCCGGCCCGCCCAGCTGGGCCAGGGCCGTGATCCTGCTGGCGCCGTAGCCCCACGCCGCCAGGCGGTGCGCCACCGCCGCGGGTGACTCGGCGTCCGAGCCCAGCACCAGCAGCCGGCGGCCCGGGGTCACGTGCGGGCCCAGCAGCTCGACCGGCCGGCCGACGACCGCGACGACGGTGGTCTCCTCCACCGACCAGCCCATCCGCGCACAGGCCAGCGTCACCGACGACGGGTGCGGGACGACGTCGACGGCCTGGGGCCCGAGCACGCGGACCAGCGAGGTGCCGATTCCGGAGAACATCGGGTCGCCGCTGGCCAGCACGACCACCCGGCGGCCGGGGTGGGCCTCGCGGAGGCCGGCGAGCGCCGGCGCCAGGGGCCGGGGCCAGGGCACCCGTTCCGCGGTCACCGACGGCGGCACCAGGGCGAGCTGGCGGTCGCTGCCGCGCAGCACGTCGGCGCCTTCGATCGCCCGCTGGGCGGTCGACGACAGGCCGGCCCACCCGTCGGCGCCGATGCCCACGACGGTGACCGGCGCGGCTCCGTCCCGCTCGTCAGCACGCACGACCGGCGATCCTAGGCACGGGCCCGTGAGGCCGGTCGACACGATGTGCGGCGATGGACACCCCGATCGCGACCGGCCCGGCCCTGCCGCTCGGCCGGATCCGGGAACGGGCGAGGTCAGAAGGGGACCTGCTGCCCGAGCAGACCGGCCCCGCTCCCCCGTCCCGACAGCACCCGGCAGAACTCGACCGCGTCGAGCTCCAGCTCCTCTCCGCCCGTTCCCGAGGACCACCGGCCCCCGGCCGGGCCGGTCAGGACCAACCGGTAGGGCCGGCCGTGACGCTGCGCCCACTCGGCGACGACGTCGGCGACCAGGACCCCGTCGTGCCCGGGGGTGAGCTCCAGCTCGTGACCGGTCGCGCGGCACACGTCGACGCGGTGCATCCACACGTCGCGGGTCAGGACCACGTCGAGCAGGAAGCCGATCCGCCAGTACTCGCGGACGTCCGCCATGACCTGCTCCTCGGGCAGCTTCACGCGGCCCGCGATCCGGGACATCCGGCGCCGGCCCCGCAGGGCGCGGGGCGTGGTGGTCTCCAGCGCGGTCACGATCGCCGGTCCGTCCAGACCGGCGTGCGTGCGCACCTGCACGTCGGTCAGGGCGTCGATGCCGCCGCCGGCCTTGCCGGCCAGCCGCTGCTGGCGGGCCATCTCGCGCACCGAAGCGGCCATCTCCGCCATGCCGAGCACGTGCGCGGCCATCGCCGTGACGTCCCAGCCGGGACAGTCCGTGGACCTGTTCCAGTCGTCGGCCGACAGGTCCCGGAGGACGGCGTGGATGCGTGCGTACTCGGTGGCGGCGAGCCGGTAGGCGGTGTCCCTGTCCAGGGCGGCGGTCCGCGGGCGGGAGAGAGCAGGAGCAGGAGCGGTCACGACGGACCTCCTCGGATCAGCGGGCGGATGGGATCTCTCGGTGGTGGCGCAGCCACATGTCCATGACGTCGGGCAGGACGGCGGTGAAGAAGCCGGTCTCGAACGGTTCGCCCGGCGCGTTGGACAGCTGCTGGGAGATGACCCCGCCGACCAGCGCCGTCCAGGTGCGGTAGGCGCGGTCGATGTCCACGTCCGCGGCGAGGTGCCCGGCGTCCCGCAGACGGACCAGGAGCGCACGGGACTCGGCGTCCAGTTCGACGGCCGGCGCGTACGCGCGCGCCGAGGGCGCGAAGCCGGGCACCGGACGCCAGAACATGAGCGCCGAGTGGGCCGGGTGCTCGACGGCCCAGCGGACCAGGACGGCCGTGCCGCCACGCAGGGCGGCGAGCGGATCGGTGTCCTCCCCGGTCGCCCCGGCCTCGCGCAGCGTCTCCCGCAGGGCACGCCACCCACGCTCGAACAGGGCGTCGTAGAGAGCGTGCTTGCCGTCGAAGTACCCGTAGAGGGACGGCGGGCGGACGCCCATCCGGCGGGCCACCTCGCCGAGCGTCAGCCCGGCGGCACCGTGCTCCGCCATCACCTCGACGGCGACGTCGAGCACCTGCTCGATCGTCTCCTGCCGACGCCGCTGCCGACGGTCCAGGGGTACCGCTCCGGTCACGACGACGACTCTTCTCCTCATGCCATTAGGAAGTCAACAGAGCCTTAGGTAACTGCCGCGCGGGGAGAGCCCGGTCTTTGCCGTCGCCGTCGCGTCGTGGTCTCATTGCGCCGCCACACGCGACGGCAGTGGAGGAAGCCCGGTGAGATTCCGGCGCGGTCCCGCCACTGTGAGCCGGCCTCCGGGCCGGTGAGTCAGGAACTCCCGCCGTCGCGCTCCTGCCACCTCCGGGCGTGGACACCCGGGGAGAGGACGCGTGTTCCGTGCGCCGTATCCGCGCATGACCTACCCCTTCAGCGCCGTCGTCGGCATGGACGACATGCGGCTGGCCCTGCTCCTCAACGCCGTCTCCCCCGCCGTCGGCGGCGTGCTGGTGCGCGGCGAGAAGGGCACGGCGAAGTCGACGACGGTCCGCGCACTGGCCGCGGTGCTGCCGCCGGTCGCCGTGGTGCCCGGCTGCCGCTTCGCCTGCGACCCCGCCGCTCCTGATCCGGCGTGCCCCGACGGGCCGCACGAGCCGACCGCCGGTGGCCCGGTGCGTCCCGCGCGGCTGGTGGAGCTGCCCGTGGGTGCGTCCGAGGACCGGGTCGTCGGCTCGCTGGACCTCGAGCGCGCACTGACCGAGGGCGTGAAGGCGTTCGAGCCCGGCCTGCTGGCCGCGGCGCACCGGGGCGTGCTGTACGTCGACGAGGTCAACCTGCTGCACGACCACCTCGTCGACCTGCTGCTGGACGCCGCGGCCATGGGCACCGCCTACGTCGAGCGCGAGGGCGTCTCCGTCCGGCACGCCGCCCGTTTCCTGCTCGTCGGGACGATGAACCCGGAGGAGGGCGAGCTGCGGCCGCAGCTGCTCGACCGCTTCGGCCTGACCGTCGAGGTGGCCGCGCCCCGCGACCCCGCCGAGCGCGCCGAGGTGGTGCGCCGCCGGTTCGCCTCCGACGCCGATCCGGCCGGGTTCGCGGCCACGTGGTCGACCGAGGAGTCGGGGCTGGCCGCCCGCATCGCCGACGCCCGTGCCCGGCTGCCGCGCGTGGTCCTCTCCGACGCCGCCCTGCAGCAGGTGACCGCGGTGTGCGCCGCCTTCGACGTCGACGGGCTGCGCGCCGACCTGGTCACCGCCCGCGCCGCGATCGCGCACGCCGCCTGGTGCGGCCGCGACGAGGTGACCGAGGACGACGTCCGGGTCGCCGCCCGCCTTGCGCTGCCGCACCGCCGCCGTCGCAACCCCTTCGACGCCCCGGGGCTCGACGAGGAGACGCTGGAGCAGGCACTGTCCGACAGCCGCCCCGACTCCCCGCCCGACGACGACCCCGCCCCGCCCGAGGGCACCGACCCCACCGACGGCGGCCCCGACGGCGGCAGCCCGCCACCGGTCGACGGCTCCCCCGGCGACGGCTCGTCCGGCGACGACGGCGGCCACCACGGCCGCGAGGACGGCGCGGGTGACGGCTCGCAGTCCGGCCAGGACGGCCGGCACGGCCCCGAGGGCGGCGAGCCGACGACGGCGCCCCGGGGCGAGGGCGGCGGCCACGTCGATGCCTCCCCCGCACCCGACCGGGCCGCGGTCGCGCCGTCCGACCCGTTCCGCGCGCGGCGACTGGAGGTGCCCGGCATCGGCGCCGGCGCGGCCGGCCGGCGGTCGCGGGCCCGCTCGGAGCGAGGCCGGGTCGTCGGCTCCAGCCACCCGACCGGCGCCGTCACGAAGCTGCACCTGACCGCCACCGTGCTGGCCGCCGCACCGCACCAGCGGGCCCGCGGCCGCAGCGGTCCGGGTCTGCGGATCGCCCGCGAGGACCTTCGCCAGGCCACCGTCGAGGGCCGCGAGGGCAACCTCGTCCTCTTCGTGGTCGACGCCAGCGGCTCGATGGGCTCCCGGGCCCGGATGGCCGCGGTCAAGGGGGCGGTGCTGTCGCTGCTCCTCGACGCCTACCAGCGTCGCGACAAGGTCGGCATGGTCACCTTCCGCGGTGCCACGGCGGAGCTCGCGCTCCCGCCCACCTGGTCGGTGGAGGCGGCGGCCGCGCGGCTGACCGACCTGCCCACCGGCGGACGGACCCCGCTGGCCGCGGGGCTGCTGGAGGCGCACCGCGTCCTCCGGCTGGAACGGATCCGCGATCCGAAGCGCCGCCCGCTGCTCGTCGTCGTCACCGACGGGCGGGCCACCGGTACGCGGGGCAGTGGATCGCTGGCCGAGGCCCGGGCGGCAGCGATGCTGCTGGCCGCAGCCGGAACCGCCGCGGTCGTGGTCGACTGCGAGTCCGGGCCCGTCCGGCTCGGCCTGGCCGGGGCACTGGGAACGGCGCTCGGCGCGGAGACCCTGCGCCTGGAGGAGCTCGGCGCCGACGCGCTCGCCGCCACCGTCCGCAGCGCCAGGGCGGCCTAGGTGAGCGAGCGTGCGAGCTCACCCGTGGACGGAGCGTGCCGGGGCACTCGGCCGACGAGCGCCAGCGAGGAGGACTAGTGCCCCAGGGTCAGGTGCCGGTCGTCCCGCAGGACGGGCTGAGCACCCGGCAGCGCCGCAACCGGCCGCTGCTGGTGGTGCACACCGGCGAGATGAAGGGCAAGTCCACCGCCGCGTTCGGCATGGCGATGCGCGCCTGGAACCAGGGCTGGTCGATCGCGGTCTACCAGTTCGTCAAGAGCGCCAAGTGGAAGGTCGGCGAGGAGAACGCCCTCACCGCGCTGGGTCGGCTGCACGAGCAGACCGGCGAAGGTGGCCCGGTCGTCTGGCACAAGATGGGCAGCGGCTGGAGCTGGTCGCGCCGCGCCGGCACCGAGACCGACCACGCCGCCGACGCCGCCGAGGGCTGGGCGCAGATCAAGCGCGACCTCGCCGCGGAGGCGCACCGCTTCTACGTGCTCGACGAGTTCACCTATCCCATGAAGTGGGGCTGGGTGGACGTCGACGATGTCGTCGAGACGCTGCGGAACCGGCCCGGCGCGCAGCACGTGGTGATCACCGGCCGGAACGCGCATCCCGCGCTGCTCGAGGCCGCTGACCTGGTGGTGGAGATGACCAAGGTCAAGCACCCGATGGACGCCGGCCAGAAGGGCCAGCGGGGGATCGAATGGTGACCCGCCTCCCGCGCCGCGCCCGGATCGATCATCGTCGTCTGGCGGTCGACACGCCGGGCGCTGCGAGCCACATGACGATGATCAACGGGGAGTCGGCGTGGTGACCGTTCCGCGGGTGGTCGTGGCCGCGCCGAGCAGCAACGCCGGCAAGACCTCGGTGGCGACCGGGCTCATCGCCGCCCTCACCGCCCGCGGCCTCGCCGTCTCCCCGCACAAGGTCGGCCCCGACTACATCGACCCCGGCTACCACGCCCTCGCGGCCGGCCGCCCGGGCCGCAACCTGGACCCGTGGATGGTCGGCGAGCAGCGCATCGCCCCGATGTTCCTGCGCGGCGCCCTGCACCCGCGCCCGGCCGACCTCGCCGTCGTCGAGGGCGTGATGGGCCTGTTCGACGGCGCCAGCCACCCCTCGGTCGAGACGGGCTTCTCCTCCACCGCGCACGTCGCGCGGCTGCTGGCGGCCCCCGTCGTCCTCGTCGTGGACGGCTCCTCGCAGGCGCGGTCGGTGGCGGCGCTCGTGCACGGGTTCGCCACCTTCGACCCCGGCGTCCGGCTCGGCGGCGTCGTCCTCAACCGGGTCGGCAGCGACCGGCACGAGGCGATCCTGCGCGAGGCGCTCGCCTCCGCCGGTGTGCCGGTGCTCGGGGCGGTCCGCCGGTTGGAGCAGCTCCACACGCCCTCCCGGCACCTCGGGCTGATCCCGGCGGCCGAGCGGTCCGGCGAGGCGCTGGCCACGGTCCGGGGTCTCGGCGAGGTCGTGGCCGCGTCCGTCGACCTGGACGCCGTCCTCGCCCTGGCGCGCTCGGCTCCTCCGCTCGACGCAGCCCCCTGGGACCCGGCCGCCGAGGTCACCCCCGCAGCGGGCCGGCCCCGGATCGCCGTCGCGGGCGGCCCCGCCTTCACCTTCGGCTACGCGGAGACCACCGAGCTGCTCGAGGCGGCGGGCGCCGAGGTCGTCGTCGTCGACCCGCTGCGCGACGAGGCGCTGCCGCCGGGCACCGCCGGGCTCGTCGTCGGCGGCGGCTTCCCCGAGGTGCACGCCGCGGACCTGTCGGCCAACGCCTCGCTGCGCGCCGACGTCGCGGCCCTCGCGGCCGGCGGCGCACCGGTCGCCGCCGAGTGCGCCGGGCTGCTCTACCTGGCCCGCGAGCTGGAGGGCCTGCCGATGTGCGGCGTCCTGGACGTGGCGACGGCGATGTCGCCCCGGCTGACGCTGGGCTACCGGGCCGCGGTCGCCGTCACCGACTCGGTGCTCGCGCCGGCCGGGACCCGGGTGCGCGGCCACGAGTTCCACCGCACGCACGCCGACCCGCCGGCCGGTGCAGCCGGCGCGTGGCAGTGGTCGGAGGCCGGCCCCGAGGGCTTCGTGACGGGCAGCGTGCACGCCTCCTACCTGCACCTCCACTGGGCCGGCAGCCCCTCCCTGGCCTCGCACTTCGTCGCCTCCTGCGCTCCCGCGTCCCGATCGGAGAACGTCCGTGCACATCGCTGAAGGTTTCCTCCCGGCCGGGCACGCGGCCGGCTGGACCATCGCCGCCGCCCCTTTCGTGGTGCACGGCGCTCGCGCCGTGGTCACGGAGGTGCGCGAGAACCCGGAGTCGACGCTGCTGCTGGGAGCGGCCGGGGCGTTCACCTTCGTGCTGAGCGCGATCAAGCTGCCCTCGGTCACCGGCAGTTCCAGCCACCCGACCGGCACCGGCCCCGGCGCCATCCTGTTCCGGCCCCCGGTGATGGCGCTGCTGGGCACCGTCGTCCTGCTGTTCCAGGCGCTCCTGCTCGCGCACGGCGGGCTGACCACCCTGGGCGCCAACGCGTTCGCCTTCGCCGTGGTCGGGCCGTGGGCCGGGTACGGCGCCTACCGGCTGACCCGTGCCGCCGGGGCCGGCCTGCTGCCCGCCGTCTTCGCCGGCGTCGCGCTGGCCGACCTGGCCACCTACGTGACGACGTCGGTCCAGCTGGCGCTGGCCTTCCCCGATGCGGAGAGCGGACTGGCCGGTGCGCTGCTCAAGTTCCTGGGCGTCTTCGCGGTGACCCAGGTCCCGCTGGCCATCGGCGAGGGCCTCCTGGGCGTGCTGCTGTTCCGGGTGCTCACCGTCAACGCCCGGCCCGAGCTCGAGCGGCTGGGCGTGCTGACGCCGGCTCCGCGCGCCACCACCGGAGGTGCCGCGTGACCCGCCGCAGGCTGGTCACCGCGCTGCTCGTCCTCGCCGTGGTCGCCCTCTTCGCCGTCCCGCTGCTGATCGACGGCGGGACGTCGCAGTTCGGTGGCACGGACGCCGCGGTCACCGAGCAGCTCGAGGCCGAGGGCTACACCCCGTGGTTCGACTCGCTGTTCAGCCCGGCCGGCGAGGTCGAGTCGGGGCTGTTCGCCCTGCAGGCCGCACTCGGCGGAGGCGTGCTCGGCTACGTGCTGGGCCGGCTGCGCGGCCGGCGGACGACGTCCCCGGCGGCCGCTGCGGGAGCCGGCGAGCAGTGACCGGTCTGGCCGTCGACGACGCGGCGTGGGCCAGCGCCTGGCGCCGGCGTGCGCCCGGCGACAAGGTGCTGCTCTGCGGCGGCCTCGTCGTCACCGCTCTCGTGCTGCCGGCGTGGCCCGGCAGCGCGCTGGTCGCCGTCGTCGCCGTCGCGCTCGCCCTCGGGCCGGCCCGGGTGCCCGCCCGCACCTTCGGCCGGGCGGTCCGCTGGCCGCTGGCCTTCGTGGCGGTCGGCGCGGTCACCGCCGTGGTCGAGGTCGGCAGCGGCGGGCCCGGGTGGGCGCCGGACGCGGCGGCCCGCGCGGGCTCCCTGGTCGGCCACGCACTGGCCGGCAGCGCCGCCGTGCTGCTGCTCGCCACCACGACGCCGATGTCGGACCTGCTGCCCGCGCTCCGGCGGGCCCGGGTGCCCGCCGCCGTCGTGGAGGTCGCCTCCGTCACGTACCGGATGCTGTTCGTGCTGCTCGACAGCCTCCGCACCATCCGCGAGGCGCAGGCCGCGCGGATGGGCCACTCGTCGCTGCGCCGCTCCTACCGCTCCTCGGGGCTGCTGGCCGCCGCCGTGCTCACCCGCTCCTGGGACCGCGCCCGCCGGATGCAGGAGGGCCTGACCGGCCGCGGCATGGAGGGCTCGCTGCGGGTGCTGCCCGAGGTGCTGCCCTCCTCCCGGCTCTTCCTCGCCGCCACCGCCGCCGGGCTGGCCGCCATCGTCGCGACGTCGGCGGTGCTGGCGTGAGCCACCGGACGCTCGCCGCCACCGGCCTCGTGGCCGGGTACGAGCGCGGCCGGCCCGTGCTGGAAGGTGCCTCGCTGGACGTGCCGGCCGGCCGCCGGCTGGCGGTGCTCGGCGCCAACGGCTCGGGCAAGACCACCCTGCTGCGCTGCCTCTCGGGCGCCCTGGTGCCCGCGGCCGGGGAAGTGGCCGTGGACGGCGCCCGGCTCACCTACGGCCGCCGGGCGCTGCGGGCGCACCGCCAGGAGGTGCAGCTGGTGCTGCAGGACCCCGACGACCAGCTGTTCAGCGCGTCGGTGGCCCAGGACGTCTCCTTCGGGCCGCTCAACCTCGGCCTGCCCGAGGACGAGGTGCGCACCCGGGTGGCCGAGGCGCTGCAGCTGCTGGCCGTCGACGGCCTGGCCGCCCGGCCGACCCACCAGCTCTCCTACGGGGAGCGCAAGCGGGTGGCGATCGCCGGAGCGGTGGCCATGCGGCCCTGCGTGCTGCTGCTCGACGAGCCGACGGCCGGCCTGGACCCGTCGGCCGTCGCGGAGACGCTGGCCGCGTTGCACCGCCTGCAGGAGCACGACGCCACGGTGGTGATGAGCACCCACGACGTCGACCTGGCGCTGCGCTGGGCCGACGAGGTGGCGGTGGTGGTCGACCGCCGGGTGGTCCAGGGCTCCCCCGAGGACCTGCTGGGCGACGACGACCTGCTCGCCCGGGCCCGGCTGGACCGGCCGTGGGCGCTGACCGTCGGCACCCGGCTCCGCGCCCTCGGCCTGCTGCCCGAGGGACCGCTCCCCCGCGATGCTGCCGGGCTGCTCGCCGTGCTCCCCGACCGCCCCGGTGTGCCGTCGTGATCACGGTCGGGATCGGTGCAAGGTCCGGTGTGAGCGCCGAGGAGGTGCTCGCCGCGGTCGACGCGGTGCTGCCCACGGGAGCCGGCGCCGTGCGGCTGGCCACCCTCGCGGCGCGGGCGCAGGAGCCGGGACTGCGGGAGGCCGCCAGCGCACGCGGCTGGTCGCTGGTCGGCCACCCGGCGACGGCGCTCGCCCAGGTCCGGACCCCGACGGCGTCGGCCCGGGTGGCGGACGCCGTCGGGACCGGTTCGGTGGCCGAGGCCGCGGCCCTGCTGCACGGCGGTTCCCTCGTGGTGCCGAGGACGGTCTGCGGCCGCGTGACCGTCGCGGTGGCCTCCGATGAGCCGGTCCCGTGACCGACCTCTCCCACCACGGCGACGCGGAGCTCGCGGACGGGCTGGTCGACCTCGCCGTCAACGTCCGCGCCGACGCACCGCCGGCCTGGCTGCGCGCCGTCCTGCACGCGTCGGTCGACGCCGCCGCGTCCTACCCGGACCCGGCCCCCGCCCGGGCCGCGGTCGCCGCCGCGCACGGCCGCCCCGAGGACGAGGTGCTGCTCGCGGCCGGCGCGGCCGAGGTCTTCGTCCTCGTCGCCCGGGCGCTGCGACCCCGGCTCGCCGCCGTCGTCCACCCCTCGTTCACCGAGCCGGAGGTGGCGCTGCGGGCAGCCGGGCACCCGGTCACCCGGGTGCAGCTGCGCGGGGACGACGGCTGGCGGCTGGACCCCACCGCCGTGCCGGAGGACGCCGACCTCGTGGTGCTGGGCAACCCGACGAACCCGACGTCGGTGCTGCACCCGGCCGACGCCGTCGCCGCCCTGGCGCGGCCGGGCCGGGTGCTGGTCGTCGACGAGGCGTTCGCCGACACGGTCCCCGGCGAGCCGGCGTCGCTGGCCGCCCGGCGGGACCTGCCCGGGGTGCTGGTGGTGCGCAGCCTGACCAAGACCTGGGGTCTGGCCGGGCTGCGGGTCGGGTACGCGCTGGGCCCGGCGGCCCTGATCGCGAGGCTGGCCGCGCAGCAGCCGCACTGGCCGGTCTCCACGCCTGCGCTCGCCGCACTGGCCGCCTGCAGCACGCCGGCTGCCCGCGCCGAGGCCGAGGCCGCCGCGCACGACCTGGAGACCTGGCGCGCGACGCTGCTGGCCGACCTGCCGCCGTCGGTGGTGGTCGAGGGCAGTCCCCGTTCCTCGTTCGTGCTGCTGCGCGTCCCCGACGGGCTCCGGGTGCGCGAGGAGCTCCGCCGGTGCGGCTGGGCGGTGCGCCGCGGGGACACCTTCCCCGGCCTGACCGGCGACCACCTGCGGGTCGCGGTGCGCCGGCCCGAGGTCTCGCTCCCCTTCGCCGCGGCCCTCACCGACGTCGTCCGCGCCGCTCCGACCCCCGAGGAGGTGCCGTGAGCACCCCGTCGCTGCCCCACCCGTCCGCACCGCTGCACCCGGTCGACCTGCACCTGGACGGCCGGCGCGTGGTCGTCGTCGGGGGCGGTGCGACCGCCTACCGGGCGGCCGTCGGTCTGCTCGACGCCGGCGCGGAGGTGACCGTCGTCAGCCCCGCCGTCGTGCCCGCGCTGGAGTCGCTCGCCGGCTCGGGCGCGCTGACCTGGCTGCTCCGGCCCTACGCGCCCGGCGACCTGGAGGCCGCCTGGTACGCCGTCACCGCGACCGGGGATCCGGCGGTGGACGGGTCCGTCGCCGCCGAGGCCGAACGCTCCCGCGTCTTCTGCACCCGCGCCGGCGCGGCGGAGACATCCTCCGCCTGCCCCGTGCCGGCGGACGTCGAGGAGGGGACGCCGGCCGGCGCCGCCGGGCGGGTCGTGCTCGTGGGCGGCGGCCCGGGTGATCCCGGGCTGATCACCGTCCGGGGCCGGCAGGCGCTGTCGGAGGCCGACGTCGTCGTCGTCGACAACCTGGGCCCCCGCTCGCTGCTGGCCGGCCTCCGCTCCGACGTCGAGATCGTGGACGCCTCGAAGCTGCCCCGCGGCCGCGCCATGCCGCAGGAGGAGATCAACGCGGTCCTGGTCTCCCGCGCCCTCGCGGGCAAACGGGTCGTGCGGCTCAAGGGCGGGGACCCGTTCGTCTTCGGCCGCGGCATGGAGGAGGTGCTCGCGTGCGCGGCCGCCGGCGTCCCGGTCGACGTGGTGCCGGGCGTGACCAGCGCCGTCGGGGTCCCGGGCATCGCCGGCATCCCGGTGACCCACCGCGGGCTGACCCACGAGTTCGTCGTCGTCTCCGGGCACCTCCCCCCGGGGCACCCCCAGTCGCTGGTCGACTGGTCGGCGATCGGGCGGCTGCGTGGCACGGTCGTCGTGCTCATGGGCGTGGAGACCGCGCCCGCGATCGCGCGGGCGCTCGTCGAGCACGGCCGCGCACCGGACACCCCGGTCGCCGTGGTGGTCGAGGGCACGACGGGGCGCGAGCGCACCCTGCGAACGACGCTGGCCGCCCTCGGGACCACGCTCGTCGAGCACTCCGTGCGACCGCCCGCGGTGTGGGTCGTCGGCGCCGTCGTCGCGCTGGCCGACCCCGCCGGCTCAGCCGCCCCGGCGCGCGCGGGTCAGTCGGTGACCTCGACCAGGTCCATGACGAAGACCAGCGTGGACCCGCCAGGGATCGGGCCCCGGTCCTCGTCGCCGTAGCCGAGGTCGCTGGGGATGGTGATCATCCGGCGGCCCCCGACCTGCATGCCCTCGATGCCCTGCTCGAAGCCGGGGATGACGCGACCGCCACCCAGCGGTACCTCGATCGTCTCGTCCGGGCCGCCGCTCCAGGAGGAGTCGAACTCCTCGCCGGACTCGTAGAAGGCGCCCACGTACTTGACCGAGGCGGTCGAGCCCTCGACCGCCTCGTCGCCGTCACCCTCGACGATGTCGTCGATCACGAGCTCGTCGGGCGCGGGCTCGTCCGACGCAGGCACCTCAGGCTTCTCGGAGAGGTCGGTCGAGATCTCCGCGGCGGCGCCGGTGCTGTCCTCCGATTCGCCGCAGGCGGCCAGGGAGACGGACAGGACGACGGCGAGCAGCGCTCGGGAGGCGGTACGGCGGAACATCGGTTCACTCCTGGCGAGCAGTGCTCGGATCGGGCTCGGCGGCGAGCCGGTACGGGGGCGGCCGGACGGGGGCCGTTCGCCCATCGTCCCAGAGCGAGCGGGCCCCCGTCGGCGGCCCGCCACGATCAGAGACCCCGATCCGTGCTGCGTCCTCCCTCACCGCCCACCGTGAGGGAGGACGCGCTGTGATCAGGTTCCCTGATCCCAGCGCGGCGGCGGGTCAGGCGCAGTCCGGGCAGCGGACGTCGTCGACGTCCTCCCCGGCGAGGAAGTCACCGATCCAGTCGACCAGCTCTGTGCCCTCGACCTCGCTGCCGTAGAGCACGTCGTCCCCGGCGGTGCTGACGTGCTGGTCGCCCGGGCCCACCCAGGAGCTGAGCTCGACGCCGTTGCCCTCGATGTACTCGTGGTTGTCGGTGATGAGCTCGAGCAGGGGCGTGTCGCCGAACCCGATCAGCTCGGTGAACTCGCGCTGCACCTCGTCCTCGGCGGTGTCGATCGTCGCCAGGCCGATGCCGGGGACGTGCCGGCCGGCCTGCACGAACAGGCCGGGCAGCGACCACGCCGACTGCGGCTCACCGGCGCTCTCGGGCCACTGCGGGAGGTTGCCGAAAATGCCCCAGAGACCACCGATGGCCCCCGTGATGAGCTCGTCGCCCGGGTACGCGCCCGACCCGTCCGAGATCACCTTGATGTCGGCGTCCGGCAGCAGGTCGTGGGCCAGCCCGCCGTACAGCGGAGCACCGGCCGAACCGGCGCTGAAGCCCAGGACGACGACCTGCTCCGCGTCGGGGAAGGACGCCGCCATGCCCTCCAGGGCGGTCGTGGCGTTCACCCGGCCCTTGTGCTCGACGACGACGACGCCGCCGCCGTAGTCCTGGGTGTTGTCGCCGAGGTGCAGGTCGCCGGTGCAGTACGGCACGAACACGACGCTGTAGCCGAACAGCGGGTTGGCGGGGTCGCCGACGTCGACCAGGCCCCGGGTGGCCGGCGTCGGCGTCCCGTCGCGGTAGACGTAGCCGGGCTCGTCGGCCAGGTCGGACGCGAGGCTGGGCTTCGACGTCCCGTCGGCGGAGCCGCAGGTCTCCGCGCTGAAGCACGCACCGCCGCCCTCGAGGACGAACAGCACCTTGGCCGGGTCGCCCTCGTGCTGCCAGTAGTGGAACTCCGACCCGTCGCTGCACCGGCACTCGTCGGGGGTGGCCACCTTCTCCCAGGCGACCTCCTGCACCTCGTCGGCCGGCCGGTTCGCGGCGGCGGCAGTCTCCGTGTCGGCGGGCGACGACCCGTCGGAGCAGGCGGCGAGGCCGGAGAGGGCGAGGACGGCGGCGAGCGGGGGCCCGAGGCGGCGGATCACGGCGCGGAGCGTAGTACGCAGCACATCTCGCGTTCACCGCCGACTTACCCGCCGGTAACCAGCAGTTCGCTGGTCAGCTTCGCGTCACCTGCGCGTACCAGGGCACGGGCGACGGCAGCGGACGCGCGCGGCCCGCCTGCCCTCAGACGCCGTCCACGATGCGCTGCAGGTCCGCGGCCATGCGGCTGGCCTCGTGCGAGGCCCCGACGATCGCCTCCCGCGCCTGTGCCGTGGACGCGCTCTGCTCCTCGACGGCGGCGGCGATCGTGGTCTGCGCCTCGACGACGCCCTGGATGACGTCCTGCACGCTCGCCAGCGATGCACCGGCCGCGTCGACGTCCCCACGCACGGCGTCGACGACGCGGCGGATCCGCTCGGTCGCCTTGGCGGTCTTCCCCGCCAGGCCCTTCACCTCGCCCGCGACGACGGCGAACCCCTTGCCGGCCTCACCCGCGCGGGCCGCCTCGATGGTCGCGTTGAGCGCGAGCAGATTGGTCTGGTCGGCGATGGTCGAGATGCTGCCCGCGATCTGGTCGATCTCGGCCATCGTCGCCGCGAGCCGCTCGACCGTGCCCGCACTCTCCCGCGAGCCCGCGCTGGCCTGGCTCGCCGTCGTGGTGGCGGAGCTGGTCGCCGCGGCGATCTCGCCGATCGCCGCGCGGGGTCCGGCCATGACCGAGGTCGCCGTCCCCACGTTGTCGTCGAGCCGGCGTCCCGCGTCGACCAACTCGGCCTGGGCGGCGGCCTGGGCGAGCGTCTGCTCCTCGGCCCGTCGCTGCTCGGCCCGGCGGCCACGGTCGGCCTCCTCGGTGTACTTCCACCCGTAGGCCAGGAACGTGGCCTCGGCCAGCAGGAAGATGGCGTGCAGCAGGGCGAAGGCGAGCGGGTTGTGCTGCGCCTCGTGGGTGGAGAAGACCGACTCCGGCAGCCACAGGCTCATGGCCGCGTGGTGGACGGCGACGAACCCGACGGCCAGCAGGAACGGCGTCCACATCTGGTAGAGCGCCACCAGCGCCAGCAGCGCGTAGAACCAGATGTGCATGTCGGTGAGACCACCGCTGACGTGCACGAGCACGTCGGCGCCGACCCGCCGACCCCGCGGGTGAGCCCGATCGCGGCGAGCACCGGCGGGTGGGCCGCCAGGACGGCGGAGATGATCCGGTGCCGGCTGACGAAGTGGACCTCGTCCAGCCGTGCGCCGCGGGGAATGCCGGCCCAGAAGCCGCTGCGTCCGGACGTCGTCGGCTCTGCGAGAGGAGTGGTCACGCGCGGACTATCGGCGGCCCGCCGATTGCATTGGGCACAACCGGTGTAGTCGGTCCACTTTTCGGTGGGACGGGTGCATCCAGGAAGGGGTTCCGCTGCGAACACCTGCCGTGGACCCGCGACAGTGGATCCTGCAGCCCCTCGTGGATGCCGGACTGCCTCCCCAGACGATCACCGACATGTTGTTCCGCCTGAGCTTCGAGACCCTCGCCCAGGACGGCGCCGCCGACGACGGCGCCCGTGCCGTCGTGGACGGGCAGCCGGCCGCGGTGCAGGCCGCGTGGGTGGAGACGCTCAGCCGGATGATCGCCGCCGGCGAGCTGATCTCCTAGCCGTCCTGGCCGGAGCCGAACGGGACCGCCGTCCAGTCCAGGACCCGGCCGGCCACGGTCTCCAGCAGCGGCCGGTCGTGGGAGATCGCCAGGACGCCGATGCCGGCCTCCCGGCAGTGCTCGAGCAGCAGCGTCCAGATGCGTGCCTGGGTCACGGCGTCGAGGCTGGCGCTGATCTCGTCGGCGACGAGGTAGCGCGGCCGGGTCAGGAGCGCCCGGGCCAGGTTCACCCGCTGCAGCTCGCCGCCGCTGATCTCGTGCGGATAGCGGTCCAGCCAGCTGGGGTGGACGAGCCGCTCGTCCACTCCCTCCAGCTGCGCTCCGGTGGCGGCCAGCGCCTGCCGCACCCGCCAGCGCGGGTCGATGGCGCGCTCGGGCTGCTGCAGCACCAGCTGCACGGGGTGCGGCGCCCGACGGCTGTGCGGCGCCACGCCGTCGACCGTGACCAGGCCACGGTCGGGCCGCAGGTGACCGGCCAGCACCCGGCCCAACGTGCTCTTGCCGCCCCCGCTCGGTCCGCAGAGCCCGACCACCTCACCCGGGGCGATCCCGAGATCCACCCCGGCGAGCACCCACGGGCGGTCGCGCGCGTAGCGGAACCAGATCCCCTCGGCCTGCAGCATCAGACTCCTTCCGCCACGCGGAACCCGTTGCCCGGGAGCGCCTGCCACAGCGCCCGGGTGAACGGATGGGTGAGCGCGTCGCCGTCGCCGGTGAAGGCGGCCGGGTCGGCGACGTCGACCGTGCGCCCGTCGCGGCAGATGACGACGCGGTGGGCCACCTCGACCGCCGCCCGGAGCTCGTGGGTGATGAGGACGACCGCGCAGCCGTCGTCGGCCATGGTGCGCAGCTCCCCCAGGGTCCGCCGGACCTCGGCGGGCGGCAGGCCCGTCGTCGGCTCGTCGGCGATCAGCACGCGCGGATCGCCCAGGGTGGCCATGGCGACCAGCACCCGCCGAGCCATGCCCCCGGAGAGCTCGTGGGGGTAGCGGCCCAGCACCTCCGGGCCGAGCCCCCTGCGTTCGAGGGCGTCGGCCGCCGCGCGCCGGGGGTCTGCGGAGCCGGCGAGCTGCGCCGAGCGGCGCACCTGGCGGCCCACCGGGCTGAGCGGATCGAGGAAGCCGGCCGCCTGCGGGAGCAGGGTCATGCCCCTGCCCGCGTGCCGGCGGCGGGCGGCC
Source organism: Blastococcus goldschmidtiae (assembly GCF_031845325.1). Taxonomy (NCBI): domain Bacteria; kingdom Bacillati; phylum Actinomycetota; class Actinomycetes; order Geodermatophilales; family Geodermatophilaceae; genus Blastococcus; species Blastococcus goldschmidtiae. The sequence continues at coordinate 90,885 of NZ_JAVREI010000006.1, read as the reverse complement.
GGGTCGAGCCGCTCGCCGTCCAGCAGCACGTCCCCGCGCTCGACGGCGTTGGGCGGCAGCAGGCCCAGCACCGCGTGCGCCAGCAGGCTCTTGCCCGCGCCACTGGCGCCGACCAGCGCGACGACCTCCCCAGCGACAGCGGTGAGGTCCATGCCGGTCAGCGCGTGCACCGTTCGCCGCCGCAGGCCCCGCTCGTACTGCACGAAGTCGATCTCCAGCCCGCGGACCTCGAGCACCGGCCCGTTCACGGGGCCTCCTCGCTGGCGCTCGTCACCTCCGTGCCCGGCCGCTGCTGTGCTGACTGGTTCGCTCGCACCCTCGCTCACAGGTGGTGGCTCCGGGGGTCGAGCAGCGCGCGGGCGTTGCTGCCGATCGTGTCGACGAGCTTGACCACCACCAGCAGGCACAACCCGGGGAGGACGGCCAGCCACCACGCGCCGGCGGTCAGGTAGCGCATCGACTCGGCCAGCAGGATGCCGATCGAGGGCTCTCCCGGGTCCACGCCCAGGCCGAGGAAGGACAGCGCCGCCTCGTGCAGGATCGCGTGCGGGAACAGCAGCACGGTGCCCACGAGGAAGTGCCCGCCGAGGTGGCCGGTCAGGTGCCGGCGGGCGAGCCAGCCGCGGCCGTGGCCCTGCTGCCGGGAGATCGCGACGTAGTCCGACGACATGACCTCGCGCGCCCGGCCCCGCAGGACCCGGGTGAGGGTCGGCCAGTGGGTGAGCGCGACGGCGGCGACCACCGCACCGGTGCCCCCACCCAGGGCGAAGGCCAGCAGGATCAGCAGCACCAGGTGGGGCAGGGCCAGGAAGAGGTCGACCAGCCAGCCCACCGCGCGGTCCACGACGCCGCCGAACACCGCGGCCAGGCAGGCGAGCAGCAGGGCGATGCCGGCCGACACCACCGCGGCGGTCACCCCGATGACCAGGCTCAACCGCAGGCCGGCCAGCGTCCGCGCCAGCATGTCGCGGCCGAGCCGGTCGGTGCCGAACCAGTGCGCGGCCGAGGGCCCGAGGTTCCGGTCGGCCAGGTCGGTGGTCTGCGCGGCGTCGGCGGCCAGCCCGCCCGCGACGACCACGCTCAGGACGACGAGCACCGACAGCCCGACGTAGGCCAGCGTGCGGCGGCGCCGGTCGGCGAACCGCCGGCCCGACCGCTCCAGGACGGCGGTCACCGCGCGCCCCGGCCGGCGGGCTCGGGCACGACCGGCGACGGCGGCAGCGGGTCCGGGTCGAGCAGCGGCTCCCACGGCTCCCCCCGGCCCCAGCGCGGACGGCGGGCGCGCGCCGGGTCGTGGGCGACGCGGGGATCGAGCCGGCGGTGCACCAGGTCGCCGAGCTGGTTGCCCACGAAGACGAACACGGTGGTGAACAGGGCGATGCCCAGCAGCAGCGGGACGTCCTGCCCGAGCGCGGCCGTCGTCGTGGCCGCGCCCAGCCCGGGGTAGGAGAAGACCTGCTCGGCCAGCACCGAGCCGCCGAACAGCTCGCCCAGCGAGGCGAACTGCAGCAGGACCGCGGGCGCGGCGGCGTTGCGCAGCACGTGGTGCACCACCACCCCCCGCCTCGACTCCCCCTGCGCCCGGGCGAAGGTGACGTGGTCGCTGGCCATCGCCTCGATCACCGCGTGCCGGGTGTGCAGGACCACGGGCGCGACGCCCACCACCGACAGCGTCAGCGCGGGCAGCAGCAGGTGGTGGATCCGGTCGAGCAGGGTCACGTCCTCGGCCAGGACGCCGACGGGGACGGCGCAGCAGACCGGTGTCCAGCCCAGCGACACGGAGAAGACGTAGAGCAGCAGCAGGCCGACCCAGAACACCGGCGCCGACGCCAGCGTGTAGGCCCACCAGCAGACCGCGCGGTCGGCGAACCGGCCCTGCCGGGCACCGGCGAGCACCCCGAGGGCGAAGCCGACGATCCCCGACAGCACCCACGCGGTCGCCATGAGGGCCAGGCTGGTCAGGAAGCGCTCGCCGATCACCTCGGTGACCGGGGCGTTGAACGACAGCGACCGGCCCAGGTCGCCCTGGACCACGTTGCCGAGCCAGGTGGCGAACCGCTCCAGCGGCGGGTCGTCCAGGCCCCACCGCTCGGCGATCTGCGCCCGCTGCTCCGGGCCGACGGCGGCGATGTCGCCGCCGACGTAGGCGTCCACCGGGTCCACCGGCGAGTGGACCATCAGCGCGAAGGACGCCGTCGCCACCGCGGTCAGGAGCAGCACCAGCCGGACCAGCCGGCCGGCCAGCCCCCGCACCACCCGGGTCAGCAGGTCCACTGCCACCCGGTGATCCCCGCGGTGACCGGCCAGCCGTGGCCGTGCGGCTCGATCCGCTCGGCTCCCAGGTCCAGGCACTCGTCGACGACGTAGGTGTGGTCGAGGTTGACCAGCCATGCCCAGGCGGCGTCGCCGGAGGGACCGAAGCCGGAGCCCTCGCCGTCGTACTGGGCGGCCCGCCACTCCTCCTCCGCCACGGCCGGGTCGGTGGCGGTCATCGCCGCGTCGAGGTGCGCGTCGACCTCGGGGTTGCCGTAGAAGCCGGGGTTCCAGTACTCCACGCCGGCCTGGCCGGAGGAGTACAGGTTGTACATCTCCGTCGGGTCCAGCTGCCCCCAGCCGAAGAGCACCGCGTCGGCGTGCAGGCGCTGGTCGATGACGTCCCAGCTCTCCCCCTCGGCGCTGATCTCGACGCCGATGGGCGCCACCATGTCGGCCACCGAGAGCGCGAGCCCCTGGCGCAGCGAGTCCGACGCCGGGTAGAGCAGCGTGAACTCCGCGCGGACGCCGTCCTTCTCGCGGACGCCGTCGCCGTCGGAGTCGACCCAGCCGGCCTCCTCCAGCAGCTCCTCGGCACCCGCCGGATCGGCGTCCTCGATGGCGGAGTCGGGCTCGTACCAGGGCAGGCCGTCGACCGGCCCGGTCGCCGGTGACCCGTAGCCCTCGAGGACGCCGTCGACGAGCGCCTGCCGGTCGATGGCGAGGTTGACCGCCCGCCGGACGGCGAGGTCGGAGGTGACGTCGTTGCCGATCGGGGCGCCGTCGTCCGTGGTGCGCCCGGTGTCGGGGACGTACGGGAAGGTGATGCCGCGGTTGTCGACCGACTGCACCTCGACCAGGCGCATCCCCGGCACCTCCGTGGGCGCCAGCTGGGCCGGTACTGCGGCCATGTCGACCTGGCCCGCCGACGCCGAGGCGATCGAGGCGTCCTCACCGGTGAACTGGAAGACGACCCGCTCGAAGGCCGGCTGCTCGCCGTAGTAGTCGTCGTTGCGCTCGACGATGAGCTGCTGCCCCTCGTCCCACTGCACCAGCTCGAACGGCCCGGACCCCACCGGGTTGCGCGCGTAGTCGGGGCCGTGCGCGTGCTCCGGCACGATGCCGAGCGAGATCAGCCGGTTCACGAAGGTGCTCTGCGGACGCTCGAGCCGGAGTTCGACGGTGTCGTCGTCCACGGCCACGGCCTCGCGGAGCGCGGTGACGTCGGTCAGCCCGCCGCTTCGGCTCGCGGTCGTGAAGGTGTAGGCCACGTCGGCGGCGGTCACCGGCTCGCCGTCGGTGAACCGGGCGTCGGTGCGGAGGTCGACCGTCCAGACCAGGCCGTCCTCGCTCACCGACCAGTCGGTGGCCAGATCGGGGACGACGTCGAGGCTCTCGTCCCGGGCGAGCAGCGTGGACTGGAACAGCGGGGACCCGTACCGGCCCCAGCCGAGGGTCGGGTCGTAGCCGTCCTCGGACTCGCCGCCGATGGCCAGCACCAGCTCGGTGGGCGCCTGCGCCGGCGCGGCGGGGCTGCTGTCGCCGCACGCCGCGAGCACGGTGACGAGCACGACCGCACCAGCGAGGGCACGGCCGGACTTCGGTACTGCGCGCACGTGGGAACTCCTCCGCCGACCTGAGCCTCCGACTCTATTGCAAGCTCCTTGCAACAAGCCCGTCGGCCGGTCCCCGGGGCCTACTGTCGGCCGGCATGGCCCGCCTGATCCTGCTGAACGGCTCGCCCGGCATGGGGAAGTCGACCCTCGCCCGCCGGTACGTCGCCGATCACCCGCTGGCCCTCTGCATGGACGTCGACGACGTGCGCAGGTTGCTGGGCCGCTGGCAGGAGCTGCCGCAGGAGTCCGGCTCCCTGGCCCGCCGCATGGCTCTGGCGATGGCGGCCGAGCACCTGCGCGGCAGCCACGACGTCGTCGTCCCGCAGTACCTGGGCCGGGTGCCCTTCATCGAGGAGCTCGAGCGCCTGGCCGCCGCGACGGGCAGCACCTTCTCCGAGCTCGTGCTCATGGACACGCGGGAGAACGCCCTCACCCGCTTCCACGCCCGGTCGGCGGATCCCGCACTCGCGTCGCACCACCGGGATGCGCTGGCGCTCACCACCGGCGGCGACGGGGAGCTCCGTGAGATGTATGACCGGCTGGTCGCGCTGGTCGCGCGGCGACCCCGGGCGCGCGTCGTGCCGACGTCGGCAGGTGATCCGGAGGCCGCCTACCGCGCCGTCCTGGCCGAGCTGGGGACGCCGTAGGCGGTGGACCAGGGGCCGCGACGCAGCGCAGCCGGTCGCTAGCCGACCCGGGCGTCCCCCAGGTCCTGTCCGGCGAGGTGGATCAGCCCAGGACCCTGACCGGTCGACGTCTCGACGAACAGCTCGAATGCCCGCCCGCGGCCCGCCGGCCCGGTGGCCCGGGCGAGCACCTCGTGGACGTCGGTGGCACCCGTGAGACGCCACTCGTAGGAGCTCCCGCGGTCCCAGAAGTAGACCCGGTAGACCGGGGACGGCTCCTCCCACCGGGTGTCACGAGGGTCGACCGATGCAGCGTGCACCGCACCAGGATGCCGCCCGCCGGCTCCGTCGAGGCGGCGACCTACCGTGGACCGCCTCAGGTCCCGGCGCGGGTGACGGCGGCGCAGAAGACGCGCGCGTCCTCGACCGTCTCCTCCAGCGGCGCCAGCACCGAGGACTGCGCCACCTCGGCCACCCGCGCGGTCAGCCGCTGCTCCGCCCGGCGCCGTCTCCTGCGCGCCCCGGCCCGGACGAAGGGTCTGGCCAGCACCGCGAGCAGCGCACCGCCGAGCAGTCCGGCGACCAGCAGCAGGGTGGGCAGCGGGATCCCCTCGACGCGGGGCAGCGGGAGCACGTCGCCGAGCTGCAGCCAGCCGAGGACGCCGAGCCCGAGCAGCCACAGCGCGCCGACCAGGGCGCAGGCCAGGAGCAGCCACTGGAGCCCGCCGACCGCGCGCTGCCACACCGGCACCCGGACCGGCCCGAGGTCGGTGCCGGTGACCGCCCTGTCGAGCTGGTCGGCCAGCCCCGAACCCGCCTGGTCCGCGGTCCGTCGCAGCTCGTCCCGCCAGGCCTGCGATAGCCCGTCGCCGGCCGCCGTGCGCACCTGCCGGAGCGCGGCGGTCATCGCCGCCTGCTGCACCGCACCGGCCTCCGGCAGGGAGGAACGGGCGCGCTCGTCGCCCAGGTGCAGGCGGGCGAGCGGGTCCGGGCGCAGCTTGCGCACCCAGCGCACCAGCGGCCAGCCGGTGCGCGCCGCACCGTCCCGCACCGCGGAGCGCTCGACGGCCGCCGCCACCACCGGCACTCCGGCCGCGCCGGCGAGGGCACCGGTCAGCTCCGCCTCGGCCGCACGCCCCGATGCCGCACCGAGGTCGCCGTCCGGGCAGTGCACCGCCAGCGCCTCGGCGGCCGCCCGGACGTCCGCGGTCAGCCGTTCGGTCGCGGCCCGGCGGGCGCTGACCCGGCGCCCCAGTTCGGCACGCAGCTCGGCCAGCCCGGCGCCGGTGCGCGCCGAGGTGGCGACGATCGGCGTGTCCGCGAGCCCTTCGGCGTCGAGCAACCGGCGCAGGTCGGCCAGGCAGGCAGCGGCCGCCTGCTCGTCGAGCCGGTCGATCTGGTTGAGCACCACCACCAGCACGCCGGCGTGGCCCGCCATCGGCGCGAGATAGCGGCCGTGCACCGCCGCGTCGGCGTACTTCTGCGGATCCAGCACCCAGACCAGGACGTCGACCAGCTCGACCAGCCGGTCCACCTCCAGCCGGTGCTCCAGCCGGACGCTGTCGTGGTCGGGCAGGTCGAGCAGCACGAGACCGTCCAGCCCGGCCTCCGCGGCGGCCACCCGGTGCCGCCGCGGCACCTCCAGCCAGTCGAGCAGCCGGTCGGCGCCGGCCTCCCCCCAGACCGAGGCGTGCGCCACCCCGGTCGTCGGCCGTCGCACCCCGGGGGTGCTCACCTCGGCCCCGGACAGGGCGTTGAACATGGTCGACTTGCCGCTGCCGGTCGCACCGGCCAGCGCGACGACCGTCGCGTCCCCCAGCGCCTCGCGGGCACCGGCCTTGGCCAGCAGCGTGCGGGCGTGCGCGACGTCCGCTACGTCCAGCCGCCCCTCGGCCACCTCGACCGCCTCGCGCAGCGCCGCGAGCCGGTCGGTCAAGGCCAGAGCACCGCGGTCCCGCCGCCTCATCGCTCCGCCCGCCGGGCCGCGGCCAGCTCGGCCGCCGCGGTGCGCAGCTCCTCGACGCTGCCCGGTGGCGGCGCGGCCGCCTCGACCAGTGCGTCGAAGCGAGCACGCTCGTCGGTGAGCAGACGGTTCGCACGCTGTTCCAGGTCCGCCCGCGCCCGCGCGGCCAGGGCCCGCACCGCGGAGTCACCGAAGACCGCCTCGAGCACCCGCTGGCCCACCGCCGTCGTCCCGCCGGCCACGGCGACCTCCCCGCCGGTCAGCCCACCGGTCGAGGCGAAGACGGCGACCATCACCACCGCCCCCGCGCCGTTGACCCCCCAGGAGTAGACCCGGGCGCGGTTGCGCTTGCCGGCGCCCTCGCTGCGCACGAGATCCAGGACCGTGCCCTGCCAGTCACGCACCTCCCCGGAGGCCGCCTCCGCGAACTCCGGCGACGCCGTCTCCAGCTCGCGGCCCCGGTCGGCCAGGAGCCCCGGTCCTCCCGGCGTTCCCCGCCAGGTGGCGGCCGTGCGCTCGGCCGCCCCCTCCGCGGCGTCCCGCAGGAGCACCTCCACACCCGACTCGAGCGCCTGCTGCAGCCCGACGCCGGCCGAGGGGCGGCCGGTCAGCGACGCGGTGAGCCGGTCGCGCAGCTTGCCGACCTGGCCCTGCAGGCTGCGCATCCACTCCCCCGTGCCGACGAACTCCTGCCACCGGGCGAGCACCTCCCCGCGCAGCAGCGCGCCGCTGGCCACCCCGTCGGACACGTCCTCGCAGGCCCGCGCGTAGGCGGCCTCCGCGGCCTGGCGCAGCGCCGCGGCCGCGGCCGCCTGCTGGGCCACTCCCCCGGCCACCAGGTCGACCCGCCCCCCGAGGCTGTCCAGTGCCCCGGCGAGGGTCTGCCGGACGACGGCCGCGCGCTGCTCCTGGTCGGCCGCCAGTCCGTGCAGCCAGGAGCGCAGCGGACCGACCTGGTCCTCGGGGAGGAAGCCGTCGGTCAGCGGGCGTTCCTCGATCACGAACAGCCGCGCCGCGGACAGGCCCGCGGTGCGCAGCATCCCGCCCAGGTCCGCGGCGATCTCGCCGGCGGCCTCGGGCGGCACCCGGTCGAGCACCACGGCCAGGGCGGTGCCCCGCTCCTGCGCGGTGCGCAGCAGCTCCCACGGGACGGCATCGGCGTAGCGCGCGGCCGTGGTGACGAACAGCCAGAGGTCCGCGGCCGCCAGCAGCTGCCCGGCCAGCTCACGGTTGGTCTCCACCACCGAGTCGACGTCCGGCGCGTCCAGCACCGCCAGCCCCGGAGGCAGCGCGTCGCTGACCACCAGCCGCAGCCCCCCGGTGACCTCTCCCTCGCCGGTGCTGCGGGCCAGGCCCGGGAGCACGCGGTCGCCGGCGAACGCGGCCCGGTCGGCTGGGGAGCACACCAGCACCGGGGCGCGGGTGGTCGGGCGCAGCACCCCGGCGGTGGTCACCGGCGTGCCCAGCAGGCTGTTGACCAGGGTGGACTTCCCGGCACCCGTGGAGCCGCCGACGACGGCGAGCAGCGGGGCGTCCAGGTCGCGCAGCCGCGGCAGCAGGTAGTCGTCGACCTGGTCGACGACGGCCCGGGCCGAGCGGCTCGCCTCGTCGCGGCCGGGGACGTCGAGGTGCAGGGGTGCGTCGGCCAGGAGGTCGCGGAGCGCCTGCAGGGCGTCGGGGAGGCGCGGCGCGGAGGTGCTCATGACCGGCATACCTGCCCCCGGGAGCGGGCGCTCACCCGCGACCTGGGCAGACAGCGCCGCCGCCGTCCCCGAACGAGGGAGACGGTGGCGTGCGGTGCAACTCAGGACGTCAGCCGGCGGTCCACCGCGGCGGCCGCTTCTCGGCGAACGCCTTCATGCCCTCGGCCGCGTCGGCGGAGGCGAACAGCCGGCTCATCTCCTCGGCCGAGCGGTCCCAGGTGGCCGACTCCGCCGGCCGGTCGCCGTCGACGATGCCCAGGGCGAGCCGCTTGCTGGCCTGCACGGCGAGCGGCGCGTTGGCGGCGACGACCTCTGCCAGTCGCATCGCCGTCGGCAGCACGTCCGCGGCGGGCACGACCTCGTTCACCAGGCCCCAGCGCAGCGCCTCGTCGGCCCCCATCGGCTCACCGGTGAGGACCAGCCGCATCGCCACCTTGCGCGGCAGCTGCTCGGGCAGCCGGAAGACACCGCCGGCGGCGGCGAGGATGCCGCGCTTGACCTCGGGCACCCCGAAGGTCGCGTGCTCGGCGGCGACCACCAGGTCCGCGGCGAGCGCGAGCTCGGTACCGCCACCCAGCGCCGCGCCGTTCACCGCGGCGATCACCGGCGTGCTCATCGGGTGCCGCACGAAGCCGGCCAGGCCGTAGTGCTCGCGGCCCGGCACGATCGGCCGCTCGCCGCGTGCCAGTGCCTTGAGGTCGGCGCCCGCGGAGAACGCCTGGTCGCCGGCGCCGGTGAGCACGACGCAGCGGATCTCCGGGTCGGCCTCGGCGGCGTCGAAGGCGTCGGCGAGCCGGGTGGCGACGTCGCGGTCCAGGGCGTTGCGCGCCTGCGGCCGGTTGATCGTGATGAGCAGGACGTGGCCGGTCCGCTCGGTGAGGACGGTCGGGACGGGCTGGTCGGGATCGGTCACGGGAGGCCTCCTGGGCGGTGCGACGACGGGGCGGGGTGGGAACGGGGCGCGGGCCTCAGAGCCCCAGCGACCGGCCGATGATCTCCTTCATGATCTCGGTCGTCCCGCCGTAGATCGTCTGCACGCGGGAGTTCAGGAAGGCCTTGGCGACGGGGTACTCGAGCATGTAGCCGTAGCCCCCGTGCAGCTGCAGGCACCGGTCGACGACGCGCTTCTGCAGCTCCGTCGTCCACCACTTGCTCATGGCGGCGTCCTCGACGGTGAAGCGTCCCGCATTGTGCTCGAGGATCGCCTTCTCCAGGTAGGTCTCGGCGATGGAGACCTCCGTGTGCATCTCGGCGAGCTCGAAGCGGGTGTTCTGGAACTTCCCGATCGGCTTGCCGAAGGCGGTGCGGTCCTTGCAGTACTGGATCGTGAGGTCCAGGACGATCCGGCTGGCCGAGACCGCGCCGGCGGCGATCGACAGCCGCTCCTGGGGCAGGTTGTTCATGAGGTGGAAGAAGCCGTGCCCCTCCGTCCCGACCAGGTTGGCGGCGGGCACGCGGACGTCGGTGAAGAACAGCTCCGCGGTGTCCTGCGCGCGCAGGCCGATCTTGTCGAGCTTGCGGCCGCGCTCGAAGCCGGGCATGCCGCGCTCGACGGCGAGCAGGGAGAACCCGCGGGCGCCGGCTTCCGGGTCGGTGCGGGCCACGACCAGTACGAGGTCGGAGAGGATGCCGTTGGTGATGAAGGTCTTCTGGCCGTTGAGGATCCAGTCGTCGCCGTCGCGCACCGCCGTCGTCCGCAGGCCTTGCAGGTCCGAGCCGGCACCTGGCTCGCTCATCGCGATGGCGGTGATCAGCTCGCCGCGCACGAAGCCGGGCAGCCAGCGGGCCTTCTGCTCGTCGGTGCACAGGTCGGTCAGGTACGGGGCGACGACGTCGTTGTGCAGGGTGAAGCCGAGCCCGCTGGCGCCGGCCCGGCCGACCTCGGCGGTCAGGATGGCGTTGTAGCGGAAGTCCTCGACCCCGCCGCCGCCGAACTCCTCGGGCACGTCCATGCCCAGCAGACCCTGCGCCCCCGCGGCCAGCCAGACGTCGCGGTCGACCTGCCCCGCCTCCTCCCACGCGGCCGTGTGCGGCACGGCCTCCTTCTCGAGGAACTCGCGCACCGACGCGCGGAACGCCTCGTGCTCGGCTTCGTAGAGCGAGGACTGCACGGCCACCCCCGGGTCGGGTCGACGCCCCTGGGCAGGGGCTGCCCCGGAACATAACCGACCCCGGATGCGCCGCTGAGGCCCAGCTCACACCGGTGCCGGGTCACGTCGCGCGTGCCCGGGTGAACCGGGCCCGACGGGCGGCTTCCCGCGGCAAGTAGATTCCCGGGCCATGCCCGCCCCCACCGCAGCACGACCCTTCGGCGCGCTGCTGACGGCCATGGTCACGCCGATGACCGACGACGGCGCCGTCGACTTCGACGCGGCCGTGCGCCTCGCCGTCCACCTCGTCGACTCCGGGCACGACGGCCTCGTGCTCAACGGCACCACGGGCGAGGCGCCCACGACGTCGGACCGCGAGAAGTTCGAGTTGGTGCGCGAGGTGAGCCAGGCGCTCGGCGGTCGGGCGGTCGTCGTCGCGGGGGCCGGCTCCTACGACACCCGGCACGCCGCCGAGATGGCGCGGCAGGCGGCCGAGGCCGGCGCCGACGGCCTGCTGGCGGTCACCCCGTACTACTCCCGTCCGTCGCAGGACGGCGTGGTGGCGCACCTGACCGCCGTCGCCGACGCCGGCGACCTGCCGGTCATGCTCTACGACGTCCCCGCCCGCACGGGTCTGCGGCTGAGCGCCGACTCGCTGCGCCGGCTGGGCGAGCACCCGCGGATCACCGCCGTGAAGGACGCCACCGAGGACCCTGCCGCCGCCTTCCGGCTGATGCCCGAGACGGGCCTGGCCTGGTACTGCGGTGACGACAGCCTGCTGCTGCCGTTCCTGTCGGTCGGCGCGGTGGGCCTGGTGAGCATGGCCGGGCACCTGGTCGGCGAGCGGCTCGCGCACGTCATCGCACTGGCCGAGGACGGCGAGCCGGAGCGGGCCCGCGAGGTGTTCCGGTCGGTGCTCCCCGTGATCGACCTGATCTCCGGCACCGGCAACGGCGCCCTCCGGTCGAAGCTCGCACTGGCCCTCTGCGGCCTCATCCCGGGGCCGGCGATGCGGCTGCCGCAGCTGCCGGCGGACGAGGACGAGACCGCCGCGGTCCGCGCGGCGCTGACCGCCGCGCTCGGCTCCTGACGCGGACCGGCCCGGGGCCGTCCGGCCGCTGTGCGAGGCGGGCGGGGCGGATGTGACGGGTGCGCCGAACACGCGCCCGGCGGTACTGGCCCCGGGCGGCCCGTGCTCGGACCCTGGCAGCATGACCAGCGTCTACGCGTACGGCACAGCACACGCGGTCGTGATGGTCGGCTCCTTCGGCGTCGGTGGGCTCCAGCCGCGCCAGATCGGCCCGGCCCACGCCACCATCGGCCGGGTCAGCGGGCAGAGCCGGAAGGCGCTGTGCGGTGCCTACGTCTCCCTCGACGAGCAGCAGCCGTGGCCGCCGGAGGGGTACGACGACCAGCAGCTGTGCGGGTCCTGCGCCGAGCTCGCGGCCCTCTGAGCCGCACTCAGCCGCCGGCCACCGACGGCAGCACCTGAACGACCGCGCCGTCCGGGACCCCGGCGTCCGGACCGCCCTGCCAGCGCACGTCCTCACCGTCGACGTAGACGTTGACGAACCGGCGCACGCGCCCCGTCTCGTCGCGGATCCGCCGGCCGAGCTTGGGGTGCTGCTCGGCCAGCGCGTCGAGCAGGTCGGCGAGCGTGTTCCCCGCCGGGTCGACGTCGAGGTGCCGGGCGCCGCCGGCCAGGTCCGACAGCGCACCGGGCAGCACCACCTGGACGCTCATGCGACGCCCCTCACGGCAGCCGGACCGCCCGGACGGCGAGCACGTCGGGCAGGTGGTCGGCCACGAGGGTGAAGGTCTCCCCCTCGTCGGCGCTGGCGTACACGCAGCCGTCGCGGGTGCCCACGTAGACGCCGGTCGGGTCGGCGTCGTCCACGCAGAGGGCGTCCCGCAGCACGGCGGTCCACGCGCCGTCGGGCAGACCGCCGCCCACCTCGGTCCAGGTGTCGCCGGCGTCCCGGGTGCGGTGCACGCGCAGCCGCCCGTCCGGGGGCATCCGCTGCAGGTCGGCCACGAGCGGCACCACCCACGCCGTGCCGGGGGTGGACGGCGAGGCCGCGACGGGGAACCCGAAGTCGGCCGGCAGCCCCGCGGCGATCGAGGTCCAGGAGCCGCCGCCGTCGTCGGTGCGGAAGACGCCGAAGTGGTTCTGCGCGTACATCCGGGCGGGGTCCCCGGCGTCGACGGCGACCTTGTGCACGCACTGGCCGTACTCGGGCGGGGGCTCCGGCAGGAAGACGGCGCTGATGCCGCGGTTGCGCGGCGCCCAGCCGGTCGCGCCGTCCTCGCTGACGTAGACCCCGCCGGTGCTCATCGCGACCGTGACCCGGTCGGTCCCCGGGTCCGGCAGCACGGTGTGGACGGCGCCGCCGCCGGCGCCGGGCTCCCAGGTGGGCCGGTGCGGGTGGTCCCAGAGGCCCCGCACCAGGGCGAAGCTGCAGCCACCGTCGGTGCTGCGCCACAGCGAGTGCGGCTCACAGCCGGCCCACACCACATCGGGGCGGTCGGGGCTGTCCGGACGCAGCTGCCACACCCGGGACAGCGCGGCGCCGGTGTCCTCCGGGAAGCGGACGGCGCCGGAGTCGGTCTCCTGCCAGCCGGCGCCCAGGTCGTCGGACCACACCACCGACGGGCCCCAGTGGCCGTACTGGATGCCGGCGAGGATCCGCGGCCGGGGCCGGCGGACGTCGATGCACACCGCCGCGACCTCCTGGGCGAGGAGGTGCGGTTCTCCGACCGTCCAGGTGCGCCGGTCGTCGTCGCTGCGGGCCAGCCACAGCCCCTTGCGCGTGCCGATCGCGAGCAGATCGGTCATGGTGCTCCTCCCGGGTCGACGGTCTCGCAGGGTCAGACCGTCGGGCCGGGCGGAACTCAGCGGCGGGTGGCGCCGCCGGTCTCGGGCTGGTCGGTGGGCGCGGCCCCGTCCGGGGCGCCGTGCCGGCCGGAGGACTGGTGATCCTGGCCGGCAGCCGTGCCGGCGCCGGAGGCCAGGTCCGGGGCGGCCTTGCGGGCGCGGGCCCGGAGCTGCTCGGCGGCCGTGCGGTCCTCGTCGGCGCGGGCGGCCATCTCTCGGGCCTCCTTCTCCGCCAGCGCGGCGCGCTCCTGCACCTCGGCCAGTTCACGGCGGGCGCGGGCCGCCTGCTCCTCGGCGAGCGCCTGCTCGGTGTCCGCACGGGCGGAGCGGACCCGGGCCTCCTGCAACTGCTCGCGTGCCTGCTCCCGCTTGCGGGCGTTGCCGATCCGGGAGCGCTTGCTCAGGTAGAGGGCGAGCAGCGCGATCAGTGCCACGGCCACGACGACGAGCACGACGATGAGCCAGGTGTCCACGGTCCGCCTCCCTCGGTTGCCGACGGGAGTGCCCGCAGGTCAGCGGCGGGAAACGCGTCCCGCGGTCAGCCGCGGCGGCTCACTTCAGGGCGCTGCCGGTCTTCCACTGCCCCCACGGGACGGCCCAGTCGTGGATGTCGCCATCCGCCCGGGACAGGATCGGGCCGTCGGAGTTCTTGATCTCGACGACGTCGCCGGGCTGGGAGAAGTCGAAGAACCAGGCCGCCCGCTCCGTGGACAGGTTGATGCAGCCGTGCGAGACGTTGCTGATCCCCTGCTCGGCCACCGACCACGGGGCGGCGTGCACGAACTCACCGTTGTTCGACAGCCGGACCGCGTACTCGACCGGCGTCCGGTAGCCGTCCGGGCTGTCGACCGGGACGCCGAAGGTGCTGGAGTCCATGACCCGGTTGCGGTTCAGCTCGGTGACGACGTGCGGGCCGTTGCGGCTGGGGAACTCCGGGCCACCGGCGCTCATCGGCCAGCTCTGCACCAGCTCGTCGCCGTCGTAGACGTCCAGGGTGTGCGTGGCGGCGTCCGCGACCGAGACGTGCCGGTCGCCGATGGAGAAGTCGATGGTGCGGTTCTTCTCGCCCCAGACGCCGTCGCCGAAGTCGATGCCGTAGAGCCGGGCGTCCAGGGTGACCTCGATGTTCGCCGGCCAGTACTGCGACGGGCGGAAGTGCACCTCGCTGTCGCTGAGCCAGTTCCAGACGCCGTCGGTGGGGGTGGAGCTGGTGACCACGAGGTTGCTCTCGACGGCGGCCTTGTCGGCGACCGGGTCGTCGAAGTAGACCCGGACGGGCATGCCGACGCCGACCGTCGTGCCGTCCAGCGGACCGATCGACGGCGTGGAGAGGGTGTCCGGGGTGACGGTCGTGAACGTCGTGGAGACCTCGGTCTCGTTGTCGGCATCGTTGGTCGCCGTCGCGGTGAGCGTGTACCTGGTGCCGTAGGCCAGCGGGGTCTCCGGCGTCCACACCTCGGGGGCGGTGTCGGCCTGCCCCTCCGCGAGCGCGCCCTCGACGGGAGCGCCCGCGCCGTCCACCACGGTCACCTGGGCGAGGTCGCCGTCGATGACGGAGATCTCCAGGGGGATCAGCGGCTCGACGTCGACCGCGCTGTCGGACGGCGCGACAGTCACCTTCGCCGGAGGGATCCCGGCGGTCGAGCCGCCCGAGCTGTTCGGCTCGTCATCCCCACTGCACCCGGCCAGGAACGCCAGGGTGCCCGCTGCCAGGACTGCCGCCGCTCGTCGCACCTCGCGACTCCTCTCCCCTACCGGCACCCCTCGACGGGCGCCGGATCCCCCAGTCTCCACGGAGGGACGACACCTGGGCCGCGACGTGCGGGATCGCACGCGCGATCGGCCGGGCCGGAGTGTGGCGAGGCCCTCCCTGCCACTCCGCACCAGGCGCGGGGGGCGCTGGTATCGTTCTCCCTCGTTGCCCGGCCAGCCGGGCGACACGCGCCATTAGCTCAATTGGCAGAGCAGCTGACTCTTAATCAGCGGGTTCGGGGTTCGAGTCCCTGATGGCGCACCACGATCGACCAGCGGCTTCCTCCTCCGGGAGGGAGCCGCTTCGTCGTTCCACGACTCCTGGATGCCCAGCCGGGCCGTGCGTCGTCCGGGGCTGGTGCGGACGCGGTGGAGCCCCGCTCAAGGACCGGATCTCCGTAGGGTGCGACCGGTGAACTGGAAGCGGGCAGCGTTCGCCCTGTTCGCCGCGGCGGCCGGCACCAACGTCCCGACCCCGTTGCTGCTCGTCTACGAGGAGCGGCTGGACCTCTCCCCCGAGGTGCTCACCACGCTGTTCGGGGTGTATGCGGCGGGGCTGGTGCCGGCGCTGCTGCTCGCCGGCCCGCTGTCGGACCGGCTCGGGCGCCGGCGGGTCGCCCTGCCCGGCATCGTGCTCTCCGGGCTCGCCTCGCTCGCCTTCGCCGCCGCCGGCGACACGCTGGCGCTGCTGTTCCTCGCCCGGTTCGCACAGGGCGTGGTGAGCGGCATGGTCTTCAGCGTGGGCAGCGCATGGCTCGGCGAGCTGTCCGCTGCGGCCGGCGCGGGCCCGGGAGCGGGGGGCCGCCGTGCGGCCTTCGCCATGACGGCGGGCTTCTCGCTGGGACCGTTGACCAGTGGGCTGCTGGGCCAGTACGCCCCGGCGCCGACCGTGCTGCCCTACCTCGTGCACACCGTGCTGGTCGGGGTGGGGCTCGCAGCCGCGGTGCGGTTGCCGGAGACGGTCGACCTGGTCCCCGGCCGGCGCAGCGGCACCGATGCGACGCCGGCCGCGCCACTGGTCCGCCCCGGTGACGGCCTGCTCGTGCTCAGCGTGCTGGCCCCCGTCGCCGTCTGCGTCTACGCGTTCCCGTCCACCGTCATCAGCGCCGTCCCGCTGCTCGTGGAGCTGCCCTACGGCGGCGTCGCGGTCACCGGCGTGCTGGCCGGGGTGACGCTCGGCGCCGGCACCGTCGTCGCGGGCCTGCAGCGCCACCTGGGCCCGTGGACGGCCGTCGTCGGCACCGTGGCGGGCACGTCCGGGTTCGGGTGCGCCGCCGCATTCGCGTCGACCGGGGCGCTGCCCTGGCTGGTACTGGCCGCCCCGCTGCTCGGTGCGGGTGGCGGCCTCTGCCTCGCGGCGGGGTTGACGCTGACCGCCCGGTTGGCCGCCCCCTCCCGCCTCGGCGCGCTCACGTCGCTGTTCCTCTCCTTCGCCTACCTGGGCTTCGCCGCGCCGTTCGTGATCGCCGTGGTCGCCCGGGCGACCACGGCGACCCTGCCCCTGGCCGCGGCCGCCGCCCTGGCCGCCCTCCTGACCCTTCGGCTGGTGCCGGTCGCCAGCTCGGGGCGGCTGTAGGCGCACGCGACGGCGCCCCCCTCCCCGGCCGGGGAGGGGGGCGCCGCCAGCTGGATCCGCGGTCAGTCAGCCGGGGCGAGGTCCGCCGCGAACTCACCCTCGAACGACTCCTCCGCGACGGTCGCGCCGCCAGGCACGTCCGCGGGGCGCAGGATGAAGGACTCGAGGCTCGGTGACTGGCCCTGCTCGAAGCTCTGGAGCGGGACGAGGACGCCACCGGTGTCCACCGACTCGAGCTCGCTGAAGGCCTCCACGACGCCGGCGCGGGTCAGGTCGCCGTTCTCGCACGCCTGGTCGAGTACCTGGTCCATGACCGCCGACATGCCGTAGCCGACGAGCACACCCAGACTGGGCGGCGAGCCGGGGTAGGCCTCCTCATAGGCAGCCAGGAGCTCGGGGTTGGCGTCGAACGAGGAGACCGGCGAGGCCACGTAGAGGTCGTCCTTGAGCTTCTGGGCCGCGGCGCCCTCGAGCAGGCCGGGCGCGAAGACCGGGTTGCTGCCCAGCAGGGGCACGTCCAGCCCCTGCGCCTGCGCGGCCGCGGCGACGGACGCGGTCTGCCCCGGGGCCACGGTCAGCGCGATCGCGTCCACCCCTTCGGCGGCGAACTGGCTGACGATCGCGCTCATGTCCTGCTCCTGCGGCGTGATCTCCCGCTCGATGAGGGTGAGTCCCTTGGCCTCGGCGACGGCCTGGCTGCCCTCGAGACCGTTGGCCCCGTACTCGCCCTCGAAGTAGATGTGGCCCACCGTGTCACCCTCGGCGAGCAGCCCCTCCTGGAACGCGTAGTCGTAGAGGTTGGAGATCTCCACGTCGTACGTCGCGCCGGGGACCCCGGTGCCGGGGATCAGGGTCAGCGTCTCCGACCAGGCGGACGGGAAGCTGACCATCTCGTCGGACTCGAGCTCGGGAGCCAGCGCGGTGTTGATCGGCGATCCCAGCAGCTGGTTCATGGCCAGGATCTCGGGCTCCATCGAGCTGTACAGCTGGACGGCGCGCTGCACGTTGTAGCCGGCGTCCTGGACTTCGATCTCGACGTCGTACTGGCCGCAGACGTCGTTCTCGGCCCAGTACAGCTCGTTGGCGTTCGTGATGTCCTGGCCCAGGGCTGCGAAGACGCCGGTCAGGTCGGTGAGCGCGCCGAGGGTGATCGTGTCTCCCTCGATGCCCACGTCGGTCTGCACTTCCCCGCCGGCCTCACCTCCGCCTGTGCCTGCGCCGTCGTCCTCCCCCCGGGTGCTGCAGCCCGCGGCGGCGAACACGAGTGCGGCGGCCAGTGCCGTGGCGACTCTGGTGGTCGGTCGTGATGTCATGTCGTGCTGCTCCTTCGGTAGGTGGTTCTCACGTGGACGAGTCGGTAGCGGGGGTCGGGGGACGGGTCACCTTGCCGCCGGGACGGCGGGCACGGCCGAATCGGGAGGAGATCCGGCGGGCGAGGCCGGCCAGGCCCGCCGGTTCGAACAGGATCACCAGGACGATGGCCAGGCCGTAGAGGTACAGCGCGGCCTCGCCCGCGGCGATCCCGCCCTGCCCGGCTCCGCTGACGAAGGGCAGGACGTCGGCGTACTGCTGGAAGAGCAGCGGCAGGGCCGTGACGAACAGCGCCCCGAGCGCCGCGCCGGCCACCGAGCCCAGCCCGCCCAGCACGATCATGGCGAGGTAGGAGACGGACAGGAGCAGCCCGAAGGACTCCGGCGCGATGCTTCCGATGGAGAGGGCGTAGAGCACCCCGGCCAGGCCGGCGTACATCGAGCTCAGCATGAACGCCCGGGCCTTGTAGGCCTGCACGTTCACGCCCATCACCGCGGCGGCCGTCTCGCTGTCGCGCAAGGTCTGGATCGCCCGTCCCGCTCGGCTGCGCAGGACGTTGTGGGCGAAGACGTAGGCGGCGACGGCGATGACGAGGCCGAGGTACCACAGCCGCTCGCTCTCCCGGAACGGGACGCCCATGACGAAGAGCTCCGGGTCGTCGTTGCCGAAGCTGAAGCCGAAGAGTGAGAACTCGGGCACCGGCCGGCCGTTGAAGCCGCCCGTCACCGAGGTCCAGCTGTTGAACACGTGCTGGCCGATGAACACCAGCGCGAGCGAGGCGACGCCGAGGTAGATGCCGCCCAGCCGGGCCGAGATGGGGCTGAACAGCAGCCCGGCCAGACCGGCCGCCAGCACACCGGCGATCATCCCGAGGATCGGCGGCAGGCCGAGCCCAGCGAGGTCGGTCACGCCCAGGGCCGCCCCTCCCTCGGCCGACACGAAGGTGTAGGTCACCGCACCGACGGCGAGGAAGAAGGCGTGCGCGAGCGAGAGCTGGCCGGTGTTCCCGACCAGCAGGTTGAGCCCGATCGCCCCGACCACGGCGGCGAACACCGCGAAGCCGGTCCGCAGCCAGAACTCGTCGAAGTACAGCGGGAAGGCGAGCAGGAAGAGCAGCAGCGCGGCCACCAGCAGGGGCTTGACCACCGAGCGGCGCCGCGGTGCGGCAGAGGCAGGTCGGTCGGCCGTCGTCGCTCCGGCGTCGACGGTGGCGGTCGTGTCAGACACGGGTCAGCTCCTTCGTGCCGAACAGCCCGGAGGGCCGGACCAGCAGGACCGCGAGCATCACCACGTAGGGGACGACGCTGCCGAACCCGCGACCCAGGAAGAGGATCTCGTCCTGGTAGCCGGCCGCCATGGCCTCCGCGATCCCGATCAGCAGCCCCCCCACCAACGCCCCGCCGGTGGAGTCCAGACCGCCGAGAATGGCGGCGGGCAGCGCGCCGAGCGCCACCGTGTACACGGTCGGGCTCACACCCGGGGTCGGGGCGCCGACGAGGAAGAGCGCGGCGATCCCGGCCAGTACCCCGGCCACGATCCATGCCACCGCGGAGACCCGCCCCTGGCGGATACCCATCAGCGCCGCGGCCTCGCCGTCCTCGGCCGATGCGCGCATCGCCACGCCCCAGCTCGAGTACTTGAAGGCGAGGAAGAACAGGCCGATGACCGTGGCGGCCACCGCCAGCGCGATGACGCGGTTCAGGCTCAGCCCGGTGCTGCCGATGCGGATGGACTCCCCGGCCCAGGGGTGCGGGACGTTCAGGATGTCCGAGCCGATCCGCCGGACCATCTCGGTGAGGATGATGATGTCCACGCCGATCGTGACGATGGCGAGGCTGATCACCGCCGCGCCACGGAGCCGGTTGATGATGAGTCGCTCGATGAGGAGCGCCACGAGCGCGGTGAGCGCGATGCCGGCCAGCAAGGCCGGCACGAACCCGATCGAGTCGGCGAAGCGGGCGATCGAGTAGGCCCCCAGCAGCAGCAGCGACCCCTGGGTGAAGCTGACGACCTCGCTGGACTTGAAGATGATCACGAAGCCGAGTGCGATCAGCGCGTAGAGGGCGCCGAGGGAGACTCCGTTGAGCAGGAGCGCTGAGAACTGCGTCACGATGTGGTCCCGGGCATCTCGGAGGAAGGGTGGGCGGCTGTTGCCCCGCTGTCGTCGGGGGACGCCGGGGCCACCACGGAGCCGCCGTCGGCGGAGTGGTGTGCGGTGTACGACTCCGCCGGGGTCTCCTCGTCACCCGAGCCCAGGTAGGCCCGGATGACGTCGGGGTCGTTCTGCACCTCGGAGGGGGTGCCGTCGGCGATACGGCGGCCGAAGTCGAGGACGGTGACCCGGTCCGCCAGGGACATGACCATCCCCATGTCGTGCTCGACGAGGATGATCGAGATCCCGAGCGCGGCCCGGATCTCGCGGATCGCGCCGGCCATCCGAGCGGTCTCCTCGGCGTTCATGCCGGCGACCGGCTCGTCGAGCAGCAGCAGCCGCGGTTCGGTGCACAGTGCGCGGGCGACCTCCACCCGCTTCTGGTCGCCGTAGGACAGGACCCCGACCGGGGTGTGCAACTTCTCCCCCAGATCCAGGAACTCGGCGATCTCGGCCACCCGAGCCCCGTGCCGCTTGCCCTCCCGGGTGGCCCGGGGCAAACGCAGCCCGGCGGCGAGGAAGCCGGCCTTGGTCAGGTGGTGACGACCGAGCATGAGGTTCTCGGCCACCGACTGGGTGCCGGACAGGGCGATGTTCTGGAAGGCCCGGGCCACGCCGACGTCGGCGATCTTGTACGGGACCATCCGGTCGAGCCGGACGTCACCGAACCGCACCTGCCCCTCGGCAGCCTTGTAGACGCCGGAGAGGACGTTGAACAGCGTCGACTTGCCTGCACCGTTGGGCCCGATGATCGCGTGGATCGATCCGGGCACGACGGTGAGGGAGACGTCGGAGAGGGCCGTGATCGCCCCGAACCGCACGCTGACGTTCTGCACCTCGAGGGTTGGGACCTCCGGGGCAACGGCCGTCCGGCCCTCCGACGGCACGGCCGCGGAGGCTCCTGCAGCGGTCATGCCGTCCACCGCGAGAGCGTCTTGCGGGTCGCGGTCGGCGTGAAGTCCGCCGTCTCCTCGCTGCCGTGCCCGAGGTAGAGCCGCTGGACCTCGTCGGTCCGGGAGAGCTCCTGCGCATCACCCGAGAGCGACACCTGCCCGACCTCCAGGACGTAGGCCAGGTCGGCCACGCCCAGCGCCATGGTGGCGTTCTGCTCCACGAGCAGCACCGACGTGCCCTGCCGGTTGATCTCGGCGATCACCTCACCGATCTGGCCGATGATCCGCGGCGCCAGCCCCAGGGACGGCTCGTCCAGCAGGAGGAGCTTCGGGCTGGCCATCAGGGCGCGGCCGATCGCCAGCATCTGCTGCTCGCCACCGGACAGGAGTGCACCGCGCTGCGCACTGCGCTCCCGGAGCACCGGGAACAGGTCGTAGACGCGGTCCTGAGCCCGCGCCTTCGCGGCCTTGTCCTTGCTGCCCATGCCCCCGGCGCGCAGGTTCTCCTCGACGGTGAGCCGGCCGAAGATCCGCCGCCCCTCGGGCACCTGCACGAGCCCCATGCGGACCGTCGTCGCCGGGTCACGCGAACCCAGGTCGGTCCCGTCGAAGCGGAGGGAGCCTGAGTCGATCGTGCCCCGGTGCAGGCGGAGAGTGCCGGAAATGGCCCGCAGCAGCGTCGACTTGCCCGCCCCGTTGCTGCCGAGGACGGCGACGACCTGGCCGTCGGGCACCTCCATGGACACTCCGCGCAACGCCTGGACAGCGCCGCCGTAGGTCACGTGAAGCCTGTCGATGCTCAGCACGGGCACCCTCCGTCGCGTTGTGATCTGGACCACACGCTGGGGGACTGTAGGCGCACGACCGGCTCTTCTGGCGTACTCCACCTCACGGTTCGATCACGTCTTGCGGCCCGCTCACCTCGGCAAAGGTGCCGGTGCGGCTGCCCGCCGGTCGTTCAGCCCGCGATCGGAGGGCGCGCGCGGGTCGCGGCTCGCCGGCGACGTCGAGCCGGATGTCGTGCGCGGGTAGCTCCGACTGCGGTGGACGCGCGAGTCACACACCCGTCTGCTGGGCAGCGGCGGAGCCGGCGAGCGTGCTCTACAGCCGTGCTGCTGCTCGGGACCGAGGAACATCGAGCGCGAGGCCGGCCTCGTGGAGCGCCTCCGTCACGGCCTGGCGATCGCCGTGCCGCTCACCTCGGCGAGCTCGGCGGCGACGACCGCCATGTTGGCCTGCCACAGATCCTCCGGGGTCGGCGGCAGGATCTCCGCCCACATCGGCAGGCAGAACCCGAGCATCTGTCCGGCGCCGCGGGGGCGCCCGTAGAGCCACATGTGGAAGTGCGAGCCACCGTCACCCCAGCGGGCGACATGGACCCGGCCGATGCCACCGACGGCCTGGATCGCCCGGTCGAGCCGGACGATCATCTGCCCCAGTTCGCCGGCCATCTCGTCGTCGAGGTCGTCCATGTCGAGGTGCTCACGGGTCTCGAGGAACACCTGGACCGGCACCCCTGAGGGCCTGGCTGCGCTGACCCGCCAGCGCTTGTCGACCCAGATGTACTCGTCATCACCAGCCGCACACGCGTGACAGGGTCCCCCGCCCGGCTCCCCCGAGCGTGGGCGGTCCGTCGGGTACAGCGGCTTGGGCTGTCGCACCCGGAGCTCACCCTCGAACGGGAAGATCGACCACTCCACGAACTCCGGCAACGGCAGCGACGGAGTCTCTCCGGCAGGTGACATTTACCGATCATGCCGCAACCGCCAGCATCTCCAAGCCGGAGAAGGAGGCCGATCTGAATCGCTCCCATGATGTGCTTCGCGCAAGTCGAGCCACGGCGGAGCGGGCGCCGGAAGAGGGGCGCCGTTCCCGGTCTCTCGACCACCACTGAGCCTGCTGAGCATCCCCAGCCGACGGTCCACCGACTTGCAGCCGAGCGCCTCCACCACGTACCTCGCCGCGAAGTAGGCGGCGAGGCGTCGGCAGCGGTCGACCTGCGTTCCGGCCATCATCTGGGCATGCAGGCTCCGCCCGTCGCTGTGACCGCCGGCCCCGACCTCGTGCTCCGGCTGCTCGACGAGGACGATGCGGTGGCACTCCAACGCGCGATCGACGAGAGCCGGGACCACTTCGCACCGTTCATGCCGTTCGCCACGACCGACCCCTCGGGCCTTGCGTTTCGGCAGTCGTGGATCAGACAGGGCCGGGAGGCCTTCTTCACAGGACAGCGGTTCCAGTACGGGATCATTCGCGCCGGCGAGGTGATCGGCGGGTGCAGCATCGACCCCGTCGATGACCGCACGGCATCCATCGGTTTCTGGGTACACGTGGAGCACGTCCGCCAAGGCGTTGCTTCGGCGGTGGCAGCTGCTCTCACGCAGGCGGCCCTCGAGGCTGGATGCGAGATCGTCCGCATCCGTCACGACCGAGCGAACGCGGCGAGCGGGTCGATCGCCGCACGCCTGGGTTACGAGCGCATCGGCGAAGAGCCACACTCGATCGACGCACCGGGCCAGACGGGCACCAGCGTCGTGTGGACCCTCACCCGCACCGTCTGACGCCGGGCGAAGAAGATCGGTGACGACATCGCCCCAGCCGACCGGGGCCGTCACGCCTCCCTGCTGCAACCGGAGTTACGGGTCATCGGCTCTCCGGACCAGGCTGTCGACGACGGGCGAAGGCCTCCCACGGCGGTACCGGCGTGAAGCGGCCGTGCTCGTACTCCCACCACCCGGAGGGGTGGCTCTCGCGCGTGGCGATCGATTCCTCGAGGTGGATGGTGAGGAAGCGAGCCGCGGCCTCCTCATCCGACAGGGGCTGTCCCCACACCTCGGTGCCGTCCGCGCCCGCTCCCCCCAACAGGCGGAGGAGCTCGGCTTCATGGAAGTGGAGGCGGGCGCGTTGACCGCTCCGGAACTCCAGTTCCACGACGCCTTGCTCCGGATCGAACCCGGTCACGGTCTCCTCGACCTGGGTGGAGGTCTCCCAGTGCTGCGAACGTCCGGCCCCCCGGCGGACGGCCACCTGGACCTCACCGCCCAGCTTGTCGACGAACGCACGCAGCAGGCTCACGGCCCTGGGATCCACCGCACCAGCATGCCCACCGCTGACCGGCTCGCTCGCGGGCCCGCCCGAACCGGGCGCCTGCTCTCCGCTCAGCGGGACGGCACCGGACTCGTACCTCAGGCGTCGGACCTGCCGGGCCGGAGCCGGCGGCGCATCCGCCCGATGCGGTAGACCACCACCGCGGTGTTGACGGTGAGCAGCACCAGCCAGCCGAGTCGCCACTGATGGTTCGTCGCCTGCGCCGCGATGACGATCAGGAGCGTGGTCGAGACGACCAACCAGCCGACCTCGCCCGCCAGCCGCCACTGCGCTGCCCGTCCCGTCATGGACGGCAGCATGGCCGACGAGCGTCCGGGCACGCGACAGGCGCCCCGCACCGGGACTTCGTGCACAGTCGGCCCCGCCCACCCGGGAAGGACGACGCCCGCAGACCCGTTGACCGGGCATGAGCAGCACGCCGGCGTTCCGCGACGTCGACGTCGTCGTCATCGGGGCTGGTCAGGCCGGGCTGTCGACGGCGTACGGGCTGCTCCGCCAGGGGTTCGAGCCGCACACCGGCTTCGTCGTCCTGGACGCCGACGACGGCCCCGGAGGCGCCTGGCAGCACCGCTGGCCCTCGCTCACCCTCACCACCACGCACCGGGTGCACGACCTGCCCGGCCTGCCGTTCAGCCCGGACGACCACGGCGCGCCGGCCGTCGAGTCCGTGCCCGCGTACTTCGCCGAGTACGAGCGCTCCTTCGACCTGCCGGTGATCCGGCCGGTGCGGGTCATCGCCGTCCGCCGCACCGACGACGACCGCTTCCGCGTCGAGACCGACGCCGGCGCGTGGACCGCCCGCGCCGTGGTCAACGCCACCGGCACCTGGACCCGGCCGTTCGTCCCCCGCTACCCCGGCCAGGACACCTTCCGCGGCCGCCAGCTGCACACCGTCGAGTACCGGGCGGCCGAGGACTTCCGCGGCCGGCACGTCGTCGTCGTGGGCGGGGGCGCCTCGGCCACGCAACTGCTCGGTGAGATCAGCCGGGTCACCTCCACGACCTGGGTCACCCGGCGCGAGCCGGTCTGGCGCGACGGCGTCTTCGACGAGGACGCCGGCCGCGCGGTGGTGGCGCAGGTCGAGCAGGCGGTGCGGGAGGGGCGCCGGCCGGGCAGCGTCGTCGGTCTCACCGGGCTGCTCACCTCCACGCCCTACATCCGCGACGGGCTCGACCGCGGCGTCCTCCAGCGCCGGCCGATGTTCGACCACATCACCCCGGACGGCGTCGCGTGGGACCCCTCGGACGGACGAGAGGGCATCGCGATCCACGCCGACGTGATCCTGTGGGCGACCGGCTTCCGCGCCGCCGTCGGTCATCTCGCCCCCCTGCAGCTGCGGGCACCGGGCGGCGGCAT
This sequence comes from Blastococcus goldschmidtiae, assembly GCF_031845325.1. Taxonomy (NCBI): domain Bacteria; kingdom Bacillati; phylum Actinomycetota; class Actinomycetes; order Geodermatophilales; family Geodermatophilaceae; genus Blastococcus; species Blastococcus goldschmidtiae. Next base: position 65,611 of record NZ_JAVREI010000006.1, on the reverse strand, counting down.
CCGGATGGACGGCACCCACGTCGCCGGGGAGCCGCGCATCCACCTGGTCGGCTACGGCCCGTCGGCCAGCACGATCGGGGCCAACCGGGCCGGACAGTCGGCCGCCCGGCAGCTGCGCCGGCTGCTCCGTCCCGACCTCGCGCGCAGCGCGTAGGGACGTCCGCCCGGGACGGACACGACGATCCGATAACGGACGCAGAAGGCTCTGGAACGACGGCGCCCGTGCTGCCAGGCTGGCGCCCCGGACGACGACGTCGATCCCAGGAGGCCGTGGTGCGCACCTGGTCCACCCGATACGTCCCACGAGTCGCGGCCCTGGTCGCCCTCCTCGTTGCGGCCCTGCTCTCCGGCGTGCTGACCGCACCGCCCGCGCAGGCGACCAACGACTGCCCGCCGCCGATCCGGCAGGTGCTGAACCAGACGCCGCCCACCCACGCCCGCAACGTCGCACTCACCTTCGACGACGGGCCCTCCCCGCGGTGGACGCCCCAGGTGCTCGACATCCTGGCCGCCCGGGGCATCCACGCGACGTTCTTCGTCGTGGGCAGGCGCGTCGCGGAGAACCCGCAGCTCCTCCGGCGGATCGTCGCCGAGGGGCACACGGTCGCCAACCACAGCGACACCCACGCGGACCTCGACACGCTCTCGCGCGAGGCGCAGGCCCGCGAGATGGACCGGGCCTCCGAGGCGATCTACGCGGCGGCGGGGGTCCGGCCCTGCTTCTTCCGCGGCCCGGGCGGCTCGCACCAGAGCACCTCGGTGAAGGAACTCGCCTGGGCGCGCGGCATGACGATCGCCGACTGGTCCAACGACCCGCGCGACTGGGCGGCTCCCGCCAGCCCGAGCCCCTCCTACCAGGACACGATCGTGCAGCGGTCGACCAACCCGGTGTACGCGCACCCCATCGTCCTGCTGCACGACGGTCCGCCCGGCAACTACCGGCAGAACACCGTCGACGCGCTGAACCGGATCATCGACTCCTACGCCTCCCGCGGCTACGCCTTCACCGACCCGGCCGGCCGGGCCTTCACCAACAGCCGGATCCAGATGCACTACAACGCGCTCGGCGGTCCGGCCGGCATCCTCGGGAGGCCCGTCACCGACGAGCGCAGGACGCCGGACGGCCGGGGCGCCTTCACCTACTACGAGAACGGCGCCATCTACTGGTCGCCCCGGACCAGCGCACACGCGGTGCGTGGCGCCATCCTCGGCACCTGGTCCGCCCTCGGCTGGGAGCGGTCCGCGGTCGGCTACCCGACCACCGACGAGCTGCCCACCCCGCGCAAGCCGGGCGCCTTCAACCACTTCCAGACCGGGTCGGTCTACTGGTCCCCCGCCACCGGCGCGCACGAGGTCCGCGGCGCCGTCCGGGAGCTGTGGAGCGGGCTGGGCTGGGAGAACTCCTTCCTCGGCTTCCCCACCACGAACGAGCTGCCCACCCCGACCAAGCCAGGCGCCTTCAACCACTTCCAGGGCGGGTCGATCTACTGGTCCCCCGCCACCGGCGCGCACGAGGTCCACGGCGCCATCCGCGCCCGGTGGGCGGAGCTGGGCTGGGAGAACTCCGCGCTCGGGTTCCCGACCAGCGACGAGTACGGCATCGACGGCGGCCGGCGGTCGGACTTCCAGCACGGCTCCATCACCTGGACGCCGGCCGGCGGAGCGGTGGTGCAGCAGGGCGGGTGAGCACCGCCTGACCGCACCTGCCCGGGGATCGCCCTGGTCAGCAGGTCGGGGCCGGTTCAGGGTCCGATCAGGGCGCTCCCCGATGTGCCGGGCACCCCGCGCCGCGAGGCTCCTCGGCATGACTCCACGGATCCAGACCAGCGGGGCGCGGCCATGATCAGCGTCTCGGGCCTCACCAAGAAGTACGGCGACAGGACCGCCGTCGACGGCGTCACCTTCACCGTCGCAGCGGGCCGGGTGACCGGCTTCCTCGGCCCCAACGGCGCCGGCAAGTCGACGACCATGCGCATGGTGCTCGGCCTGGACCGGCCGACCGCCGGCAGCGTGACCGTCAACGGCCGCCGCTACCGCGACTCCCCCGCGCCGCTGCGCGAGGTCGGTGCCCTGCTCGAGGCCAGGGCCCTGCACCCCGGCCGCTCCGCCCGCGACCACCTGCGCTGGCTCGCCGCCAGCAACCGGATCCCGGTCACCCGGGTGGACGAGGTCATCGGCCTGGTGGGCCTGGACGCGGTCGCCGGCACCCGCGTCGGCAAGTTCTCCCTCGGCATGGGTCAGCGGCTGGGCATCGCGGTGGCGCTGCTCGGTGACCCGCCCGTCGTCGTCCTCGACGAGCCGGTCAACGGCCTGGACCCGGAGGGCATCCGCTGGGTGCGCACCCTGGCCCGGCAGCTGGCCGCGGAGGGGCGCACGGTCTTCGTCTCCAGCCACCTCATGTCGGAGATGGCGCTGACCGCCGACCACCTGGTCGTCATCGGCCGCGGCCGGATCCTCGCCGACTGCTCGATGCCCGAGTTCATCGCCGAGCACGCCACCTCCTACGTCCGCATCCGCACGCCCCAGCAGAGCCAGGTCGCCGATCTCCTGCGCGGCGCCGGCGCCGAGGTCGCGCCCGTCGACGACGAGCTGCACGTCCAGGGGCTGGGCGCCGCGGCCGTCGGCGAACTGGTCGGCGACAAGGGGCTGTACCTGCACGAACTGACCCTGGTGCGCTCCTCGCTCGAGGACGCCTTCATGACCCTGACCGCCGCGAGCGTCGAGTACTCGGCCTCCGTGCAGACCCCGGCTGGAGCCCCCCGATGACCGTCCCCGCCGCCAGCACCACCGTCGCGCTGGACCCGCGCAGGAACGTGCCGGGCACGCGCCCCGGGTTCGGCTCCACGCTCCGCGCGGAATGGATCAAGTTCTCGACCGTGCGCTCGACGATGTGGTCGGTCGTGATGCTCTTCGTGCTGGGCACCGGCATGACCGCGCTGATCTGCGCGGCCAACGCCGAGTGGCTGGCCAGCAGCGAGGCCGACGAGCACCCCGGCTCCTTCCTGACCTTCGGCATGACCTTCGCCCAGATCACCGCGATCGTGCTCGGCACGCTGGCGGTCACCAGCGAGTACGGCACCGGCATGATCCGGGCGACGCTCGCCGCGACGCCTCGGCGCGGGTCGGTCCTCGTGGCGAAGGCGCTGGTCCTCACCGGCACCCTGCTCGTGGCCGGCACCGTCACCGCGTTCGCCGGCTACTTCGCGGGCAACTGGTTCCTCGACCGCGAGGGCGTCGGCCTGGCGCTCAGCGACGACGGGGTGCTCCGGGCGATGTTCGGCAGTGGTCTCTACATGGCCGGGCTGGGGCTGTTCGCCGCCGCCGTCGGGCTGCTGGTGCGGCACACCGCCGCGGCGCTGTCCATCGTCCTGGCGCTGGTCTTCGTGCTCGGCAACATGGCGTTCCTGCTCCCTGGCGAGTGGGGCGAGTGGGTCGCCAAGCTCATGCCGGGCAACGCCGGCTCGGTCGTCGCCACGCCGGTGTCCTTCAACCCCGAGGCGCTGGCCCCGTGGACCGGGTTCGCCGCGTTCGCCGCCGAGGCCCTCATCCTGCTCACCATCGGCTGGCTGGTCTTCCAGCGCCGCGACGCCTGAACCGCCCGGCCCCTCCACCCGTCGCCCACCCACTCCCACCCACCCGTCCCCCGGCCGCCCCGGCCGGGGGACAGTGGTGTCGTGACGTCTCCTGATCCGGCTGCCGAGGGCCGCCGCCGCGCCGACGAGTTCCTGCTCCTGCTGACCGCGGAGGACCCGGCCGCCGATGCCCTGCTCGAGGAGCTCACCGACGTCCGGGAGCTGGCCTACCTCGGCGCCGGCCTGACCGCGATCGCCCGCACCGAGGGCCGCGCGCTGCCCACCGCGCAGCGGGCACAGGCGAGCACCCGGCAGGTGGCCATCGGCCAGCAGCGCGACCGCGCCCGCGGCGACGTCGAGGGGCTGCGCGCCTGGCTGCGCCGGTCGGGTGAGGAGATCCTCTTCATCCGGTCCCTGCACGCCGCCGCGGCGCGCTACCGGAGCTGAGCGCACGTGGATGACCGCGGCTCGGTCCGTTCCCACCGCCGTTCGCAGGGGCCGTGGCCGCCGACGACCGCTTCTCCGGTCGTCGGCGGCCAGGGCTGCCCTCGGGACTTCCTTCCGCCACACCTCGGTCGGGCGGCTCAGCTCCCGGTCGGGATGATCCCCGGGAAGATGATGAACAGCGCGATCGACATGGCATAGGGGACGTAGAACACGAAGGTCCCCTTGAACACCTGCAGGACGTCAAGGCTCTTGTCCAGTGCGCTGACGATGTAGACGTTCACGCCGACCGGAGGGGTCACCGCTCCCAACGTCGTCACCAACGTGATGATGACCGTGAACCAGATCGGGTCGTACCCGAGCGTGAGGATGAGCGGGAAGAAGATCGGGATGCCGATCACCAGGAACCCGAGGGCATCCATCAACGCACCGCCGACCAGGAAGATGGCGATGATCATCAGGATGATCGCGGTGGACGGGATGTCCATCGCACCGATCGCATCGGCGAGCTCGAATGGCAGGCGGGTGAGGCTGAGGAACCTGCCGAACACGACCGCTCCGGCGACGAGGAGCACCACCATCGCCGAGATGCGCAGACTCTCGACGACGGCCGTCCACATCGACGCGACGGTCAGCTGCCGCCGGGCCAGGGCGATCACGATGGCACCGAAGGCGCCGACCGCACCGGCCTCGGTCGGCGTGAACCAGCCCAGGTAGAGCCCGCCGATCACGAGCGCGAACAGGACGACGGCCTCGGAGACCCCTCCGAGCGATCTGAGCCTCTCCCCCCACGGGACCTTCGGCCCGGCCGGCCCCAGTTCAGGCTTGAACCGGCACAGGACGAGCACGGTGATCACCAGAAGCGCGCCGACGATGAGTCCGGGAATGAGCGCCGCCACGAACAGCCGGGTGATGGACTGCTCGGACTGGATGGCGATGATGATCAGTGCGGTCGACGGCGGGATGAGTACACCCAAGGTGCCGCCGATGGCGACACTGCCACCGGAGAGCGCCGGGCTGTACCCGTACTTCTTCATCTCCGGCAGCGCCACTGCACCCATTGTCGCCGTGGTCGCCGAGTTCGATCCGGAGACGGTGGAGAAACCGATGCTCGCCAGGATGGTGGTCGCCGCCACCCCGCCGGGCAGGGACCCGATCCACTTGTACGCCGTGGCGTACAGCCGGTCACTGATGCCGGCCCGGAACGTGATCTGCCCCATGAGGATGAACAGCGGGATGACTGCGAGTCCGTAGGACGTGAACTGCCGGAACAGATCGCCGGACAACAACTGCAGCGCAGCGGACGGGGTGAGCAGGTACGTCGCCCCGGCGAACCCGATGAGCATCAGGCCGAACGACACCGGCATGCGCAACAACAGCAGCACCATCAACGCTGCAATCGCGATCAGGGCGATCGCCAGCGGACTCACGTAAACGTCCTCCTGCCAGTTCGGATGGTGCTCACCAGATGCTCTCCGGCATGTCCGAGCGGAGGTTCCGCCCGATCGACAAGAGGTCGCTGATCAGTGCCAGCGCCAGCCCTGCGATCCCCACCGCGAGGATCAGCGAGAACGGCCAGTACGGCAGACGGAGCGAGTCCGACAGCGCTCCCTGGTCCTTGAGGTTCAGGCCGTAGGACACCAGCTGCTGTGCCAGCAGGATGAACAGCGCGGCAGAGACCAGCGTGATGACCGCGCCGACGACGAGCTGGATCCGCGCCGGCGCCTTGTTCATGAATAGATCGATGGCGATGTGCGAGCGCGTCCGTTGGGCCTCGGCCAGCGCGAGGCCGTTCACGGCGACCGCCAGGAAGGTCACGACCTCGACCGTGCCGTAGTACGGCGTGGCGACCAGACGGAGGACGACGTTCCCGACGGTGACCACGAGCATCACGAGGAGGACCGCCGCCGCAATTCCCGCGAGGCCCTGCGAGACCCGGTCGATGACCCTGGTCGGGCTCATGCGCAGTCTCCGCTACCAGGAATCCCCACCGGTCAGTTCTCCGCGCTGTACTGGTCGCGGAGCTCCTCCACCCGGTCGAGCACCTCCTGCGGGTCGAAGTCCCCGCCGACCTCGTCGACCCAGGTGTCGACCAGCTGCGAGAGGGTCTCGTCGAAGGCCTCCTGCTCACCCGGCTCGAGCTCGACGGTCTCGACGCCGTGCTCGCTGGCGGCCCACTCCAGGGCCGGCTGGACGTTGTCCTGGTCGTGGTACTGGGACGCGAACTCCGCCATCTCGGGCCGGAGGTCCTGGATGCACTGCTGGACGTCCTCGGGGAGCTCAGCGAAGCGACCCTCGTCCATCACGGCGACGAAGCTGTTGGAAATACCGAAGGGGTAGTCGGTCACGTAACTCACCTGCTCGGCGAGCCCGAAGTCCTGGAGCACCTCGCGGGAGGACATGTAGCCGGTGATGACCCCGGTCTGCAGTGATTCGGCGACGTTCGGCATCGGCATCCCGACCGGCGAGGCGCCGAGCGCCTGGAGGGCGGGAACGCCTGCCCCCGCCGCGCGCAGCTCCCGGCCGGAGAGGTCGCTCCTGCTGGTGATCGGCTGCTGCGTCTGGAGATAGGCGGGCTCGGTGGTGAAGGCGGTGACGATCTCGTACCCGTCGAACTCCGCCGGCTCGTACTCCGTGAGCAGGTCGAGGAAGGTCTTGCTGGCCACCTCGGCATTGGTGAACCCCACCGGCAGGGAGACCGCGGAGCTCAGCGGGAAACGTCCCACGTCGTAGGCGGGGGAATCCATCCCGATGTCTACGACGCCCTCGCTGACGCCGTCGTAGATGTCCCCGGACCCGAGCAGCGACCCACCCGGGAAGAACTCGACCTCGACCTGCCCGTCGGTGCACTCGTCCATCCGCTCGGCCCACTCCTCCATCTGGACCCCGGGGAAGGACGCGATCGGGGCGAAGAAGGCATAGCTGAGCGTGATCGACTCCTCGCCCCCACCCTCTCCGCCGCCGCCTCCGCCGCCGCAGGCCGCCATCGCGGATGCTGTCGCCAGAGCACAGGCAGCCTTCAGGCCATTCCTCGTCCGCTGTCCCATGGGTGGTACCTCCGGTGGATGAGTGATGCAGCACACTGAGCCCCTGACGCTACGAGCGCGGCGTCGCTCCGTTGTCACCCAACCGGGGCAAAGCGCGCGTCCGCCGTCACGGTTTGGACTCGGCGCCCGACCTGGGAAGTTCCAGATACGTCGCGCTGTCGACCAGGCCTCATGCGCCATGGACCTGAGCCAGGTTCTCCCGTCAGCGGCCAGCGAGCCGGGTGGGCCCACAGCCCGGAGGCGGGGACCGCCGGTCGCTGCTGAGGCCGTCCCGACGAGCGCGGTGCGTGTGGTCGACCCCGTGGCCGGTCTTCGAGAAACTCTGGACCGCCCACGGGTTCTCGATCACCATCGCCGCCACCGCGACGCATGCGGCCGGCGGGGGTCGTGCTGCCGATCGGTCATCCGGCGCCCGGACGTCATGACGGGTCACGGGGCCGACACTGCGCTGCGGCCAGGGTCAGGCCCAGTCGACGCTGAAGTACTGCGCCTCCTGGAACTCGCGCATGCCCTCGCGGGCTCCCTCCCGGCCGAGTCCGCTCTGCTTCATCCCCCCGAAAGGGGCAGCCGGGTCGGAGACGGCCCCGCGGTTCACCCCGACCATGCCGGCGTCGAGCGCCTCGCTGAATCTCAGTGCACGCTTCAGGTCGCCGGAGTAGACGTACGCGGCCAGTCCGTACTCAGAGCCATTCACCCACGCCAGCACCTGCTCCTCGTCCGACCACGTCACGACGGTGACCACCGGGCCGAAGATTTCCCTCTGCAGGATGTCCGCGTCGTCCGGGACGTCGGTCAGCACCGTTGGAGGGAAGTAGTAGCCGGTCAGGCCCGGATCGAGTTGCTGCTCGAAAGCCAGCCTGGCGCCGGCGCCGACGGCCGAGTCGACCAGGGCGCGGATGTCGTCCACCGCGCGGCGCGTGATGAGTGGCCCGATCTGATTGCCCTCCACCTCCGGCGGCCCCACCCGTAGGCCGGCCACCTCGTCGACGAAACGCCCGACGAATCGCTCGGCCACGGATGCGTGTACGTAGAAGCGGTTCGCCGCGGTGCACGCCTGACCGCCGTTGCGGAACTTCGCCACCAGCGCGCCCTGCACGGCGGCGTCGACGTCGGCGTCGTCCATCACGACGAACGGTGCGTTGCCGCCGAGCTCCATGGAGGTGTTGACCACCCTGTCCGCGGCCTGGCGGAGCAGCACCCGCCCCACCCCGGTCGATCCGGTGAAGGACAGCTTGCGTACCCGCGGATCCTCCAGCCAGGTGGAGACCACGTCCGCCGGTGCGGACGTCGGCAACACGTTGACCACCCCGTCCGGGACACCTGCGCGGGAGAGCAGTCGCGCGATGGCCAGTGCGGTCAGCGGGGTCTCCGCGGCCGGCTTCAGCACGACCGTGCACCCGGCGGCGAGCGCCGGAGCGATCTTCCGGGTCGCCATGGCGGCCGGGAAGTTCCAGGGGGTCACGAGCGCGGCGACGCCCACCGGCCGATGCGTGACGATGGTCCGGGTGCCACCCGCCGGGGACTCGCCGTAGGCACCTTCGCTGCGCACCGCCTCCTCGGCGAACCACCTGAAGAAGTCGGCTGCGTAGGCGATCTCGGCCTGCGCGTCGGCCGTCGCCTTGCCGTTCTCGCGCGCGATGAGGGCCGCGAGCAGGTTGCGCTCCTCCATCATGAGCTCGAAGGCCCGGCGGAGGACCTCCGATCGCACGCGCGGCGGGGTGGCAGCCCCCCACTGCGGCAGCGCTCCCGCGGCTGCGTCGACGGCCGCGACCGCCTCCGGGATGCCGGCGTCAGCGATCCGCGTCACCAGGCGGCCGGTCGCCGGGTCCCGGACCTCGAGCTGCCCATCGTCCGACGCGGCGCGGCCGGCACCGGCGATCCAGATGCCCTCCGGGGGGCACAACGAGTCGATGTAGACGGCGACGCCGCCGGTGCTCGCGTTCACCGCGCCAGTCTGTGCAGCCGGCTTGGCCCGGGCAGTCCCCGAAGGGGTAGTTCCGGTCAGCGCGACCGGAGGCCGGCCGATCTCAGCCGATGGGGGCTTCGGCGTAGGCCCGCTTCTCGGCGATCGCCGCCCGGTGGTGCGGAAGCCGGGACGTCGCGTTCACGCAGAGCGCGCCCACCTGGACACCGTTGCGCCCGAAGACCGCCACGAGGGAGTCGTCGGTGACCGACTCCACATGCACCTGCTCGGCTCCGTTGGCTCGCCCGACGAAACGCATCCTGGCGTCGAACTGGTCGGACCAGAAGTAGGGCACGGGCGCGTAGGCGCCGGGTGCCCCGAGCAGCACTCGGGCGGCATGCCGGCCCTGGTCCACCGCGTTCGTCCACTGCTCGACCCGCATGTCTTCGTCGAACAGTGGGTTGAACCACCGGGCGACGTCACCCGCGGCCACCACGCCCGGGGCGTTCGCCCGCAGGCTCCGGTCGCACAGCACGCCGTCGGAGAGCGCGATGCCGCTGTCCCGCAGCCAGTCGATCGCCGGGGTGGCCCCGAGTGCTCCGACCACCAGATCGGCCGCCACGACGTCACCGTTGCCGAGGTTGACGCGGTAGCCGGTCCGTACGGCCTCCACCGAGACGGCGTGCGTGCCGCAGCGGATGGGCACCCCTCGCCGCGCGTGGAAGTTCCGGAACCAGACCCCCACCTCGTCCCCGAGCACGCGGGCCAGCGGCGCCGGCGCCACCTCGATCACCGTGGCTCGGCGTCCCATCTCCGTGACCGTCGCCGCCACCTCCAGGCCGATGAAGCCTGCGCCGATGATCGCGACGTGCTCGGCAGCCCCGAGGCGTTCGCGCAGCGCGACGGCGTCGTCCACCGACCGCAGGAAGGCGACGTGCTCGTTGCCGGCCGACAGGGTGCGGGCTCGTGAGCCGGTGGCGATGACCAGACCGTCGTAAGCCACCTCGTCGCCGCCGTCCACGACGACGACGTTCTCCTCGGGCCGGAGTCCGACGGCGGGTCGCCCGAGCCGGAGGGTCACGCCCATCTCGTCGTACCACCCCGGCTCCCGCAGGGGCTCCAGATCCGGGCCGCACCGCAGCCCTTCCTTCGACAGCGGAGGGCGGTCGTACGGGAGGTGCCGCTCGGCCCCGACGAGCACGATCCCGTCGCTGAAGCCGTCCGCCCGCAACCGCTCGATCACGTGCACGGCGGCGAGCGAGGCTCCGACGACGACGACCCTGTTCACCGAGATCCCCCTCGCAGAAGCCGGACTGCAGGACGCATGTGCACGGTATGCCAAGGGTCTGCACTTCGACCGTCCCGAGACACGGTTACCGACAGGCGACCTTCACGTCACTCATCCGGAACATGCCCACGTCAGGATGAACACGTCGTCGAACTTGACGAAGATCACGGTACAGTGCGGTGGATCACAGCGTCTGCTCATCCCTCTCACCCGTCTGCGCACTGTCTCGACGGCACGGATGACCAGCCGGAGACCGAGGAACCTTGGGGGTGCGCCAGGGGTGTCGAGGCGACAGACGGAGCAGGAGCGGCACCGGCTCGCTGGTGCATTGCAGTCCGCGCTCACCAAGGAGGACGTCGCAGAGGCCTACCTCGCGACGGTCGGCCGGGTCATCGAGGCGGAAGGGCTCGGCCTGTACGAGCTCGAGCCGGAGCGTGGGACCGTCATCGACGTGCGCGCCACCGTGGGTGGCGAGGTGCTCGAGCACTACGAGGAGTTCGGTCGCCCGGACGATCCCGTGCTGCGCTTCGTGATCGAGCAGCGCCGGCCCATCGACTCGTCCCGAGCGGCGAGTCCGGCGGAGTGGAGCGCCTGCGGGGCGAGGGAGGCTCTCCGTATCGGCGGGTTCGGGCACTCCCTCGAGGCCCCGGTCATGGTGTCGGGCCTGATGCTCGGCACCATCAACTTCGCGCGTCGCCCGCACGAGCCCGTCTTCGACGGCACGGACCTCACCTCGGCACGACTGGTCAGCGAGCAGCTCGGACTGGCCACCGAACGAGCCTTGCGGTTCGAGATGACCGGCCATCGGGCCAGCGCCCTCGAGCACGCTCTCGACCGGCTTCCCCAGGCTGTCGTGGTGACCGACCTGGACGCGAACGTGATCTTCCAGAACCGGACGGCGCGCAACGACCTCGATCTGTGCGACGTGCCCGCTCCCGTCCCCGACAGCGTCAGCCTCTGCATCGGACAGGCCATGGCGGAGTTCCGCGGCGACGGCAAGCGGGTCTTCACCAGGAGCATCCGGGACGCCGCGACGGGGAAGCAGTCGATCGTCAAGTCCTACCGGCTCTCCGAACGTGACCGGACCGCCGTCACGGTGGTGTTCCCGTGCCGCGAGGAGAGCGCTTCCCGGCAGCTCCCCGCCTGGGACGTGCTGACCAAGCGGGAGCAGGAGATCGCCCAGCTGGTCAGCGAGGGGCTGACGACGAAGCAGATCGCCGCCAAGGCGTTCATCAGCGAGAACACGGTCAAGCAGCATCTCAAGCGGGTCTTCGCCAAGACCGACGTGACCAACCGGGCCGAGTTGGTGCAGTTGATCTGGACGGCGACCAAGGCGGTCTGAGCCGGGTTCATGCCGGGAGCTGCACCGCGCGCCCCACCCTGGCACCGAGTGCGAGCTGGCAGAGCGACAGCACGAGGACGTACACGAGCAGGTGCTGGCCGGCTCCGAAGACCTCACGGATCGCGCCCGCGACGACCAGCCCCAGCGCCACCCCTCCGTAGGCCGACGCCTGCGCCATGGAGGACAGCCGGCTCGTCGTCCGGTCGCCGGCCGCACGCAGACTGATCAGGGACAGGGCGACGACCATGGAGGCGCCGAGCGCCAGCCCGCTCAGGGCCACCCAGAACGGGAGCAGGGACGGCGCCTGCAGGATGCCGGCCATGGCGACGACCGTCCACGCGGGCACGAGGACCGCCGTGATCCGCTGGTCGCCGCGCAGGGTGAGCACACGCGGCACCGCGAGGTTGCTGGCGACTCCCACGACGAGGAAGACCGACAGGTGGAAGCCGGCGGCACCGGGGCTGACCCCCATGTCCTGCTCGACGGTGGGCAGCCAGCTCAGCAGGACGTAGAACGCCGTCGACTGGAGCCCGAAGTACCCAGCCACCTGCCAGGCCAGCGGCGAACGCCAGATCGACACGATTGCCGGGAGCGGGACCGGACCCGGCTCCCCTGTCGTGGGTGCGTGCGCAGCGGACCGGATCCGCGGCAGCAGGAACACGAGGGCCACGAGGATCGGGCAGCCCCAGACCGCGAGCGCCAGCCGCCAGGAGTCGGTGGCCCGGGCGAGGGGTACGACGAGCCCGGACGCCGATCCCGCGACGACGCTCTGCACGGCGATGTAGTAGCCCGTGATCCGCGGGACGTGGCCGGGGAAGTCGCGCCGGACGACGACGGGCAGCAGGACGTTGCCGACGGCGATGGCCGCGCCGATGATGACCGTGCCCAGGAAGAGCGGCGGCCCCTCTGCGTTCGCCGGGAGCGAGCGGATCACCGAGCCGGCGGCGAGCACCAGCATCGACCCGAACAGCGTGCGGTCGACCCCGAAGCGCTGCGCCAGCGCGTGGACCACGGGCGAGACCACGGCGAAGGCACCCACCGGGACCGCCGCCAGCGCGCCGAGCTGGACCGGCGACAGACCTGTGTCCTCCCCGATGACCGGCAGGACGGGGCCGACCGCGGAGATGAGCGCGCGCAGGTTGGCGGCGACGACAAGGACGCCGACCAGCAGCAGCCCGTAGGGCAGGGCTGCTGCTACCGGCCGCCCCCGGCTCACCTCGGACGCGCCGGTTCCGGCGTCAGTGCCAGCCGGGGTCCGGGATCGTCGCGACGTCGAGGACCACCTCCGCGAGGACGGGGCCGGACCCCGGGCGGACGAGTTCGGCCAGCCGGTCGAAGTCGGACCACTCCTCGATCTTCAGCCCGGTGCCCCCGAGGGACGACGCCACGGCGGTGAAGTCTGGCCAGTCGAACGTCGTGAGCGAGGGGTCGAGGTCCTGGCCGACGAAGCGGTAGTACTCGGCGCCGTAGGCACCGTCGTTGAGGAGGACCACCAGGAGGTCCAGGTCGTTGCGGACCGCCGTGTTGAACTCGGCGAGGCCACCGAGCATGAAGCCGCCGTCCCCGACGACCACCAGTGCCGGGACCTCCGGCCGCCCGACGGCCGCGCCGATCCCGTACCCGACGCCCATGCCGATGTGCCCCACGTTGAGGCAGTGCGCGTAGTCCCAGGGGTGGTCGACGTCGAGGATCCGCAGTGCCTCGTGGGAGAAGCGTCCGCCGTCGATGGCGAGGGTGCGACGTCGCGGCACGATCTCGTTGACCCGGTGCAGGACGCCGGTCAGCGTGAGCGGGCCGTCCGTCGGTGTCGTGGCCCGGTCCTCCTCGTGCCATGCAGCGATGCGCCGTGCCAGGTCGTCGCTGCGGAAGCCCACGGCCGGCACCTCCGCCTGGTCGAGGAGCTCGATCAGTCCCCGGGCGGTGGCCGAGGCGTCTCCGGCGATCGCCACGTCGACCGGGAAGTAGCGTCCCGGCGCCCCGGGATCGGTGTCGACCTGGATCAGCCGCTTGCCATCGAGCAGCTCGCCTTTCAACGTGGTGAGCGCACTCAGGGCAGCTCCGAACACGATCAGGCAGTCCGCCCGGGCGATCACCTCGGACGCCACGGGGTGCGAGAGCGTCCCGACGATCCCGACGTCGCAGGGATCGCCGGCGAACAGCCCCTTGCCGCGCAGCGTGGTGGCCACCGGCGCTCCGATGCGCACCGCGAGCTCGCGCAACACGTCCGCCGCCCCTGGAGCGCCGGCGCCACGGCCGCCGACGACGAGGGGGCGGTTCGAGCCGGCGATCGCGCCCACCGCGTCCTCGAGGTCCTCGAGCGTCGGGGTGAGCACGCCGGCGGCTCGTCGACTGCGGCGGGGGGCGGCAAGCTCCGTCGGCGCCTGCTGGAAGTCGGCGGGCACCTCGAGGACGACGGGACGACGCTCGGCCAGGGCCTGTCCCATCGCGGCCGCGAGGTCTGCGGTCACGGTGTCGACCGAGCGGACCTGGAGGTACGCGGCCCCTGTGGGGACGACGACGTCCCGTTGCGGGATGTTCTGCAGGTGGAACGCCTCGCTGCGCACCGTGTCCCCGGCGACCACGACCAGCGGATAGTGCCCGCGGGTTGCGTCGAACAGCGCGCTCACGCAGTTGGCGATGGCACCGTGCGTGACCGTGGCGACGCCGACGCGACCGGTCACGGCGGCGTAGCCCGCCGCCATGAGAACCGCGCCACCCTCGTTCGCGGCCGGGACGAAGCGGCCTTCCTCGTTGCGGTGGAAGGAGTCGACGACGTACATGTTCGCGTCACCCATCACGCCGAACATGACCTCGACGCCGTGGCCCGCGAGTGCCTGCGCGAGCACGTCGTTGAAGCGCTGGACCATCTCTCAACCTCACCTTCCACCTGGGACGGACGGACGGGCGACCCGGCCGGTCACGGCCTGCGTCCCCCATCGCTGTTGATGACGATCCCGGTGACGACGCGGGCCGCATCCCGGTCGGCGAGATACAGGTAGGCGCCCGCGTGGTCCTCGGGACGAGGAGTGATCCCGAGCAGCGTGCCTGAGGCGATGCGCTCGTCGCGTCCCTCGACCCGGTCCGCGGTCTGGGTCTGAGCCAACGCCGAGAGGCCGCCGAACCTGGTGCCGGTGGTGCCGCCCGGCGCCACCGCGTTGACCCGGACCTCGGGCGCCAGGTCCACGGCGAGGTGCGACACGACGCCACGCACGGCCCACTTGGAGCTGCCGTACAGGACTCCCCCGCCCACCGGGTGGAAGGCCGACTCGGACACGGTGAGCGTGACCGATCCGCGCGCACGCTGCAGCGCCGGCAGCGCGGCATGGACGGCGGAGAGGGTGCCCCGCACGTTGACGCGGTAGATCTCGTCGGCCGCGGAGACCAGCTCGGCCGCGGTCAGCGTGCGCAGGCTCGCGTAGTAGTCGAAGACCCCTACGCAGCTGGTGAGGTTGTCGAGCCCGTCCCCACCCGACGCCCGTTCGACCGCTTCGGCCAGCTGAGCGGGGTCGGTGGCGTCGCCGACGAGCACGTCGACATCTCCCCCGGAGACCTCGGCAAGCTCTCGCGCGTTTTCGGGAGATCGCTCCAGAACCGTGACGGCCGCACCGCTCTCGAGGTAGGCCAGCGCGACGGCCCGTCCGATGCCGGACCCCCCTCCCGTCAGGAGGATGCGCTGCCCCTCGAGGCGGCTCACTGCCCGGGGTTCCGCGCGATCAGCTGGCTGATGAGGTCCGGCTCCTGGTAGCTCAGGCAGTCGAGCGCCACGGCGTCCAGCAGGACCCGGCTCCCCCGCCTGGGCGACCAGATGTCCAGGCGCATGCCGTTCCTGGTCTCGACCTTGCGGATCACCACGTCAGCGAACTCGTTGGCGATCACGATCGGCCCGTCGTTCCCGCCGTCGAGCGGGTACGCGGACACCTCGCCGGTCTCGGGACGCTCCACCAGGGGCTCGTTCTGTTCCGCCACGATGTCGCCTTTCCTTGGGTGGTGCTGCTCAGATGAAGATGGACATGTTGTGCGCGTTGATCAGTGCCTGGTCCAGGGCGGCCCACCGCCGCGCGAGCTCCCAGCCGTCCCCCTTGCGACGGATCGTGTCCTTGCGGAAGAGCGAGTAGAGGCTCGGGTTCGGGTCGTCCCCGCGGCTGCGGTAGATGAAGACGTTGGACGACGCCAGGTACTCCCCATCGGTCTCCGTGCGGTCCACGACGACGTTGGTCACGAAGTGGCGAGTACGCGACGGCGGCTGCTCGGCCCAGGCGAAGTCCGTCTCCAGCCGCCGCACCCGCACCTCGAGCGTGCCCTTCGTGTCGTCGAAGATCCGCGACGTCGGTGCGAGCTCCCAATCCGCGAGGCCCTCGCGCGTCACGCGGACCGGCACCTCGTACCGGATGTCCTCGGCGAGGAAGTCCAGCCAGTCCCGGAAGCGCCGCTCGTCCAGGGCGAGGGCTTCTCGGTAGAGGAACTCGGTGATGTCCAGGACCGTCTCGCGGTCGACCCGCGACTCCTGCGTCGATGTCACGGCTCGACATCTCCCACCAGGTAGTCCGCCCACCGGCCCCAGAGGTTCCTGAAGTTGGTGTCGTTGACGTACGGCCTGACCACGTGACCGGGGCCGGGGAAGTCCGGGTCCCGCTCGCTGCCCATGCCCATGATGTAGGGGAAGTCGATGTTCTTGACCATCGTGGACTTCGCCGACCGGGTGACCTTCGTCCAGTTCTCGAAGTCGTCCTGCTCGAACGTGCCTGCCTGACCGAAGGCGAGCGTGTAGGCCTTGTACGCCTCGTCCTTGTACTCCTGGGAGGCGCCCCTGGGGACCAGGCACCAGGAATACATCTCCATACGGCCCGGACCGACCGGGTGGTACAGCCGCATGGTCACGAACCGCACGCCGGTCTCCCCGGGCACGAGGCTGAACGGCTGCATCAGGAACGACAGGTTGGGGAACACCGTGCCCACGGCCGTCCGGACCTTCGAGAAGACCTCGATCTGCGCCGGCGACAGCGTGCGCTTCATCTCCGCGGTCAGCTCCTCCGGGAAGCCGCCGAACGGGGGGAAGTTCGGACTGTGCCCCAGCCCGATGCCGTGCCCGCGGCCGGGGATGCTGGCCGCCCAGCCCTGGCTGTGCGTCGAGCCCGAGGACGGGAAGTAGCCGAGGTTGAAGCCGAACTGGTGGGCCACCGGCGTGTGGTAGCCGTCGCCGGCGAAGTTCTCGGCGCAGATCTTCCAGTCGGTGTCCGCCACCCAGTGGTCCGGGGGCCCGTGCACCTCGCTGCCCGCCTCGCCCTGCTTGAGGTAGAGGTCGAGGTAGAACTGGAACCCGCCGAGATACTCCTCGAGGCTCGGCGTCCTCGGGTCGAGGCAGCCGAAGACCAGCCCGGCGTAGGTGTCGATGCGGACGTTGACCAGACCCCAGTCCTTGCGCTTGAGCCGGCCCTCGTACCCCTCCTTCATGTAGGGGACGCCGATCAGCTCGCCGGAGTTCTTGTAGGTCCAGCCGTGGTAGGAGCACCGGAAGTGCGAGGCGTTGCCCATCTCGGACTTGCACATCACGTTGCCGCGGTGCCGGCACATGTTCAGGTTGGCGTGGATCTGCCCCTGCTCGTCCCGCGCGACGATGATGTTGTTGTTGCCGATGTAGCGCGTGACGTAGTCACCGGGGGAAGGGATCTCCGACTCGTGGGCCAGGAAGCACCACGTCCGGGGGAAGAGGCGCTGCTGCTCGAGATCGAAGATCTGCTGGTCGTTGAACGCCCGCGCAGGGAACCGGCCCTCCTTGATGCCTTCCCGGATCTCGCGGAGCGAGCTCTCGATGCCGCTGTCGACCGCCCACGTGGTCATGTCACACCTTCTCGATCTTCGTGCGCGGACCGAACTTCTTCTCGATCTCCTCGGAGATCTGCTTGTAGCGGGCCACGTGCTCGATCGTCGTGCTGACGTGCTGCTCGGGAACCAGGTCCTCGGTGTACGGCGGCCGGCACTTGCCGACGTGGATGTAGCCGGCCTCGTTGATCCGGATCTTCTCCAGTGGGATGTTGTACTTCGCGAACTCCATGAAGTCCTGGCCGACGAGGAACGGCTCGTGCGCCCAGCGGAGCCGCTCGGTCAGCCAGCGCGCGTCCTCGGTGCGGCCCTGCTGGAGGGCGTCGCGCAGTTCGAGGACCGGCCCCGGGCCCATGGCGGTGGTCGAGGACCAGGCCATGCCGACGAGCTCCTCGCCGTACATCTCCCACGCCGGGAACCAGTCGGTCTCGATCGACATGAGCGGGAAGCGCGTCCCGGTGTGCGCCATGTCGTTGTGGTAGCGGAACCCGACGGAGGCGCCGCCCGCGTACTTGACGGCCACCACCTGGGGCAGCGTGACCAGGGTCTTGTAGACGCTCCGCGGGATGATCCCGCCGAATGCCGCCGTGTTGTCGTAGACGACGATCGCCATCTCCGGCACGGCCTCGGCGACGTCCCGGTAGAAGCGCTCCATGACCGGGGCAACCATGTCGCCCCACATGGGACGACCCAGCAGGGTCCCGGTGATGCCCAGGTCGGCCAGGAACTTCATCCGGCTGACCGTGTCGCGGGTGTTGAGGGTGGTGGCGCCGATGAACACCGGGAAGTCCGGGTTCACGTCGCGGACGGTCTCCGCCACGCAGGAGGCGAAGCTCTTCCACTCATCGAGGGTGAGGGTCGCCATCTCACCCAGAGTGCCGTTCAGGGCGATGGCGTCGACACCGTCGGCGATGAGCGTGCGGATCATGCGCTCGGTCTCCTGCAGGTCGACGGTGTCCACCGCGTCGACCCTCTCGGCACCTGGCAGGGCCGGGGTGGGCGGGTAGGCCATCACGCCCCGCATGTCGCGGCCGGTCACCTTGGGCAGCTTGCTCATCTCGTTTCCTCCGGTCGGTGCAGTGCTTGTCGGTTCGGGAAGAGTTCGTAGCGCCGGTCCTCGCGGGGTCCACTGCGCAGGTGTGGTCAGAGCCGGGCGGCAGCCACGGACGTGCCGGTCAGCCACTCGGGCACGGCCTCGTAGACCAGGACGTCGAAAGGGCTCTCCACGGCACCGGCCGCGACCAGCCACGTGCGGATCTCGTGGGCGCCGTTGCCGGCCTCGTCGATCTCCGCCCGGGTGTAGTCGGTGAGCCGCGCGGGGTCACCGGACTCCAGGCGGGCGAGGAAGTCGCGGTCGAACTCGGCGTTGATGTTGCCGGACTCCGGCAGACCCACCCAGTGCGAGAGCCCACCGGTACCGACGACGACGACCCGTTGCGCCTGGGTCTGGGCCTCCACGGCCCGGCGGATCATCCGGCCGAACTCGTAGCAGCGCTTCGGCGTCGGCCAGGGCGGGTTGACCCCGTTGACGATGACCGGCACGAGCGGGTACTTCGACTCCGGGTCGAGGTGCTTGAACGGGACGCAGAAGTTCTCGTCGAAGTCCAGCCCGCCCTCGACCAGCGACGGGTCGAACTCCGACTCGAGCGCGAACTCGTAGAGATGCCGCCCCAGTGCCGCATCTCCGGGGTAACGGTGCTGCTCCACCCGCAGGAAGGAAGCCATCTCGGCGGTCACGGGTCCGAGGTACGAGTCCCCGGTCGCGATCGCGAACGCCGGCAGGTTGCCGAGGTGGAAGTTGGTGAAGTGCTCCACCGAGACGGCGACGATCGCGTCCGGCTCCAGCTCGTCCAGTCGGCGTCGCGCCTCCGCGTACGCCTGCTCCACGGCCTCCTGCTGTCCGGGCTGGGCACGCTCCGGCCAACCGGTGATGCCCGGCGAGTGGGACGCCATGAAAGCGCCGACGACGGTGCCCGTGCGTGACATCAATTCACCTCTCCACGGATGCGTGCGTAGTACTCGGCACGGTCCACCTGCAGCTGGATCGCGCAGAAGTACAGGAGGTAGGGGTTGATCCCCCGCTCGTACAGGGCCTTGAAGTCGAGCGTCTTCATGAGGTGACGCCAATCGCCTTCGATGCCGTACTCGTCCAGCACCGCATCGGGCTCTTCGACGTACCGCGCCTTCACTGCTCCGTCGCGGCGGATGTCCCACAACAGCTTGTGCAGGGCGTACACGCGCTCACCTTCTTCGTGTGCGTTCCGTGGCCTCTCGGGCGTTCCCGCGACTGACGACGTCTCCGGGTAGCGCGACCACCGGACCTCTCGACCCTAGGACCGCGAGGGGGCCCACCGGACTTACCCGTCCGGGTCCATTCGCGGTGTGGGTCGCCCTCGAGCCCCCGGTCTCCCGGCCGAGGGCGACCCGTGCCGACCGGCGTCAGATCCGGTGGAGGAACCAGTCGGACAACCGCGACGTCGCGACCGAGAAGTAGTCGTAGCTGCAGTGCAGCGACCCGGCCCCGTCGTAGATGTCCACGGTGACGTCATCGGTCGTGAGCGCGTCGACGAACCGACGTGCGCCCTCGATGTCCATGATGATGTCCCTGGTCCCGTGCATGACGTACACGGGGATCTGCAGTTTGTCGGCGACGCCGTCGAGCGTGAACTCGGCCAGCTTCTCCCGGGCCTCCGCGTCGTCCTTGGAGCCGCTCAGCCACTGCAGCTGCTCCTGGAGCGGCGGGTAGAACTCGTAGAAGTCGGTGAGGATGCTCCAGGTCCCACACCAGGCCGCGACAGCCTTCACCCGCGGCTCGAACGCAGCTGCACGCGGGGCGTAGTAGCCACCGAAGCTCACCCCGGCGAGGCCGAAGCGCTCCGGGTCCACGTCGTCGCGCTTCTCCAGGAAGTCGAGGATGGCCGCGACCGGGACCTCGTAGTCGGGACGGCTGTACATCTCCTTGAAGCGCAGGCTGCTGCCCCGCCCGGGGGTGTCCACCATGACCACGTTCATGCCACGGGCGGGGAACTCGGTCCCGCCGAGGAAGTACAGCTCCTCGGCCCACGAGTCGGCACCGCCGAGGAACAGCACGGTCGGGCGACGCTCACCCGAGTTGTCCGGCCGGACGACGTACCCCTCCATCGTCTTGCCCTCGAACGGGACCTCGATCTGCTCGATGACCCCGTCGGTCAGCGAGGCCGCCTTGCGGAAGTTGGCCCGGCCCGTGTTGTAGGCCTCGGCCCGACGCGGGTCGTGCGACGACAGGAAGAACTCGGAGTGGCGGTAGTAGCTGCACGAGCGGAACAGCGCCCGTCGAGCCGTGGT
Organism: Blastococcus goldschmidtiae; assembly: GCF_031845325.1. Taxonomy (NCBI): domain Bacteria; kingdom Bacillati; phylum Actinomycetota; class Actinomycetes; order Geodermatophilales; family Geodermatophilaceae; genus Blastococcus; species Blastococcus goldschmidtiae. The sequence goes on along the minus strand of NZ_JAVREI010000006.1, from coordinate 44,871 downwards.
GATGTCGCCGCGGTCGAGGGCCGCCTGGCCCTGGGCAGCGACCTCCTGGGCCGTGCGGTTCCACTCCCGGTGCCACACCTCCCCGTCGGTAGTCTGGTCGCCGATCCGGGCGGCCGTGCGGGCGCACTCGAAGAGGTCGGCACCGCCGACGGCGACCTGGGCGAGGAGTCGCATGGTCTGCAAGGACCAGTCCTCGTCCTGCGGGAAGAGCTCGATGATCGACAGGGCGTCCTCGTTGGACGCCGCCGAGGTCTCGGACATGGCTACACCTCCTGTACGGCCGGGCCGGAGCCCGGCTCTCTTGTGGACGTGGACCGGCCGCCGGCGAAATGCCCGGCGACCTCCTCCCACGGCGTGCGATTGCGGATGGCCTCGCGGTATTCCGCGAGCCGACGCGGGGTGCGGACGCACACCGCACCGCGCAGGACCCCGTTGCGGCCGTAGAGAGCCACCAGCGCGTCGGGCTTCGGCTCCTCGATCACCAGGTCGTCTGCGGCGTCGGCTCGGCCGACGAAGCGCACCTTGGCGTCGTGCTGGTCGGTCCAGAAGTACGGCACCGACTGGTGGGCCTCCCGATCGCCGAGCAGGGTCCCCGCGGCGTGACGCCCCTGCTCCACGGCGTTCGTCCAGTGCTCGACGCGCATGTCCTCGCTGAACAGGGCGTTGTGCCAGTAGGCGATGTCCCCGGCGGCCACGACACTCGGCACGTTCGTGCTCAGGTCGCTCGCGCAGCGGACCCCGTTCCCGAGGTCGACCCCGCTGCCCTCCAGCCAGTCCGTCTGCGGAACGGCCCCAACGCCACCGACGACGACGTCGGCGGACAGCGTCGGCCCCTCGGCGAAGCGGAGTGTGAAGCCGTCTCCGTGGCTGCTGATCTCCTGCAGCGCGACGGCGCAGCGGATCTCGACGCCGTTGCGCTCGTGCACCTGGCGGATCCAGCCGCCCACCTGCGGACCGAACGCCCGGTTGAGCAGCGTCGCCGCCGTCTCCACCACCGTGACGTCGAGCCCCAGCCGACGGGCCGTCGCCGCGACCTCCAGGCCGATGAACCCGCCGCCCACCACGACCAGGTGACGTCCCGGTAGCAGGTCCGCCCGCAGCCGCCGCGCATCCTCGAGGGTGCGCAGCCGGTGGATCCGCGACGGATCACCACAGGGCACCGGGAGTGGACGCGCCGCCGACCCCGTCGCCAGCACCAGGCCGTCGTATCCGACCGCGTCGCCGCCGTTGAGGTGCAGCGTCCGGGCGGCGGTGTCCAACCCGACGACCCCCTGCCCGAGGCGCAGGCCGATCTGGTGCTCGTCGTACCAGGCCCGGGGCCGCAGCGGCAGCTCGGCGTCGACGCCGTCGTCGAGCAGCGCGTTCTTGGAGAGCGGGGGCTTGTCGTAGGGAAGGGACGCCTCCCTGTCGACCAGGGTGATCTCCCCCTCGAAGCCACGCTCCCGCAGAGCCTCGGCCGCGTGGACGCCGGCGAGCGACGCGCCGACGATCGCGACGTGCCTCACTCCGGGACGTCCTCGACCGCGATCGCGTGGGCGGGGCAACCCCGGGCGGATGCGTCGGCTTTCTCGCGGAGCTCCGCAGGCGGGTGCTCCTGGCGGAGGACGGCGATGTCCTCGTCCTCGTCGAAGTCCCAGATCTCCGAGGCCTCGATGATGCAGTTGGCATATCCCTGACACTTGTCGCGGTCGAAGACCATCCTGTAGCCCATGCGGTGGGTCCTCCGGAATCGATAGCGGGGAGGTCGGACAGCGCGCTCAGTGACCCGCAGCGCTGAGATGGGGCATGTCCGGGGTGACAGCCGCCAGGCGCGCGGCACGTGGCGTGTTCCTGCTGGTGAGGTTCCGGAGATGTCCTCCGGTGATGACTGCCGTGATCCCCGGGATGTCGCCGATCTCCAGCGCCCCGAGCGCGTCCTCCCGGGTGGATCCCCACGGGGCGTCCATGACGATGAGATCCGCCGCCCGTCCCGCCTCGATGACGCCGGCGGGTAGGTCCCAGACACGCGCGTTGTTCCCGGTGGCAGCCGCCCAGAGGAGCGCCGGATCGATACCGGAGAAGGAAGCCAACTCGGCGACCGTCTTGATCACTCCGAGCGGCATGACGCCGGTGCCGGTCGGTGTGTCGGACCCGATCACCACGCGGGCGAAGTGGCCCCCGTCGACAGCCTTGCGGAGGATCCGCAACGACGACTGGAGGTTGCCCGCCTGGACCAGCTGCAGTGCCATCGAGGTCTCGTCGATGATGCGGTCGACGCCCGCTGCTGGCAGCGACGTGGGGCCGCCGTTGATGTGCCCGCAGACGTCCGGTGCCAGGTGCAGCAGGTGATCGGGCGTGATCGGCTTGCTGCCGGGGATGCTGGCTCCCCCGGAGTGGCACATGACCGTGATCCCGTGTGCCTGGGCACTGCGTACCTGGTCGTAGCCGTCCGCGGGGTCCTCGTACAGGCCGAAGCCGAACTTGGCCAGGCGCACGCCGGCCGCCTGCAACTCCGCGAAGTCGCTGTCCCGCAGGGTCGGCTCCAGGACGACGGCGCCGGCATGGACGGTCATCCCACCCGGGTGGAAGTTCTCGAAGCAGGTCTTGGCGGCGATTGCCAGCGCCTTGACCCCGACCGCGCTGTGCGGCCGCCCCTGCGCATGGATCTCCCCGGGTGACACGACGCTCGTGATCCCGCCGTGCACGTAGCTGGCGAGGAAGTCCACGGTCTTCTGGCGCGGCGTGTAGTCGCCGAGGACCACGTGGCAGTGCGAGTCGATCAGCCCGGGGGCGATCGTCGCGCCGTTGGCGTCGACGACGACGTCGGAGTCCGCGACCTCCTGCTGCAGGTCCTGGCGGCGCCCGACGGCGGCGATCGTGCCGTTACGGCTGACGACCGTGTCCGCGCCGTCGATCACCGGGGCCTCGAGGTCGCCCGAGAGGATGCAGCCGGCACCGACGACGGCGATGCTGCCGGTCACTGGGACGCCTTGGCGCGCGCCTCGTCGACCGTCATGCCGCCGACGCGCGCGTTGATGCGCCCCCGGTTGGCCACGGCTGCGATGACGACGATCTCGTCGGGATGCGGCGCGTCGGGGATGCGCACCTCGATGGCGTCGTAATGGCTGCGCACCCAGACCTCGTCCTTGTAGGCGAGAGGGACGTCGATAGCGGCTCCCGCGGTGGCAGGCTTGGTGACCGAGGTGATCCACGCGGTACCACCGCCGATGGCGTCCCGGAAGGCGTTGCCGAACACCGACGTCACCGCGGCGTTGATGTGCTCCTGCTCCCCGTCGGTCCCCACGAGGCCTGCCTTGCCGTAGCTCTCCACCGGTTCGCCGAGAAGCCGCGCGGCCTCCCCCCCGAGCATGGTGCCGATCTCGCCCGAGGCATCGACGAGAGCGCTGAGGTCCTCGACATACCCCTGCCCCGCGTACGGGTTCCGGATCACGGCGCAGACGGCGACCCGCCGCAACGGACCCCGGTCATCGCTCCGACCGGCGGACGAGTGCACGACCTCGACCTGTGAGAAGACCTTGCGGACGGTGGGTGGAGCGCTTGCCACGGTCTCTCCTTCACTAGCGGACAGGCGGCCGCGTCGGGGGCCGACCTGGACCCTAGGTTTGGAAAGGAGCCGGGTTGTCCCCCGGTCGGGTCAATTCGTGCACCGACCCCGGGAGCCCCCGACGCGGCCCCTAGGTTGGTCGTTGCCGGACCGCTACGGCCTCCGGCCGACCGGTATTCCTCTCCCTCACCCGGCGCCGTCGCCGTATCCGGTGAGAGGTGCCCGGTGCTGTCGAATGCGACGTGGCGAGCCCGGACCGAGGCCTTCGTCGAACGGCGCAGTCATGCTGGGAGGAATACGTGACTTTCACGGTCGGATACTTCGTCGGCAGCCTTTCGGGGCAATCGATCAACCGGGTCCTGGCCACGGCTCTGATCCGCTCGGCGCCGGCCGAGTTGGAGTTGGTCGAGATCCCCATCGGGCAGCTGCCGCTGTACAACCGGGACCTCGACGCCGACTACCCACCGGAAGCTCGCGAGCTGAAGCGCACCGTCGAGTCCGTCGATGCGCTGCTGTTCGTCACCCCCGAGTACAACCGCTCGATCCCCGGCGCACTGAAGAACGCCATCGACTGGGGAAGCCGGCCGTGGGGCCACAATTCGTTCGCCCACACGCCCTCGGCGACGATCGGCGCATCTCCGGGGGCGATCGGAACCGCCGTCGCACAGCAATCGCTCAAGAGCATTCTCAGCTACTGCAATTCCCCGCAGCTCAACGCCATGGAGGCCTACATCCAGTTCCGGCCCGAGGCGTTCGGGGAAGGCGGTGAAGTGCTGGACGAATCAGTGCGCGCATTTCTCGAGAAGTTTATGGGAGAATTCCGGGACTTCATCGCTCGCGTGCGCACGGTCCTGCCCGGCTGACCCGGACGGCCGGCCGCCCACGGGTAGCAGCCCGGCCAGCGGCCAGGGCCCGTGGCCGTCAGCGTCGCGCCGCCCCGGGCTCCCGCGCTGCCACCGAGGCCAACGGCCAGAGCAGGGTCAGCAGGACGCCGACGGCGACGTAGGTCCAGTCCAGCCCGATGCCGGCGGCCACCAGGCCGATGAGCAGCGCACCGGTGCCGGTCCCGCCGTCGAACGAGGCGTTCCACACCGCGCTGGCCGTGGTCGTCCCGTTCTCACCGGCTCGTCGGAACGCAGCCAGCAGGGTGAGGTTCTGCACCGCGCCGAACCCGGCGCCGCAGAGGGCCGCGCCCACGACGATCCACGTCCGGTCACCCCCCAGACCGAGGGCCGTGACCACCATCCCGGCCGCCGCACCCAGCAAGGACAGCGGCAGGAGCATCCGGCTGCGGAGCCGGTCGGCCAGCAGCCCCGCGCCCCAGCGCGTGACCGCGGCGCCGAGGCCGAAGACCAGCAGCGCCACGGTGGCCACGGCTCCGTCCGGGCGCTCGATGGGCAGGAAGGTGACCAGACCACCACCAGCCAGGGTGACCACGAAGAGGACGGCCGAGGGGGCCAGCGCGGCACGGACGGCCGCCCGGCCGGATCCCGCGGGCCCCGGGCGGGGCTCCGGCCCCACCGAGCCGACCAGCATCGGCACGAACACCACGCCCAGCACTGGCGCCGCCGACAACCACGCCAGCCATCCGACGTGCCCGTTCAGCACGAGCGCGGCCCCCGCCGGGATGGCGACGAGGTTGGGTATCGCGATCGCCAGGCCGTAGACACCCACGGCCTCTCCGCGCCGTTCCCGCGGGGCCACGCGGATCGCCAGGGTGGCGCCGAGCACGGTCAGCACGGCGAACCCGGCCCCGCGGACGGCGGAAAGTGCGGAGATCCAGAACACGCTGTCGTCGAGCACGTACAGCGGCGCCGGGAGCCCCATCGCCAGCAGCCCGGCGACCAGCACCGGACCGGTGCCGCACCTCGCGGTCAGGGCCGGGATCGCCGTCTGCGTGAGGATGGTGGCCAGCAGGAACACCGCGGTGACCACTCCGGCTGAGCTCTCCGCGGCGCCACCGACCACCGCGTAGGCCGGCAGGGAGGCCAGGGTCAGGCAATAGCTGGTGAAGCCCAGCAGGGTCACGCCCATGAGGCCCTGCATCCCGCGGCCCCGCCACAGCGGCGTCCGGATTCCTGCCTCGCTCACCTGTAGAGCATGACCGGCCGGGCCGCCCCGGCCGCGTACGGGTAGGCATGACCTGTGCCACTGCTGACGGTGGGCCACGGCCCACGCGATCGCGCCGAACTCGGTGACGCGCTGCGGGACGCCGCGATCGCCGTCCTGGTCGACGTTCGCCGCTTCCCCGGCAGCCGGGTCAACCCGGACGTGCGCCGGGAAGCTCTCGAGCAGTGGCTGCCCGCCCAGGGCATCGACTACCGGTGGGACGCCCGGCTCGGCGGCCGCCGGAGCCTGCCCAGGGACGCTCCGGTCGAGGACGGCTGGTGGACCGTCGCCCAGTTCGCCGCCTACGCCGCGCACACCCGGACGCCGGAGTTCGCCGCCGCACTGGACGACGTGCTCGCCGCCGCCGGGGCCGCGACGGTCGCGGTCATGTGCAGCGAGAGCGTGTGGTGGCGGTGCCACCGGCGGCTGATCGCCGACGTCGCCGTCCTGGGCCGGGGTGTGCCGGTGACCCACCTGATGCCCGACGGCCGCCTCGCGCCGCACCGCCCCTCCGAGGGCGCGGTGCTGGGCGAGGACGGCTGCCTCCACTGGCCCGCACGCTGACCGCCGTCCTCCCTCGTCGCCGCGCGTCCTCCCTCTCCGCCCACCGTCGGGGAGGACACGCCACGATCAGGTGACCTGATCCCGGCGGGGGTCAGCGCATGTGCGGGTAGCGGTGATCGGTCGCCGGGACGAACGTCTCCTTGATCGACCGGGTGCTCGTCCAGCGCAGCAGGTTCTGCGCGGCGCCGGCCTTGTCGTTGGTGCCCGAGGCCCGTCCTCCGCCGAACGGCTGCTGCCCGACGACGGCTCCGGTCGGCTTGTCGTTGACGTAGAAGTTGCCCGCGGCGTTGCGCAGGACCCGCTGGGCGTGCGCGATCGCCGACCGGTCCTGCGCGACGATCGAGCCGGTGAGCGCGTACGGCGCCGCGGACTCCATCTGCGCCAGCACGGTGTCGTAGTCGCCGTCCTCGAAGACGTGCACCGCGAGCACCGGGCCGAAGTACTCGGTGGTGAACACCTCGTGGCCCGGGTCGCTGCCCTCGAGGACCGTCGGCCGGACGAAGAACCCCTCGCCGTCGTCCGCCGTGCCGCCGGCGACGACGGTCAGCGCGTCGTCGCCCTTCGCGCGGTCCAGCACGCCGGACAGCTTCGAGAACGACCGCCGGTCGATCACGGCCCCCAGGAAGTTCGAGAAGTCGGTGACGTCGCCCATCGGCAGCGACTCGGTGACGTCGACCAGGTCGTCGCGCAGCCGAGTCCAGACCGTGCGCGGCACGTACGCCCGCGACGCTGCTGAGCACTTCTGGCCCTGGTACTCGAAGGCGCCGCGCACCAGGGCGGTGCGCAGCACGTCGAGGTCGGCCGACGGGTGCGCGACGACGAAGTCCTTGCCGCCGGTCTCGCCGACGATCCGCGGATAGCCGCGGTACCCCGCGATGTTCTGGCCGACGGTCCGCCACAGGTGCTGGAACGTCGTGGTCGAGCCGGTGAAGTGGATGCCGGCCAGGTCGCGGTCGGCCAGCGCGACGTCGGAGACGGCGAGCCCGTCGCCGGGGAGCATGTTGATCACGCCGTCGGGCAGCCCCGCGGCCTCGAGCAGCCGCAGCACGAAGTGCGCCGCGAACTGCTGCGTCGGCGACGGCTTCCAGACGACGGTGTTGCCCATCAGCGCCGGGGCGGTCGGCAGGTTGCCGGCGATCGCGGTGAAGTTGAACGGCGTGACCGCGTAGACGAAGCCCTCGAGCGGACGGTGGTCGACCCGGTTCCACACGCCGTTCGACGACACCGGCTGCTCGGCGAGCAACTCGCGGGCGAAGTGGACGTTCCAGCGCCAGAAGTCGACGAGCTCGCAGGCGCTGTCGATCTCGGCCTGGTAGGCGGTCTTGCTCTGACCGAGCATCGTGGCCGCGTTGAGCGTCTGCCGCCAGGGGCCGGCCAGCAGGTCGGCGGCCTTGAGGAAGACGGCGGCGCGGTCGTCGAACGACAGCTCCTGCCACCCGGGAGCAGCCTCCTTCGCGCACCGGACCGCCTCCTCCGCGTCGGCGTGCGTGGCATGGGCCGAGCAGCCCAGGACGGCGGCGTGCCGGTGCGGCTGCACGACGTCGAACCGCTCCCCACCGGCCATGCGCTGCCGTCCGCCGACGGTCAGGGGCAGCTCGATCGGCGCGGCGGCGAGTTCGGCCAGCCGGCGCCCGAGGGCCTCGCGCTCGGCCGAACCGGGCGCGTAGTCGAGGACCGGCTCGTTGCGCGGGGCGGGAACACGGGTGACGGCATCCATGGCGGTACCTCTCAGGACCTCGTGAGCAGCGAGCGGAGGAAGAAGGCGACGTTGGCCGGGCGCTCGGCCAGACGGCGCATGAAGTAGCCGTACCAGTCGGCGCCGTAGGGCACGTAGGCCCGGACGGTGGTGCCCGCGGCGGCCAGCCGCCGCTGCTCCTCGGGGCGGATGCCGTAGAGCATCTGGACCTCCCACGAGTCCGCGGACCGTGAGTGCTGAGCGGCCAGCTCGTGCGCCCGCGCCACCAACGCGGGGTCGTGCGAGCCGATCATCGGATGGCCCGGGCCGGCCATGAGCAACCGGAGGCAGCGGACGTATGCGGCGTCGACGTCCTTCCTGCGCCGGTGCGCGACGGTCGCCGGCTCGTCGTAGGCCCCCTTGACCAGCCGTACCCGGGAGCCGGGCGACGCCAGCGCCTCGGCGTCCGCCTCGCTGCGGAACAACATGGCCTGCAGCACCGCACCGGTGCCGGGATGCTGCCTGCGCAGGTCGGCGAGCGCCGCCAGCGTGGAGTCGACGGTGGCCGATTCCTCCATGTCGAGGGTCACCGTGGTGCCCAGCGCCGACGCCGCCTCGACGACCGGGCGGACCAGCTCCAGGGCGACGTCGTGACCGCCGGGCAGCGCCTGACCGAAGGCCGACAGCTTGACCGACACCTCGGCGGCCGGGCCGAGGCCGAACGACGCCAGGCCGTCGAGCGCGCGCAGGCAGGCGTCGCGGCTGCGGACCGCCTCCGCCCGGTCGGTGACGTCCTCACCCAGGTGATCGAGGGTCACCGCGAGGCCGTCGGCGGCGAGCGCGTGGACGGCCGCGAGCGCGTCGTCCAGGGTCTCGCCGGCGACGAAGCGGTCGACGACCCGGCGGGTGGCCGGGTGGGCGACGACGGCGCGGCGCAGCCCCGGCCGACGGGACGCGGCGAGCAGGGTCTGCTGCAGCAAGCGGCCTCCCTCCGGGTGCGTGCTCGAGCACCCCGGAACGCTAGGAGGTCCGGGCTCCGAGGGCCAGGGACGCAGGTACGGGCCCGGCACCTTCGCGCCGGCGCGCCTGCTGAGGAACTCCGCACAGGGGGCGGCCCACCCTCACCCGACGACCACGACGGATGCGACCTACCCTCATCGGGATGGCTGCAGGTGACCACGCTGCGCTCCGGGACGACCGCGGCACCGACGAGGACGTGCTGCGCCTGCTCCGGGTGGGCACCGCCGCCGAGCACGAGGACGTCGAACGCACCCTCGACCTGCTCGACCCGTCGCTGAGCCGGCACCGCCTCGCGCAGGTGCTGGACGCGATGCACGGCTTCTGGCGCGCGGCCGAGGCCGGTCTCGACGAGTGGGCGGTCCGCTGCCCGGCCGACGCGGAGCGGGTCGACTGGCCACGCCGGCGTCGCGCATCCCTCTTCGCGGCCGACCTGCGCGGGCTGGGATCGCGGGCGTCGGACCGGTTCCCGCTGCTCCCGCCGGTCCCGGGCACGGACGAGGCCCTGGGCCGGATGTACGTGCTCGAAGGGTCGACGCTCGGCGGGGTCTTCATCGACCGGCACCTGGCCGGGCTGCCCGAACTGGCCGGCGTTCCGATCCGCGCCTTCTCCCCCTACGGCAGCGAGACCGGCGCCATGTGGGCGGCCTTCCGCCGGGTCACCCGGGCGCGCGTGGCCGAGGGCGGCGACGCGGGCGCGATGCTCGGGGCGGCGCGCACGACGTTCGCGGCGCTGGCCGGCTGGTGCCGGCCAGCCGCGATGACCGGCCTCCCGGCATGACCGGCGCCCCGGAGATCGACTTCCTGGCACCAGGGACCCCGGTCGACCTCAGCAACTGCGAGCGCGAGCCCATCCACGTGCCGGGCAGCATCCAGCCGCGCGGGGTGCTCCTCGCCGTCAGCGATCCCCACCACGTGGTCGAGCAGGCGTCGGAGAACCTCGAACAACTGACCGGCGTGCCCTGGCAGGAGGCGCTGGGCCGCCCGCTGGCCGACGTCCTGGGCGCCGCCGCCGCCGGCGCCGTGATCCGTTCCGCGAGCGCCTTCGGCGACCTGCGCGAGCGCAACCCGGTCGAGGTCACCCTCGACGTCCGCGGCGAGCAGGTGCCGGTCGACGCCCTGCTGCACCGGGCGATCGTCGAGGGCGAGCTGCCCCGCGGCCGGGGTGGTGCCACCGGCGGCACGCCGAGCACCAGCCTCGTGGTGGAGCTGGAGCCGGCGCGCGGACCGCGGCCGTTCTCCTTCCCGAACACCTACCAGGCGGTGCGCGGGACGATCGCCGACCTCAACCGGGCCTCCTCGCTCCAGGAGCTGTACGACATCACCGCCCAGGCGGTGCGGGGCCTCACCGGCTTCGACCGGGTGATGGTCTACCGCTACGACGCCGACTACAACGGCGAAGTCGTGGCCGAGGCCAAGCTCGACGGGCTCAACTCCTTCCTGGGCCTGCACTACCCGGCCTCGGACATCCCCGCCCAGGCGCGGGCCCTGTACGAGAAGAACTGGATCCGGCTGATCTCCGACGTGGACTACGTGCCCTCGCCGGTCCGGCCGACCGATCACCCGACCAGTGGCCGGCCGCTGGACATGACCTTCTCCACGCTGCGCAGCGTGTCGCCGATCCACGTCGAGTACCTGCACAACATGGGCGTCCGCGCCTCGATGTCCATCTCGCTGCTTCGGGACGACAAGCTGTGGGGCCTCATCGCCTGCCACCACTACAGCGGCCCGCACGCCCCGCCGTACGCCACCCGTGCCGCGGCGGAGTTCCTCGGTTCGACGCTCTCGCTGCGCCTGGTGGACCGCGCCCAGGAGGAGGAGGTGCGCCGCGCCCTCCGGGTGCGCTCGACGCTGACCTCCCTGACCGCGGCCGCCCTGGACGAGGACCGCACGCTCACCGACACCCTGCTCGGCTCCCCCAGCCTGCTCGACCTGCTGCCCGCCGACGGCGTCGTCGTCCGCCTCCAGGGGCGGACGCGCGCGGCCGGGAGCGAGATCCCCCTCGACGTCGCCGAGGCGGTCGCCGCCTGGGCCGCGGGCCGGGAGGACGACGTCGTCGCCACCGAGTCGCTGCACCGGGACGCGCCGCAGCTGGGCGCGCCCGAGGAGCTGGCCTGCGGCGCCCTCGTGCTGCCGCTGCCCGAGGGGCAGTTCGTGATGTGGCTCCGCGGCGAGTCGGTGCGGCACATCGACTGGGGCGGCGATCCGCACAACAAGGCCATCGCCGAGCGCGAGGGCGACGAGATCCGGCTCAGCCCCCGCAAGTCCTTCGAGCGCTGGCGCGAGTCCGTGCGCGGGCGGTCGGAGCCGTGGACGCCCGAGCAGGTGGCCGAGGCGACCGAGCTGCGCACCCATCTGCTGGAGGCGCTGTACGCCCGCTCGCGCAGCGTCGTGCGGGCCGCGGAGACGCTGCAGCGCAGCCTGCTCACCGAGCCGGTGCAGCCGGCCGGCTTCGAGCTCGCCGTCCGTTACGTGCCCGCCGCGCGCGAGGCGCAGGTGGGGGGCGACTGGTACGACGTGTTCGACCTGCCCGACGGCTCGACCATCCTGGTCATCGGCGACGTGGCCGGCCACGACAGCCACGCGGCGGCTACGATGGGCCAGCTGCGCGGCCTGCTCCGCGGCATCGCCTACTCCGGCAGCGCCGGTCCGGCCGGGCTCCTCACGCAGCTCGACGGGGCGATCGCGGGGCTCGGCCTCGGAGCCCTGGCCACCGTGCTGGTGGGCCGGCTCGAGCGGCCCGAGGGGGCCGACGGCGCCACCCTGCTGCGCTGGGCCAGCGCCGGCCACCTCCCCCCGCTGCTCCGCGGTCCCGACGGTCGCGTGCAGGTGCTGGACAAGCCCCGGCCCGGCCTGCTCCTCGGCGTCGACGCCTCGCGGCCGCGCACCGAGCAGCAGGTGCTGCTCCAGCCCGGCAGCACTCTGCTGCTCTACACCGACGGGCTCGTCGAGCGCCGCGACCAGATCTTCGACGACGGAGTCGAGCTGCTCGCCGGGGCGCTGGCCGAGCTGGGGAGCCGCCCGGTCGGCGAGCTGTGCGACGCCCTGCTGGGACGGCTGCTGCCCGACGGCGCCGAGGACGACGTCGCGCTCGTCGCGGCCTGCGTCCGCCCCTGCCGGCCCTAGCCCTCAGTCCTCCAGGTCGGGCGCGGCGAACAACGGGGTCAACCCGTTGTCCGGCGCCGGTGCCTTCCGCTCGCTGGCCTTGACCTCAGGGATCGTGTCCCGCACGGGGATCTCGGGCAGCCCACGCGCGTCCCGCTCCAGGGCGGCCAGCAGTCGCTCCTCGTCGGGCGCGAGGTCCCCGGGGCCCAGGCGGGACCCGTGCCCGAGCGCATCATCGGAGGCGACCGTCGTCCTGTCCTCCGGGTCGCTCCCGTCCGGTCCGGCCATGCTCACGTCGCCCACCCCCGCCGGGCTCAACGAGGGAAGTTGGGCTCGAGACGCGGCACGATCTGCATCTCGGGCACGAACGCCGACGGGTGCAGCAGCACGAGGGTGCGCACCATCTCGGCCACCGCCGACGGCGGCATCATCAGGTGGGAGGGGATGCCCCACTGCTCCATCATCGGCGTGTCCATGGCCGCCGGGATGACCGACTGCACCCGGCACGGGAAGGGGCGCTCGGTGCCGTCGGGCTGCGTCACGGCCTTCTCCCGCAGCTCGCGCTGGATGCACCTGGTCGCGTTGAGGAAGCCGGCCTTCGAGCCGTTGTAGGCGATGGCGCCGCTGCCCGAGGTGATCGCCGACAGCGACACGATGTGGACGACGTCCGCCGTGCGCCCCTCCGGCAGGTGCTGCACCCGCTTGGTGAACTCGCTGGTGAGGAAGACGGGGCCTTCGAAGTTCACCGCCTGCACCCGCCGGTAGTCGGCGAGGTCGATGTCGGTGATGTAGCCCGGCCGGTCGATGCCCGCGACGTTGACGAGGATGTCGAAGCTGTCGCCGTGGGCGTCGAAGAGGCCGCCGACCACGGTGCGCCGGCTCTCGTCGTCGGTGACGTCCAGGGCCACCACCTCGGCGCTGCCGCCGGCGTCGGTCACCAGACGGCCGGTCTCCTCGCTGCCGGTTGCGTCGATGTCCGCGATCGCCACGTGCGCTCCGGCCTCGGCCAGCGCCACGGCCGTGGCGCGGCCCAGTCCGCTCGCGGCTCCCGTGACGAGCGCGACGCGCCCCTTCAGCGACTCCTGCATCCGGTCCTCCAGTCCATGGTTCGATCGACTCCCCCAGCCTCGCCGAGAACCGCACCGGTCGCAGGTCGGAGCCGGCCGGGGTCAGCTCCCGACGTGGCCGGTGGCCACCGCGCCCCGGAAGGACGACGACGGCGGCGCCCAGACGTCGGCCAGGGTGACCGTGCGCAGCTGCCGCTCGCGGATCAGGTCCAGCAGCTCGCCGTACACGGTGGTCACGGTCGGGTGGTTGGCGTGGCCGACCACGATGGTCTGCGGGGTGAACCACTCGCGCGCGTAGCCGACCAGCTCCGCGCCGGTGAGGACCCGCGAATCGCCGAGCGTGCCGTTCCACATCGCGATCGTCGGGTGACCGAGGTCGGCCGCTATCCGGTCGGTCCGCTCGTCGTGGGCGCCGAACGGCGGGCGGAGGAACGGGGTGTCGACGACGCCGAGTGTCGTGCGGAGGAACTGCTGGTTGCGGCGGATCTCCTCGGCGATCTCGGCGTCGCCCAGGCGCGTGAGGTCGGGGTGGGACCACGTGTGGTTGCCGAACGCCACCTGACCGGACTCGGCGAGCGGGCGGAGGACGGCGGCGTTCTCCGCCCACGACCGGTAGCGCCCGTTGGGGAAGAAGGTGAGCCGGACGCCGGCGTCGACGGCGAGGGTGGCGAAGGCCGCGACGACCTCGCTGTTCGTGCCGTCGTCGATGGTCAGCGCCAGCCCGTTGCCCGCGCCGGGCAACGCGGTGACCACCTCTGCCGGAGCGACCGGCCGGGCGGGCACCTCCACGGCCGCCACGGGGGACGGCGGCAGGCCCGTCGGCGCCGCGACGGGCACGCCCTCGCCGGCGCGCGTGCCCGTGACCGCCCCCCGACCGGTGGCGGCCACGGCGAGCCCTGCGGCGAGCGTCAGCAGGAACCCTCGTCGGTCCATGCGCGCGACGCTAGGCAGGGCGCAGCGGCTCCCCGGTGCAGCTCGGGGACGACGCGCCGCAGCCGTTCGCAGCGCATCCGGAGGGCTCCGCTGCGTGACGGGAAGCGCTCACCAGGCGTGTCGCTGGAACTACCTGCCGTCAGGCAGTGGGCAGCAGGCCGGCGTCCTCGATCATCCGGGCCTGCTCCCGGCACCACGGCGACCACGCGTCACCCTCGGTCTCCTGCCGGCGGCGGAACGCCGCCCAGTCGAGCACCTCCCACGCGCCGACCTCGGTCGGGTCGGGTGCCGGCGAGCCGGCGTACCGCCCCAGGTAGACGGGGCAGATCTCGTTCTCCACGACCCCGCGGAACTCGGCCCGGTAGCGGTAGCCGGGCAGGGCCGGCCGGAGTTCGCTGACCCGCAGGCCGAGCTCGAAGGCGGCCCGGCGGGCGATCGCGGCGTCGTCGTCCTCGTCCGGTCCGGGGTGGCCGCAGACGGTGTTGGTCCACATGCCCGGGAACGTCTGCTTCCCGTCCGCCCGCCGGGTGACCAGCAACCGGCCGGCGTCGTCGAACAGGTACGCGGAGAAGGCGCGGTGCAGCGGTGTCTCCCCGTGGTGCACCAGCGGCTTGGGCATCGTGCCGATGGCCCGGCCGTCGTCGTCGACCAGCACGATCATCTCGGGAGAAGGGGAGGTCACCGCCCCATCGTCCCTGACCGTCGCGGCCCGCGCCCGCACCGGACGCGGGGGGACCACCCCGTGCGCATCGCTCCGCCGAGGAGCAGAGTCGTCGGATGGACAGCTTCCGCCGCGACGGCCTGACCTTCGACGTCCGGGACGCCGGTCCCGGGGACGGCGAGCCCGTCGTCCTGCTGCACGGCTTCCCGCAGGACTCCGCCGCCTGGGACCGCGTCGCCCCGGCGCTGCACGGGCACGGGCTGCGCACCCTCGCGCCGGACCAGCGGGGCTACTCCCCCATGGCCCGGCCGCGCGGGCGGGCGCACTACCGGCTCCGCGAGACGGTGGGCGACGTGCTGGCCCTGCTCGACGCGGCCGGGCTGGAGAGCGCGCACGTCGTCGGTCACGACTGGGGCGGCATCGTGGCGTGGGGGCTGGGCGCCTGGCACCCCGACCGGGTCCGCACCCTCACCGCCCTGTCCGTGCCGCACCCCGCCGCCATGGCCAAGGCCATGGTCACCAGCGACCAGGGGCTGCGCTCGTACTACATGGGCGTGTTCCAGCTGCCGCTGATCCCGGAGCGGCTGCTGCTGGCCGGCGACGGCGCCGTGCTGCGCCGGATGCTGCGCTCCGGCGGGCTGGACGACGCCGTCGTGGACCACTACGTCCGCCGCATGCAGGAGCCAGGGGCGCTGTCCGCGGCCCTGGGCTGGTACCGGGCGCTGCCGTGGGCCGGCCGGGACCCGGTCGGAACGGTGCGCGTGCCCACGCTGCACGTGTGGAGCACCGGTGACGCGTTCCTCGGCCGGACCGCGACCGAGGCCACCGAGCGCTTCGTCGACGCCCCCTACCGGCTGGAGGTGCTCGAGGGCGTGCCGCACTGGATCCCCGAGCTGGCCGCCGACCGCGTCGCCCAGCTGGTCACCGCGCACGTGCGCACGGCGGCGTCCTGACCGGCCGAGACCGGCGCGGGGGCCCGTCCATGGCCGGTGCGCTGGTCACCGAGACGTTGGACCACGACCGTGGTCGGCAGGTCACCGCGTACGTACCGCCCCGCGGACCCGAGGCGGTCGTGTTCGCCGGTGACGTCCGGCTGATCGCGCCGTGGGGCGCCCTCCTGGAGGCGGCGGACGTACCACCCACGATGATCATCGGCGTCCACGGCCTCGCCGACGAGACACTCCGGCTCCACGAGTACTCACCGGGCTTCGACCCGGAACGGTTCGCGGCGCACGAGGAGTTCTTCGTCGGCGACGTCCGACGTTGGGTGCGGTCCCGCTTCGACGTCGCGCTGCCCGCGGTGCGCACCTCGGTCTGCGGTGCCTCGGCCAGTGGCGAGCTCGCACTCGCCCTCGGCCTCCGGCACCCCGACGTCTACGGAGCGGTCTTCTGCGCCTCACCGGGTGGGGGCTACCGACCGCCCGTGACCATGCCGAGGCCGCTCCCCCGTGCGTACCTGGTCGCCGGCACGCAGGAGCCGTTCTTCCGCGACAACGCACTGCGCTGGGCTCGGGCGCTCGACGACGCCGGAGCGGACGTCGTGATGACGGAGCGCCCCGGGTCGCACGGCGACGTGTTCTGGCGCGACGAGTTCCCGCTCATGGCGGCGTGGGCGTTCGGGTAGAGCCGTGGCCGTGCAGGCCCAGCGCGAGCCGACGGGCGGGGTCCTCGGCAGACTGACGGCATGACGGCGACGACCTCCCCCGCGACCCGGGCCGAGCGGCTCGACCGGCTGCCCTTCACCCGCGAGCACGGCCGGCTGGTCTTCGGCTCCGGTCTGGGCTGGGCGCTGGACGCCATGGACGTCGGGCTGATCTCCTTCGTCCTCGCGGCGCTGGCCACCCAGCAGCAGTGGGACATCACCTCCTCCGAGCTGTCCTGGATCGCCTCCATCGGCTTCGTCGGCATGGCCCTGGGCGCCACCCTGGGCGGGCTGCTCGCCGACCGGATCGGCCGGCGCCAGGTCTTCGCGATCACCCTGCTCGTGTTCGGGCTCGCGACCGGTGCGGCCGCACTGTCCTGGTCGGTCGGCGCGCTCCTGGTCTTCCGCTTCCTCGTCGGGCTCGGCCTCGGCGCCGAGCTCCCGGTGGCCTCGACGCTGGTGAGCGAGTTCGCCCCGGCGCGCGTCCGCGGCCGGGTGGTCGTCTGGCTGGAGGCGTTCTGGGCGGTCGGCTGGACCATGGCCGCGCTGATCGGCTTCTTCGTCGTCCCGCGCAGCGACGAGGGCTGGCGGTGGGCGCTCGCCATCGGTGCCCTCCCGGCGCTCTACGCCGCCGTCGTCCGCTGGGGGCTGCCCGAGTCGGTGCGCTTCCTGGAGACCCGCGGGCGGGTGGAGGAGGCCGAGGCGGCGGTGCGGCGCTTCGAGCAGTCGGCCGGCGTGGCAGCCGTCCCGTCGCCGCCCCCGGCACCGGTCGTCGCGCCGCGCCCCTGGGCGGTCTGGGCGGTCGGCACCCGGGCCCGGACCGCTGCGCTGTGGACGGTCTGGTTCAGCATCAACTTCGCGTACTACGGCGCGTTCATCTGGCTGCCGTCCCTGCTGGTCGCGGACGGCTTCACGCTGACCAAGTCGTTCGGGTACACCCTCGTCATCACGCTGGCCCAGCTGCCGGGGTACGCCGCGGCCGCGTTCCTGATCGAGAAGTGGGGACGGCGGGCCACGCTGGCCACGTTCCTCGCCGGGTCGGCCCTGGGCGCCGGGCTGTTCGCCGCGGCCGACAGCGACACCACCGTCCTGGTCACCGGGATGGTGCTGTCGTTCTTCAACCTCGGGGCGTGGGGCGCGCTCTACGCGGTGACGCCGGAGGTCTACCCGACCGTGCTGCGGGCCACCGGTACCGGCGCCGCGGCGGGCTTCGGCCGGTTGGCGTCCATCGCCGCGCCGCTGGCCGTGCCGCGCCTGGTCGACATGGGGGGCACCGGCCTGGTGTTCGGCATCTTCGCCGCGTTCTTCGTCCTCGGCGCGCTGGCCACGTGGGGTCTGCCCGAACGCCGCGGCCAGGCCCTGGACGACGACGTCGCGGCACCCTCCCCCGTCTCCGCCTGACGGGACGCCCGGGACCCTGGTCCACGACCGTCCGCCGGAGCACAGTGAGCGGGCATGACCCTCGACCCGGTGCTGACGAACCCCGAGCACTACTCCGTGGTGTTCGAGAACGACCGGGTGCGCGTGCTGCAGTACTCCGACCGCCCCGGCGACCGGACGACACCGCACGCGCATCCGGACAGCGTGATGCACACGCTCACCTCGTTCCGGCGGCGGCTGCACTCCGGGGATGTCCACCGCGACGTCGACATGCCGGCCGGCCTGACCGGCTGGCTGCCCGCCCAGGAGCACTCGGGCGAGAACATCGGGGAGACGGAGACCCGCGTGCTCTTCGTCGAGCTCAAGGACGGCTCGCCGGGCCCGGCGGGGACCGCAGCTCTCGGCCCGGCGTGACCCGGTACGCCCGGAGCCGGTCCGCGTCCCCGCGACCCTGGGAGAGCCCCGGTTCGCAGCGACCCGACCGGGTAGCGGCAGGTCATGGCTGACTTCTCCCCCGGGCACCTGCAGGGCGCCACCGTGGCCGTCACCGGCGCGAGCGGCAACGTCGGGACGGCGCTGCTGCGGCGGCTGACCGCACCGGGCAGCGGCGTCGCGGAGGTGCGCGGCCTGGCCCGCCGGCTGCCGCCGGAGGTGGCGCCCTACGACGGCGTCCGCTGGTTCTCCGCCGACCTCGGGGAGCCCGCCAGCGAGACCGTCCTGGCGGAGTTCATGGACGGCGCGGACGTCGTGATCCACCTCGCCTGGGCCCTGCAGCCCGGCCGCGAGCCCGAGCGGCTGCACCGGGTGAACGTCGACGGCTCCTGGCGGGTGGCCCGGGCCGCGAAGGCCGCCGGCGTGCAGCAGTTCCTGCACATGTCGTCGATCGGCGCATACACCGCCGGCGCCGTCGGGCACAGGGTCACCGAGGACTGGCCGACCACCGGCGTCCCCAGCTCGCAGTACAGCCGCGACAAGAGCGAGGCCGAGCGCGTCGTCCGCCAGGTCCTCGCGCACCGGTCACCCACGGTGCTGTCGGTCGCGCGGCCCACGCTCGTGCTCCAGCCGGCGGCGGGCAGCGAGATCGGCCGCTACTTCCTGGGGCCCCTCCTCTTCGCTGCCGCCCGTCAGCTCCCCGGCGCGCTGGCCCGGCTGCTGCCTCTACCGCTCCCGGCCGTCGCGGTGTCCTTCGTGCACGCCGACGACGTCGCCGACGCGCTCGAGCGGATCGTCGACCGCCGGGTGCCCGGACCGTTCAACATCGCGGCCGAGCCGGTCCTGGACGCCGGCGGGATCGCCACGGCACTCGGCACCCGCCGGATACCGGTCCCCGCGATCGCCCTGCGCGTGTCCCTGCAGGCTGCCTTCGCCGCGCACCTGGTGCCCACCGAGCCCGGCTGGCTGGACATGGGCACCTCGCTGCCGGCGATGGACACCAACCGCGCCCGCACGCTGCTGGACTGGGCGCCGGTCCACCGCAGCGACGACGTGCTGCGCCAGTTCGTCGCCGCGCTGGGCGCCGGCACCGGCGGGCCCGGCGCGCTGCTGCGGCCCGCATCCGGCCCGGTGCTCGACCCCGCCGGCGACCCGGCGAACGTGCCCGGCCCGCGGGCCGACTGAGACCCGCGGGCCCCGGCTCAGGACCGGCTGGTCCAGGCCCCCACGTCGCGGCCGGTCCGGGAGAAGACCTCCGAGGCGCGATCGGCGCGCAGGGCGACGAGTGTCGCCTCGCCCTCGGCCAGCGTGATCTCCGGGGCGTCCTCGGCCACCAGGCGTGCGGTGGCCGTGGCCCGGCGGCCCTCGACCGAGACCAGCTCGCCGGTGACCACGAGCGGCACGCCCAGGTGCACCGGGCGGCGGTAGGAGACGGTCAGCGTGGCGGTCAGTCCGCCGTGACCGGCTGCGCGCGCCGACCGGGCGAGCACGTGGTCGAGCAGGGTGGCGACGACGCCGCCGTGCACCAGGCCGGGTGGGCCCTCGTGCTGCTTGCCGACCGTCACCCTGCCGACGCAGCGGCGCTCCGCCGGCAGGTCCTCCACCACCATGGGCGGCGCCACCGGGCTCCCCGGGCCGTAGACGGGGCTGTACCAGCGCTCGCCGGTCGCCGGGTCGTCCACCGTCGCGATCTCGTGCACCTCGCGGAGGTCGTCGGACAGCAGCCCGGTGAGCTGCCGGGCCGCCCGGGTGGCCGCGGCGAGACGGTCCGGTGGCACCTCGGTGCGGACGGCGGCGTCGACCAGCTCCCGCAGCGCGTGGCCGAGCTCCGCGACGGCGTCCCGGCGAACCACGCGCTGCTCGGCCGACAGCTCGAGGCGCTCAGCCACGAGGCATGCCTGCCTCGCGCAGCAGCCCACCGCCGATGATGACCCGCTGGACCTCGCTGGTGCCCTCGTAGAGACGGAACAGCCGGGCGTCGCGGTAGAAGCGCTCGACCGGCGTGGTGCGCAGGTAGCCCATGCCGCCGTGGATCTGGACGGCGTTGTCGGTCGCGCGGGCCACCATCTCGGTGCAGAAGAGCTTCGCCGACGACGGGCCGATGGACATGTCCTCGCCGCTGTCGTAGCGCTCGGCGACCTCCCGCACCATGCTGCGGCCCGCGAGGACCTCGGCGTGCATGTCGGCGAGCATCGCCTGCACCAGCTGGAACCGGCCGATGGGCGCACCGCCCTGCTTCGCCGTCGCCGCGTAGGCCACCGACTCGTCGAGGACCCGCTGGGCCATGCCGACGCACAGCGCGGCGATGTGCAGCCGCCCCCGGGAGAGCACGGTGAGCGCCTTGGCGTAGCCGCGGCCCTCCTCGCCGATCAGCGCCTCGGCGGGCACCCGGACGTCGTCGAAGAAGACCTCCGCGGTCCAGGCACCGGACTGCCCCATCTTCTTGTCCTTCGGACCCACCGTGACGCCGGGCGTGGAGGTCTCCACCGCGAAGCTGGAGATTCCGCGGCCGCCCTTCTCCTCCGGGTTGGTGCGCGCGAACACCATGAACAGGTCCGCGAGCGGGGCGTTCGTGATGTAGCGCTTGCTGCCGTTGATGACCCAGGAGTCGCCGTCGCGGCGGGCGGAGGTGCGCAGCCCGGCGGGGTCGGAGCCGGCCTCGGCCTCGGTGAGCGCGAAGGAGCCGATCAGCTCTCCAGCGGCCAGCCCTGGCAGGTACTTCTTCTTCTGCTCCTCGCTGCCGAACTTGGCGATCACCTGCCCGGCGATGCCGTTGTTCGTGCCGAACAGCGAGCGGAACGCCGGGGTCGTGTAGCCGAACTCCATGGCCAGCTGCACGTCCTCGGCCATGCCGACGCCGAGCCCGCCGTACTCCTCGGGCAGCGCGTACCCGAACAGCCCCATCTCGGCGATCTGCGCGCGCAGCTCGTCGGGGATGCGGTCCTCGTCCTCGATGCGTTCCTCGAGCGGGATGACCTCCTCGCGCACGAGCTGACGAACGGCGGCCTTGATCTGTCGGAAGTCCTCGGCGTCCACGGTGACATTGTCGCCCCACTGGGCGACACCGCGACCAATGGCCCACACCGGCGCCGAGGCCGCTCGGCCCGAATGCGACGAACTGGTGGCCATCAGGCTTCGATGGCCACCAGTCCGTCGCACTCGGGAGCGGAGCGGGATCAGGCCAGCGCGTCCAGGCGGGTCATGTCCTCGTCGGAGAGGGTCACGCGCGCCGCACCGAGGTTCTCGGTCAGGTGGTCGACGGACTTGGTGCCGGGGATCGGGAGGATGACCGGCGACTTCTGCAGCAGCCAGGCCAGCGCCACCTGGGACGGCGTGGCGTCGAGCTCGCGGGCGATGTCGGCGACCGGGCTGTCGGGCGAGGCCAGGTCGCCGGTCGCGATCGGGAACCACGGGATGAAGGCGATGCCCTCGGCGGTGGCGTAGTCCAGCACGTCCTGGCTCTGCCGGTTGGTGAGGTTGTAGAGGTTCTGCACGCTGACGATCTCGGTGATCTCCCGCGCGGCCCTCAGCTCCTCCACCGACACCTCGGAGACGCCGATGTGCCGCACCTTGCCCTGCTCCTTGAGCTCGGCGAAGGCGCCGAGCTGGTCGGCCAGCGGCACCTCGGCGTCGATGCGGTGCAGCTGGATCAGGTCGATCCGCTCGAGCTTCAGGTGGCGCAGCGAGAGCTCCACCTGCTGCTTGAGGTACGCCGGCCGGCCGACCGGCGTCCAGATGCCGGGGCCCTGGCGGGTCAGCCCCGCCTTGGTCGCGATGACCAGACCGTCGGCGTAGGGGTGCAGCGCCTCGGCGATGATCTGCTCGCTGACCTCGGGGCCGTAGGAGTCGGCGGTGTCGATGAAGTCGACGCCCTGCTCGACCGCGGCCTGCACGACGCGGACGGCGGCGGCGCGATCGGCCGGCTCGCCCCAGACGCCGGGGCCGGGGAGCTGCATCGCGCCGTAGCCGAGCCGGTGCACGGGGAGGTCCCCGCCGAAGGTGAACGTATCGCTGAGCTGTGCGGTGGTCATGCCTGCGGCCAGCGCGGCAGCCCCCGCGCGTGTTCCCGGCCGGGCGTGTTCGATGGGCGGCGTGAGCGACGGGGACCGGGTCGGGCAGATCGTCGTCCTGCGGCACGGGCAGACGGAGTGGAGCCGCAGCGGCCAGCACACCGGGACGACGGACCTCCCGCTGCTGCCCGAGGGCGAGGAGCAGGCGCGGTCCCTGCGCGCAGCGCTGGCCGGCCGTGCGTTCGTCGAGGTGCGGGTCAGCCCGCTGCAACGGGCCCGGCGCACCGCGGAGCTCGCCGGCCTGGCGGTCACCGACGTCGAGCCGGACCTCGTGGAGCTCGACTACGGCGGCTTCGAGGGCCGGACCACGGCCGAGATCAGCGCGGACCTCGGGCGGACGTGGTCGATCTGGCGGGACGGGACGGCCGACGCCGAGGTCCCCGGCGAATCACTGGCCGACGTGGGCGCCCGCGTGGACCGGGTGCTGGACCGGGCCCGCGCCCGGCTGACCGACGGCGACGTCGCCCTGGTGGCGCACGGGCACGTGCTGCGGGTGCTCACCGCCCGCTGGCTCGGTCTGGAACCGGCCGCCGGGGCACTGTTCGCGCTGCCCGCCGGGCGCTACGGCGTGCTCGGCCACGAGCACCGGCGGCCGGTGCTCACCGGCTGGGCGCTGGGCTGACGCCGGCCGGGCGGCTCAGCGGGACCGGGTGGACCGGCTGGAAGCGGCTGTCCTCCTCCTCGGGCGGCCGCTCGGGCCGCACGGGGCGACCGAACAGCCAGCCCTGGCCGAGGTCGGCACCCAGCTCGGCGACCTGCTCGGCCAGCTCCTCGGTCTCGATCCCCTCGGCGACGACGACGGCGCCGAGCTCGTGGGCGAGGTCGGTCACGGCCTTCAGCACCGTGCGGGCGCCCTCGTCGGGCAGCCCCTGCACCAGCCCCTTGTCCAGCTTGACCACCTCGGGCCGGACGGCGGCCAGCAGTGACAGGCTCGAGTAGCCGGCGCCGACGTCGTCGAGCGCGACCCGCCAGCCCAGCGACCGGTAGTGCTCGAGCACGGAGACGAGGTGCCCGCGGTCGGCGATGGCGTGGGACTCGACGACCTCGAAGACGAACTGCTCCGGCGCCAGCCCGGAGGCGTGCGCCACCTGCTCGGTGCTGGCCAGGCAGACCTGGGCCCGGTAGATCGACGTCGGGTTGACATTGATGAACAGGTCGTCGCCGCCGAGCCAGGGCGCCGCCCCGGTGATGGCCGACTCCCGGCCGATGCGGTCGAGCCGGGCCAGCCAGCCGGCCGACTCGGCGACGAAGAACAGGTCGCCTCCGCCCACCTCCCGGCCGTCGACGAAGCCACGCAGCAGCGCCTCGTGCGCGACGACGGAGCGGTCGGCGAGCCTGACGATCGGCTGGTACGCCGACCAGAACTCGGCCTCGGCCAGGACGCCGACCTCGACGGTCACGCCGCGCCGGGCGAGCTCGACGGCGAGACTGGGCGCCGTCAGCAGGGCGGCGGTGCGCGCCTCCCCGTCCTCGGGCGGGTCGGTGGCCACGCGGACCGCCTCGAGCTCCGCGGCGGTGAGGTCGCGGGCGAGCCGCTGGAAGAGCCGGTCGATGCCGCGGCCGCCCTTGGGGTCGACGACGTCGACCAGGTGCGGCGCTGTGCTGACATCCAGGTTCAGCGACTTCGCGGTGCGCGAGACGGTCGGCAGGACGTGGCCGATGGCGGTCGCCAGCAGCACGCGAGCGGCCGCGCCGGGCACGTCCCAGTGCGAGCGGCAGCTGCAGACGCCCCCGCAGATGGTTCCCACGCGAGCAGGATGACCCACCCGGCGCCCGAGCGCACGAGGCGCGCGGCACGTCCGGCCACCTCCACCGGGTGACTCACCGCCGATTCACAGCTGAGGGTCAGGAGTTCCGAGACTTGAGTCCCTTAAGATTCTGGGATGTCCGTTCTCTCCGCACCCGACGTCCGTCCCAGTCGTGGCGGCCGGCCGCGCGATCCCAGCCGGGACGGCGTCATCCGCGCCGCCATCCTGCGGCTGCTGGCCGACGTCGGCTACGGCGCGCTGACCATGGACGCCGTAGCGGCGGAGGCCGGGGTCGGCAAGGCGACCATCTACCGGCGCTGGCGCACCAAGGAGGAGCTGGTCGTCGACACCGTCTCCGACCTCAACGCCGAGCAGGCGAGCACCCCGGACACCGGATCGCTGGAGGGTGACCTGCGTCAGCTGCTGCGCTCGATGGTGGCCCTGGTGAACGGCCCGGCCGGGGCGGCGATCCAGGCACTGCTCTCCTCGATGCAGCACCAGCCCGCCCTGGCCGCGGCGTTCCGGGCCGGCCCGCTCGCCGCGTGGCAGACCGCGTTCCGCGAGACGTGGGCGCGCGCCGAGCAGCGCGGCGACCTGCCGGCGGGCCTCGTCGGCACGCCCGTCACCGACGCGATCGGCGCCCCGCTCGTCCAGCGCTGGCTGGCCAGCGGGCAGCCGGTGGACGACGCCTACGCCGACGCGGTCCTCGACATGGTCGCGCTCCCGCTGTTGCGGGCCCACGGAGCGACGGTCTGAGCTCGGCTACCAGCCCAGCGTTCCGGGCGCACCCTTGAAGGGGCCGACGACCTCGTCGGTGATCCAGCCTCCGTAGAAGTCGCCCGGCTGCGGGCGGACGAGCTCACCGTCGACGGTGACGCGGTCGAGCCGGCCCGGGTAGAAGGCGACCGCGCCGGCCAGGTGCTCGTAGCCCGGGGTCGGCTGCTCGTAGGACCAGCCCACCGAGGGCACCCGCCGGTCATCGACGACGACGTCCCAGTAGGTCGCCTGGCCCTTCCACTCGCACCACGACCCGACCGAGCCGCGCGCCAGCAGCTCGTCGGCGAGGTCCTCGCGTGGCACGTAGTAGGTCGGCGGGTGGCTGGTCTCGCAGACCCGGATCGCCCGCCGGGTGTCACCTAGCACCCGCCCCCCGACCTCCAGCACGACGTGCCGCGGCGTCACCAGGGCAGAGGGCGGCCGCGGGTAGTCCCAGACGGACTCCTGGCGCGGGCCGACGGGATCGCGACGGACCGGCAACTGTTCAGCGCCTCCGGGGACGGATCTCCCGGACCACGACGCCGCGGCGGACCTTCCGCTCCTGGCCCCGGTGCCGGACCTTCTGCACCACGACGAGCGTCGCGAGCAGGCCGACAGCACCGGCAGCGGCCATCCCCGCAGGGGTCTGCAGCCAGCGCACGACGGCGTCCTGGCCCTTGGCGCGCAGGCGCGTGGGGCTCGTCCGGTAGGTCAGCTGGTCCAGCGTGGCGGCCAGCGACTCGCGGGCGGCGTCGATCTCCAGCTGGATCTGTCGGGGGTCGCGAGGCACCCCGACAGCCTGCCAGACGTCGCCGGAGTCAGCTCATCCACCAGCCGGCGTTCATCCTGCGGAGGTGCTCCTAGACTCCGGGACCACGCGGGAGTGGTGTAACGGCAGCCACGCCAGACTTAGGATCTGGTGCCTTCGGGCGTAGGGGTTCGACTCCCCTCTCCCGCACAGTGCGTCTCCCCGAGAGCGCGTGGACCACCGCCTGGGACTGCTCCTGGGAGGGCTCGGCGGCTCATCCCGGAGCCATCCGTGCGTCTCGTCGACGCCTCGCACGGAACACCTCACCCGTGCGAAGTCCGAGAGAGCCGTGGGTGTCCTCCGTCCGTTGGCACTACTACCATCCGCGCATGGGAGCGACCTTCGAGAGAACGGCTGTGCTCGTCCTCACGGGCGTGCTCGTCCTCGCCACCGGATGCAGCTCCCCCGGAGCATCCGGCTCCCCCGAAGCATCCGGCTCCCCCGAAGCAACCGGCTCCCCCGAAGCAACCGGCTCCCCCGAAGCAACCGGCTCCCCCGAAGCAACCGGCTCCCCCGAAGCAACCGGCTCCCCCGAAGCAACCGGCTCCCCCGAAGCAACCGGCTCCCCCGAAGCATCCGGCTTCCCCGAAACACCCGGCTTGGCCGTGTTCGACCAGCCCGCAACGCCCGAGGACGCCCTCCCTGAGCGCGTCCGTCTCTTGGGGGACTACGAGAACACCCGCTACATCGGCGAGGCGGGCGACGCCCGGGTCTATGCCGCCCAGGGGCCGGCCGACGAGCCGTGGTGCGTCCTCGTCGTGCTCACCGCGCCCGGGGAATGGATGGTGGGCCCGGCGTGCGCCGGCGACGAGCAGTTCGCCGAGCGCGGCGTCCGCGGCGACGCGCGCGGCGCACAGGGACAACGGGGCGAAGCTTGGCTGCTGCCGGACGACTTCGAGGGTGAGCTTCCGGACGGCTGGGACATCGTCGAGCCGAATCTGGCCGTACCGATCGCTTCGTAGCTGGGCCGCGAGGCCCGCCCCCTAGCCGGCGGCGACCAGGGCTCGGGAGGCGCGGACGACACCGGGTGCACGCTGCCCACGACCGTCACGTGCTGGCGCCGTTCCCGGATCTGGCGCACCGCGCCGGGCAGGGCCGGTCCCAGCGGCGCGGAACCGGGCCCGGAACAGCTCGGGCGTGTCCTGACCAGGCCGCGCGGAGACCGTCGCTGACCTCACGCGAGCTCGACGCGGAGCTCCAGCTCGGCCGAGGGGGCCTCGGGGTCGTCGTCGTCCACCACGGCCAGCAGGTGCACGGTGCCACCGTCGACGGAGCGCAACGCCAGCCCCTCCACCTTGTGCACGTGGCCGTCGACCTCGGGCACCGGGGCGACCGCCACGACCGTCCCGCCGTCCACCAGCGCCAGCGCGGTGGCGACCACCGGGCCGTCGTCGATCGCGTTGGGAGTGTCCTCCGCCGCGGCGCTCAGCAGCATCCGGCCGTCCGGCAGCGCGACGGCGTCGGTCACCGCCAGCCCCACTCCCTCGACCTCGCCCAGGTCGTAGCGCCACGGCTGCCCGACCGGGACCGACGCCGGGTCCATGCGGCCCAGCACCGCCGCCACCAGTGCCTCCAGCGGGAGGTCGACGCTGGACGACGGCACGCCCGCGGCCAAGTTGCCCCGGTTGAACCATCGCACGCGGTCCTCGTGCTGCCCGGCGCCCTCCAGGTTCAGCTCGTCCATCGTCACGCCCAGCCGGCCGGCGGCGTGCTCGTAGAGCGGCGCCAGGTCTCCGGCGGTGGCCACGGGCGTCCCGTCCACCAGCCGCACCAGGACACCGCGCATGCGCCGGGGCGAGGACCCGGAGCCGAGCAGCAGCACCGCCGGCTCGCCGTCGACCTCCGCCGGGCACGCCACCTCGAGGTCGGGCTTGAGGCCCTTGGTCCCCGCGGCCTCGGAGAACCGGTCCAGGCCCTCCACCGGCGGGAGCACCCGCACCGACGTCACCGAGTCGGACCTGCGCCAGGCGGCGAAGGTGGCGTCGTCCTGCGCGATGAGCCATCCGTCGCCCAGCGGCGCGATCGCCGAGGCCGCCGTCACCGGTGTGCCGTCGTCGAACGACAACCGTCGGGACCCGTCCACGACCAGCCGCATGCCTTCACTGTGCCGGGCGGGCGGCATCCCTGCACCGTCACCCTTCGGGGTGAGGAGCTCCGGCCTCCACTCGAACGCGGGCACCAGCACGCCGACCGCTACGGGTATGAGCAACTGCGCCACCGCCGTCGGACGCCGTCGCGCGCCGGAAGGGGCGGACGTCCTGGAGAGGATCGCCTCCCTGGCCGACGTGGACCGCCGCGGCCGACACGCGGAGCCCGCCGACGACCTGCCGATCTACGAGTCCCTGCGCGACGAACTGGCCGCCGTCGACTGGTTCAGCCTCGGCCGCTGAACCTCAGCGTGCGCCGACCACCTCGGCGATGACCGGGACGAGCGCCGCGAACGCCTGCCCGCGGTGGCTCCGCGCGTCCTTCTCCCCCGGCGACAGCTGCGCCGACGTCACCTCCAGGCCGTCCGGCACGAAGACGGGGTCGTAGCCGAACCCGCCCGTGCCACGGCCCTCGCGGATCACCGTGCCCCGCCACTCCCGCTCCAGCACCCGCTCCGTGCCGTCGGGCAGGACCAGAGCCGCGGCGCACACGAACGCCGCACCCCGCCGGCCGTCGGGCACGTCGGTGAGCTGCGCCAGGAGCAGCGCGGTGTTCGCCGCGTCGTCCCCGTGCCGGCCCGCCCAGCGCGCCGACAGGACCCCGGGCATGCCGTTCAGCGCGTCCACGGTCAGCCCGGAGTCGTCCGCCACGGCCGCCAGCCCGGTGTGACGCACCGCCTCGCGCGCCTTCAGCAGCGCGTTCTCCGTGAAGGTCGCGCCGGTCTCGGGCGCCTCCGGGTACTCCTCGACGTCGGCCAGCCCGACGACCTCCACACCGGGCACGGCGGAGTGCAACAGCCGCCGCAGCTCGGCGAGCTTGCCCGCGTTGCGGGTGGCCAGCAGCAGCCGGGTGCTCATCGCGCGAGTGCGGCGGCCTGCAGCCGGGTCAGCTCGGCGCAGCCGGCCACGGCGAGGTCCAGCAGCGCGTCGAGGGTCGGCCGGTCGAACACCGCACCCTCCGCGGTCCCCTGCACCTCGACGAACCCGCCGTCGCCGGTGCACACCACGTTCATGTCGGTGCCGGCGCGCACGTCCTCCTCGTAGGGCAGGTCGAGCCGGGGCTCGCCGTCGATCACGCCGACGCTGACGGCGGCCACCGACTGCACCAGCGGCTGCGCACGTGCGAGCTTCCCGCGTTCCCCCAGCCAGGAGACGGCGTCGGCGAGGGCGACGTAGGCGCCGGTGATGGCCGCGGTGCGCGTCCCGCCGTCGGCCTGGAGGACGTCGCAGTCGATGGCGATGCTGTTCTCGCCGAGCGCGCCCAGGTCGATCGAGGCGCGCAGCGAGCGGCCGATGAGCCGGCTGATCTCGTGCGTCCGGCCGCCGATCTTGCCCCGGACCGACTCGCGGTCGCTGCGGGTGTGGGTCGCGCGGGGCAGCATCGAGTACTCGGCGGTCACCCACCCCAGGCCCGAGCCCTTGCGCCAGCGCGGCACGCCCTCGGTCACGCTCGCCGCGCACAGCACGCGGGTGCGGCCGAACTCCACCAGCACCGAGCCCTCGGCGTGGTCGAGCCAGTTGCGCGTGATCGTGACCGGTCGGAGCTGGTCGGCCGTGCGGCCGTCGGCGCGGGACGTGGATCGAGGCTCAGTCACGGGAGCCGACAGTAGTGCGCGGCCGTCGTGCCGCCACGCCGAGCGGGCTCCGTGACGGTCACGAGGCAGCGGCGGCGGCGAGCAACGAGGATCGACGTCATGAGATCGGAGCTGCGTGCCGTCCGGACCGGAGGCGTCCCCGTGGTCGTGGACCTGACCGACGAGTGCGCCGAGTTCGTCCGCGACGAGACCGACGGGCTGCTGCACGTCTTCGTCCCGCACGCCACCGCCGGCATCGCCCTCATCGAGACGGGGTCGGGCAGCGACGACGACCTGCTGGCCCAGCTCGACCAGTTCCTCCCCCGCGACGACCGCTGGCGGCACCGCCACGGCAGCGCAGGGCACGGCCGCGACCACGTGCTGCCGGCGTTCGTGCCCCCGCACACCGTCGTCCCCGTGCTCGAGGGCCTGATGCAGCTCGGCACCTGGCAGCGCATCTGCCTGGTCGACACCAACACCGACAACCACCAGCGGCAGGTGCGCTTCTCGTTCCTCCCCGGCTGACCACCCGGTGCACTCCGTACACGTCCACACGGCAGGATGCGCGACATGACCGACAGCAGCACCGACACGGCACCCGTCCGCCTCACCCCCGGCGAGCCCGCCCCGGAGTTCACGCTGCCCGACGCCGACGGCACGCCGGTGTCGCTGTCGTCCTACCGGGGGCGGCGCGTGATCGTGTACTGCTACCCGGCGGCGCTGACCCCGGGCTGCACCACGCAGGCCGTCGACTTCACCGCCTCGGCCGGCGACCTCGCCGAGGCGGGCCTGGACATCATCGGCATCTCCCCCGACCCCGCGGAGAAGCTGATCCGGTTCCGGGAGAAAGAGGACCTGGGCATCACGCTGGTCTCCGACGAGGACAAGCAGGTGCTCACCGCCTACGGCGCCTTCGGGCCAAAAAAGCTGTACGGGAAGCAGGTCGTCGGCGTCATCCGCTCGACGTTCGTCATCGACGCCGAGGGACGGATCGAGAAGGCCTCCTACAACGTCAAGGCCACCGGGCACGTCGCCAAGCTGCGCCGCGACCTCGGCCTCGACTGAGCCGCGGCCCGGGTTGCCCGAGGTGATCCTTCCCCCGTGGCCCGCGGTGGCACCGGCGCACGGCGACGTCGTCCTCCGGCGGTTCACCGAGGACGACGCCGCGCTGGTCCGGGAGCTGTCCTCGGACCCGTACGTGCCGCTGATCAGCACGGTTCCGGCCGCTGCCACCCGCGAGCAGGCCCTGGACTGGATCGACCGCAACCAGCGCCGGCGGGAGGACGGCGTCGGCTTCTCCTTCGCCGTCGCCGTGGCGTCCACCGGGCGGGCAGTCGGGCAGGTCGGCCTGTGGCTGGCCGAGCTGCCCTCCGGCCGGGCCTCGGTCGGGTACCTCGTGGCACCGGGTTCCCGGGGGCGCGGGTTCGCCGGTTCCGCGCTGGCCGCCGTCACGGCCTTCGCCTGGACCGTGCCCGGCCTGCACCGCGTGCAGCTGTTCGTGGAGCCGTCGAACGAGGCGTCCGTCCGCACCGCCCGGGGCGCGGGCTACGAGCCGGAGGGGCTGCTGCGCAGCTACCGGGAGATCGGTGGACGGCGCCGCGACATGCTGATCTTCGGGGCCGTGCGCGAGGGCTGAGCCCCGGCGTCAGCCCTGGTCGAAGCGGAGGACGCTGCTGACGAGGGCGTCCATGACCGTGGTCGCCGTCTTGAGGTCGGGTGTCCGGGCGGCCAGCACGTCGGAGTAGAGGAACGACTCGCCGAGCCGGACCACGGCGAGGGCGAGCAGCGGAACGGGCATCTGCGGCGCGAACGCGTGCTCGTCGACGTCCCGCTGGAACAGCGACGTGTAGGCCTCGACCATCCGCGGGTGGACCAGGCCCTGGGGATCGGTGAGCACCCGGATGGCCATCGCAGGCTCCTCGTCGAGCAGCCGCTGCAAGGAAGGGGAGGTACCGAGCGCGAAGCGGAATTCCTCGCTGACCGCCAGGCAGCGCAGCCGACCGCCCGGATCCGTGTCCGCCGGCCGCGCGTCGTGCTCGCGCTGGATCCGGATCAGCGTGCGGGCGCCGAGGTGAGCGAGCGCCTCCCCGAGGATCGCGTCCCGGTTGCCCGCGCGGCGGAACAGCGTCGCCCGTGAGATGCCGAGCTCGGCGGCCAGGGTGCCGGTGTCCAGCCGCCGGCCGTGCAGGAGCATCCCCGCCGCCGCGCGGACGATCTCGTCGTGAGGCCCCGTCACGTTCGCAGCGTAGGACAGCGGGGCGGGCTCCGAACCGCTCGGAGCCCGCCCCCTCAGTGCCCCTGACTCACATGGGGCAGGTGGCGCGGTAGTCCGAGATGCTCCCGAAGTAGGAGACCGACGGCCCCGGGCAGAGGAACTGGGTGTACCGGGTGTCGTCGTCCACGAACCGCTTCAGCCAGGCGATGGAGCTCGACGCGATGTCGGTGTTCGGGCTGTTGGGCGCGAAGTGGCTCGCGTCGTTCAGCTCGAGGTAGGCCCGCTCCGGAGCGTTGGTCAGGTTGTCGTAGAACGGGATGGAGTGGCTGCTGACCGGCGCCACGCTGTCGTTCTCCGCGCCGATCACCAGGGTGGGCGTACGGACCTCGGGCCAGGTCTTGTCGGTGTTCCAGCCGGTCAGCGGGATGGCCGCCTGCAGGGAGGGCCGGTCCTTGGCCGCCTCGAGCGCACCGCCGCCGCCCATGGAGTGACCCATCACGGCCAGCCGGCTCCCGTCCACGCGGGAGCGGACCGAGCTGGAGCCGGTCAGGTAGTCCAGCGCGGCCAGCAGCTGGTCACCGCGGGCGGCCGGCTGGTCGTAGCGGGAGTTGGTGTTGAAGGTGATGACGACGAAGCCCTGCGAGGCGATCCGCGGGCCCAGCCAGGCGATCGTCGACTCCGACGCGGTGTACCCGGGCGAGATGGCCACGCCGCCGAACGTGCCCGCCGTCGTGGTCGTCGGGTAGTAGATGGTGGCCGAGCCGAAGCCGGGGGTGTACCAGTTCGACACCGACGTCGAGGAGACGGCGAACGAGCCGCGCTCGGCGCTGATGCTGGCCTGGGTGGGTGCGGGGCCCCGCCACCAGGACGGGTCGGCGGAGGCGGGGATCGACGTGGCGACGACCGTCGCCAGCGCGAGGGCGAGCGCCGCGAGGGCGCGCGCCACCAAGCGAGGAAGGGGCACGGTGGACCTTTCGGAGGAGTGCCGCGACCGAGGCCGACGGCGACCGAGGGAGGAATGCGCCGACGCACCGGGCCCGGTATGTGATGCACATCACCGTCGACGCCGCGTCAACGTAGCGTCACGGTCTGCGGCCGCGCAACACTTCCGGCGAACGTTTCAGAACACGCTGATCGACCGCCTTCGCGGAGGGTCAGCCGGCCCCATCCGGCTGCCTCGCGGGATGGACGCCGACCCCGCAGTCGACGGCGCACCTGGCTGCCACACCGCGCGGTCGCTGCCGCACCGCACGGTCGGGGACACCCGACGGGGTCAGCCGTCCGCGCCGTCCTCCCGCTGCGCGGCCGCGCGCTTGCGGCGCTTGCCCTCGTGCATCGCCTGCACCCGGGCGACCGGGATCGTGTGCCCCTCGGCAACCAGGTCGGCCGGCAGGTGCTGGGGCCCGGGCAGCGCCTCCGCCCACGGATCGGCGTCCCCCAGCAGCGCAGGCGCGGTCGTCACGGTGAAGTCCGCGGGCCGCACCTCCCCGAGCCGGTCCCACGGAACCGGGAAGGAGACCGGCAGCCCGGGTCGGATGCGCGGGCTGTACGCGGCGACGACGGTGCCCTGCCCCGACCGCGTCGAGTCGACGAAGACCCGGCCGCCGCGGTCCTCCCTGAGGTAGGCGGTCGTGGCCCGCTCCGGGTCCAGCGCAGCGGTGCGTGCCGCCAGCGCGCGCGTGGCGGCGGCGACGTCCTCGAACGACGAACCGGCCACCGGGACGACGACGTGCACGCCCTTCGACCCGCTCGTCTTCACCGCCCCGGCCAGGCCGGCCCCCTCCAGCGCCCGGCGCACGAGTCCGGCCACGGCGACGACCGCCGCGAAGTCCGCGCCCTCCGGGGGGTCGAGGTCGAGCACCAGCCCGGTCGGCTCGGGCTCGCCCGCGCAGAAGTTGGGCACGTGGAACTCGACGGTCCGCTGGTTGGCCAGCCAGATCAGGGTCCGGCGGTCGTCGCAGAGCACCTGGTGCACCTCGCGGTGCGCGCCGGCCGCCCAGACCGGCACGGTGCCGACCCACTCCGGCGCGCCCTTGCTCACGTTGCGCTGCATGAACGGCGCCTGCCCGGGGCGCACCCGCATGACCGAGAGCGGTCGCCCCGCAAGCCCCGGGACCATGCGGTCGGCGACGGCCGCGAGGTAGCTGACCAGGTCGCCCTTGGTCACGCCGAGCCCGTCGCCCAGCGGTGCGTCCAGGCTGCTCAGGGCGACGCCGTCCAGCTCCTCCATGCGAGTCACCGTTGCGCGCCCGCGCCCATCCGGCAACCGGCCAGGCAGGAGGCCCGCTGACCGGGTGCGGCCCCCTGGCGCATCGGCGTCGCCCACGGCCGTCCCGGCCGGTCGCGGCGGCCGGCAGGCCCTACCGAGCGCCTCCCCGGTCGGCGAGGCTGCGCACCCAGGCGACCGACTCGCTGGGATACAGGGCGATCGTCTCGTCCTCGTCGCTCATCCGGCGCCAGACCACCGGCAGGACGGTGCCATCGATTTCGGTGAGAAAGCCATCGGTACGCGGAGGGAGCGGATCCAGCCGTCCGACGTAGAGGAACACGATCTCGTGGCCGAGCGTCCCGTCGATGTGAAAGATGTTCTCGACCGTGGCGAGGAAGGCGAGGTCCCGGATGGCCGCGCCGAGTTCTTCCTGCACCTCGCGCACGATGGCGTCACGGTGCGGCTCACCCGGTTCGACGCTTCCACCGATCAGCCGGTGGTAGCCGTCAGGATTCTCCCTCGTCGGCGGATTGAGACTGACCGCGTGAGCCGTCAGGTCGTCGTTCGGGGCGATCAGCATGGGCTTGACCCGGATATGGGAGCGGTCGACCCTCGTCACGCGCGGCACTCTGCCAGGACCGCGCGACAGGTGCAGCGGGCATCGCGGCGAGGAGCTATGGGTTCCCGTCATCGGGGAGATCCGGCCAACCGCCCGGGCTCGGGCTCGGCTGACCTGGGACACCCGGTCAGATCTCGTACACGCCGGCGGGCTGGACGAGCTCGGTCTCGGAGAACACCGAGCTGGCGGCGAACAGCTGCCCGATCCGGTCGACCCACGCGGGGATGTGGGTGAGCAGCAGCCTGCCCACGCCGGCCGCGGCCGCGTGCTCGGCCGCCTGGCGGCCGGTCAGGTGCAGCCCCGGTGGCTGGTCGGGGTCGTTGTCGGGGTGCGCGGCCTCGGCGAGGAGCACGTCGGCGCCCCGGGCCAGCTCGATGACGCGGTCGCTGACGCCGGTGTCACCGGTGTAGACCAGCGACCGGCCCCCCGCGGTGAGCCGGATCGCGTAGGTCTCGATCGGGTGCGCGGTGCGCGCCAGCTCCACCTGGAACGGGCCGATCGTCAGAGCGCCAGGACCCACCGGCACGAAGTCGAAGACGTCGGAGAGCCCGTCGCCGTCCAGGTCGTAGGCCAGTGCCAACCGGCGTTCCGCACCCACCGGCGCGTACAGCGGGACCAGCCGGCCCGGCGACCGCTTGGAGTACCGGTGCCACACGACGAACGGCGCGACGTCCAGGCAGTGGTCGGCGTGCAGGTGGGAGAGGAAGACGGCGTCCACCGTGCCCGGGTCGATCAGGCCCTGGAGCGCGCCGAAGGACCCGTTGCCGAGGTCGAGCACCAGCCGGAAGCCCTCGTGCTCGACCAGGTAGCTCGACGCC
The DNA here is from genome assembly GCF_031845325.1 of Blastococcus goldschmidtiae. Classification (NCBI taxonomy): domain Bacteria; kingdom Bacillati; phylum Actinomycetota; class Actinomycetes; order Geodermatophilales; family Geodermatophilaceae; genus Blastococcus; species Blastococcus goldschmidtiae. The sequence goes on along the minus strand of NZ_JAVREI010000006.1, from coordinate 9,778 downwards.
GGGGAGCCGGGGCCGGGGCCGCTGCCCGAGCACCCCACGATGGTCAGCTTCATGCCGCGCCCACCGCGCCGGCGCGCAGCACCGAGCCGACCTCGGGTCCGAGGAACCTGCGCCCCAGCCGGGCGAAGGGTTCGGGATCGCCGGTGGCGAGGAAGGCGTGCTGCGGAGGTGCTGCCTCCTCGCGCAGCTGCCCGCTGCGGGTCAGCACCCGGTAGACGTCCTTGGCGGTCTCCTCCGCGCTGGAGACGAGCGTGACGTCGTCGCCCAGCACCAGCGAGAGGACGCCGGTCAGCAGCGGGTAGTGCGTGCAGCCGAGGACGACGGTGTCCACCCCCGCGGCCAGCAGAGGGTCGAGGTAGGACTGCGCCAGCCCCAGCAGCTGCCGGCCGCTGGTCACCCCCCGCTCGACGAAGTCGACGAAGCTCGGGCAGGCCGCGCTGGTGACCGTGATGCCGGGCACCGCCGCGAAAGCGTCCTCGTAGGCGCCGCTGGTGACGGTGGCCTGCGTGCCGATGACGCCGATCCGCCCGCTGCGCGTGGCGGCGGTCGCCCGGCGGACCGCGGGGAGCACGACCTCGACGACCGGCACGTCGTACCGCTCCCGGGCGTCCCGCAGCGACGCGGCGCTGGCCGAGTTGCAGGCCACGACGAGCATCTTCACGCCGTCGGCGACCAGGTCGTCCATCACCGCGAGGGAGTGACGGCGCACCTCGGCGATCGGCAGCGGACCGTAGGGGCCGTTGGCGGTGTCGCCGATGTAGCGGATCGCCTCACCCGGCAACTGGTCCAGCACCGCCCGGGCGACGGTGAGCCCACCGACGCCCGAGTCGAAGATGCCGATCGGTGCGTCCGCACCCGGCTGCGTCGTCCCCATGTCGCCGGTCAGGCTAACCGCCCGCCCCGTCCACTGCCCGCACCGCGGCGACGATCGCGGTCGCGGCCGTCACCAGCGCGGCGTTGTCCGGGGCCGGCGCGCCGTCGGGGAGCGAGAGCACGTCCTCCAGCCCGATGCGGGTGTCGAGCCCGCGCCGCACCGCCGAGCGCAGCACCGGCCAGCAGCTGCTGCCCTCACCGTGGAGCAGCACAGGCCGGCCCTTCCCCACGGCGGCGAGCAGCCGTGCGGCCTCCGCCTCGGCAGCCGCGCCGTCCAGACCGTCGGGCAGCTCCAGCAGCACGCGCAGGCAGGAGTCGCGGTGCGGCGAGGCCTGCCAGGCAGCCACCCCCTCGAGGTGCCAGAGGCCGGCCTCGATCTGCACCCCGCGGTCCAGCAGCGCAGCGGCGACGTCGTCCGCGCCGTCCTCGTGCCAGTTCAGCGACGCGTGGTCCGGCAGCACCGTCCAGCGCCGGATCACCTCGACCCGCTCGCCGGGATCGGGCAGCGCCCAGGCGCCGGTGGTGACCCCGATCGGCACGCCGGGGACCGCCGCACGGACCGCGGTGACCACCTCGGCCACGTGGGCGGGGTGCAGGGAGTCCGCGCCGGCGTCGTCCTTGGGGTGCACGTGCAGCTCGCGGGCGCCGACGGCCACCACGGCCGCGGCATCGCGCGCCACCGCGGCGGGGCTCACCGGCAGCGCCGGGTGGTCACCGGGACGGCGCGGGCCGTTCGGGCAGGCCTGGATCAGCACGCGCGCAGCCTGGCACAGCCCACCGACGCTCAGCTCACGCCCAGAGCTGACCCTCCAGCGCGGCGGTGGCCTCGTCCAGCGTGCCGGCGTAGGCGCCCGTGGACAGGTACTTCCAGCCGCCGTCGCAGACGATGAACACGATGTCGGCCCTGCGCCCGGCCGCGACCTCCTTGTCGGCGATGCCGAGCGCGGCGTGCAGGATCGCGCCGGTCGAGATGCCGGCGAAGATCCCCTCGCGCTCCACCAGCTGGCGGGTGCGGTGGATCGCGTCGTCCGGGCCGACGGAGAACCGGGAGTCCAGCAGCGAGGCGTCGTAGAGCTCGGGGATGAACCCCTCGTCGATGTTGCGCAGGCCGTACACCAGCTCGCCGTACCGGGGCTCGGCGGCGATGACCTGGATCTCCGGCTTGTGCTCCCGGAAGTAGCGGGAGCAGCCCATCAGCGTGCCCGTCGTCCCGAGCCCGGCCACGAAGTGCGTGATCGACGGCAGGTCGGCCAGGATCTCCGGCGCCGTGCCGTCGTAGTGCGCCTGCGCGTTGGCCGGGTTGCCGTACTGGTACAGCATCACCCAGTCGTCGTGCTCGGCGGCGAGCTCCTTGGCCATGGCGACGGCCTGGTTCGAGCCGCCGGCCGCCGGCGAGGGAATGATCTGCGCGCCGTACATCTCCAGCAGCTGCCGGCGCTCCACCGAGGTGTTCTCCGGCATCACGCAGATCAGCCGGTACCCGCGCTGCCGGGCGACCATGGCCAGCGAGATGCCGGTGTTGCCGCTGGTCGGCTCCAGGATGGTCGCGCCGGGCTGCAGCCGCCCCTCCTTCTCCGCCGCCTCGATCATCTTGATCGCCGCGCGGTCCTTGATGGAGCCGGTGGGGTTGTGGTCCTCGAGCTTGGCCCACAGCCGGACGTCGGAGGTCGGCGACAGGCTGGGCAGCCCGACGAGCGGGGTGCCGCCGAGCGAGTCGACGAGGGAGGCGAAGCGGGCCATGGGAGCTCTTCCGGGACGGGGAGGGTGCGAGGTGGACCGGGCGGTGCGACCGGTCAGCAGCCGCCCGCGACCGCCGGGAGGATCGTCACCGAGTCGCCGTCCTTGACCTGGGTGTCCAGGGCGCCGGTGAAGCGCACGTCCTCGTCGTTGACGTAGACGTTGACGAAGCGGTGCAGCTTGCCCTCCTCGGTGACGAGGCGGTTCTTCAGGCCCGAGTGCTGCGTGTCGAGGTCGTCGATGAGCGCGGACAGGGTGTCCCCGCTGCCCTGGACGGTCTTGTTGCCGCCGGTGTGGGTGCGCAGGATGGTGGGGATCCGGACCTCGATGGCCATGGCGTGCGTTCTCCTCGGAGTGTGCGGCTGGTGGGGGCACGCTGCGCGAGCGGCAGCGACGTGGTGCGTCTAGCGGGCGCAACGCCCGGGCGCCGCGCGCGATTCCGCGCCGGCGGCGGCCCTCCTGCAGGGGCCCGCCGCGAGCCTGCGAGCGGTGGGGAGCAGGAGGGTCCTCTTTCAGTCGTAGACGACGGTGGTCGGCGAGTGGCCGAAGAGGTAGGACTCGACGATCTCGACCTCCTCCTCGCTCACCTCGCCGTCGACGATCCGGTAGCTGCGGAACTCGACCTCGTCGCCGGCCAGCCCCGTCTGCTTCTCGTGGTGCCGGGTGGAGACCAGCACGTAGTGCGTGCGCGGGTCCGCGGCCGGCCCGGACGCGTAGCCGACGTCGGTGCGCGACGGGTAGGCCTCGGTGGCCGTGTGCGAGTGATAGACGACGACCGGCCACTCGTCACGGTCGTCCATGTCCCGGTACAGCCGCAGCAGGTCGGCGGAGTCGAACTCGTAGAACGTCGGCGACCGCGCGGCGTTGAGCATCGGGACGAAGCGCTCCGGCCGCTCGCTGCCCTCGGGCCCGGCGACGACGCCACAGGCCTCGTCCGGGTGGTCCTCCCGGGCGTGGGCCACGATGGCGTCGTAGGTCGCGCGGTCGATGCGCAGCACGGGCTCAGTCTAGGCGTCCGCCGTTCCGGGTCCGGGACAGGGCCGGGAAGGGTGGCCTCGGCAACCATCGGGTGAACAACCGATACGGTCTGGACCCGTGTGGGATGACGCTCTGCTGATCGCCGGCGTGCTGCTGGCCGCGCTGCCCGCATTCGTCCTCGGCGCCCGGGGGATGTTCCGGCACCGCGGCTACGTCACCGGCGACCCGAACGACCGCGCTTCGGTCATCATCATGGTCACGATGCGGGCGCTGGTGCTGCTCCTGGTCCTGGCGCTGTCGTCCATCACCCTGATCTCCTGCATCGGCGCCCTGATCAAGGACGTCGAGCTGCACGGCCTGGTCTACGTCTTCTTCACCCTCGACCTGCTGCTAGCGGCCCTGGTGCTGCTCACCTTCGGCCGGAGCGACCCGCGACCAGCGCGTCGACGAGCGACCCCTGCACGGCGGTGAGCCAGTAGTAAACGGCCAGCTGCTGGTCGGTCTCGTCGGCCACCTCCTCCGGCGGTTCGGTGTCCTCGCTGATGTCCAGCCGGGTGCCCAGGGCCAGGCGCAGGTCGTCGCTGGTGCGCAGCCAGGCGGCGGCCTGCTCGACGTCCAGCCGGACCTCGCCGCCCTCGGCCGGTAGCGAGGCGCGCACGGTGGCCAGGTCGTCGGCCTTGGCGCTGCGCAGCGAGGCCTCGGTCAGCTCCCGGTAGTCGGCGGCCATCTCCGGGTCGGAGCGGTGCCCGACCGGGAACAGCCGGTCGAGCACCGGGTCGTCACCGACGTCGTCGAGGTCGGCGGAGAGCAGCTGCTCGAGCTGGTCCAGCAGCAGCCCGAGGATGCCCGCCTCGGCCGCCTCCAGGCGGGCGACCAGCTCACCGCTGCGCGCCGTGCGGAACGGTTTCACGACAGCTCCGCGCCGGCGACCGTCGGGTCGGCTCCACGCCGCGTCTCGCCCAGGGATGTCATGAGTCCCTCTGGTAGCTGGCCCACAGGCCGTAGGCGTGCAGCCGGCTGGTGTCGTGCTCCATGCGCTCGCGCGGGCCGGAGCTGACCACCGCCCTGCCGTCGTGGTGCACCTGCAGCATCAGCGCGGTGGCGGTCGGCTCGTCGTAGCCGAACAGCTCCTGCAGGACGAAGGTCACGTAGGTCATCAGGTTGACCGGGTCGTTCCAGACGATGGTGACCCAGGGACGGTCCAGCTCCCCGCGTTCCTCTTCCGTCGTCTCGGGGGTCCGAGTCGGAGCGAGCGGTCCGGCCACGCGTCCACCATAGGACGCCGATCTGCCCCGGTCCCGACGCCCGCCTAGGCTCCCCGATCATGGCTGTGGACACCGGGCTCACTCCCCCACCGGCCCCCGCGCTCTTCACCGACCGGTACGAGCTGACGATGGTCGCCGCGGCGCTGGCCGACGGCACCGCCGACCGGCAGTGCGTCTTCGAGGTCTTCGCCCGCCGGCTGCCCCACGGCCGCCGGTACGGCGTGCTGGCAGGCACCGGCCGGCTCCTGGAGGCCCTGCCGTACTTCCGGTTCGGCGACGGCGAGATCGCCGCCCTCCGCGAGCAGGGGCTCACCGACGCCCGCCTCCTGGACTGGCTGGCCGACTTCCGCTTCTCCGGCGACGTCGACGGCTACGCCGAGGGCGACCTCTACTTCCCCGGCTCCCCCGTCCTGACCGTGCGCGCGTCCTTCGCCGAGGGCGTGCTGCTGGAGACCCTCGCCCTGTCGGTGCTCAACCACGACAGCGCCATCGCCTCGGCAGCTGCCCGCATGATCTCGGCCGCCTGCGACCGGCCGTGCATCGAGATGGGGTCGCGCCGCACGCACGAGGAGGCCGCCGTCGCCGCCGCCCGGGCCGCGCACCTCGTCGGCTTCGCGACCAGCTCCAACCTGGAGGCCGGCCGGCGGTACGCGGTCCCCACCACGGGCACCAGTGCGCACGCGTTCACGCTGCTGCACGACGACGAGCGGTCCGCCTTCGAGGCGCAGGTGGCGGCCCTGGGCAAGGGCACGACGCTGCTCGTGGACACCTACGACGTCGAGCAGGGCATCCGGACGGCAGTCGAGGTCGCCGGCCCCGAGCTCGGGGGCATCCGCCTGGACTCCGGCGACCTGCCGACGCTGGCCACCCGCGCCCGCGAGCTGCTGGACGAGCTCGGGGCGACCGGGACCAGGATCGTGGTGACCAGCGACCTCGACGAATACGCGATCGCCGGCCTGGCCGCGGCACCGGTCGACGGCTACGGCGTCGGCACCTCGCTGGTCACCGGGTCGGGGGCGCCCACCGTCGGCATGGTCTACAAGCTGGTCGAGCGGGACGGCGTCCCGGTCGCGAAGCGGTCGGAGGGCAAGCGCTCGGTCGGCGGCCGCAAGTACGCCGTCCGCCGGCACGACGCCGACGGCGTGGCGACCGCCGAGGTGGTCACCGCCGACCCCGTCGCCGCGCGCCCGGGTGACCGTGACCTGCTCGTGCCGCTGGTGCGCGACGGCGAGATCTGCGACCCGGTCTCCCCTGCCGAGGCGCTGAGCCGGGCCAAGGCCCACCACCAGCGGGTCCGCGGGGCGCTGCCGCCGGAGGCGTTCGCGCTCTCCCGTGGCGAGCCCGCGATCGACACCGTGACCGTCTGAGGAAGGACCCCCAGAAGGACCTCGCTGCCCCCCACCACTCGCCAGCTCGTGGCGGGACCCTGCACCGAGGCCGTACGACCACTCGCACGCTCGTGGCGGTGCCCTGGACGGGGCCGACCGGCAGACTGCACAGATGGCCCGCGCCCTGATCGTCGTCGACGTGCAGAACGACTTCTGCGAGGGCGGGAGCCTCGCCGTCACCGGCGGGGCCGCGGTGGCCGCCGCGGTCACCGGGCACATGGCCGCGGGTGGGTACGACCACGTCGTCGCCACCCGGGACCACCACATCGACCCGGGGGCGCACTTCAGCGAGGCGCCCGACTTCGTCGACTCCTGGCCCCGGCACTGCGTCGTCGGCACCGAGGGGGTCGAGCTGCACCCGGCCCTGGACCGCGCGCCGATCGAGGCGGTCTTCGACAAGGGCGAGTACGCCGCCGCCTACTCCGGCTTCGAGGGGACGGCGGACGGCGTGGCGCTCGCCGAGTGGCTGCGGCGGCACGACGTGGACGCCGTCGACGTCGTGGGCATCGCAACCGACCACTGCGTGCGGGCCACCGCTCTGGACGCCGTCGCCAACGGGCTCACCACGCGCGTGCTGCTCGACCTCACCGCCGGCGTCTCGGAGGCCACCACCGAGGCAGCCCTCGACCAGCTCCGCACGGCCGGGGTCGAGCTGTCCGGAGACGTCTCCCGGGCCTGACCGCCGTCGCGCTCAGAGGTCGACGGTGACGACGCAGTACCCTTCGTCCAGGGCATCGGCCGCCAGCAGGTCCGCGTGCCTCCGCCGCCATGCACCGGAGCGCAGGTCGTCCTCCAGGCGCTGCAGACCCGCGCGGAGCGCCGTCGGCTCCGTCCGGGCCAGCATGGAGATGCCCGCGCGCACCTCCGCGTCGAGGTAGGCCTCCGGACGGCGCCAGTAGGCAGCGCCGAATCCGTCGGTGCAGTCGTGCGGCACCGGGACGGACCGGACGCGGGCCGCGGGACCGAGCAGCCGGAGCAGCTGCTCCACCGGCACAGCGTGGCGCGCATCAGTCTCCGCAGCAGCAGGCAGGTATTCCCGCAGCAGCCAGAACTCGGCCACCCGACCCGGCCACCAGGTGAAGAAGACCGCCCGTCGCCGTGCCACCCGCCGCATCTCGGCCACACCGGCGCCGACGTCGCTCCAGTGGTGGACCGTCAGCACGGCCAGCGCCGCGTCGACGGCTCGGTCCGGGAGGGGCAGCGCCTCGGCCACTCCCTGCACGACCGGCGCAGCACCGGCGGGCCGCTGATCGATCATCACGCGACTCGGTTCGACGGCCAGCACCGTCTGCAGGGGCTCGTAGGCGCCGGCGCCCGCCCCGACGTTGACCACGCTGTCCACCTCGCCGACGGCGGCGCGGATCGCGGCCGCGATCCGCGGATCGGGTCGGCGGGTGCGCCCGTACGTGCGACCGATCTCGTCGTAGAGCGCCGCCGGCGCACCGCGGTCCAGGGTCACGGCGCCGCGTCCAGGACCTCGTCCCTCGTGAAGCCGAGCACCTGCAGCACGGCGTCGAGATAGGGCTGGTTGAGCGCGGTGTGCGCCTGCTCCCGCACGAACGGCTTGGCGTTGAAGGCGATGCCCAGCCCCGCGGTGTTGAGCATGTCCAGGTCGTTGGCGCCGTCCCCGACGGCCACGGTCTGGTCCAGCGGGATGCCGTACTCCGCGGCGAACCGCGCCAGGGCACGCGCCTTGCCGGGCCGGTCCACGATCTCCCCCACCAGCCCGCCGGTGAGCTGCCCGTCGACGACCTCCAGGGTGTTGGCCGCCGCGAAGTCCAGGCCGAGGCTCTCCGCCAGCGGATCGGTGATCTGCGTGAAGCCGCCGCTGACGATGCCGCACCGGAAACCGAGGCGCTGGAGTGTCCGGATGAGCGTGCGCGCACCGGGGGTGAGCACGAGCGCCTCGCGGACCTCGTCGAGCACCTCGACCGGCAACCCGGCCAGGACGGCGACGCGCTTGCGCAGCGACTCCGCGAAGTCCAGCTCCCCGTTCATGGCGGCGGCGGTGATCCGGGCGACCTCGGCCGCGCGCCCGGCACGGGCCGCGAGCTCGTCGATCACCTCGCCCCGCACCAGCGTGGAGTCGACGTCGAGCACGATCAGCCGCTTGCTGCGCCGGGTCACCCCGACCCGCTCGACCGCGATGTCCGTACCGGTCGCGGCGGCGACCGATGCCAGCGCCGTCCGCAGGGCGGTGGCCTCCGCGCCCGACACGGTCAGCTCGAAGCTGGTGACCGGGTAGTCCGACAGCCGCCGGATGGCGTCGATGTTCCCACCGACCGCGGCGATGCCCTGCGCCGCGCCGGCGACCGCCTCGGGCGAGACGGGGCGGCCGAGCAGGATCACGTGGTGCGGGCGGCCGGCCGACACCGACGCCGGCCCGGCCGAGGCCGGCTCGACGTCCACCCGGAGACCAACGTCCGCGGCGACGGCGGCGGCGAGCGGGCCCAGGTGCTCCAGCAGCGCGTCCTGGTCCACCGCGGGCGCTCCGTCCGGGGAGACCACCCCGACGACGACGCCCAGGACCAGCTGCCCGTGGACCACCACCTGCTCGACGTCGAGCACCTCGAGGTCGGGCGCACCCCCGGCCAGTGCAGCGAACAGCCGCGCCGTCACACCGGGCCGGTCGCCACCGCTGACGGTGAGCAGGGCCCGGGCAGGGGTCACCTCCGAGGCCTCGGGCATCGGGGGCGCGGGGTTCGACGGCACGGGGTTCGACGGCACGGGGTTCGACGGCACGGGGTCCAGCGGCACGCCGTCATGGTGCCGCACCCGACCCGCCGCTCCGGCGGTAGCCCCCGACGACGACGGACGCCCCGCCGGCCGTGAGGCCGACGGGGCGTCCGATGTCGGGCTGGCCATCCTTCAGGGGCCCGCGCCGAGCGTGCGAGGCGTGGGGAGAAGGGTGGTCCTTCTGTTACGTGGGGTCGGGGTCGTTCGGCCCCTGGCGCTTCCCGGTGCCGGGGACCAGTTCGCTGACTCCGGCGTAGGGCTCGTGGCGCTTGCCGGCGTGGGCTTCGGCCTGGAGCCGGTCGGTGAGGTGGGGGTAGTGCGCCTCGAAGGCGGGGCGCTCGGAGCGGATGCGGGGGATCTCCACGAAGTTGTGCCGCGGGGGCGGGGAGGAGGTGGCCCACTCCAGGGAGTTGCCGTGGCCCCACGGGTCATCGCGCAGGGCGAGCTTGCCGTACTTCCAGGACCGCACCACGTTGTAGATGAAGGGGATCACCGAGGCGCCGAGCACGAAGCTGAAGATGGTGGAGATCATGTTCAGCGTGGTGAAGGTGTCGGTGGGCAGGTAGTCCACGTAGCGGCGCGGCATGCCCTCGTTGCCCAGCCAGTGCTGCACCAGGAACGTGCCGTGGAAGCCGATGAAGGTCAGCCAGAACTGCAGCTTGCCCAGCCGCTCGTCCATCATCCGGCCGCACATCTTGGGGAACCAGAAGTAGATGCCGGCGTAGGCGGCGAACACCACGGTGCCGAACACCACGTAGTGGAAGTGGGCGACCACGAAGTAGCTGTCCGAGACGTGCCAGT
>NZ_JAVREI010000005.1:0-218755 GCF_031845325.1 Blastococcus goldschmidtiae | reverse complement strand
ACCCTGCCGGGCCACCGCGATCACGTCACGCCGGAACTCCTTGGGGAACGGCTTGGGCACGATGCTGATCCTTCCAGCGAGGCTGCAGCCTCACAGGTGAGGAGTCAACCGAACCCTGGGCAGTCCCGCATGGATGTAGTCGTAGCCGATGCCACGACCGCGCACCTTCTCGCTGCGGCCGTGCGCCCGCCAGCCACCGCCGTCAGGGATGCGCCCGAGCTTCTTCACGTCGAGGTGGATCAGCGCGCCGGGGTGGTCGTGTTCGTAGCGGTTGGCGCTGCGCCGGGTGGCGCGGATGACCTGACCGGTGACCGGGTCGCAGGCGGCCAGCCGTGGGGTCTGGTGGCGGGTGAGCACCCGCCCCACGGTCGAGGCCGGCAGGTTCAGGTGCGCGCCGATGGCCACCGGCCCGCGACGGGACAGCAACCGGCTGATCCGTATCCGGGTCTCGGTGCAGGCCGGGGTCCTGGCCGGGTGGCTGTGGGCGATGCTGGACCGGTCGACCAGCCCGACCCGGCCTTCGGCCAGCCAACGGCGCCACCACTTCGACGCCGTGGCCCGGGAAACGCCCATCTCTGCAGCGACATGCGCTGCTGGGCGACCGGATGCTATCCGCTCAACCATGGTCAACCGGCCAGCTGGAGTCAGCCGGGCATTAGCGTGAGACACGAGCGACCTCCGCGGTCGGGATGGATGCCGTCAGACAGCTCCACACCCGACCCGGAGGTCGCTCCTACGTCAACAACGGTCTTGGTCAGTACACCTAGCGCACGTGCGAGGGCACGAACGGCGGCTTGACGACCTCGACGGGCTGCGGCCTGCCGCGGACGTCGACGGCGAGCTCCGCGCCGACCTCGAGGCCGGCGCCGGAGTCGAGCAGCGCGAGGGCGATGCCTGTCTTCAGCGTCGGCGAGAACGTGCCGCTGGTGGTCTCGCCCACGCGCTCCCCCGCCGGGTCGAGCACCGCCATGCCCGCGCGCGGGATGCCGCGGCCGGTCGCCCGCAACCCCCACAGCAGTCGCCGCGGGCCGGCCTCGCGCTCGGCCAGCAGCGCCTCGCGCCCCCAGAAGGCCGGCTTCTTCCAGCCCACGGCCCAGCCCGACCGGGCCTGCACCGGCGTGATGTCGTGCGACAGCTCGTGGCCGTGCAGCGGGTAACCCATCTCGGTGCGCAGCGTGTCCCGTGCGCCGAGACCGCACGGCCGGATGCCGAGGTCCTGGCCCGCCTCCAGGAGCGCGTCCCACAGCGCGCCGGCCCGGTCGGCAGGGACGAGCAGCTCGTAGCCGTGCTCGCCGGTGTACCCGGTGCGGCAGACCGTGACCTCGGCACCACCGGCACCGGACCCTGTCACGAAGGACATGTACGAGAGCTCACCCGGCAGGCCCAGCAGCTCCAGCACCTGCAGGGACCGCGGTCCCTGCGCGGCGAGCACGGCGACGTCGGCGTGCCGGCTCTCCACGGCCACACCGGCGGGCGCCTCGGCGGCCAGCCGGCCGAGCACGTCGGCGGCGTTGGCGGCGTTGGGCACCAGCAGGACGTCGTCGGGCCCGTGCAGGTAGACGATGAGGTCGTCGAGCACTCCCCCGGCGCGCGGGTCGCCGTCGGGCAGGCAGCACAGCGTGTACTGCGCCTGGCCCGGGCCGATGCGGCCGAGGTCGTTGGTCAGGCAGGAGTCGACGAACGCCGCCGCACCCGGCCCGCGGACCGTGCCGGTGCCCAGGTGCGAGACGTCGAACAACCCGACGCCCTCCCGGACGGCGGTGTGCTCGGCGAGCACTCCGCCCCCGGCGTACTCGATCGGCATCGACCAGCCACCGAAGTCGGCGAGCTTGGCACCGGCGGTCACGTGCCGGTCGTGCAGGGGCGAGGTCAGCGGGCTCACCCCGTGCACGCTAGCCGGGTCGAACCAGGCGGAGCCGTGACGGCCCCGCCGCAGGGGCCCGGCGCGAGCGGAGCGAGGGCTGGGGGGCGGCGGGGTCCTTCGACTTCTACGATCGAGCCGTGCCGCCGACGATCACCGCCACCGACCAGCCCCTCGAGAAGCTCACCGGCGACGCCGTCGTCGTCGCGGTGGGCAAGGGCCCCGACGGACCACTGCCGACGCCCGGAGCCGAAGCGGTCGACCGACTGCTGGGCGGCCGGCTGTTCGCCGCGCTGGCCGATCTCGGCGCGCGGGGCGGTGAGGACGAGGTCACCCGGCTGGCGTCCTTCGGGCAGGGCCCGTTCCCGGTCGTCGCCGTCGCCGGTCTCGGGTCGCCCGACGCCGAGGGCGGCTACGCGCCGGAAGCGGTCCGGCGTGCCGCGGGTGCCGCCAGCCGCGCACTGACCGGCCGCCGGTCGGTGGTCAGCCTGCTGGCCGCCGTCGGAGGTGCGCCCGACGCCGAGCGGCTGCACGCCGTCGGCGAGGGCTCGCTGCTGGGCGCCTACGAGTTCACCGCCTACAAGTCCGACCTGCCCGCGAACCGGCCGCTGCCGCCCCAGCAGGTCACCGTCGTCGTCCCCGGCACCGGCGAGGCCGAGACCGCACTGCGCCGGGCCCGCGCCGTCGCCGACGCCGTCACCCTCGTGCGCGACCTGGTCAACACCCCGCCCAACGACCTCTACCCCGCCGAGTTCGCCGCCCGCGGTGCGGCGGCCGGCGAGAGGCTCGGGCTGACGTCGGAGATCCTGGACGAGGACGCGCTGGCCGCCGGTGGCTACGGCGGCATCCTCGCCGTCGGTTCGGGGTCCACCCGCAAGCCGCGGCTGCTGCGCCTGACCTACTCGGGCAAGGGCGCGCGCAAGAAGATCGCGCTGGTCGGCAAGGGCATCACGTTCGACAGCGGCGGCATCTCGATCAAGCCCGCCGCGAAGATGGAGGACATGAAGAGCGACATGGCCGGCGCCGCCGCCGTGATCGCCACCATCTGCCTGGTCGCCCAGCTCGGGCTGCCCGTCGAGGTCACCGCGACGGTGCCCATGGCCGAGAACCTGCCCAGCGGGACCGCCTACCGCCCGGCCGACGTCGTCACCTTCCGCAACGGCAAGAAGGCGGAGATCACCAACACCGACGCCGAGGGCCGCGTCGTGCTGGCCGACGCGATCGCGCGGGCGGCCGAGGACGGGCCGGACGCGCTGCTGGAGACCTCGACGCTGACCGGCGCCCAGATGGTGGCGCTCGGCGCCCGCACCTCCGGCGTCATGGGCAGCGACGACCTGCGCGACGCCGTCGTCGCGGCGTCGAAGCGCTCCGGTGAGTCCATGTGGGCGATGCCGCTGCCCCCGGAGCTGCGCAAGGGACTGGACTCCCCCGTCGCCGACTTCGTCAACGCCAACGCCGACCGGATGGGCGGCATGCTGGTCGGCGGCCACTTCCTCAAGGAGTTCGTGCCGGGCGACCTGCCGTGGGCGCACATCGACATCGCCGGCCCGAGCTTCAACACCGGCGGGCCGTGGGGCTACACGCCCAAGGGCGGCACCGGCGTCCCGGTGCGCACCCTGCTGGCGACGATCGAGGCCCTCATCGCCGACTAGGTGACGTGCTGGAACGGCCCCGGGCAGGGGCCCGCCGCGAGCTAGCGAGTGGTGGGGGGCCCGGGGTCCTTCGACTTCTGCCGCGACGACCAGTCGCGCATGCGTTGGGGGTAGCCGGTGACCTGCGCGTCGTACACCGGGATCGTCAGGTCGCGGGAGAGCTTGCGGGCGACGTCGGGCCCGTCGATGCGGCGCCGGGTCCACTCCCCGTCGGCGGCCACGAGCACGATCGTGGTCTCGGTGACCGTCGTCCGCGGCTCGACGTACCCCTCGACGCCGCGGCGCGAGGCGACGAACTGCTCGAGGTGCGCCAGGTCGGCCCGGTGCGAGCCGCGGTCGAGGGTCCCCCGCCGCCCGTCGTCCCCCGCCCGGCCGGGACGACGACCCCCCCGGCCACGCAACCGGTCGAACAGCCCCATGGCGTCTCTCCCCTCGTCCACCGCTCCCGTGATCATCGGCACGCTCGGGAAGGCAACGGCGCTCCCGGCCGGGTCGTTCCCGGAGTGGCAGGATGGACCCGAGGCCCCACCCGCTCGAGCGGGGCCAGACACCGCAGCAGAGGAGCAGCACACGTGAGCGCACCCACGTCCCCCGCCGACCTGGTCATCCTCGGCGGTGGCTCGGGTGGCTACGCCGCGGCGTTCCGGGCCTCCGAGCTCGGCCTGAACGTCGTCCTCATCGAGAAGGACAAGGTCGGCGGCACCTGCCTGCACCGCGGCTGCATCCCGACCAAGGCCCTGCTGCACGCCGGTGAGGTGGCCGACCTGGCCCGCGAGGGCGAGCAGTTCGGCGTGAAGACGTCGCTGGCCGGCATCGACATGGACGGCGTCAACAACTACAAGAACGGCGTCATCGCCAAGCTCTACAAGGGCCTGCAGGGCCTGGTGAAGGCCCGCAAGATCACCTACGTCGAGGGCGAGGGCCGCCTCACCTCCCCGACCACCGTCGAGGTGAACGGCCAGAGCTACGAGGGCAAGCACGTCCTGCTCGCCACCGGCTCCTACGCCCGCAGCCTGCCCGGCCTCGACGTCGACGGCACCAAGGTCATCACCAGCGACCACGCGCTCGACCTGGACCGCGTGCCCGCCTCGGCGATCATCCTGGGCGGCGGCGTCATCGGCTGCGAGTTCGCCAGCGCCTGGAAGTCCTTCGGCGTGGACGTCACGATCGTCGAGGCCCTCCCGCACCTGGTCCCGCTCGAGGACGAGTCCTCCTCCAAGCTGCTGGAGCGCGCGTTCCGCCGCCGGAAGATCGCCTTCGAGCTGGGCAGCCGTTTCTCCGGCGTCCAGCACACCGACAACGGCGTGAAGGTCTCGCTGGAGAACGGTAAGGAGATCGAGGCCGAGCTGCTGCTCGTCGCCGTCGGCCGCGGCCCGGTGAGCGAGGGTCTCGGGTACGAGGAGGCCGGCGTGCAGATGGACCGCGGGTACGTCCTCGTCGACGAGTACTGCCAGACCAGCGTCCCGACGATCTCCGCCGTGGGCGACCTGATCCCCACGCTCCAGCTGGCCCACGTCGGCTTCGGCGAGGGCATCCTCGTCGCCGAGCGCGTCGCCGGGCTGAACCCGACGCCGATCGACTACGCCGGCGTCCCGCGGATCACCTACTCCGACCCCGAGGTCGCCTCGGTCGGCCTCGGCGAGGCGCAGGCCAAGGAGCGGTACGGCGACGTCAAGGTCCTCACCTACGACCTCGCCGGCAACGGCCGCAGCCAGATCCTCAAGACCACCGGCGCGGTGAAGCTGATCCAGGCGCCCGACGGTCCCGTCGTCGGCATCCACATGGTCGGCAGCCGGGTCGGCGAGCTCATCGCCGAGGCCCAGCTCATCTACAACTGGGAGGCGGAGGCCGACGACGTCGCCGGCCTCATCCACCCGCACCCGACCCAGAGCGAGGCGCTGGGCGAGGCCCACCTCGCCCTCGCCGGCAAGCCGCTGCACGTCCACGGCTGACCCGCACACCCACCTGCCAGCGCCACCGAAGGAGTCCTGCCCCGATGCCGACGTCCGTCACCATGCCCGCCCTGGGCGAGAGCGTCACCGAGGGCACGGTCACCCGATGGCTCAAGCAGGAGGGTGAGCAGGTCGAGGTCGACGAGCCCCTCCTCGAGGTGTCGACCGACAAGGTCGACACCGAGATCCCCTCGCCCGCCGCAGGCGTGCTGACCAAGATCCTCGTCGCCGAGGACGAGACCGTCGACGTCGGCGCCGAGCTCGCCGTCATCGGTGGCGACGGCGACGGCGGTGGTGACGCGGCTCCGCCGGCGTCCGCCGAGGACAGCGAGACCCCGCAGACGCCCGACCAGCAGGTCGAGGACACCGACTCGGGCGACACCGACTCCGGCGACACCGACTCCGGCGACACCGACTCGGGCGACGCCGAGGAGCCGGCCGCGCAGCAGGAGGAGCCCCCGGCCGCACCCTCCGGCGGCTCCGGTGGCGGGGGCGGCGAGGGCACCCCGGTCACCATGCCGGCGCTCGGTGAGAGCGTCACCGAGGGCACGGTGACCCGCTGGCTGAAGGCCGTGGGCGACGAGGTCACCGCCGACGAGCCGCTGCTGGAGGTCTCGACCGACAAGGTCGACACCGAGATCCCGGCGCCGGTGAGCGGCACGCTGCTCGAGATCACCGTGAACGAGGACGAGACGGTCGACGTCGGTGCGCAGCTGGCCGTCATCGGTTCCGGGTCCGGTGGCGGCTCGGCCGCCCCCGCGCAGGAGGCGCCGCAGCAGGAGGCGCCGCAGCAGGAGGCCCCGAAGCAGGAGGCCGCCGAGGAGGAGCCCCAGGCCGCCCCGGAGGCGAAGCCGGCCGCGACCGCGACGGCGCAGCCCGGAGGCGACTACGGCGCGAGCGGGGCCCAGCCCGCGGCGTCCCCGACGTCCGCACCTCCGCCGCAGGTGGCGCCGCAGGCTCCGGCCGGTCAGCCCTCCTCCGGCGGCGACGGTGGCAGCAACTACGTGACCCCGCTGGTGCGCCGGCTGGCGGCCGAGCGCGGTGTGGACCTCGGCTCTGTGACCGGCAGCGGCGTCGGTGGCCGGATCCGCAAGCAGGACGTCCTCGCCGCGGCGGAGAAGGCGTCCGCGCCCGCCCCGACTGCTGCCCCTGCCGCGGTGTCCTCCTCGGGTGGCCAGCGGACCCCGTCGGCGGCCGCCACGCCGGACACCTCGCTGCGGGGCCGCACGGAGAAGATGTCGCGGCTCCGTACGGTCATCGCCAAGCGGATGGTCGAGTCGCTGCAGGTCAGCGCCCAGCTGACGACGGTCGTCGAGGTCGACGTCACCCGCATCGCGCAGCTGCGCAAGCAGGCGAAGGGCGACTTCGAGACCCGCGAGGGCGTCAAGCTGTCCTTCCTGCCGTTCTTCGCCAAGGCGGCCGTCGAGGCGCTCAAGGCGCACCCGTCGGTGAACTCCTCGATCGACCAGGAGGCGGGCACCGTCACCTACCACGACGCGGAGAACCTCGGCGTCGCGGTGGACACCGAGCGCGGTCTGCTGGTGCCGGTCATCCACGACGCCGGCGACCTGAGCCTGGGCGGGTTCGCCCGCAAGATCGCCGACCTCGCGGAGCGCACCCGCTCCAACAAGATCACGCCGGACGAGCTCGGTGGCGGCACCTTCACGCTGACCAACACCGGCAGCCGGGGCGCGCTGTTCGACACGCCGATCATCAACCAGCCGCAGGTCGCGATCCTCGGCGTGGGCTCGGTCGTCAAGCGCCCGGTGGTCATGGAGGACGACGAGCTCGGCGAGGTCATCGCCGTCCGGTCGATGGTCTACCTGGCGCTGACCTACGACCACCGGATCGTCGACGGCGCGGACGCCGCCCGGTTCCTCACCACCGTGAAGGAACGACTGGAGTCCGGCCAGTTCCACGGCGAGCTCGGTCTCGCCTGAGATAGGACCCCGTCCTCCTCACGCCTCGCACGCTCGGCGTGAGCCTCGGGACGGGGCCGGATCAGGGCCTCGGCTACCGAGCCGGGGCCCTGATCGTGTCCGGGGGGACCGAAGGAGGCAGCTCGTGAAGATCGCCGTGGCCGGAGCCTCCGGCCTCATCGGAGGTGCCCTGGTGCCCGCCCTGCGCGCCGACGGGCACGAGGTGCTGCAGTTGGTGCGCCGCACCCCGCGGACCGTCGACGAGCACCGCTGGGACCCCCAGCACCGCAGGATCGACCCCTCGGTGCTGCGCGACGTCGACGCGGTGATCAATCTCGCCGGCGCACCCATCCGGCCGCGCCCCTGGACCCGGAGCTACCGGCAGGAGCTGGTCACCAGCCGGCTGGACGCGACGGCCACGATCAGCCAGGCGCTCGCCGCCGCCGCGACCGCTGATCCCTCCCTGCCACGGGTGCTGCTCAACGCGTCCGGCATCGGCTACTACGGCGACACGGGCCCGGCGGAGATCCGCGAGGATGCTCCTCCCGGCTCCGACTTCCTGGCCCAGCTGTGCGTGCGGTGGGAAGGCGCCACCGTGGCGGCCGCCGACGCCGGCGTGCGGGTGGTGCTGCTCCGCACCGGCCTGGTGCTCGGCCCGGGAGCGATGCTGGTCACGGTACTCGGACTGGTGTTCCGGCTCGGACTGGGCGGCCGGCTGGGGTCGGGACAGCAGTACTGGCCGTGGATCAGCCTCGCCGACGAGATCGGCGCCATGCGCCACCTGCTGACCGCGGACGTGTCCGGACCGGTCAACCTGGCCGCGCCCGCGCCGGTGACCAACGCCGAGTTCACCCGCGTGCTCGGCCGGGTGCTGCACCGGCCCACGCCGCTGCCGGTGCCGTCGTTCGCAGTGTCGACGGGGCTCGGCGAGTTCGGCCGGGCCAGCGTCATCGGCGGGCAGCGGGCCGTTCCGGCGAAGCTGCTGGACTCCGGATACGACTTCGCCGACACCGACCTCGAGAGCACCCTCCGGAGCGCGCTGGGCCGGGACTGAGCGGCCGGCCTCACCCGGGGCGCTCGGCGCTCCCGATGCGCCAGCCCTCGGCGGTGCGCATCAGCACGACGCGCGCGGGCGTGGCCGCCCGGGCCGGTCCGGTGCGCAGGAGCGGTGCCTCCGGCTGGTCCGCGGCCACCACCTCGTAGGCCGCCCAGCCGTCGGTGAGCCGCAGTTCGGCCCGCTCGGCGGAGAGGGAGACCACGGCGACGTCCTCGACCGTGGGCGCGAAGCCGCGCAGCCGCTCCCCCGCCTCGGCGAGGGCACGCGCGTGCGCCTCGTCGGCGGACCGTTGCGGGCTGCCCTCGATCCACACGTCCCCGAGCAGGTCCGGCGACGCGGTCGCGAAGGCCTGTGCCCGGAGCCGGTAGAGGTCGGCGACGACGGCGGCCCACTCCTGGGCGGTGACCGGTTCGGGGGCGGGCACCGGCCGCGCGGGCTCGCCGCCCGGCGCCGGCTGGTCGACCGGGGCCGGCTGGTCGACCGGGGCCGGCTGGTCGAGCGGGGCCGGCGCCGGGGCGGTCGCCGCAGCGACCGTGGGTCCCGCGGTATCGCCGCTCCCCCAACGGACCGCGAGCCAGCCGGTGAGCGCGAGGACCGCGAGCACCGCCGTCGTCCCCGCCAGGACGCGGACCGGCACGGCCGGACGATGGTCGTCCAGCACCGCACGCCACCGCGCCAGTCGGCCGGCCGGTTCGACGACGAGCGGCGCCGGCCTCGGGCGCCGCCCCGGGACGACGTGGGTGAGCTCGGTGCACGGGTCCTCGCCGGTGCGCGCGGCGGCGCCGGGCGTGAGGGCCACCGGCTCGGGACGGCAGGCGTGCCGGAGGTCCAGGGCGAAGGCGGCGGCCGACCCCCGTTCGTGCGGATCCGCCGCGAGACCGCGGCCGATGACCTCCAGCAGGGCCGGCGGCGCCTCGGGCGCCAGCTCGGCCAGATCGGGCAGCCGGCCGTGCGCGGCGACGACAAGCGTGTCGGCCGGCGTCGCCGCGTTCCACGGCGCGATGCCGGTGAGCGCGTGGAAGGCTGCGGCCGCGACGCCGAACACGTCCGACGCCGGGCCCGGCGCACCACCGCGGGCCACCGCCGGGTCCACGTAGGCGGGGGTCACCTCGGCGGCGGCGGTCTCCCCGAGGATCCGGCCGACGCCGAGGTCGGTGAGCACGGGGCGGCCCTCGGCGGTGAAGACGATGTTGCCGGGCGAGAGGTCGCCGTGGACGACACCGTGCGCGTGCACGTGGGCGAGGGCCGCGGCGACCGGCGCGCAGACGGTCACCACCTCGCCGGCGCTCAGCCGCCCACGCGCGGCCAGCAGCGCGGCGAGGCTGCCGCCCTCGAGCAGGTCCAGGACGAGCGCCACCCGGGGCGCGCCGCCACGCCTGGGCTGGTGGACCACTTCGACGAGCCGCACCAGGTGCGGGTGGTCGAGCTCGCCGAGCAGCGCGGCCTCCCGCGCCTGCCGGGACGGTTCGCCCTCGACCAGCACCTTGATCGCCACCGGCGGGCCGCCGCGGCGGGGCACGGCCCGCCACACCTCCCCGGACCCACCCCGGCCCAGCGGCTCCTCCAGGACGTAGCCGGGGACGACGGGGGGCGCGGCGACCGGATCGGCTGCGGACATGACCGGGACCGTAGGCAGTTCGGGCGGGTCGCCGTTCCCGTCGTCCACAGGTGACCCGCCGACCCGCTGGCTACGTTGAGGCGGTGAGGATGCCTGCGCGCGCCGAGGTCGTGGTGGTCGGAGCCGGCCTGGCGGGGCTCTCCGCGGCCACCCGCCTGGCCGCCGCCGGGTGCGACGTCCACGTCGTCGAGGGCGCCGGGCACGCCGGTGGCCGGCTCGCCACCGAGCGGGTCGACGGCTTCCTCGTCGACCGCGGGTTCCAGGTGCTCAACACCGGCTACCCCCGGGTGGCCGACCTCGACGTGGACGCCCTCGGGATGGGCTGGTTCCTCACCGGCGCCCGGGTGTGGGTGGACGGCCGGGCCCATCGCGTCGTCGACCCGCGCAGCCGACCGACGGCCCTGCCGGCGACCGCGACGGCGCCGATCGGGTCGCTCCGGGAGAAGGCGGCGCTCGCGGCCTTCTCGGCGCGGGCCGGCTACCTGCCGGTGGAGCGGCTCCTCGCGGCGCCCGAGCGCGCGGCCGCCGAGGCGCTGCACCGGGCCGGTCTGGCCGGCACCCCGCTCGACCGGTTCCTCCGCCCGTTCCTCGCCGGGGTGCTGCTCGAGGACCGGCTGGAGACCTCCAGCCGCTACCTGGACCTGCTGTGGCGGAGCTTCGTCCGGGGACGCATCGGCCTCCCTGCCCGCGGCATGCAGTCGGTCGGCGAACAGCTGGCCGACCGGCTGCCCGCCGGCTCCGTGCACCTCGGCTGCCGCGTCACCGGCGTCGCCGGCGGCGCGGTCGAGACCGAGCTCGGACGCATCACGGCCGATGCCGTCGTGGTCGCCACCGATCCGACGACGGCCGCCGATCTGCTGCCCGGGCTGAGCGCGTCGGCACCACGCCAGGTCACCACCCACCTGCACGTGCTGCCGTCCTCGCCGTGGGACGAGCCGCTCCTGGTCCTCGGCCGCCCGGGAGGGGAGCTGGTGAACAGCGCCGTCCTCACCGACGCCCAGCCCCGCTACAGCCCCGACGGTCGCGCGCTGGTGGCGAGCTCCACGCTGGCCCCCACCCGCGAGGCCGACGTCCGCGAGGAGGTCGCCCGCGCGCACGGGGTCGCTCCCAGCGAGCTGGCCCACCTGACCAGCGTCACCGTCCCCCGCGCGCAGCCGGCCGCCGTGCCGCCGCTGGAGCTGCGCCGTCCCGTGGACCTCGGCAACGGGCTGTACGTCTGCGGCGACCACCGGGACACCCCGTCCATCCAGGGCGCCATGGCCAGTGGCGCCCGCACCGCCCAGGCGGTGCTTCGCCGGCTCCGTCCCGCGGGCGGGCCGACATCGCCCTGGCGCCGGCCCCCGATGTCGGACGGCGGGCCTAGGGTGGTCCCATGACCGAGCTGCAGGTGATCCGGGCGGGCGTCGTCCCCTACGAGCGGGCCTGGGAGATGCAGCGCGAGGTGCACGCGCGGCGGGTGACCGGCGAGGGGCCGGACACGCTGCTGCTGCTGGAGCACCCGTCGGTCTACACCGCCGGCAAGCGCACGGAGGTCCACGAGCGCCCGGCCGACGGCACCCCGGTGGTCGACGTCGACCGCGGCGGGAAGATCACCTGGCACGGCCCCGGCCAGCTCGTGGGGTACCCGATCGTCGCGCTGCCCGACCCGGTCGACGTCGTCGCGTACGTGCGGCGGCTCGAGGGCGCGCTCATCGACGTCTGCGCCGATCTCGGCGTGACCGCCGGACGGGTCGAGGGCCGCAGCGGCGTCTGGCTGCCCGCCGACGAGCCGGCCCGCGGCTCCCGCCCGGAGCGGAAGGTCGCCGCGATCGGCATCCGCGTCGCCCGCGGGGTGACCATGCACGGCTTCGCGCTGAACTGCGATCCCGACCTGGGTGCCTTCGGCTCGATCGTGCCCTGCGGCATCCCCGACGCCGGGGTCACGTCGCTCTCGGCCGAGTTGGGCCGCGACGTCCCGGTGGCCGAGGCGATCGACCCGGTGGAGACGGCGATGCGGGCCGTGCTGGCCGGCGTGCCCGCCACCGCCGGCTGACCACCGGGATCATCCGCGGGGTCTCGCGGCGAACGCGGCGTCGTCCCGACCGAGCTCGACCAGGCGGAGATCGGAAGGGGTCACCCGCCCGTTCTACCGCCGCCCACAACCGCTTTTCCGCGGAAAGGCAGCCCGCCTTTTCGCGGAAAAGCGGGTCAGCCCAGGACGAAGTTGACCAGCCGGCCGGGGACGGCGACGACGCGACGGATCGTCGCCCCTGCCAGGTAGCCGGCGATCTTCTCGTCGGCGCGGGCAGCAGCCTCCAGCGCAGCGGCATCCGCGTCGGCCGGCACGGTGACCTGCGAGCGCACCTTGCCGTTCACCTGGACGGCGACCTGCACGGTGTCCTCGACCAGCCAGCGCGGGTCGGCGGTCGGGAACGGGGCCCAGGCCACCGAGCCGTCGCCTCCCAGCCGTGACCACAGTTCCTCGGCCAGGTGCGGTGCCAGCGGTGCCACGAGCAGCACCAGCGGCTCGACCACCGACCGCGGCACCGGCGACTCCGCCCCGTACGCCTGGGTCAGGTGGTTGGTCAGCTCGGTGATCCGCGCGATGGCGATGTTGAAGCGCAGGGTGCCGTAGCCGTCGCGGACGCCGTCGATGGTCCTGTGCAGCGCCCGCAGGGTCTCCTCGGCCGGCTCGACGTCGTCGGCGGCACGCACGGCGCCGCTCCGCTCGTCGACCACGACCCGCCAGATGCGCTGCAGCAGCCGCTGCGAGCCGACCACGGCCTTGGTCTCCCACGGGCGCGACTGCTCCAGCGGGCCGGTGGACATCTCGTACACGCGGAAGGTGTCGGCCCCGTAGGCGCCGATCATCTCGTCCGGCGTGACCATGTTCTTGAGGCTCTTGCCGATCTTCCCGTACTCGCGGTCGACCGGCTTGCCCTCGTACAGGAACTGGCCGTCCTTCTCGACGACCTCGGCCGCGGGCACGTAGAAGCCGCGCTCGTCGGTGTAGGCGTAGGCGGAGATGTAGCCCTGGTTGACGAGCCGGCGGAACGGCTCCTCGCTGGAGACGTGGCCGAGGTCGTGCAGCACCTTGTGCCAGAAGCGGGCGTACAGCAGGTGCAGCACGGCGTGCTCGACGCCGCCGACGTACAGGTCCACGCCACCCGTGTCCTTCACCCCGGTGGAGTCCGCCGTCTCCCGAGGGCCCATCCAGTAGCGCTCCAGCTCCGGGTCGACCATGCGCTCGTCGTCGCCCGGGTCCAGGTAGCGCAGGTAGTACCAGCACGACCCCGCCCAGTTGGGCATGGTGTTGGTCTCGCGGCGGTACTTCTTCACGCCGTCGCCGAGGTCCAGCTCGACCGTCGTCCAGTCGGTGGCCCGCGACAGCGGCGGCTCGGGGGCGGAGTCGGCGTCGTCGTCGGCGAAGGTCTTCGGCGAGTAGTCGTCGACCTCGGGCAGCAGCACCGGCAGCATCGCGGTGGGGACGGCGACGGGGCGGTCGTCCTCGTCGTAGACGATCGGGAACGGCTCGCCCCAGTAGCGCTGCCGGCTGAACAGCCAGTCGCGCAGCTTGTAGGTGGTGGTCGCCTCGCCGGCCCCGTGCTCGACCAGCCACTCGGTGATCCGGGCGATGGCCGCGGCCTTGTCCAGGCCGTCGAGCGAGATCTCGTCGTTCGCCGAGTTGATCATCCGGCCGGGACCGGTGTACGCACCGCTGTCGGCGTCGAAGCCCTCGGGCCGCTCGACCGTGGGCACGATCTCGAGGCCGAACTTCTTCGCGAACTCCCAGTCGCGCTGGTCCTCGCCGGGGACCGCCATGATCGCGCCGGTGCCGTAGCCGGTCAGCACGTAGTCGGCGATGAACACCGGCAGCTCGCGGCCGTTCACCGGGTTGATCGCGGTGACGCCCAGCCAGACGCCGGTCTTCTCCCGGCCGGCGTCCTGGCGGTCCAGCTCCGAGCGGCGGGAGGCCTGCCGCTGGTACTCGCGCACGGCCTCGGACGGGGTGGCGGCGTCACCGGTCCAGCGCGGGTCGCTGCCGTCGGGCCACGCGTCCGGGGTCAGCGCACCCACCAGCGGGTGCTCGGGGGCCAGCACCATGTAGGTGGCGCCGAACAGGGTGTCCGGCCGGGTGGTGAAGACCTCGATGGTCTCCTCGCCGGCGGCGAAGGAGATGCGCGCGCCGGTCGAGCGGCCGATCCAGTTGCGCTGCATCTGCTTCAGCGAGTCCGACCAGTCCAGCCGGTCCAGGTCGGCCAGCAGGCGGTCGGCGTAGGCGGTGATCCGCATCATCCACTGCTTGAGCGGGCGCCGGAACACCGGGAAGTTGCCCCGCTCGGAGCGCCCGTCGGGCGTGACCTCCTCGTTCGAGAGCACCGTGCCCAGGCCCGGGCACCAGTTGACCGGTGCCTCGTTCAGGTAGGCCAGCCGGTGCCCGTCGACGACGGCCTTCTTCTCGCGGTCGTCCAGCTCCGCCCACGGCCGGCCCGACGGGTTGGTGCCGGCGGCCGGCTCGCGGGTGCCGGCGTCCAGCTCGGCGGTCAGCTCCTCGATCGGGCGGGCCTTGTCCGCGTCCTCGTCGAACCAGGAGCCGAAGATCTGCAGGAAGATCCACTGGGTCCACTTGTAGTAGCCCGGGTCGATCGTGGCGAAGGTGCGCCGTTGGTCGTGGTCGACGCCCAGCCGGCGCAGCTGCGCGCTGATCGCGGCGATGTTCGCCTCGGTCGTGATCCGCGGGTGCTGCCCCGTCTGCACGGCGAACTGCTCGGCCGGCAGGCCGAACGCGTCGTAGCCCATCGGGTGCAGGACGTTGTCGCCGTCCATCCGGCGGAAGCGGCTGGTGACGTCGGTGCCCAGGTAGCCCAGCGGGTGCCCGACGTGCAGTCCCGCGCCCGAGGGGTACGGGAACATGTCCATCGCGAAGAACTTCGGCCGGTCGGCGACCCGCTCGAAGCCGGCGCTCAGCCGCCCAGTGGGGTTGGGAGTGTGGAAGGTGCCGTCGGCCTCCCAGCGATCCTGCCAGGAGAGCTCGATCTGCTGCGCCAGCGCGGGCGTGTAGCGGTGCGGGGGCAGATCCTGTCCACCCACCCCACCACCCTTTGCGTGCTCGACGCTGGGCTGGTCGGCCGTCTGGCTCATCGTTCGTGCTCCCGGGGACTGGTACCGGCGGCGGACATCAAAAAACCCCTCACACAGGAGGGGTCGCCGTGCTGACAGTAGGTCTGGAGGTCAGCACGGCCTGGCAAGCAGGAGCCGCCTGGTCACGCGGGCGATGATACTCCGGCGCAAGCCGCGCACGTACCGACCAGTGGGGCCGGGCGAGCCCGGGAGCCGCTCTCCCCCTTCCGGGTCGGGCAGCGGTCTCCATCGTCGTGCCGGCGCCGCCGTGCGCCGATGGAAGATTGTGGAACAGGTTCGGTCGTTCGCAGGCGGTGCGCGCGAGCTCCGGCTGCCGCACGTGGCCGCCGCGCTCGTCGTGGCCTACGCCTGCACCGTCGTGGTGCGCCCGGACGGGCAGGCGTGGGACACCGTCCTCGACGGCGTGCTCCGCAACGCGGTCTGGGTCCCGGCCATCCTGGCGTGCCGGCAGGCCGCCGTGCGCGTGCCTCGGGAGCGGTCGGCCTGGCACGCGCTCACCGTCGTCCTGATCCTGAACACGGTCGTCAACGTGGGCCGGGTCCTGATCGGGCCGGACGCGCCCGCCTCGCCCCCGGTGCTCGTGCTGGACACCCTGGCGCTGGCCGCCTACCTGAGTCTGTGGGTCACGCTGATCGCGCTGGTGCGCGTCCGCGTCCCCCGGTTCCACCCGAGCATGTGGCTGGACGGTGTGATCACCGCGCTCGGGACCACGGCCCTGGGCGTGGCCTTCCTCCTCGGCCCCTACCTCTCAGGGCGGGCGGGTGCTCCCCCGCTCCCGCTCGTCCAGCTGGCCCTGCCCGCCACCGATCTGCTGCTCCTGGCGCTGCTGGTGGCCCTCGGCTCCATCCTCGGCCTGCGGCTGGACCGCACGGCCGTCCTGCTGACCGCGGCGCTCACCTGCGTGCTCGCGGGTGACGTGCTGCTCTTCGCGCACATGGTCCGCGGGGAGCAGGTCACCGGCGGCCCGGTCGAGCTGACGTGGCTGACCGGCATGGTCCTGGTCACCGTGGCCGCCCGGCTGGCGGCCCCGACCGCGGTCGGGCGCGATGACCGGCGGGCCAGCAGAGTCCGACTCGGCTGGCGGCTGCTCGCCCTGCCCCTCGCCGCGATCGTCGGCAGCCTCCTCGTCCTCGCGACCGGCTGGGCGACTGACCTCCCTGTCCTGGCCGCCTGGCTCGCCACCGCGACGGTGGTCGCCGCCCTCGTCCGGACCGCGATCACCTTCCACGAGGTGCGCTCCTTCGACGAGGTCCGGCAGGAAGCCAGGACCGACGAACTCACCGGCCTGCCCAACCGCCGGGCCCTGCTCGAGGCGGCCGACCGCGTGGTGGCGGCCGCGTCGGCACGACGCCCCGCCGCGTTGCTGCTGCTCGACCTGGACGGGTTCAAGGACGTGAACGACAGCCTGGGCCACACCGCCGGCGACGAGCTCCTGCGCGGGATCGGCGCCCGGCTGCTTCCCTCGCTGGCACCCGACGAGCTGCTCGCGCGGCTCGGCGGCGACGAGTTCGCCGTCCTCCTCCCCTCCGCCACGCTCGACGAGGCCTACGCCCGGGCCGAGCTGCTGCGCGCGCTCGTCCTCCGACCCTTCCCGATCGAGGACTTCTCCCTGCATGTCGGGGTGAGCATCGGTGTGGCCACCGCACCGATCCCCGCGGCGACCGTCTCCGAGCTGCTGCGCTGCGCCGACATCGCGATGTACGCGGCGAAGTCCGGCCGCAAGGGCGTGCACGTCTACGTGCCGGATCCCGACGGCGGCTCCGGCGACCGCCTGCGCACCATGGAGGAGCTGCGGACCGCCCTCGACGGCGACGAGCTCGCCGTCCACCTCCAGCCGCAGGTGGCGTTCCCGGACGGTCGGGTGGTGGGCGCGGAGGCCCTGGTGCGGTGGCACCACCCCGTCCGTGGCCTGCTCTCCCCCGCCGAGCTCCTGCCGGCGGCCGAGCAGGCCGGTCTGCTCCGGCTTCTCGCGGAGCGCGTGCTGGACCTGGCCCTGGACGCCGCCGCCCGTTGGTGGGAGCACCGACCCGTACCGGTGTCGGTCAACCTGTCGGCCGCCGACGTCACCGACCTGGAGCTGCCCGGCAAGGTCGCGGCCGCGCTCCGGCGCCACGGCTTGCCGGCGCACGCCCTCACCCTCGAGCTGGTCGAGGACACCCTGATGGCCGACCCAGACCGCGGACGGTCCGTGCTGGGCGAGCTGCGCCGCCTGGGCGTCCGGACGTCGATCGACGACTACGGCACCGGGTACAGCTCGCTGGCCTACCTGCGATACATGCCGGCCGACGAGCTCAAGCTCGACCGTAGCCTGACCGCCGACGTGGCCGAGGACCCGCGGGCGGCCGCGATCGTGGAGCACACGGTGGCGCTGGCCCATGCGCTCGGGTTGCGGCTGGTGGCCGAGGGCGTTGAGGACGACCGCACCGCCGGGGTGCTCGACGCCCTCGGCTGCGATGTCGCGCAGGGGTTCGGCATCGCCCGCCCGATGCCGGTGCCGGACTTCCTCGCCTGGCTCGCCGCGCCCCGCCCCGCGCCGGCGGGAGCGGCGTCACAGCGGGACCGGTGACCGCCCCGCCCGGCGGAGGCGCCGGGCCGGATCAGCTCAGCTGCGGCGCGACCTCGGCGGCGACCAGGTCCAGGTGGTCGAGGTCGGCCAGGTCGAGAACCTGCAGGTACACCCGCTGCACCCCCGCCTCGGCGTACCGGCCGAGGATGTCGACGGCCTCGGCCGGCGTGCCGGCGACCCCGTGGGCGCGCAACTCGTCCACCTCGCGGCCGATCACGGCCGCCCGCCGGGCGAGCTGCGCCTCGTCCCGCCCGACACACAGCACCAGTGCCGAGCTGTACACCAGGGACGACGGGTCGCGACCGGCCTCGTCGCAGGCCTCCCGCACGCCCGCGAACAGCCGTGCGTTGTCCGCAGCGGACATGAACGGCACGTTGAACTCGGCGGCGTACCGGGCGGCCAGCCGCGGGGTGCGCTTCTTCCCCCCACCGCCGACGAGGATCGGGATCCCGCCGGCCTGCACCGGCTTGGGCAGCGCCGGGGAGCCCGACACCTGGTAGTGCTGCCCGGCGAAGTCGAAGGTCTCCCCGGGAGGGGTGCTCCACAGCCCGCTGATGATCGCCAGCTGCTCCTCGTACCGGTCGAAGCGCTCGCCCAGCGACGGGAAGGGGATGCCGTAGGCGGTGTGCTCCTTCTCGAACCAGCCGGAGCCGATGCCCAGCTCGACCCGGCCGCCGCTCATCTGGTCGACCTGGGCGACGGAGATCGCCAGCGGCCCGGGCAGGCGGAAGGTGCCCGCCGTCATGAGCGTGCCGAGCCGGATGCGGCTCGTCTCGCGCGCCAGCCCGGCCAGCGTGAGCCACGCGTCGGTGGGACCGGGGAGGCCGTCGCCGCCCATGGTCAGGTAGTGGTCGGACCGGAAGAAGGCGTCGAAGCCGGTCTCCTCGGTGCGCCGGGCCACGGCGAGCAGGTCGTCGTAGGTGGCGCCCATCTGCGGTTCGGTGAAGATGCGGAGCTGCACGGTGCGACGCTAGCCACCCGGGCGCGCCTTCGCCGTCCCACCTGAGCACTGGGCGTGACGGAGCGCCCGGAGCGGGCGGGATGGTCGAGAGCGGTCACGTGGATCCACGCCATTCCGATACCTCGCGTGAAGGTGCGCCGGGCGCACGGAACGACACCCTCTCAGGCATCCGTTCACGCTCTGTGGAGCATCTGGTCGGGCGGCTCGCGGGTCCACTCGACCACTCCGCTCGGCCAATCCCCTCACCATGCAGCCGGGTGGGCCGGGCTGCCGGGAAAAGAGAGAACCCCCGAGCCACCGCGAGGTGGGCCGGGGGCTCCCCAGGGCGGTGCAGGCTAGTTGGCAGCCTCGTACGCCTGGATCACCGCGGTCGGGATGCGCCCGCGCTCGCTGACCTCATGACCGTTCTTCTTCGCCCACTCACGGATCGCGCTGCTGTCCTCGCGGCTCTTGCGCGGTCCCGGCACCGAGCCCCGCCGGCTGACCTTGCGGGCAGCGTCCACATACCGCTTGAAATCGGCACGGAGCTTGTCGGCGTTCTTCTTGCTCAGATCGATCTCGTAGCCGGTGCCGTCCAGAGCGAACGTGACCGTCTGCCCCTGGCCCTCGGGAAGCTCGTTGCCGTCCAGGTCGTCCACGATCAGAACGCGGGTGGTCTGCGCCATGGTGTGCTCCTCGCATCGATTACTGCTCGACGGATTTGTACCACATTTCTTCGCGTTTATCGCCAAGCGCGGACACTCCCGATTCAGCGATTTCCTGGCGTACCGATGTCGCGGCATGTGAAGGTCGAGCAGAATCTCCATCCCTTTCCCGGCGCCGCAGATACCGGCACTGACCGATGAAGGCCGGTCGACGACCGGAGGATCACCACACCTTCACCGATGGAGCGCAACACACGCCTCAGCCACTCCGACCGGCGGGCGCAGGCCATGACAAGACCCTGTTGTCATGGCGAGGCGCACAGGGCCGCGGGAAGCGTGTTCACGTCGCGGCTGTCGGGTGAATCAATTCCCCCGAACCAGATCTCCACCAGGTCCTGAGAAATGGAATCGTCAGTGACGTTCAGGCGCGCCGGAGCGTGCCGGTAGCCGACAACAGTGCCTGGACGAAGGCTGCGCTCGGCTGCCCCCGCCCGTAGTCTGTCGTAGATGTTCAAGATCGTTCTTCCTGAGGTACAGGGGAGAACACAGGACAAGGACGAACGAAGGGTGCAGCTCGTGTTCCGCAAGAAGACGCGCGGTCAGGTCATCGGCGCCGAACTGCAGGAGGGTTTCGCCCACCTCGGGGTGGCGGCCACCGAGGCCGGCCGTCTCGCAGCAGAGCAGGTGAGCCCCCGGGTCGCGGCTGCCCGCGAGGCGGCCACACCCGCATACGAGGCCGCCAAGGTGGCCGTCGTCCCCAAGGTCGCCGCCGCGGTCGCCGCCGCGGCCCCGGCCGTCGCGACCGCCCGCGACACCCTCGCCCCCCGCGTGGAGGCGGCGCGCGACGCGCTGGCTCCGCACCTCGACGCCGCCGGTCCCCGCGCCGCAGCCGCCGTGGCCTCCGCCCAGGCGGCAGCCGCCAAGGCCGCCGCGGATCTGGCGCCGCGGGTGGAGGCTGCGCAGAAGGCGGCCCAGAAGAGGCAGATGGCGGCCCAGAAGACGCTCCGGGACGACATCGCCCCCCGCCTCGAGGCCGCCCAGGTCGCGGCCCTGGCCTACGCCACCCCGCGGGTGACCGCGGCCCGCGACGTCGTGTCGCCGGCGCTGGACAGCGCACGAGAGACGCTGGCCGCCGGAGTCGACAGCGCCCGCAGCGAGCTCGACGCCCGGCGGGCCGAGTTCGCCGCCGCCGCCGCCGAGTCCGGGCGCAAGGCACGCAAGGCCGCGAAGAAGGCCCGCAAGAACGCGGGCCGGAAGCACCGCGAGTTCGAGAAGGCCGCACTGGCCACCGCGGCGACGGTGAAGCGGAGGGCCGGCGCGGAGCCCGAGCCGCGCCGCCGCTGGCCGTGGGTGTTCCTGGCCCTCGCGCTGGGTACGGCCGCGTTCGTCTTCCTGCGGCGCAAGCAGGAGGACGACTGGACCCCCGCGCCCGCCGGCGACGGCCCGGTCCCGAGCTACCGAGAGGACCCCGTGCCCAGTTCCGACAGCTTCTCCGGAAAGACCGTCTCCACCGCCGACACGACCAGTGACTCGGCTCCCCCGGAGTCGGACATGGGCGTCCGCGACGCCCAGTTCGTCGACGGCGACGGCGCCGACAGCGCCGGCGAGGACATCACGAACACGCCGCAGCCGTTCACCTCGGGTGGCGGCGCCGACGAGGGCCCGACCGCCGGCCCCGCCGACAAGCAGGTCTGATCCGCGCGCCTGTGCTCCACGCCGCAGCCCCCGTCGCCCGTGCGACGGGGGCTGCGGCGTTCCCGGGCGTACCGTGGAGATCATGAGCGAGACGGCGTCCCCGGTCCCCGCCCAGGACTCCACCATCGCGCCCGCCGGTCGCAAGCTGCTGCGCCTCGAGGTGCGCAACAGCCAGGTGCCGATCGAGCGCAAGCCCGAGTGGATCAAGACCCGCCTGAAGACCGGGCCCGAGTACACCGAGCTGAAGTCGCTCGTCCGGCGCGAGGGGCTGCACACGGTCTGCGAGGAGGCCGGCTGCCCCAACATCTACGAGTGCTGGGAGGACCGGGAGGCCACCTTCCTCATCGGTGGCGACCAGTGCACCCGCCGCTGCGACTTCTGCCAGATCGACACCGGCAAGCCCGCTGACTTCGACGCCGACGAGCCGCGCCGGGTGGCCGAGAGCGTCGCCACCATGGGGCTGAAGTACGCCACCATCACCGGCGTCGCGCGTGACGACCTGCCCGACGGCGGCGCCTGGCTCTACGCCGAGACCGTGCGGCAGATCCACGCCCAGCTCCCCGGCTGCGGCGTGGAGCTGCTCATCCCGGACTTCAACGCCGACCCCGCCCAGCTGGCCGAGGTCTTCTCCTCCCGGCCCGAGGTGCTCGCGCACAACGTCGAGACGGTGCCCCGCATCTTCAAGCGGATCCGCCCCGGGTTCCGGTTCGAGCGCTCCCTCGCCGTGATCACCGCCGCCCGCGAGGCCGGACTGGTCACGAAGTCCAACCTGATCCTGGGCATGGGCGAGGAGCCGGAGGAGGTGCGGGAGACGATGCAGGCGCTGCACGACGCCGGCTGCGACCTGCTCACGATCACCCAGTACCTGCGTCCCTCGCCGCGGCACCACCCCGTCGTGCGCTGGGTGAAGCCCGACGAGTTCGTCCAGTTCCAGGCGGATGCCGAGGAGATCGGCTTCCCGGGCGTGCTGGCCGGTCCGCTGGTGCGCAGCTCCTACCGCGCCGGCCGCCTCTACCAGCAGGCCGCGGCCGCCCGAGGGCTCACCTCCCGGGCCTGACCCGGCACGGCCCTATCCTGGGGACATGGCACGCAGCAAGCCCTCGTCCGGCTCGACCGCCGCTTCGGTCGCGAACCCGAAGCTGAAGCTGGACAAGAAGGGCAACCCCAAGGTCGGGCGGTTCAAGAAGCTCGGCAACAACGTCCGCATGATCAAGCAGGCGTACTCGCTGACGGCCAAGAACGACCCGAAGCTTCCCTGGATCCTGCTGATCACGTTCGTGGCCACCTTCACCGTGGTCGAGCTGATCGGCATCCTGCTCAGCCTGCCGCTGGTCTTCATCCCGCTCGCCCTGCTCTTCGCCGTCCTGGCCACGCTCATCGTGTTCGGCCGCCGCGCGCAGGGGTCGGCCTACCGGCAGGTGGAGGGGCAGCCCGGTGCGGCCGCCTGGGTCCTCGAGGGCATGCGGGGTGACTGGCGGGTCACCTCCGGCGTCGCGGGCACCACGCAGCTCGACGCCGTCCACCGGGTGCTGGGCCGGCCCGGGGTGATCCTGGTCGCCGAGGGCGTGCCGTCCCGCGTGCGCGCCCTGCTCGCCCAGGAGAAGAAGAAGGTCGCCCGGGTCGTCGGCGATGCCCCGATCTACGACATCCTCGTCGGCGACGACGAGGGCCAGGTGCCGCTGCCCAAGCTGAGCTCCCACGTGATGAAGCTGCCCCGCAACCTCACCGCGGCCGAGGTCAACAGCCTGGGCCGCCGGATGAGCGCACTGGGCGGCCCGAAGATGCCCGTCCCCGGCGGTCCCCTGCCCGGGGGACGCCAGATGTCGATCAGCCAGCGGCAGGTCCGCCGCCGCTAGCTCTCGAGCCGGCGGAAGGGCTCCGCGTAGCGGAACCGCCCGCCGGCGGGCCGCCCGGACAGCCGGCGGGCCTGGAAGTGCGCTCCCCACCGCGGGTCGGGGGCGGCGACCCCGAGGTCCGCGGCGGCCCGGAAACCGAACCGGGAGTAGTACGCGGGCGCGCCGAGCAGCCCCACGAGCGACTCGTCGGCCGCCTCCGCCACCGCCAGCAGGGCGTGCACCAGCACGGTCCCGATGCCCCGCCGCTGCGCCTCCGGGGCCACCCCCAGCGGGCCGAGCCCCAGTACCGGTGCACCGACCGGGTCGAGCCACCCGCGGGTGGCGATCACGTGTCCGGTGACGACGCCGTCCCGCACGGCCACCAGCGAGAGGTGCGGCAGGAAGCCGACGTCCTCCCGCAGCTCGTCGACCAACCGCGCCTCGACGACGTCGTCGGGCGCCCGGGGGGACCCGGTCGCCGGGTCGCGGGCGAAGGCCGCGCGGTGCAGGGCCCGCACGGCGTCGTGGTCGACAGGTCCCTCGCGTCGGACGATCACGACCGAAGTCTCCGGACCTGCCACGCCCCGGTCCACCGAGATCCGGACGGAGCGGTCAGCCGTCCAGCAGCTCCGCACGACGTCCGCGCCGGGGATCGTCCCGGTCTCCCGCTGCCGGCCGCCTGATGGCCGGTGCCCGTCAGACGGTGACGGGCTCGGCGGCACGCCGGCGCGGTAGCCATGCCGGCACCGGCACGATTCCTGTCACGACCGCCCCGAGCGCCACGATGGCCAGCACCTGACGCACGGTCCCCGTTCCGTCGGGTGCCATGAGGAGCAGGACACCGGCGGTCACCGACGTGCCAGCAGCCATCAGCGCCAGGGCGAGGTGGCGGCGCCGTCGCAGCGGCGCGGTGACCGTCCACAGCAGCACGACCGCGCCGGCGCCCACCGCGCCTCCGACGAAGGCCATGCCTCCCAGCGCGGCGGAGGTGAGCACCGCGGCGCGGACACGGCCCGAGCCCGGGCGGCACCCGCCGCCCGGTCGGTGCCGGCCCGGTCGTCCCCGGCCCGCCGGTACGGGGAGGACCGCGAGAGCGGCCAGCAGGACGACCGCCCCGGCGCCCCCGATCAGCCCCGCCCGGTAGGTCGCTCCGGGAGCGAACTCGATGTCGACCGTGCCGGCCGGCCCGGCCGGGAGCACGTAGCCCTGCTGCCAGCCGTCGACGGCGACCGACTCGAGCCGCCGGCCGTCGAGGTCGGCGGTCCAGCCGGCGTTGGTGTTCTCCGGGACGACGAGGAGGGTGTCCTCGTCGCGGGCCTCCACCTCCACCGTCCGGCGCTCTGCACCCCAGCTGCTCACCGACACCGGATCCCGGGGAACCGGGGACGTGCTCGCAGCCCCGTCGGTGCGCACCAGGGTGGCCGACTCCACGGCCAGGGCCGCGGTACCCGTCGCGGTCAGCCGGTGCTGCCCGGCGGTCAGACCTGCCACGGCCCCGCCATCACAGATGGTGACTGGAACGCTCCGCAGGGATTGCAGTGCGCCGAGGGTGGTGACGACCCGCGTGGCCATCAGGCGGTCGTCCATCGACAGCGTCGGCCCCTCGCCACAGGGCAGGACGACAGGGCTGGCGGCGGACACGGTCACGTTGGGCCCGCCGACCTCCACCTCGTTGACGCCGATGCCCAGCGGCCGCGTCCACTGGGTGTAGGGATCGAAGGACTCCTTCCCCTGTTCCTCCGACGCGAAGGTGAGCTCGAGCCGATCGGTGACCACGGGCTCGAACCGTGCGGTCCCGTCCTCGGCCAGCCGGACGGTGGTCGACCGGTCCCCGCTGTCGACGGTGACGGTGTCCGGGCGCAGTGAGCCGACTCCGGCGTCCGAGACGACGCGCAGCGTGTCCATCTCGCGCGGCTCGGGCCAGGTGAGCACGAGGGTCGGCCGCTTGGCGCCGGGGCGGGCCAGCCAGGCCGTGCGCGGGTCGCCGTCCACCGCCGCTGCCGCACCCCCGCGTGGATCGGACACCGCGATGCTGCGGGTCGACGCCCGCATGTCGCCCTGGGTGGTCGCGAGGAGGGAGCCGAGCGCGGGGCCCGGCCGCGGCACAGCCGTGACCGTGAGCTCGTAGTCCGCGGCCACGTCGGTCGTGAACACCCGGTCGAGCGCCGCCGGCTCCTCGCTCCCGGTCATCAGCTCGCCGGCGCATCGGACGGAGCCGCCGGCGACGGTCAGACATCCAGGCCGTCCGGCAACTGCGTCGAACGCGTAGACGTCCGCCGCGGACGACGGGGCCGGGGTGACGACGGTGCGGTCGACCTCGACCCCGGGGACGACCACGTCGTGCAGCACCATCGTGGGGGCGTCCGCACCCGTCGTCGTCTCACTGATCGTCAGCGTGCGGGACGACCCGCGGGGCAGCGGGAACACCTGGGGTGCTCCCGTGTTCCTGACCCGCACGACCCTCGTGCCGGCGTCCGTCGTCAGCCGCAGCTGCGCCGGCCGCTGACCGCCGAAGTCCCTGCCGATCGAGATGGTCACCTCCGAGGCGACGAACGGCTGATCGGTCGTGAGCCGCCACCAGTCCGGCCGGGATCGGTCGGGGACGGCCGCCGGCCGCCAGGCGCTGAACATGTCGGAATCCACCGCCGCCCACGGCTGCGCGTCGGGGCGGTTGCCGGCGAACACCACCAGGTCCGACCCCGAGCTCGACGCGGTCGGGGTGGCGCCGACGTAGTCGACGACGCTCTGGGCCTCCGCCTTCCCGGGAAAGGCGTAGTCCTCGGCCGGCTGCTCCTGACTCAGGGGAGCGTCTGCGGTCAACCCGCCGGAGGTCGCGTCGGTCAACCGGCCGAATGCCCGTTCACGGCGCAGCAGCGCGTCGCTGACCATGGTCGAGCCGGTGTCGACCGACGACTCCCCGGCGAGCAGTACCGGCCGGCCGGTGACCAGGCCCCGGTCCTCGAGCGCCAGCACGGCTTCTGGACCACCGTGGACGGTGACCGCCGAGGACAGCGGCGCGGTCCACGCCGGCGGCGCGGGGTCGGCGACCGTGTAGATCTCGATGGCGGGCGCGGGCTCGCTCAGACCGGCGTCGAGAACGGTGCCCGACGGCAGGTCGACCTGCGGGTACTCGTCGCCGAACGTGGCCACGCGGGTGATTCCCGGTGACCCGCGGAGGGACTGGCGCACCAGCGACGACCGGGTCGAGCGCGTCTCCACGACGTCGAGGTCGTTGCGCAGGACGAGGTGGGAGATCCCGGCCCGGGCGAGGTAACGGGCCAGCCCGGCGGAGCCCTCCCCGCGGGAGAAGTGCTGCTCGATGGCGTCCAGCATCCGGATGTGCGCCCCGGGCGTCAGCGGGATGGCCGACCGGACCTCCCACGGCGACTCCGCCAGCGACTGGAGCGGTTCGTCAGCGGGCCTGCCCCACTGGTAACTGCCGAAGGAGGAGCCCGGCACCAGAAGCGCACGCCCGGCGGGCTGCTGGGCGGCGAGGAAGTCCGCCGTCTCCTGCCAGTGGTCGGGGATCTGCGCGAACCCGGTCGGGGGCGTCAGTCGACCGGCCAGCGCCGGGGACGCCGTCCCGACCAGTGCGAGCACGACCGCCACGAGGACGGCGCCCGCGCCGAACCGCTTCGCCCGGACCACCCCCACCCGGGATCCGGGATGCCGTCGTCGTCGCGTGGTGCGCGCGAGGACGGCGACCAGGTGCGCCATGCCGAGCGCCAGTGGCAGGCGCAGCACCGGATCGAACTTGTGCACGTTGCGGAGCGGGGCGAGTTCGCGGTCGAGCGCCTCGTGCAGCGGGCCTGCCCAGGCGCCGTCCACGGTGGCCAGGTGGCCCATGGTCACCAGCGCCACCCCGGTCAGGAGCCCCAGGACCAGCCAGGTGCGCTCGGGCAGGCGACGCCGGGTGAGCGCCACGAGCCCGGCGACGGCGAGCACCAGCGTGGCCGCCACCGGAAGGGCATCCCTCAGGAGTGACCAACCGGCCGGCGCGTAGGGGCCCGACGAAGGGGAAGCAAGGGAAGCGATCCAGTACGTGGTGCCGCGCAGCACGCTGAGCACATCGGTGGGCGCCGTCGTCACCGCCGCGGTCTCGACGTAGTCCATGACGGTAGGGCTGTACCGACCGAGCAGCAGGAGCGGCGCCGCCCACCAGAGGGTCGCGAGGCCGACGCACAGGACCCACCACCCGACCAGTCTGCGGCGGAGCGGGCCGGCCGGGCGCGTGCCCAGGAAGAGCACCGCGAGGGGAAGGACGGCGGCCGTGGCCACTGCGTTGACCCCCCCGGCGCAGAACACGGCGAGGCCGGAGAGCGCTGCTGCCCGTCGCACCGACCCGTGCCGTGACAGTCCTGCCAGCGGCACGATCACCCACGGCGCGAGGGCCATCGGGGTCACTTCGACCGAGGTACCGCTCAGGACGCTGAGCATCCGGGGCGACATGGCGTAGGCGATGCCGGCGACCAGGGCCGTCGTCGGTGTCCCGATCCGCAGCCGGCGGGCCAGCAGCACCACGCCGAGGAACGCGGTGCACATGAGGGCCGCCAGCCACAGCCGCTGGACCACCCACATGGGCAGGCCGACGAGATCCCCGAGCGAGAAGAACGGGCCCATCGGGAAGAAGTAGCCGTACGCCTGGTACTGCAGCTGCCCGGCGTATCCCTGCGCCTCCCACAGCGACAGCGCGCGGGCCAGGAAGTCGAGCGGGTCCACGACCAGGTCGAGCTTGGTGTCCCCGACGATCTCCCCAGGCGACTGCAGGAGACAGAGGACGACGAACGACAGGCAGACCAACGCCGGCCACATGGCGTGGAGCCGCGCTCCACCCCGCGCCGACGGCTCGGGAGCGGCGACGGTGGCAACCGACGTGGACACCGCCGAGTCCGGTGGGTCCGCGGTGACGGTCCTCGTCATCCGGCTACCGACCCCATCTGCTGCTCGGCCGCAGCGGCTCCCCGTCCACCTGCGTGCAGGCGGGTCTCCCGACCGTGGGTTCCGCGGTCATGGCCTCCGGGACCGACCGCGAGGATGGACCGCGGGCAACCGTGCGCGACTACGAGCGACACGGTTCCCCGGAGCGACACCGGGAGCGGGTACGCCTCGGCCGTCGCCCGCGGCTGCACGAAACCGCCGTCAGCGCTTCTGCCGAGCTCGGACGACGATGCAGTGGTGCGGCAGCCGGAGCCGGTCCACGCTGACGACGTCGAAGACCGAGGACAGATCCGCCGACAACCTGGACTCCGGGCGAGGGTGCCGGCCCGAGGCACTGCCCGTGATCCGCTCCATGCCGTCGGTCTGGTCGCCGGCCAGTCGCTCGTCGTTGTCGACGGCGATGTAGCGCCACCCCGACGGCCGGAGCGCCCTCGCCTGGGCGGTGCCGCCACCGACGTCGACGACCGTGCCCGTGGAGGCGCCGTCGAAGGCGCGGTGCACGACCGGACGCATCGCCGCGGCGAGTCGATCGCGCCCCCGCAACGCACCCTGTGCCATGTGCGCACCCGGGTGCGAGATCGCGCGCGGGTAGCCGCCCCGGACACGTCCCGCCTGCAGCAGCGCGTTCGACATGCGGCGCACCTTGACAGCCACTCCGATGGATCGTCAAGGCGAACCGGTCGTGGGTGACGACGATTTCGGCCCCTCGCGTTCCGCCCCTTCCGCTGCGGGTTCCGCCACACGCCGGCCGGTGACGTCCGTTCCGGGCTCTCGCGTTCCACCCTCACCACCGGCGAAAGGACGCCGTCCGGGCTGTCCCGGCGACCGGGAGCCGGGCGGGCCGGCACCCCCGAAGGGTCAGGAACGGCGGCGCATCACCAGGACGATGTTCCACGAGACGACCTCTCGCAGGCCGGGCACGCGGGCCACCCACGCCGCCCACCACGGGTGGTATCGGGCGTACACCGCGACGAGGTCCACGTCAGGGCAGTCGCGGGCCCAGCGCACGGCCGACCCCGCCCGGACCGCGAAGAGCGACTCCCCGAATCGGTTCTTCGGCTCCTGGCCGGTCCGCCGGCGGTAGCGGCGTGCGGCGCGGTGGCCGCCGAGGAAGTGCCATGGCGCGGTCTCGTGACCACCCCAGGGGGACCACCACGGTGTGAACGAGAGGTACACGGTGCCGCCCGGCTTCGTCACCCGCACCATCTCGGCGGTCATCGTCCATGGCCGGGGCACGTGCTCGAGGACGTTCGACGAGTAGCAGATGTCCACGGCGGCGGACCGGATCGGGAGCTGCTCCCCGCTGGCCCGCACCGTGCCCGGTTCGGTCACCCCCCTGGCTGCGAGCTCCCCGGCGTCGGGCTCCAGTCCGACGTAGGTGGCGCCCGCCTCCCTGAAGGCATCGGCGAAGTAGCCCGGCCCGCCACCGACGTCGAGGACCGTCTGCCCCTTCAGGTCGGACCAGCGCGAGAGCTGCGCGACGGAGTCGGCTGCCAGGGCGCCGTAGAAGCTCCCCGGGTCGGTCTGCTCCTGCCTGAAGGCCCGGAACAGCCGTACCGAGCGCGAAAAAGTGGCAGAACGATCCATTCGGGTGTACCTCATCTACATGCGTGCCATCCGACGGTCGGAGTTGCGGCAGATTGCCACGGGTTGACCTCCCGGTGGGACACACCCCATATTGACGGCCGTTCGAAAGCATGGTTTGCCCGACTTTCGATTGCGTTCGGTGACGAAGGGACCACAAAGACGTGATAATCCTGTCGTGCGCCCGGCAGCAGGGCCCCGCCGCTCTCCCCCCGGAGCGCTACGCCGAAGGCCGCGGCGCCGGGCAGGAACCTTCCCGATCCGAGAACGGCATCCCTCGGAGCCACGTCCATCTCCCTCCGTCTCCGGTTGCCACGGCCTTCGGCCGCCGCGGCACGGCGCTGACCCCCGTACCGAGGAAAGGCGTCCGATGACTCGACCTGCATCCGCCGCGGGCGCTGAGCCGATGGACGGCTCGACGGGCACGCTCCATGCCCTGCGGCCCGTCCTCGTGCCACTGCGTGGTCAGCGCGACACCGCGCCGGCGACCGAGCGCCCGGAGGCGCCGGCCGTGTCCTTGCCCACCGTCGACCTCGAGATCGCGATCCCTGCCTACAACGAGGCGTCACGCCTGCCGGAGACCTTGCGACGCACCGTCGACTTCCTCCGCGAGCAGTCCTGGTCCTCGCGCCTGGTCGTCGTGGACAACGGGAGCTCCGACGGGACCGCAGACGTCGTGCGAGCTTTCAGCGCGGCGACGGACGGGACGGTGCCGGTCGAGGTCGTCGGCTGCGCGCGACCCGGGAAGGGTGCGGCCGTTCGGCGGGCGCTGCTGCGCAGCCGGTCGCGCTTCGTCGGCTTCTTCGACGCCGACCTCGCCACCCCGGTCGAGACCCTGGGCACGGTGATGGCACTGCTCCAGTCCGGCGCGACGGCCGTCGTCGGGTCACGGCATGCCCCCGGCGCTTGCTTCGTGGAGCACCAGCCCGCCACCCGACGGCTCGGCGGGGCCGCGTTCCGCGTGATGGCCCGCAGCCTCGTCTCCGACGTGCACGACACCCAGTGCGGCTTCAAGTTCTTCGACCGGGCCGCGCTCGTGCCGGCACTGGCCACCTGCCGGACCACGGGGTTCGCCTTCGACGTCGAGCTGCTGCGGCACCTGCAGGACGCGGGTGCAGAGATCGTCGAGGTCCCCGTCGCGTGGAGCCACGCGGACGGATCGTCGTTCTCGCCGTGGCGCGACGGGATGTCCGCCTTCCGCGCCGTGCTGCAGCTGCAGCGCGGGGCGGCCGGTTACGCGTCGTGATCGGCCACTCGCAGCAGCTCCGCGGCTCCCGGATCCTCGTCCTGAACTGGCGCGACGTCCGCCATCCGCTGGCCGGCGGCGCCGAGCAGTACATGCACGAGATCGGGTCCCGCTGGGTCGAAGGGGGTGCCCAGGTCACCTGGCTGACGGCCGCCGTCCCCGGGGCCCCCGAGCACGAGCAGCTCGACGGGATGCACATCCTCCGGGCCGGGGGCACGCTGTCCGTCTATGCGCGCACCGCTCTCCGCGGGCGGCGGGCCCGGGGACACTTCGACGCCGTCGTGGACTGCCAGAACGGGACGCCGTTCTTCGCGCCACTGTTCGCCGGCCAGCGCACGCCGGTGGTGCAACTCGTGCACCACGTGCACCAGGACCAGTTCGGCACCCACTTCCCGGCTCCCGTCGCCGCCCTCGGCCGGTGGCTCGAGGGCCCCGCCGCGCGCCGCGTCTACGGGGACCGGCCGGTGGCCGCGGTCTCGCCGTCCACGCGCCACGAGCTACGGGCCCGCCTCGGCTTCCGCGGGCCGATCTTCGTCGTGCCGAACGGGACCGTCGAGCTGCCTCCGGAGCGATCCCGACGCGCTGTCCAGCCCACGATCGCGCTGGTGAGCCGCCTCGTGGCGCACAAGCGCATCGACCTGCTGCTCGGTCACCTCAGGACGGTCGCGGAGGCGATCCCCGGGCTGACGGTCGACATCGTCGGCGACGGACCCGACCGCGCCCGGCTGCAGAGCCTCGCCGATGAGCTGGGCATGCAGGCGACCGTCACGTTCCACGGGCGGGTGTCCGACGAGGTCCGTGACGAGCTGCTGTCGCGGGCGTGGCTCACCACCTCGACCTCCCAGGCCGAGGGCTGGGGCTGCACGGTCCTCGAGGCGGCTGCATGGGGCGTGCCGTGCCTCGCGCTGCGCGTTCCGGGCGTGCGGGACTCGGTCCTCGACGGCGAGACCGGCTGGCTGGTGGACGAGCCGGCGCAGCTCGCCGCGGCCGTGATCGGTGCGTTGCACTGCTTGGCCGACCCGGTGCGGGCGGACCAGTTCGCCGAGGCGTGCAGGGCGTGGGCCGGCTGCTTCTCCTGGGATCGCAGCGCCGATCTCCTCGCCGGCGTCGTCCGCGCGGAGATGACCCGCATGGCCGCCGTCACCGACGGCCGCCCGGCGGAGTACCGGGAGGCCCGGTCCGACATCTCCGTGCTCGCCGTCCTCCCCCGCCCGGCGCCGGAGCTGCCCGCTCAGCTGCGGGCGACCGACGAGGTGGTCCAGAGCGGCGACCGGACCGCGGTCGTGCTGAACGGTTGCGACGAGACCACCGGTCTCTCGGTGATGACCCGGCTCGGCGTGCGGCCGATCTCCATGCAGCTGATGGACAACCGGCTCATCCTGGCCGGTCCCACCGCCCCGCTGGCGCCCGAACAAGCGCCCGGCCAGCTCGGGCTCAACAGCGCCTGATGACCGGGATGCCGCCTGTCGGGCGCTGTCCGGCGGCGGGTCGCGGCCCCGTCGTCG
Organism: Blastococcus goldschmidtiae; assembly: GCF_031845325.1. Lineage (NCBI taxonomy): Bacteria > Bacillati > Actinomycetota > Actinomycetes > Geodermatophilales > Geodermatophilaceae > Blastococcus > Blastococcus goldschmidtiae. Next base: position 186,601 of record NZ_JAVREI010000005.1, on the reverse strand, counting down.
GCGTCAGTCCCGGACGACTGCGGTGCCGGTGAGCCGGTCGTGCAGGCCACGGCCGTCGGCGTCGACGATCAGTGCCGGGACGAGCAGCATGAGCAGCCCCGTGCGGACGACGGCCCGCCACAGCGCGAGCCGCTCCCCCGGCCGCGGGTGGGCGATGCGCAGGCCGAGCAGCCGCATGCCCGGCGTCTGACCGGCGACCACCAGGGCGACGACGGTGATCAGGCCGAAGGAGACCAGGCTCCAGTTCCCGGGCAGCTCCGGGGCGGTGAACAGTCCGGCGACCAGCGCGGCGGCGAGGGAGTCGATCAGGAACGCCCCGACGCGCGTGCTGAAGGCGGCGAGTGAGCCCGCGCCCTCGCCGGGGAGCCCCAGGGAGGCGCCGCGTGGCCGCTCCTGAGAGGGTGGAGACACGTCCCTGACCATGACCGCAAGCGTAGGACCTGGCCGACGAGCACCGTTCGAGCGCGCAGGCCGGCGCCGACGACACGCCGGCCGCGGTGTTACCGCCCCGAAACACCCGGGATACCCCGGGGCAACTCCGGGCTCGTAACTTTCGTTCGGCCGTCCACAATCCCGGAGGATCGATGTTCACCAGTCCCGACGAGGTCGCCAGCTACATCCGCGACAACGACGTCGAGTTCGTCGACGTGCGCTTCTGCGACCTGCCCGGCGTCATGCAGCACTTCACCATCCCCGCATCGACGTTCGGCGAGGACACGTTCTCCGAGGGTCTGGGCTTCGACGGCTCGTCGATCCGCGGGTTCCAGGCGATCAACGAGTCGGACATGCTGCTGCTGCCCGACGCCAACAGCGCCTTCGTGGACCCGTTCCGCAAGCACAAGACGCTGAACGTCAACTTCTTCATCCACGACCCGATCACGCGCGAGGCCTACAGCCGCGACCCGCGGAACGTGGCGAAGAAGGCCGAGGCCTACCTGGCCGCCAGCGGCATCGCCGACACCGCGTACTTCGGCCCCGAGGCGGAGTTCTACGTCTTCGACTCGGTCCGGTACGACACCTCGATCAACGAGGGCTACTACCACATCGAGTCCGAGGAGGGCTCCTGGCGTTCCGGGGCCGCCACCGAGCTCGACGGCAGCCCCAACCGCGGCTACAAGGCCCGACCCAAGGGCGGCTACTTCCCCGTCGAGCCCTACGACCAGCAGAGCGACCTGCGCTCCGACATGATGCTCAACCTCGCGAAGGCGGGCCTCGAGCTCGAGCGCGGGCACCACGAGGTGGGCACCGGCGGGCAGGCCGAGATCAACTACAAGTTCGACACCCTGCTGCGCTCGGCGGACAGCCTGATGCTGTTCAAGTACATCATCAAGAACACCGCCTGGGCCGCCGGCAAGACCGCCACCTTCATGCCCAAGCCCCTGTTCGGTGACAACGGCTCGGGCATGCACTGCCACCAGAGCCTCTGGAAGGACGGTCAGCCGCTCTTCCACGCCGAGACCGGCTACGCGGGCCTGTCCGACATGGCCCGCCACTACATCGGCGGCCTGCTGGCCCACGCCCCGTCGCTGCTGGCCTTCACCAACCCGACGGTGAACAGCTACCACCGCCTGGTGCCGGGCTACGAGGCGCCGATCAACCTGGTCTACTCGGCCCGCAACCGCTCGGCCTGCCTGCGCATCCCGATCTCGGGCGACAGCCCGAAGGCCAAGCGCATCGAGTTCCGCGTGCCCGACCCGTCGGCCAACCCCTACCTCGCCTTCTCGGCGATGCTCATGGCCGGCCTCGACGGCGTGAAGAACAAGATCGAGCCCCCGGCACCGGTCGACAAGGACCTCTACGAGCTGCCGCCCGAGGAAGCCCTGGGCATCGAGAAGGTGCCGGCCTCGCTGGACGCCGCGCTGGACAACCTCGAGACCGACCACGAGTACCTGATCGACGGCGGGGTGTTCACCCCCGACCTGATCGAGACGTGGATCGACTACAAGCGGGCCAACGAGATCGACCCGATCCGCCTGCGCCCGCACCCGCACGAGTTCGCGATGTACTACGACATCTGAGTTGTACAGCGGGCTGACCTGCGGTTTTACCGCAGGTCAGCCCGCTCAGTCCCCAAGCAGTCCCCACGAGCGGCCAGCACAGCACCCACAGCGGCCCGTGCGGACTCGTCGCTGTCGGGCCACAGGTGGCCGTAGGTGTCCAGCGTCGTCTTGGCGCTGCCGTGCCGAAGTCGGTGCTGGACGACCTTGACGTCGAGCCCGCTGCCGATGAGCAGCGAGGCCAGGTAGTGCCGCAGATCGTGGAAGCGGAAGGCGTCGGGCAGCCCGGGGATCGTCGGCCGGGCCGAGCGGATCGCGCGCTCGATCGCCCAGGTCGAGGTCTGCCGGCCGGCGCCGTCGGTGACGACGTGGTCCCCGCCCCATCGCGCCACCGCCGCCGAGAGCTGCACCGACAGCTCCTGCGGGATGGGCAGCGGCGTGCGGGACGTCTCGCTCTTGAGCGGCTCGCCGTCGCCCTGCTGCACCGGCCGCACGACGCCGCGCATGAAGTCGACGTCCCAGACCCGCAGCCCGACGACCTCGGCGGTCCGCAGCCCGACGAACGCCCCGAGCAGGATCGCCGGGCGCAGGTGGTCGGCGACCGCGTCGTGCAGCGCCCACACCTGCTCGGTCGTCGCGACGTAGGGGCGCTGACCGCCAGCCCCTGGTGAGGTGCGGCGCGAGCACGGGTTGCGCGCCAGCAGCCCGTCGTGCACGGCGTCGCTCATGACCTGCGACAGCCGCGAGTGCAGCGCGTAGACGTAGCTGTCGGCCAGGCCGGCGGCTTTGAGCTCCACCGTCCACGAGCGGACCGAGGACGGCCGCACCGCCGAGAGCGGCATCGGACCGAACGCGGCGGTGATCTGGGCGACGTGCACCCGGGCCTGCCGCACCGTGCGCGGGCGGCGGGTGGCGTAGCCGGCCAGCCAGGTCGCGCACCAGTCGGCGACCGTCGTCCGGGCGGTCTCGGGGTCGACGTAGGTGCCGGTCACCTGGCTGGTCGTGACCTCGTCGAGCCACCGCTGCGCCTTGGACTTCTCCTTGTCGGGGAACGCCCGGGTGACCTCCTTACCCGCGGCGTCCTTGTAGCGCGCCCGGTAGCGCATCCCCTGCCCGTGCCGGGCGCTCGGGACACGCTTCCCCGTGGCCGGGTCGATGACGTACCACCGGTCCTGGATGCTGCGAAAAGCCACGAGCCTCTCCGATCTGCAACTCAGGCGGAGCGATACCGACCCAGCTTCATGAGGTCGATCGCTCTGCGGCGACCCGCGCCTCGAGCGCCTCGCGGGCCAGTTGGGAGATGGTCTTGCCTTCTCGGTCGGCGATCTGGGCGGCGCTGTCCCGGACGCGGGGGTCGACGCGGAAGGCGATGCGCGGTGAGACGGCGGCCCGGCCGGTGAGGGAGGGCCGGCCGCCGCGGCGCCGGACCTCGTCGACGATGTCCGCGGCCTCCTGCTCGGTCAGCCGGGTTCCGTCGGTCAGTCGGACGTCGTCCCGGTCGAGGTCGACGTCGGGTCCGATCGGCGTGCTGGAGGTGATGGGTGGCGGGGTGCGCTCGGTCACGGGCTGTCTCCTCGGAGGTGGGTCGGCATCACGTGGATGACCAGCAGGTAGTGCTGGCCGCCGTCGGCCGGCTGCACCTCGACGGCGATGATCTCCAGTTCCCGGCCCCGTTCGTCGAGGCCGACGTAGAGCCAGGCGTCGGCCCCGCTGGTGGCGGTGACCGGCGTCGGCCCGGTGCCAGCCAGGACGTGGCGGGCGGAGGTCCGGCCGATGCGATGCTTGCGCGCCGACTGGGTGAACCGGATCTCCAAGGCATCAGTATTGTCGGACACAACAGGATCCGTCAAGATCGACCGGCGCGGTCCTGGCCGTGCTGGGCGTCGACCCAGGCGCGCAGGTCGTCGGAACGGTAAAGGACGCGGCGGCCGAGGCGGAAGCTGGCCGGGCCGGTGCCGAGGTGGCGCCAGTACCGGAGGGTGGCGACCGGGGCGCGCAGCAGCTGAGCGGCTTCGGCGATGGTGAGCAGCTCGGACGGTGGCTCGGCGGTGTGATCGCGGCCGGGGGTCTGGTCGGGCATGGCGGTCTCCGGGGGCTCGGCGGACATGGGCGGGGTGCCACCTGCAGAAGGCGCCATTTCGTGACCATTGGTGACAGCCCACAGCCAACTTCTCCGATCAGGCTCCTGCCTTCCTCCCGTTCCGCTCCTGTCGCCGGTCGATCAGGAGGTAGGAGCGCCTGCGGTCATGGCCTGGCGCTTGGGGCCCGGTGATGGCGTCCGGCCCGTTCACCGCCCCAGGCCCGGGGCGGCACCAGGCGTGGCCCGCGGCCCGGAACGCTCGGACTCGGGTCGTGGGACCCCCGCCCGGTCGCCGGCCGGCCCCGGCGTGACAGCTGGGCGCCGGTGATGCCCGGTGTCGCGGCGTCCGCGCCAGGCCTTCCGTGCTGCGGCGAGCCGGTCGGGCGGCTGACCCAGCAGGGCCGGCTCCGTGGCGAGTCGGCCGATGCGGGCCTGTGCGCCAGCCAGCTCGTGCCGTGCGCTGGCGACGTGGCGCTCGAGGTCGGCCAGCCGCCCTGCGGGATCGGGTGCCCAAGCGATCGGCCCGAGCGGGTCGAGCCGTTCCTGGCTCCGGCGGTGGGCGTCGATCAGTGCGAGACGGGCCTCCTCACCGATCCGCCCAGCCGCTTCGGTCGCGGCGTGCAGTGAGTGGCGTTCGTGGTGGTCCCGTTCGGCGGCCCGGTGGGCGGTGGTGTCGAACGCCCTCCACAGCGCCGGCCGGTCGTCGAACCGGTCGGCCACCCGGGCGAGCCGCTCGGCGTCGGTGGGCAGGTCGGGCAGGTGCGGGCGCCACCGGTCGGCCCAGCCGGCCAGCTGCTCACTGGCGCGGGCGACGGGTGCGCGCTTGAGTCCCCACCAGCCGGGCCCGTCGAGCACCACCCGGGCCGCGGCGCGGGCGGCGCCGCGCTCGCCGTCCCAGGCGGCGAGCAGTCCATCGCGGATCCGGTCGGCTGCCTGGGCGAGGACAGCAGCGGCGACCTCGACCCGCTATGTCGCTCGCTGGGCGGTGCGAGTCGCCTGTTCGTGGTCGGCTTCCAGCCGCGTGAGTTCGCCGCCGTGGGCTGCCTCGAGCGCCACGGCCTGGCGCAGGGCGTCACACCACGGCTCCAAGACCGCCAGCCGATCGGAGCAGCGCTGCTCGACCGTCCACGCCGTGCGCAGATCGGCCAGCACCTGCTCCAGGGGGCGGGGTGCGGCGTAGCCGGTCGCTTCGGCGGCGGCCTGAGCGGCGGCATGGCCGGGGCCAAGATCGGCTCGGTCGCGACCGAACACGGCGATCCACTGCCCGCGCGCCTCGGCCAGATCGGCGGCGATCAGGTGGGCGGTGTTGGCGGTGCGGCCGCGGGTCATGCCGACGTAGGCCGACGCCGCACCGGTGTGCTCGCCGACCGCCAGGTGTGCCGCGGTGACGGTGTCACCCTGCGCGCCGTGCGCGGTGCTGGCGTAGGCCAACTCCACATAGGAGGTGACGTAGCCGGCGGGCAGCACCCGCTCCCCCGTCCTCACCCGGGTGACACCGGCAGGGACGGCGTCGGCCGGGGTGACATCGCCCGGGATGACGGTTAGCTCCCCGCCGGGGCCAACGGCGACGACGGTCCAGACGTCGCGGTTGGCCACGCCCAAGTCGCGGACGTTGCGGCGGGTGGCGACCCGGTCCCCGACTCCGATCCGCTGCCCGGCGCCGGTGACCGCGACCCGGACGTCGTCGACGCGGCGGTCGGCGACCAGCCGCTCGCGGATGGCCGCGTTGAGGTCGCTGGCCTGCTCGCGGGTGTCGACCACCACGGCCACCCGCTCGCCATCACGGTGATGGTCGGCGACAACGTCGGCCAGCGCCTCCTGTAGCGCCGCAGGATCGACGTGCAAGCGGATCTGCTCGCGGGCTACCAGTGCGTCGAAGACCGCGCCCGGTTCGGCGCCGGTGCGCATGGCCAGGGTCAGGTCGGCGTACTCGACGTCCGGTGTCGTCCGGCCGGCTTGGTCGGTGCGGGTGAAGCGGTGCACCGTCTGCAGGGTCAGGTGCGCGGCCGGATCGACCTGACCGGCGGCGAGGTCCAGCACGCCGCCGCGGCCGACCGCGGCCAACTGGTGCCGGTCGCCGAGCAGCGCCAGGCGCACCCCGTACTCGTCGGCGAGGGTCAGCACCGCGCGGGCGGTGTCCTGGTCGAGCATCCCAGCCTCGTCCACCACCAGCAGGTCCCCGGGCATGAGGCTCGCCCCTGGCTTCGGCCCGGCGTAGACGCCTCCGGTGCGCGGCTCGGCGTCACCGGCGGCCAGCCGGCTCCAGGTCCCCTGGTCGGTCCAGCGCCAGCCGTGCTGGAAGGCCAGCCAGGCAGCCGAGCCGGCGGCGGTGCCGACCTCGGCAGCGGCGACCTTGGCCGCCTTGAGCGTCGGGGTGACCACCGTCAGCCGGCGGCCCTGCGCCTCGAGCAGGTCGCGGGTGGCGGCCAGCAGGGTGGTCTTGCCTGCACCGGCCGCACCCTCAATGACGACCAGCGGCCGGTCACCGGCCAGGGAGGCGGTCGCGGCCGCTTGGCCGGCGTCCAGCCGCGCGAGCGCGGCCAGCGGCAGCTCAGGCTCCTGTTGCCGATCGGTCACGGAGGGAGCGCTGCGGGCGGCGAACCGGTCTGTCAGGTCGGCCTCCACGTCGAGCACCGGCTGGGAGGTCCAGGCCCGGATGTGCTCGGGAACGCCGTCGCGGTCCAGCAGCGGCACACAGCGCGCCATGGTGCGGGCGGTGAGGTCCTCGGCCAACTCGAGGCGGACCCCGGTGTCGGCGACGACGCCCGCGGCGGCGATCAGTTGCTCCACTTCGCCGCGGGCATCGGCGGCGTTCCACGCCGAGCGGCCGGCGCCCAGCCGGGTCAACACGGTGCCGACAGCAGCGTCACGGTCCAGCCCGCCGATCGACGTCGGCGTCAGGCCGACGGGGACGTCCCGGTCGCGATACCCGAGGGCGGCCAGCTCGGCCAGCCATCGGGCCGTGAGGTCCGCACCCGGCTGCGGGGTGACCTTGTCCGGGCGGCCCTCGGCCCAAGCCCGGGCATCCCAGGCCCGCTGCAACGCCGGCCCCGGTGTCTGGCCGGGGTGCGCCTGCGTCCATTCGTGTTCGTAGCGTTCGCGGTGGCGTCCGATCTGCGCCGCCCGGGCGCTGAACGCACCCACGTACTCGGCGAGCTCCCGTATTTCTCCAGTGCCGTCGAGGGTGTATCCGTGCGCGGCCAGCGTGCTGCGGAATTGCGGGTCGGTGACCACCGCGGCATGGCCGATGCCGTTGATCGCGGCCAGCGAATCGCGCACGCCCACGGTGTGAAGCCCCCGCCACCGACGGGCGGCGAACACCCGGGCGTTGACCTGCAGGTGCAGGTGCCGGTGCGGATCGCCGGCGCGGGAGGTGTGGTGCCGAACCGTCACCGCCTCCAGCCCCTGTACCGGCACCTGCACCTGCTCGCCGCGCGGCCCGACCCGAGTGGTGGCGTGCTGGGCCAGCCAGCCGATGATCTGGGCGGCGGCGCGGTCCTGGGCGGCGTCGTACGCCTCGGCGACGTTCGGGTGCACGGCGGCGGCCAGCGACCAGGACTTCGGGCCGTTGACCACCACCTCGACGAACCGCACCGCGCGGTCGTCGGTCCGCAACCAACCGCGGGCCGTCCCGGTGTCCGGGTCCAGGCCCGCGACCCATGCCTCGTAGGCGTCGCCGGTCAGAGGCGCCAGCTCCTGCGTCCGACCGGCGCCGGCGGTGTAGCGGCGCGCGATGCCGGTTCCCTCGGATAGGTAGTAGTCATCAGCCCGGCCTCGGTCGGCTTCCACGTAGTGGCGGGCCGCCGAAGCAGCACCAGCGTAGACCTTCATTCCGCCATGCATATTCAGCGCCACCCGACAATGGCCAACACGTCACCCCTAGAACGGCAGTGGGCCCCGCGAAGCGGGGCCCGAACTACCGCTATGGGTAGCGTGCGTGCCGTTCTGCAGTAAAGGGCAATTTGCTAGCGATAAGCGTTGGTAGCTAACGGTTGCGGGCAATCGCAGGCGTCATTTCATTGGCCATTAACAACAGTCGCTGATCATAGGCAGGATGACGACGGGCCGGTTGCTCGTGACGATGACGTCCCGCTGTGCCGGTGGCACAGACTCACGGGCCTCTCAGTTCGTCCGCACAGGCGGTCCGCCTACGGCGCACACACGAAAGCCAGCCGCTCGACGGCGTCTGATCAGCCTGCCGAACCTGGCCCCACCGCCCGGGCCCGACCACCGCGCTGCACCCAACGGCCGGATGCCAAGGCGCCCGGTCCGATGACCCCTGCCCGCTACAGGTCTTGACTGGCGAGGCGAAAGCTAGTCCCCAGGGCTCAAACGAGGGGACTTCTTCATGCGCCACGGGACTGTCAGACCCTGCTCCTACGGTCAGGAGGTTGCTATACCGCCGGTTTCAGGCAAGGGGAGACATGACGCTGAAGGACGACGTCACTAAGGGCGTCAACGACGTGCTGGCTGCTTCGTGGAAGACCGAGAACGCCACCGTCGTGCCCGAGACGGAGGACGTAGCGCTCGCCAACGGGGCGAAGCTGCTCGATGCGACCTACCTCTACGCCGACATGGCCGACTCCACTGGACTGGCGCAGGGCTACGACAGCCCGGCCGTGGCCCAGGTGATGCGGGCCTACCTCAACGCGGCGACGCGCATCTTGAACGCCCAGGGAGGCAAGATCCGCTCGTTCGACGGAGACCGGGTGATGGCCATCTTCATCGGCAACGCCAAGAACACGGACGCAGCCACCGCTGGCCTCAAACTCAACCGGGTGCTCGACGAGATCATCAACCCGGCGCTCAAGAAGAAGTGGCCCAGCTTCAAGTGGGTGATGACTCACGGCGTGGGCATCGACACCGGGCAGGCCATGATCGTGCGAGGCGGCGTGCGTGGACACAACGACCTCGTGTCCATCGGACGGGCACCGAACATTGCCGCCAAGCTCAGCGAGGTCCGCGGCGGCAAGCGGATGGGACTGCCCAGGGTTCGGTTGACTCCTTGCCTGTGAGGCTGCGGCCTCGCTGGAAGGATCAGCACCGTGCCCAAGCCGTTCCCGAAGGAGTTCCGGCGCGACGTGATCGCGGTCGCCCGGCAGGGCGACCAGTCGATCGCTCAGGTCGCGAGAAACTTCGGGGTCTCTGAGTCCTGCCTCGCCCGGTGGCTGAAGATCGCCGACCGGGAGGACGGCATCTCTGGGCCCTCCTCGCTGGGCGACGCCGGCGGGGACCTTGAGGCCGAGAACCGCGCACTGCGGAAGCGCGCCAAGCAGCTCGAGCAGGAGAACGAGATCCTGCGCCGCGCGACGGCCTACTTCGCGCGCGACGTGCTCCCAAAATGACGCTTCTATGCCTGTCGTCAAGCCATGCATGTCTGTAGTTGGCGGAAGACGGAACGGCAGACGTAGCGCTTGAGGCAGCGGCGGATCTCTCGGTTGCTGCGTCCCTCGGCTCGTCGGCGGGTGACGTAATCGCGGGTGTTGGAGTCATGGCTCATGCGGGTGCGGACAGCGATGTCGAAAGCGCGGTTGAGCTGCCGGTCTCCTGATCGGGAGAGCCTGTGCCGGGTCTTGTTTCCCGAGGACGCCGGTAGCGGTGCGATGCCCCCGAGAGCTGCGAACGCCGCCTCGGAGCGGATGCGCCCGCGGTGGGAGTAGGCGCAGACGATGATCGCCGCGGTGACCGGTCCGAGGCCGGGAACGTCTTGCAGGCCGGGGGCGAGCTGTTCGGTGAGCTGGCGCAGCTCGCGGTGGTTGGTCTTGAGCGCCTCGGTCTGCTCCAGCACCGCGGCAGCGAGACGGTGGCCTTCGCGCCGGGCGATGACCGATGCCTCTGATGAGGTGGTCCGGCTGGTGCGCCAGGCTGCGATGGTGCGGATCTGAGCGTCGGTCAGCGGCTTGCGCGCGTCAACGCCAAGATCGACGCTGCGCAGCAGCGCGGTGAGCGCATTGCGGTTGGCGGTGCGCTGCTGGTCGATGATGGAGCGGGAGGCCAGCAGGATCCGCAGCGCCGCACGAGGCCCGGTCTGACGGGGCCGAGCGAGGGTGGCGTAGTCGCGACCGATCACCGAACGAGCAGCTGCTTCGGCATCCAGGGTGTCGGACTTGCCGGCGTGGGCGTGCGTGGACCGGGCGGCCGGTCGGACCTCGGCGACGTCAAACCCGTGTTCGAGGAGAGCTGCGCTGATGCCGGCGCCGTAGGACGAGGTGCCCTCGATGGCGGCGAGAACGCTGCCCTGGCTGCGGCGACCGATCCAGTCGATCGCGCGAGCGTTGCCTGCCTTCGATGTCGGGAAGGTCGCGGTGTCGATGACCGCTCCCGTGCGGGCGTGCAGGAGGCAGTAGGTGTGCGTGCGGGCGTGGGTGTCGATGCCGACGACGTGCTCGACGGTCTCGGCGACGATGCTCATGAGTCTCCTTGATCGGGCGCAGGTGAATCGATCAGCTCGGACCCGTGGAGTCGCTCAGAGACACATCTGTAATGAGTCACGCCCATCGTTGATCGTTGGGCGGACAGGCTTCTAATCAAGACATCTGGGCGGGAGGCCGAACCCCGGCCCGCGCGTGGACAGGTCATTTTCAAGACACCACCGACGGGCGGTGAGTCGCATATACCCGGAGTCACGCGCGCAGGCTGAGGCCCAGCTTCTCAGCCGGCCACGGGCCAGCCGCCATCCATTACAGATGTACCCGCTGGTCCAAGAGCTCGCCGCCGACAAGATCCCTGTCGTGGTGACCTGCCGGTGCTCGGCTTCTCCAAGCAGGCCTTCTATAAGTGGCAGGCCGAACCGGTCAGCCAGCGCGACTGGGACGACGCGCACCTGATCAACGCCGCGATCGACATCCACCACGACGATCCGGAGTTCGGTTACCGGTACATCGCCGACGAGCTCGCCGACCAGGGCATCACCGCGTCCCGCAACCGGGTGAACCGGCTTTGCACGACTCAGCGGCTGTGGTCGGTGCATTCCCGCAAGCGCGGACTGAACCGCAAGCCCGGGCCGCCGGTGCACGACGACCTGGTGCTGCGCGACTTCACCGCGCCGGCCCCCAACCTGCTCTGGCTGACCGACATCACCGAGCACCCCACCGCCGAGGGCAAGCTCTACCTCTGCGCGGTCAAGGACGCCTGCTCCAAGCGGATCGTCGGCTACTCCATCGGCGCCCGGATGACCGCCGACCTCGCGGTCAACGCCCTGGCCAACGCCCTCGCCCTGCGCGGCGGCGTCGACACGATCGTCCACTCCGACCGCGGCAGCCAATTCCGCTCCCACGCCTACGTTCGGGCCCTGGGGAACGCGCAGCTGCGCGGCTCCATGGGCCGGGTCGGGGCCTGCGCGGACAATGCCGCCATGGAGTCCTTCTTTAGCCTGCTGCAGAAGAACGTCCTCAACCGCCAGCGGTGGCAGACCCGCGAGCAGCTGCGGCTGGCAATCGTCGTCTGGATCGAGAAGACCTATCACCGCCGCCGACGCCAAGACACCCTCGGCCGCATGACCCCGATCGAGTTCGAGACACTGACCAGGGCCGCTCACGCGGCCTGACTCCACCTACCGAACCGAGTCAACTGAAGTCTGGGCAGTCCCTTATCGTCATTCTTGCTTCTAATTCATTACTTATGTCACGCGACTACTACCCGAACTCGTTGCCCCATGGACTGTCACCGCACTCCCTTACCCTTGGACCTACCGTCCACCGGCAGAAGGAGACAGCTTGAGCGACCTGGAGCGGGACATCTTGAACCGCCTGTCCACGCTGCTGAATCATCCGTGGGAGGTTCGCGACGGTCGGGTTGTCCCGGACAGCAAGACGGTCTACGACAAACAGGCGGTCAAGCTCGACGCGACCTACCTCTACGCGGACATGGCCGGCTCGACCGAACTGGCTCAGTCCATCGACGCCGAGGTGGCAGCCAGGGTCATGCGGGTCTACCTGGACATGGCCGTGCGGGTGATCCGCTACAACGAGGGTGACATCCGCAGCTTCGACGGGGACCGCGTCATGGGCATCTTCGTCGGCTGGGACAAGGAGAGCCGGGCGGCGAAGGCAGCACTCGGGATCGAGTACTGGCGGGGTTTCCTCGACTACTTACTCCCCACGCGGCTGGCGGAGGTCAAGGCAATCGGCTGGGAACTCAAGCACGGCGTCGGCATCGACACGGGAGAGGCTCTGTTGGTACGCGCGGGCATCCGCGGCAACGACGACCTCATCTCCATCGGCCGGGCACCGAACATAGCGGCCAAACTCAGCGGTCTCCGGGAGGGCTACAGCCTCTACGCCACCGATGACGCCTACTACGGCATGGACACGGAGACCTCTTACGAAGACGACGAATACAACCAGCCGAGGTGGACCTGGCTCGGTGAGCGAGACTTCGGGGGTCGCAAGGTCACGGTGTACGGGTCGAACTACGGCTGGGAGTGCTGACGGTGCTCGACCCGGACGAGCGGGGCCTGGCGCATCCACGCGGCGATCGTCGACTGGACGGGGAGGGCAGACACCAAGGCGAGTTTCGCTCTATGTATCGGATCAGACTGTTTTTTATGGTCTGACACGTTTTACGTTGTCTGGCCTCTGTTGAGTCGGCCAGTGATTGCATCGTAAAGGTAGCTTGTGCGGGTAGACGCTTTTGCGACTACTGGCCATCCTCGTTGAGCAGCCGCTCGAGCCGGTCATGGCTTCCCCGGTCGACTGTATAGGCCTGACCCTTCGCAGTCAGAAGCTGGTATTCCCCACGCTGGGACTTGGTGATCACCAACACGTGATCGGTATTGATCCACAGCTCACCGTTCTGGACCCCGCACTGAATGAAAGCCATGTCCCAACCCTTCGCTTTCCGTTATGATGTCTATGGATGCAACATCATTATGGCATCGCTGGACTCATCGAGCTTGCCGAGCGCGGCCTGCTGGCCGGCTTCATCCGTGACGAGCTGGGACTTGGGATCTCCGTGCGTCAGGTCCAGCGCCTCATTCATGACCGGCTCGGTCCTCGACCGACTCGCCGGGCCATCGAGCGCCGGGACGTTGTGTGCCCGTAGGCCTACAGAGGAATCCTAAGAATCTGCCCCACCTGGATCTTATTCGGATCTTGAAGGCTGTTGGCTGCCGTAATCTTCTGGACGTCGGACCCTGTCTCACGAGCGATGGCCGTCAAGGTGTCGCCCTTCACCACCTGATGCAGCTGATATCCGTGCATCCCTCCAATGACGATTACAGACACGGATTGCGTGTCGAGGCCTGGATCGCGCTCCCCTGAAGGGTCGTCACCGAACAACTGGAACGTGGCGGGACCGACGTACTCCGTGTTGACAGATGCTTCGTGGACGAAGGACTCCATGAGGCCCATCGAGCCGGCCGAGAAGAAGTCCTTGGCGATCTCGTGCTCTCCCGCGAGCAGCCGCCAGCCGTAGGAAGCTTCGAACGCCGTCCCGATTGCGGCGATCGGCAATGTCCTGCCGACCAAATCGCCCGCCAGAGGCTGCCGAAGCTGGATCCCGTACGTGTCCATCTAAACCCTCCTGTGACTCGAGCGGGCACGCGCTGTAGCGAACCCTGCACTCAGGGTGCCCGCGCTCAGTAGCTCCAAACCACACACTTGCAACTACGTCTTCCAGCGGTGTGCGGACGGCCTAGAGATGGATCCCTCCCTGCAGGACGCCCGGCGAGGCAGCTGCTGTGCTGTACGGACGTCGCTGCAGCGGTTTCCCGTGTGCGATCGCTCTGCGGTGACGGTGACGGCGGAGCCAGGGCTGTCAGCCCGATCGAACTCAGTTCTGAGTGGGAGGCGCCTCTGCGCGCCGGCTATCGCCCCGCCAGCCCGTGCCCCGCCAGCCCGCAGTGCGGGCCAGGGGGTCATCTACCAGCCAGCGACGGCCCGGGCGGCCAACCGGCTGACTCCTGGGACACGTCAGCAGGCTCGCTCGGACGTACGGGGGTCCCGGCGGCCCATCGGTCCTCAAGCATCGTGGCGACCAGCCCGCGACTGGCCTCGGGGAACGGCGGCTCGGTCGACCTCGACAGACTCATCTGCCGCACTCCAGGTGTTTCGAACTCAGTCGCGCCGGTCCGCATCGAAGCGTCCCGGTATCCAATGCGCTACGACGATGTTCCGGGGTCAGCCAACCGCTGGCGTCCTGTTGGGGATCCCTTGCCGGCACGCAGAACAGACCTGCACGGGGCCGCGAAGATGCCCCCGGCAACACCACCTGTTCACTCATGTCGACGCCGAGCGGGGCGGCGCACTGAAGGTGCGAGGGTCAGCCAGAAACGGCGACCTTCAGCTTGGTCATGAGCTCGGCGAACTGACCGTCGTTGCAGCCGATCACATCGCCCACCTGGAACCACTGGAGCACCACCGCCTTCGGCGACCAGTCGGCCGAAGCGACGCCCTTGTGGTGGATAATGTCGTGACGGAAACGCCGCAGATCACCGAAAACATCGCTCGTCACGTTATTCAGCTAGACACCGCACAACCCGGCCAGATGCGGACGGTGCACGTCGTCCCAGCGATGGAATGTCGAGACAATCCACTGCTGCGCCAATGTCACCGGTGTTGGCCCGTGCGGGTCGGCGGCCGTCTCCAGTTCGGAACGCCGAACCCACAAGTGATGAGTCGGCGACCCCTCCGCATCGGGCGCTCTAGCACCGATGAAGATTCTGGGGTCGGGGTTCTCCGTCGACCCACCATGCTGCGCGGTCTGGTCGGCGAAATGCTGGAGGCCGGCGACTGCGAACTTGGTCGTAACGTAGGTCTGTCGAAGTTCAGCGACGATTCCGTAGTAGTAATCCCGCGCCGGATCACCACTCACGCCAGCAGGGTAACTTAGTCGCGCCTCGGCCGATGATGCCGTAGGCCATCCTCGTCGGGACGACGCCCCCTTGGAGTGAGCTTCCGGCCCACGCGGGACCACTCACTGACAGACCTCCGCCGTCCACACTCCCCTGCGCTTCCCACAACCCGCCCGATCCGGCTGGCGCTGGTCGAGGGAAGGGTCGGCCGCAGGCCGATCCCGAAGGGACGCGAAGCGCCCTTCCCGCGACCGAGGCAGCCGGCACGCTGATCGGGTGGGACGCGCGTCGCCGATACCGCGGACGTGCCGACGTGCGAGCCGGATTCCGGTCCGCAGCCATGGGTCAAGGCAGCCAACCGCGCGCCGCGCCGTCACCGGGGGGCCTGCCGCCAGTCCCCATCCAGTCCCCAAAAGGTTCAACAAGACCCATCTGTCTCCGAACGTCACCAACCAGGAAGGTGCAGGTTAGGCGCTATATCAACGAAGAGCCACAGGTGCCCAATCACGCGGGGGGAGTTCGCGATGTACTACGACATCTGAGCCGTGGACAGTTGAGTCCTGTCACCACCGCGGCCCCCGACCTGATCGTCAGGTCGGGGGCCGCGGTGCGTCTGCGCCCCGGCCAGCCGGCACCGCCGACGCCCGGGACCTGGCCGCGCCGTCAGGACGCCGCCATGCCCCGCCAGGCGATTTCGAACGCCTCGCGGCAGCGTGCCAGCGCCGCGGGGTCGTCGAACATGCAGCCGCGCACGACGTACTGGTAGTAGAAGACGCCGTTGATCAGGTCGATCGCCGCCTCGATGTCGGTGTCGGCCCGCAGGACCCCCCGGTCGACGGCGGCCTGCAGGACCGCCACCGTCCCCGCCCGGCGACGCTCGACGTGCGATCGCCACGACGCCTTCTGCACCACGCGGTTCTCCAGGCCGAGCACGAGCCGGCGGCGGAACCGCCGCTCCGAGTAGGTGGTGCCGTGGGTGGTGCGCGGGTCCCCGAAGAGCGCGTCGACGATGTTCTGCCTGATGTCCCCGTCGACGGGGATCTGCGCAGCCGTGCGCCCGTGGTCGAGCGCGGCGGCGACGAGATCGGTCATGCTCGGCCAGCGTCGGTAGAGGGCCGTCCGGCTCACCCCGCTGAGCGCCACCACCGCCCGGACGGTGACGGGCTCGTCGCGGTCCACCAGGTGCAGGGCGGCCTGCAGGATCCGCTCGTCGAGCCCCTCGGTGCGCGGACGGCCGGGGCGGCGGGGATCACCCGCCGGCCCGGCCCGGCCCGCGGTGGCTCCCGCGGTGTCGTCGTCCACGTCCTAGGCGGCGAGCGCCCGCTCGCGGAGCATCGCGACGAGCCCGTCGGTGAGGCCAGCGGCGCGCAGCGGTGCCAGCGGGTCGGCGTACGTGCTGCTGAGGTGCCGGAGCAGCCCCTGCATCGGCGCGGGCGAGAACTCCGTGCGCATCGCAGCACGGGCGGCCTGGTCGAGGTCGATGCCGAGTTCGGCCAGGAAGGACGTCATGACCGGGGCGATCCGGTCCATCACCGCCTGGGAGTTCACGGCCGTCCTGGCGTAGTCCTCGACGATCGCCTCGTGCTCCGCGCCGAGCGCCAGCAGGAGGGACGCGGCGAGCACGCCCGTCCGGTCCTGGCCCGCCGCGCAGTGGAAGGCGGTGGTGCCCGGCGCCGTGGCGATGACGGCGAGGGCGGTGACGATGCGCGGGGCCGCCTCCTCGTACATGCGGATGTACATCGCCTCGAACCGTGACTGGTCGAAGACGTCCGACGCCGCCGGCAAGCCGGCCGAGCCGATCGAGCCCAGGAAGGGCAGGTGGTGGTAGGCCACCGGCATGCGGCCGAGCGGTCCGCGGCCGGTGGCGCCGACCTCCGCGGCCGACCGCAGGTCGATGACGGTCGCCACGCCGGACTGCACGAGCCGGGTGGCCGAGTCCTCGTCGGCGAGGGACAGGTCGTCGGCGCGGATGACGAAGTCGTCCCGGATCGTGCCGCCGGGGATCTCGACCCCGCCGAGGTGCCGCAGGTTCACCGGCGCCGACAGCGGGAACCGCGGCGCGTCGTCGATCAGGCTCATGTGATCCTCCTCCGGATGATGGCACTGGCCTGGTCGATCGCCGTGACCAGCACGACGATGCAGATGACCATGGCGCTGAGGTGGCCGTAGTCGTACATGTTCATGGCGGTGGTGAGCTCGAGACCG
Organism: Blastococcus goldschmidtiae; assembly: GCF_031845325.1. NCBI lineage: Bacteria > Bacillati > Actinomycetota > Actinomycetes > Geodermatophilales > Geodermatophilaceae > Blastococcus > Blastococcus goldschmidtiae. The sequence goes on along the minus strand of NZ_JAVREI010000005.1, from coordinate 169,527 downwards.
ATCCCGCCGGCGCCGACCAGGCCGAGGATCGTGGCGCCCCGCACGTTGCCCTCGAAGAGCAGCAGCGTGTAGCTCGTGAGCATGGGCGCGGCCTCCGGGAGGATGCCGTACTGGATGATCTGGCGCCTCGAGGCACCCACCGCCTCCATCGCGACGATGGGACGCCGGTCGACCGACTCCATGGCCTCCGCGAAGATCTTGCCGATCGAACCGATCGAGCCGACGGTCATGGCGAGGATGCCCGCGAACGGGCCCAGGCCCACGGCCGACACGAACATGAGGGCGATCACGAGGTCGGGCAGCGAGCGGATGACATTCATCGCCCAGCGCGACGGGTAGTAGAGCCACGTCGGCGCGATGTTGGACGCGGCCCCGAACGCGAAGACCAGCGCGAGCACGGTGCCCAGCACCGTGCCCACGATCGCCATCTGCAGGGTCTCGACGAGCAGCCGGACGATCGTGTCGAACTTGTCCCAGGACGGCGGGAACATGCGCGACACGAACTCGGCCATGTTGGAGGCGCCCTCGCCGAGCTTGATGAAGTTGAACTCGGCACCGATGGACGACCAGGTGAACAGCGCGATCGCGACGACGACGCCGGTCGTGAACCGGGCGCGCGGAGCGGTGAACGCGCGCTCGAGCCGTGCCCGCGCCGCGTCGTCGAGCGTGGCCGGCTGGGGGGCCCGCCGCCGGGGCGTCGGGATGGTGGGGCGCTCCGGCTCGGTGCCGGTCGTGAGCTGCGGCATCAGTCGTCCCCGTCCTCGTCGTCGACGTCGTAGACCGACGCGAGTCCCTCGGCGGAGAGTTCGCCGGTGGCCCCTTCCAGCACCACCCGGCCGGAGCGAAGGCCGACGATCCGATCGGAGTGCTCGACCGCGAGCGCCACGACGTGCAGGCTCACGAGCACGGGGATGCCCTCCTGCCGGGCGATGCTCTGCAGCAGGTCGAGCACCGTGTGGCTCATCCGGGGATCGAGCGAGGCGACCGGTTCGTCGGCGAGGATGATGCGCGGGTTCTGCATCAGCGCGCGGGCGATCGCCACGCGCTGCTGCTGCCCGCCGGAGAGCGTGCGGGCCTGGTCCTCCGCCTTGTGGGCGATCCCGACCCGGTCGAGCAGCTCCAGCGCCCTCGCGCGGTGGGCGCTCGAGAACGTGCCCAGCAGGTTGACCGGACCGGCGTCGTAGAGGGCGCCGGTGAGGACGTTCGTGAGCACCGACAGCCGGCCGATGAGGTTGAACTGCTGGAACACCTGGCCGATCTGCGAGCGCACCTCCCGCAACTGACCGGGACGGAGGTCGGTCAGGTCGTGGTCGCCTGCCCGCACCGTGCCCGAGGTGATGGGCGCGAACCCGGTCAGGCTCTTCATCAGCGTGGACTTGCCGGATCCGGACGCGCCCAGCAGCGCGACCGTCTCGCCCCCGTACAGGTCGAGGTCGACCCCGTCGAGCACGAGCGGGTCCTGGGCCGTGTAGCGCACGGTGAGGTTCCGGACGCTGACGCGGCGGTCCTCGTCGGCCCGACGTCCGGACCCCGTCGGGAGAGGCGCGGCCTGCTCGGTGGCCGGCGGCCGCTGCTCGGCCCGCCGCGCCAGGCGCGGCCCGCTCACTCGAGGTCCGAGATGTCGACGTCGGCGATCGCGGCGATGTCCACGAACGGCTGGAACAGCTCGTCGCCCGGCTCGATGATCGGCTCGACGCCGACGGGGATGGCCTCGGCGTACACACCCAGCTGGTCGGCGTTCTCGGCCGAGAAGACCTTGGGGATCGCCTCGAGCAGGGCCGCCCGCTTCTCCTGGCTCATGCTGGTGCTGCCGAGCACCGTGATGGCGATCGGCATGGAGATGCTCTCCCCGATGGAACGGGTGTCGCCCGGTTCGAACGGGAAGAGCGGGGAGCCCTGGCCGGCCATGGCGGGGAAGATCGTGGAGGTGCAGGCGACGTCCGCCTGGCCGTTCTGCAGCGCCAGGAAGCTGCGGTCGTGGCCACCGGACATGAGCGAGCTGTAGTCCTCGTCGGCCTCGAGCCCGGCCTCGTGCAGCATGTGGGTGGGCATGAAGTAGCCGGAGCTGGACGCCGGGTCGGCGAAGGCGATGACGGTGTCGGAGCTGACGTCCTCGAAGGACTTCAGGGGCGAGTCGTCGAGCACCAGGCACGTCGAGACGGGCTCGTCCTCGCCCGGCCACGCGACCAGCGAGTCGACCTCCCCCGTGCTCACCGCGAGCGCCGACGGGAAGCCGCTCATGATGCCGATGTCCTCGTGCCCGTTGCGGATGGCCTCGATGACGGCCGAGTAGCTCGGCACGTCCGTGAGCTCCACCTCCATGCCGGTCTCGGCCTCGATCATGTCCTTGAGGGCGTCCACCGGCGTCACCGCGTTGGGGTCGTCGCCGAGGGGCAGGGTCGCGAAGCGGATGACCTCGGTCCCGCCCCCGTCGCCGGACCCCGCTCCGTCGGCGGTGTCGGCGGCCGAGCTGCTGGAGCAGGCGGTGAACAGGAGTGCGGAGCCGGCGGCGAGAGCCAGGGCAGCGTGCACGCGCATGGGACGTCCTTATCGGGTGCGGAGGGAGCGCCACCGGGTCGTGCCGGTGGGTGTCCTCAGTGCAGCCCGCGGACATGTCCGGGAATTAGCAGACCGGCAATACGGTAACGGCCGGGACGGTGAACATGCGGTGACCGGGCGTGCGCGCCCGGGTCAGCCGAAGCGGGCCACGAAGGCCGCCAGCAGCCGGCCCGGCTCGGTGACGACGGCCGGGGTGACGCGGGCGACGAGCTCGTCGAGCTCGGCCGGCGGGAAGTAGCCGGCGTGCTGGTAGACGTGCATCCGCGTCACCAGCCCCGGCACGTCGAGCTCCGGGTGGAACTGGGTGGCGTAGACGTTGCGCCCGACCCGGAACATCTGCACGGGGCAGCCCGCCGAGCCGGCCAGCAGGGTCGCCGACGGCGGGAGGACCCGGCAGGCCTCCTTGTGCCCGACGAAGGCGTCGAACGCCGCGGGCATGCCCGCCAGCAGCGGATCGGCCCGGCCGGCCGGGGTGAGCGCGACCCGCACCGCCGAGATCGGCTCCCCGTAGGTGCGGTCGACGACCCCGCCCTGGTGGGTGCCCAGGGTGCCGATGCCGTAGCAGGCACCGAGGAACGGGAGGTCCCGGGCGACGACGACGTCCAGCAACCGGTCCAGCTCGTGCTCCACCCGGAGCTGCACGTCGGACTTCTGCTCCACCGGGTCGCTGGTGGTGAACGGGCTGCCGCCCAGGAGGACGCCGGCATAGTCGTCCAGCTCGATCTCCGGCAGCGGCCCCGCCTCGAGGCGGACGCGGTGGAGGTCGCGCTCCGCCAGTCCGGTGGCCCGCAGGAAGCCCGTGTACTCGTCGTCGGCGGCGTCGTCCTCGGCGCGGGTGGAGAGCAGGAGGAACGGCCGCACGGGCGCAGCCTAGGCGGCGGAGTGCCGGGCGGTCAGGCGTCGGAGGTGGGGTCGAGGACGAGGGAGGCCATCATGGCGTCGAGCACCGCGACGTTCCGGTCGTAGTCGGTCCCCGGCAGTCCGACGGTGCTCGCGACCAGGGCCGTCCCGTCGGTCTCGAGGTCCAGGACGTACGCGGTGATCGGGGTACCCGCCGGGTAGAAGCCCAGGGTCGCCACCTGTTCCACGCGCAGCGCCGCACGCCCGTCGACCTCGACGCGGGAGCGAGCGGTCTCGTCCGGCCACCGCATGGGCAGTTCCGCGACGGGCCGGATGGCGAACGTGATGTCGGCGGTGCGGATGCCGCTGGCCTCCGGGACGGTGAACGTCTCCTCGGCGAACCAGCTGCAGACCGGCAGCACGCGCCCCGGATTGACCTGCCAGTCCGCGGGGTGGCTCACGCGGAACCCGGCGGGGTGGGTGCAGTCGGACGTACCGTCGGCAGTCCCGGGCCCGGGAGTCGCCGTGCCGGACACCACCGGTGGCGCGGCGGCGGGCTGGGCGTCCGCACCGCCGCAGCCGGTCAGCACCAGCAGTGCGCACACCCCGGCGAGCATCGTGCGCATGCGGGAAACCTGCTTCCGTCGGGTGCCGGAACCGGCTCCTAGCCCGCGGGCCACCGAGCGGAACGCGGCGAGCCGTATCTCCATCGGATCGTCATGTCGGGGGCGCCCGCTGAGGTCAGTCGACCCGGGCCTCCACGGACTGCCGGGCCGCCCGCCGGATCCGGCCGGTCTGCCGGGAGAGCCCGAGGTCCAGCAGCCGGTTCACCGGCGTCACCTCGCCCAGCCGCGCCGCCCCGGCCCAGCGCGGCACCGTGACCGTCCTCGACCACGGCGACCCCAGGCAGTCCGCGATCCGGTCCGCCACCCGCTCCGGGGCGATGCCGCGGGAGAGCCGGCCACGGGCGTCCGCGTCGGACGTCGGCGCGTGCCCGTGCCCGCGGGCCAGCCACTCGGTCCGCACGAAGAAGGGGTTCACCGTGTGCACCCGCACCCCTCGGGCGGTCACCTCGCGGCGCAGGCCCTTCACGAAACCGGCCAGGCCGGCCTTGGTCGCCGAGTACACCGTCAACGGCGGCACCTGCGACCACGCCGCCACCGAGGAGACCGCGACGACGTCCCCCCTCCCCCGCTCCCGGGCGGCGGTGAGCAGGTGCGGCAACGCCAGCCGGGTCAGCTCGACGGCGCCGGTCAGGTTCAGCGCGACCATGCCCGGCACGACGTCGTCCGGCATGTCCTCCACCAGGCCGGCCCAGCCCAGCCCCGCGTTGAGGACGACGGCGTCGAGCCGGCCGTGCTCGGCCAGCGCCGCCTCGACCAGGCGGACGCGGTCGGCGGCGTCGGCCATGTCCGCGGTCACCGTGGTCACCCCGGGCAGCGTCCCGACCGCCTCGGCGAGGCGGTCGCCGTCGCGCGCGCAGGTGACCACCCGCGCGCCCCCGGTGACCAGCTTCTCGACGGTGGCGCGGCCGATGCCGGCGCTGCCACCGGAGACGACGACGACGCGATCGCTCGTTCGGGACATGCTGTGGTCCTACCCACGGGGGAGATCGCCAGCCGCGAGGTATCGAATCCGCTGGTGCTGGGCATGCCGAGGTCATGCACCTGCCTGCTGCCCGCGGTCCGCTCAGCGAGTCCCTCATCCGTGACCTGGCCACCGGACCGGCGCTGTCGGCCGCGACGCTGGAGGCCGCCGCCCGCCTGGCCGATGCCCCGCTCGACGCACTCACCGACGAGGACCTCCAGCTGTCGCTCGCCATCTGCTACGAGCTGCACTACCGCGGCTTCGACGAGGTCGACGACGCCTGGGAGTGGGACCCGGAACTCCTCCGGCTGCGCGGCGTCCTGGAGACGCTGCACCTGTCCGCGCTCCAGGAGCTCGTCGGGCCGGTGGCGACGACCGACGAGCCGATCGACGTGCAGCTGACGACGGCCATCGCCGCGGACGACGGCCCGTCGCTGTCGAAGTTCATGGCCCGGGAGGGCACGCTCGCGCAGTGGCGCGAGTACTTGGCCGTGCGGTCGGTGTACCACCTCAAGGAAGGCGATCCGCACACCTTCGCCATCCCCCGGCTCAGCGGGCGGACGAAGGCGGCCATGGTCGAGATCCAGGCGGACGAGTACGGCGGCGGCTCGGCCGTGCGCATGCACAGCGAGCTGTTCGGCGGCCTGATGCGCGACCTCGACCTGGATTCCGCCTACGGCGCGCTGTGGGACGACGCCCCCGCCGTCGCGTTCTCCTCGGTCAACACGATGTCGCTGTTCGGGCTGCACCGCCGGTGGCGGGGCGCCGCACTGGGGCACCTCGCGACGGTGGAGATGACATCCTCCGAGCCCAGCCGCCGCTACTCGGCCGGGCTGCGACGGCTGGGCTTCGACGAGTCGACGACGGTCTTCTACGACGAGCACGTGGAGGCCGACGCCGTCCACGAGCAGATCGCCTCGGTCGACATGTGCGGCGCCTTCGTCGTGGAGAACCCGGAGCTGACCGCTGACGTCCTGTTCGGTGCCCGCAGCTCCCTGGCGATGGACGGCCTCGCCGCACGGCACCTGCTGGCCGCCTGGGACGCCGGCCGGAGCGCTCTGCGGCGCGAACCCTCCCTGGCCGCTTGACGCGACGGGTCGGTCCTGCCGACGCAGCCGCGCGGCGGGCGGGTCAGTCCTCCTGACGCAGCTGCGCGGCGGGTCGGGGGCGGCTGGGCGCGCTGGGCGCGGAGAAACCGGCCCGCTTGTGCGAGCCGTCGCAGAAGGGCTTGATGCCGGACTTCCCGCACCGGCACAGCGCGATCGTCCCGCGGCCCGGGTCGATCTCGGCGCCGTCCTGGTCGACCAGGCGGAAGTCCCCGCGGACGATCAGCGGCCCGTCGCGGTAGGGGGTGATCGTGGCGCCCCCCTCCGGAGCGGCGTCGTCGGACGGTTCGGGTGAGGCGGTCGAAGGCTGCGGCACCCGACTCCACTGCCCGGATGACGGGCCGGGCACACCCGTCACCGGATCGCTCACCCTGAGGGGCGACGTCAGCCGGTGACGTCGTCAGCCGGTGATGTCGATGGTCTCGATCATCCGGTCGAGCATCCGCACGTTGCGTGCGTAGTCGAACTGCGGCAGCCCCACGGTGTCGACCACGAGGGTCCGCGGCCCGTCGCCTCCCGGTTCCAGCTCGACGACGTAGCTGGTCATCCGGATGCCGGCGGGGTACAGACCCTCACCGACGGTCACGCGCTGGATGCGCACCGCCCGGTGCCCGTCGACCATGGTCTCCTGCCGGCTGTCCGGCTCAGCCGTGCCGGCGGACGCGACGCGGTCGAACGGAATCGTCTCGACCGACGCGGTGACCGAACCCACCCGCGCGTCGGTGGCCGGCGGGATGCTGAACGACTCGGGCGCGAACCGGGTGCACGACGGCACCGTCTCCCCCGAGTTGACCGACCACCCCTCGGGATAGGAGATCGCGAAGCCGGCCGGGCTCTCGCACCGCTGCGACAGCTCCGTGGTCGACGTCGGCTCCTCGTCGAGCAGGTCGACCACGATCCGCTGCGGGGAGGTCAGCTGCCCCACGGCGAACGGCCGCTGCTCGTCCAGCCCGGCGAAGAAGGCGTAGCGCCCCTCGAAGAGCGTGTCGGTGACGACGGTGTCGAGGACGGCGCTCGCGTGGACTCGGAGGTTGCCCACCTCCCACGGCTGCGCACCGGGCACTGCGTCGCCCGGCAGCGCGATGTTCGTCAGGGTGATGCCGAGGACGGCGTGCCCGGGGACGTCCACCGGCAGGCCCGATCCCTGGGAGCGGGGCGCGCCGGTGAAGCCGACCTGCCAGCCCGCCTGTCCTTCGCCCGCCAGCTCGAACACGATCCGGTCGAACCCGTCGTGGGCCCCCAGCCGTACGTCCGTGAGGGTCACCGGCGGCCCACTGCCCTCGGCCGCCGACTCGTCGACGTCGCCGACGGCGATCGGCTCCACCGGCTGGTCCTCCCTCGGGCCGGACGGCTCGGCGTCGGTCGGTTCGGCGGAGGTCGGCTCAGCAGAGGTCGGTTCGGCGGAGGTCGACGGAGCCGCCGCGGTCCCGTCCGGCTGCCCCGACGGGTCGTCGGAGGAGCCGCAGGCGGTCAGCGCGAGCGCCGTGCAGACGCCCGCCGCGAGCAGTCGCATCGCCGAACCACCCATTTCCTCTCCAGACCCTTCCCCCACCAGCCCTTTCCACCCGGAGCCCGGTCGAATCCGCGCCGGCAACACGTCACCCGATTGACATGTCGACCGGCCGGGCGGCCTCAGCCGGGCGGCCTCAGCCGGGCGGCCTCAGCCGGCCGGCTGGCCGTAGAAGACGTGCTCGACGACGCTGCGCGCCCGGCGGGTGGTGCGGTGGTAGTCGTCCAGGAACTGCCCCGGCTCGGTGTCCGGGCCGTATCCGCAGGCGCGCGCCACGCCCTCCAGTTCCAGTCCGGGCCTGGGCAGCTGGTCGCTGGGCCGGCCGCGCACCAGGAAGATCGCGTTCCGCGCCCGGGTGGCGAGCTCCCAGGCCGAGCGCAGCGCGTCGGCGTCCTCGGCCCCGAGCAGCCCGGCGTCACCGGCCGCCGCGAGGGCCTGGACGGTGGGCCGCACCCGCAGCCCGTCGGCGCCGGCGCCGTGCTGGAGCTGCAGCAGCTGGACGGTCCACTCGACGTCGGCCAGCCCGCCCCTGCCCAGCTTGGTGTGCGTCGCCGGATCGGCGCCGCGCGGCAGCCGCTCCCGTTCCACCCGCGCCTTGATCCGCCGGATCTCCGCGACCTGCTCGGCAGCCAGCCCGCCGGCGGGATACCGGATCGGATTGATCATCTCGACGAAGTCGGCGCCGAGCTGCTCGTCGCCGGCGACCGGCGCCGCCCGCAGCAGGGCCTGGACCTCCCAGACCGACACCCAGCGCTCGTAGTACGCCTGGAAGGCCGACAGGCTCCGCGCCATCGCGCCCTGGCGCCCCTCGGGGCGGAGGTCGGCGTCGATCTCGAACGCGGGGTCGGGCGCAGGCTCGGAGAGGAGGCGGCGCAGCGTGTGCGCGACGGCGTTGGCCGCCGCCGTCGCCGCGCCCTCCTCGGCCCCCGCCCGGGGCCGGTGGACGAACAGGACGTCGGCGTCGGAGCCGTACCCCAGCTCCCCGCCGCCGAGCCGGCCCATGCCGATGACCGCCATGTCCATCGGCAGGTCGGTGACCTCGGTGCCGGTGTCCAGCGCGTGGGCCCGCAGGGCGACGTCCAGACCGGTGCGCAGCGTGGCGACGGCGACGTCGGTCAGCGCCTGCCCCACGCGCAGCACGTCGAGCCGGCCCAGCAGATCGGCGCAGGCGATGCGCAGCAGCTCCTGCCGGCGGAGGCCGCGCAGCACCCGGATGCCCGCCTGGGGGTCCCCGGCCCGCCCGGCCGCCTGCCCCCACGCCTTGGTCAGCGTCGCGACCGCGCGCGGCTCCAGCTCGGCGTCGTCGGCCAGCAGGCGCAACGCCTCCGGGGTGCGGGTCAGCAGGCCGGCGACGTACTGGCTGGAGCCCAGCAGCTGCGCGAGCCGCTCGGCCACCTGCCCCTCGTCGCGCAGCAGCCGGAGGTACCACTGGTTGCCCCCGAGCGCCTCGCTGACCTGCCGATAGGCCAGCAGGCCGGCATCGGGGTTCGGGCAGGAGGCGAAGGTCTGCAGCAGCACCGGCAGCAGGTACTTCTGGATGGACGCCGAGCGCGACACCCCGCCGGTCAGCGCGCCGAGGTGCCGCAGCGCCGCTTCCGGGTCACCGAAGCCCAGCGCCCGCAGCCAGTCGCCGGCCGCCTTCGAGCCCAGGTGCAGCCGCTCCCCCGGCACCCGGGCCACCGCCGAGAGCAGCGGCCGGTAGAAGAGCTTCTCGTGCAGCCGGCGCACCTCGCGGGTGTGCAGGGCCAGCTCCGCCCGGAGCACGTCCACCGCTCCACCGCGGGCGTCGGGCTTGTAGCCCAGCGACCGGGCCAGCCAGCGCAGCTGCTGCTCGTCGGTGGGCAGCAGGTGGGTGCGCCGCAGCCGGAGCAGCTGCAGGCGGTGCTCGACGGTGCGCAGGAAGCGGTAGGAGGCGATGAGCGTGGCGGCGTCGTCGCGGCCGACGTACCCGCCGGAGGAGAGCGACAGCAGGGCCGGGAGCGTGCCGCCGTCGCGGAGGGTGGCGTCCGCCCGGCCGTGCACCAGCTGCAGCAGCTGGACGGCGAACTCGACGTCGCGCAGCCCGCCGCGGCCGAGCTTGAGCTCCCGCTCGGCCTGGGCGGGCGGGATGTTCTCCTCCACCCGCCGGCGCATGGCCTGTACCTCGCCGACGAAGCCGGGCCGGTCACCGGCCTTCCACACCAGCGGCCACAGCGCGTCGACGTAGGACCGGCCCAGATCGGGGTCGCCGGCCACCGGGCGCATCTTCAGCAGCGCCTGGAACTCCCAGGTGCTGGCCCACTGCTCGTAGTAGGCCGAGTGGCCGGCGACGGTGCGCACCAGCACGCCGGCCTTCCCCTCGGGGCGCAGCGCCGCATCGACCTCCCAGGCCGCCTCGCGGCAGATCCGCATGAGCGCCGCGGCCACCCGGGTCGCGCTGCCGAGGGCGGCGCTCTCGGAGTCCGAGGGATCCACCGGCTCGCCCACGAACACCACGTCGACGTCGCTGACGTAGTTCAGCTCCCGGCCACCGGTCTTGCCGAGCGCGATGACGCCCAGGCGGCAGGCGGCGGCGTCGGCCGGCTGCTCGGCCACGGCCAGTGCCAGCCCGGCGGTGAGCACCGCGGCGGCGATGTCCGCCAGCTCCGCCGCGGCCTCCTCGACGGGCAGGTTGTCGCCGAGGTCGCGTCCGGCGAGGGACAGGATGGCCCGCCGGTTGGCCAGCCGGAGCGCGGCCACCCGGAGTGGCGAGGCGTCGGGAGCGCCCTTGCCCAGGCGCACGCCCCACGGCGGGTCGTCCGGATCGGCGCCGACGGCAGCCAGCATCTGCCGCTGCAGCGCCTGGGGGGTCGGCCGCGTCGGGCCGGCGTCGCCGTCGTCGAGGACGGTCCAGTCGTCCGGATGGGCGGCCAGGTGGTCGGCCAGCCCGGAACTGGCGCCCAGCACCGCGAGCAGCCGGCTGCGCAGCGGCGCCGAGCCCCGCAGGCGCGCCAGCAGCGAGGCCGCGGAGTCACCGGTGTCATCGGCCTCGTCGAGCGCCTCGACCAGGCGGTGCAGCGAGCGGACGGCGAGATCCGGGTCGCCGGCGCGGGCCAGCGCGGCGACGACCGGCCCGGCCTCGGGGTCGGCCGGCTCGTTGCGCTCCAGGTCCCACAGGCCCAGGTCGGGATGGGACAGCAGCCGTGCGGCGCGCTCCCCGTCCTCGAAGCCGAACCGCACCAGGCGGACGACGGCGCGGCGCGGGATCTCCACGTCGGGACCCACGGCTCAGGCCTCCGGCCGGGCGTGCGCCCGCACCACGTCGGCGAAGCGCGCGGCGAACGGCGCCCAGGTCTCGGCGAGGTCGTCGTGCACGGCATCGGCACGTCCGCACAGCGTCTCGACGTCGACGGGCGCGGCCGCGACGCCCACCGGGTCGCCGGCCGCCCAGGCGCGCACCATCTCCGGCGTCGTCTCGATGTGGAACTGGATGCCGTAGACGGCCCCGCCCACCTTGAACGCCTGGTTCTCGTAGTGCGCGTTGCTCGCCAGCAGCGTCGCGCCGGGCGGCAGCGCCGCGATCTCGTCGTGGTGCCACGCGAGGACGTCGGGGGTGAGCGGCAGCGGCCCGAACACCGGGTCGGCGTAGGCGGCATCGCGCTTGGCGACCAGGGTGGCGCCCACCTCCGGGCCCTCGACACCCACCCGGACCGCGCCGCCCCCGGCCTCCGCCAGCAGCTGGGCGCCCAGGCAGACGGCGAGCGTGGGGTGGTCGGTCGCGATCGCCTGGCGCAGCAGCGCGCGCACGCCGGCCAGCTCGGGGCTGGTCGCCTCGTCGTCGGTCGCCGACTGCGGGCCGCCGAGCACGAGCAGCCCGTCGTGGCCGTCGAGGGTCCCGGGCAGGACGTGCCCCAGCCCGAGGCGCCGCTCGTCGAGGGTCAGCCCCGCATCGGCCAGCCAGCCGCCGAGGCGGGCGGGCGGGTCGGTCTCGCTCGGGACGACGACGAGGAGACGGGCCACGCGATGCAGGTTAGCCGCGCCGGCGGCCCGGGCCCGCCCCGGCGTGGCACCCCGACGACCGCGCCGTCGCGCGACGCCGGCACGGGCGCACGCCTAGACTCCCCCAGCCGTCGGCAGAGGGGTGCACGTGGAGACCATCAGCGTCCGGGACACGCATGCCGTGGCGCCGTCCCCGGTGCCCGCATCGAGAACGCGGGGCCGCTGGGTGCTGCTCGCCGCCTTCTCGCTGATCGCGCTGCAGCTGGGCCTGCGCGGCTGGGTGGTCCTGCGGCGGAACTACTACGCCGACGACCTGCGCCTGCTCCAGCTCGCCGAGCAGTACCCGCTGTTCTCGCCGGATTACCTGCTCTACGACTTCGACGGTCACCTCATGCCAGGAGGATTCCTGGTGGCCGGGCTGGTGCAGCGGGCGGCGCCGCTGGAGTGGTGGCCGGCCGCTGTCTCGCTGATCGTCCTGCAGGCACTGGCGTCGCTGGCCCTGCTGCGGCTGCTGCGGGTGCTGCTCGGCTCCCGGCCGGTCCTCCTCGTGCCGCTGGCCTTCGGCCTGTTCACCCCGCTGGCGCTCGGCTCGTTGACCTGGTGGGCGGCCGCGCTGAACTCGTTGCCGCTGCAGATCGCACTGGCGTGGTGCGTCGCCGACGCCGTGCAGCTGGCGCGGACCGGCCGTCGCCGGCACGCGCTCAGCGGCACCGCGGCCCTCGCCTTCGGGCTCGCCTTCTACATCAAGGCCGTCCTGCTGCCCCCGATCGCGTTCGTCTTCGTGGTCGTCGTCCTGCTCCGGGACGGCGTGCGTTCCCCGATCCTCGCGGCCCTGCGCCGGGCCTGGACGCTGTGGTTCGGCATGGTCGTCGTCCTCGGGATCTGGGCGCTCACCTACGTCTCCACGCGCGAGTCCGACCCCGTGAACGACGGGAGCACGAGCGACGTGATCCTGACCATCACCACCGGCTACAAGGCGCTGGCGCCGTCGGTGCTGGGCGGCCCGTTCGAGTGGTCGATCCGCATGGGGGGCGCTCCCCTGGCGCAGCTGCCGACCTGGTCGGTGATCGCCGGAGGTGTGGTGCTGTCGCTCGCCTGCCTGTGGACCTCGGTCCGTCTCCGGGGGGCGCCGACCGTCTGGGCGCTGGTGGTCGGCGCCGCCGGGGCGGGCCTGCTCATGGCCGCGCTGGGCCGGTCGGGCGCGGGATGGGGGGACATCCTCCCGCTGGCCTACCGCTACTTCCCCGCCGAGTCGGTCCTGCTCCCCGCCGCCGGCGCGCTCCTGCTCACCCTCCCCACCCGCTCCCTGTGGCTGCGGTCCCGCGACGACAGGGCCCGACCCGGGCGGGTGCGCCCGCGCGTGCTCGTCCCGCTCGTCGCGGTGCTGACCGCCGGCTTCGTCGTGACCGCGGTGCTGTCGACGATCAGCCACAGCCGCGCGTGGGAGGACGACCCCGCCGCGGCGTACCTCGATGCCGCGCGGGCCTCCCTCGCCGCCGCCGGACCGACGCCCCTGCTGGACCAGCCCGTGCCCTCGTTCGTGCTCTGGGCGTCGGCGGCACCGGTCAACCAGGCCTCCCGCGTGTTCGGGCCGGTGGCCGACCGGCCCGAGTTCGCCACCTCGACCTCCGAGCTGCTCGTGCTCGACGAGGCCGGCCAGCTGCGGCCGGCCCAGGTGGTGCCCGGACCGCTCGTGGTCGACGGACCCGTCCCCGGCTGCGGGTGGGCCGTCGCCGCCGAGGGTGGTACGTCCGTCGACCTGCAGGGCCCCCTGCCGGAGGGCGAGTGGACGGCGCAGCTTGACTACGTCGCCGATCGCGACGGCACCATCGAGGTCGTCCTGGGCACCGGCGAGGCGGTGCGCGCCCCGGTCAGTGCCGGCCGCAACACGGTCTGGATCCGCCTCAGCGGCGAGGGGTCCGCGCTCCTCGTGACGCCGCAGACCCCGGAGCTGGGGCTGTGCGTCGAGGGTGGCCTGGTCGGCGCCGTCGCCGTCCGCTGACCGGCCCCGCCGGGCGGCTCAGAGGCCCGGCAGGTAGCGCTGGAGCTCGAAGGGCGTCACGTTGCGCCGGTAGGAGTTGAACTCCTCCCACTTGTTGCGGAGGAAGAACTCGAACACGTGCTCGCCCAGGGTCTCGGCCACCAGCTCGCTGCTCTGCATGGAGGTCAGCGCCTCGCCGAGGGAGACCGGCAGGTCCTCGTAGCCGGCGGCGCGGCGCTCGGTGTCGGTGAGCGACCACACGTCGTCCTCGGCCTCCGGCGGCAGCTCGTACCCCTTCTCGATGCCCTTCAGCCCGGCGGCGAGCAGCATGGCGAAGGTGAGGTAGGGGTTGCAGGCGGAGTCCGGCGAGCGGACCTCCACGCGGGCCGACTGCGCCTTGCTGGGCTTGTACTCGGGCAGCCGCACGAGCGCCGAGCGGTTGGCCCGGCCCCAGGTGGCCGCGGTCGGGGCCTCCGTCCCGGCCAGCAGCCGCCGGTAGGAGTTCACCGTCTGGTTGGTGACCGCGGTCATCTCCCGCGCGTGGGTGAGCAGCCCGGCGATGAACTGCTTGCCGGTGGCCGACAACCGCATCGGGTCGGCCGGGTCGTGGAAGGCGTTGCGGTCGCCCTCGAACAGCGAGAGGTGGGTGTGCATGGCCGAGCCGGCGAGCTCGGTGAACGGCTTGGGCATGAACGTGGCGTGCACGCCCTGCGCGAGCGCCACCTCACGGACGACGTGCCGCAGCGTCATGATGTTGTCGGCCATCGACAGGGCGTCGGCGTAGCGCAGGTCGATCTCCTGCTGGCCGGGAGCGACCTCGTGGTGGCTGAACTCCACCGAGATGCCCATGGCCTCGAGCGCGAAGACCGCCTCGCGGCGGAAGTCGTGCGCCACGTTGTGCGTGGACAGGTCGAAGTAGCCGCCGGTGTCGGCCGGCTGCGGCGGCGTGCCGTCCGAGGGCAGGTCCTTGAGCAGGAAGAACTCGATCTCCGGGTGCGTGTAGAAGGTGAACCCCATGTCCGAGGCCTTCGCCAGGGCGCGCCGCAGCACGTGCCGCGGATCGGCCCACGACGGCGACCCGTCGGGCAGCGTGATGTCGCAGAACATCCGCGCGGTGTCGCTGGGCCGGCCCTCGCGGCCGGGCATCACCTGGAAGGTGCCGGGGTCGGGCTTGGCGAGCATGTCGGACTCATAGACGCGGGCGAAGCCCTCGATGGCCGAGCCGTCGAAGCCGATGCCCTCGGCGAAGGCCGCCTCGATCTCCGCCGGCGCCACCGCCACCGCCTTGAGGTAGCCCGAGACGTCGGTGAACCAGAGCCGCACGAACCGGATGTCGCGCTCTTCCAGGGTGCGCAGGACGAACTCCTGCTGTCGATCCATGTTCGCCATGATCGCGTCCGCTCGTTTCCGGGATGTGACGTCGCTGCCGGGCCGCCCCCAGCCTGCCCCCTCGGAGGGAGCCGTACACGGCCAATCCCCGCGGCGGGCCCACGTGTCGTGCGCCGGTCATAGCCCGGCCGCCGGATGGCGACGTGATCATCCGGACAGGTGCCCGCCTGGCCGTCCGCCCGGCTCCGAGACCAGACTGTGCGGCGTGAACGATCAACGGCCGGTGCAGTTGCGGGTGGCGATGGCCCAGGTGGACACCCGGGTCGGGGACCTCGAGGGCAACAGCGACCTCGTGGTGCGGTGGACCGCCGAGGCGGCCGCGCAGAACGCGCACCTCGTGGTCTTCCCCGAGATGACGCTGACCGGCTACCCGCCGGAGGATCTCGTGCTGCGGGAGTCCTTCGCGCGCGCCAGCGAGCGCACGCTGGTCGAGCTGGCGGCCGCCCTCGCCGACCAGGGGCTGGGCGGGATCGCCGTCGTCGTCGGGTACCTCGCGCACACGCAAGGCGCAGGCCCGGCCCCGGTCGACCAGATCCCGGCCGACGACGACCGTCCGGGCGACGCCAACCCACGCCGGGGGGCGCCGCGCAACGCCGCCGCGCTGCTCTTCGGCGGCGAGGTCGTCGTCCGCTATTACAAGCGGCACCTGCCCAACTACGGCGTCTTCGACGAGGCGCGCTACTTCGTGCCGGGCACCGAGCTGCCGGTCGTGCGGCTGCACGGGGTCGACGTCGCGCTGACGATCTGCGAGGACCTCTGGGTGGAGGGCGGCCCGTGCGGGGTCGCCGGCCAGGCCGGTGTCGATCTCGTCGTCTCGCCCAACGCCTCCCCCTACGAGCGCGCCAAGGACGACCTGCGGCTGCCGCTGGTGCGCCGCCGCGCCGCCGAGGCGCGCGCCACGATCCTCTACTGCAACCAGGTCGGTGGTCAGGACGAGCTGGTCTTCGACGGCGACTCGATGGCCGTCGCCCCCGACGGCACGCTGCTGGCCCGCTCCCCCCAGTTCGTCGAGCACCTGGCGACCGTCGATCTGGACCTGGACCCGTCGTCGGTCCCGGAGCGCACCGAAGGCCGCATCGGGCCGATGACCGTCACCCGGCACGTCGTGTCCGAGGAGCCGGTGGCTGCGTTCGACCGGCGCCCCTCGACGGTCGTCGATCCGCTCAGCGAGTGCGAGGAGGTGTGGCGGGCGCTGGTCCTCGGCCTGCGGGACTTCATCGACAAGAACGGCTTTCCCTCCGTCGTCATGGGTCTGTCCGGCGGCATCGACTCGGCCCTGGTCGCCACGCTCGCCGTGGACGCTCTCGGCGCCGACCGCGTGTACTGCGTCGGACTGCCCTCGAAGTGGTCCTCCGACCACTCCCTCAGCGACGCGGAAGACCTCGCGACGAGGCAGGGGCTGCACTACGACGTCGTTCCGATCGGACCGGTCGTCGAGGCGTTCCACGGCGCCGTCGAGTTGTCCGGGGTGGCGGCTGAGAACCTGCAGGCGCGGGTGCGCGGCGTCATCTGGATGGGGTTGTCCAACCAGCACGGGCACTTGCCGCTGACCGCGGGCAACAAGAGCGAGATCGCCGTCGGCTACTCCACGCTCTACGGCGATTCCGCCGGCGGGTTCGCTCCCATCAAGGACGTGCCCAAGACCCTGGTCTGGGACCTCGCCCGCTGGCGCAACGCCCATGCCCGCGACCGCGGGGAGACCGAGCCCATCCCGCAGAACTGCATCGACAAGCCACCGTCGGCCGAGCTGGCGCCCGGGCAGGTCGACACCGACTCGCTGCCGCCCTACGAGGTGCTCGACGCCGTCATCGCCGACTACGTCGACCGCGACCTCGGCATGGCGGAACTGCTGGAGCGCGGCCACGACCCCGCGGTCGTGGCGCGGGTGCTGCGGTTGATCGACACGGCCGAGTTCAAGCGCCGCCAGTCGGCTCCCGGTACCAAGATCAGCCTCAAGGCGTTCGGCCGCGACCGGCGGCTGCCCGTGACCAACCGGTGGCGGGAGACCCTGCCGACCGTGCGCGAAGGAGCATCGTGAACGAGCTCGCGAGTCCAGCAGGGAGCAGAGCATGACCGAGTCGGTGCTGTACGGCGGGCAGTCCAGCGCGCGGGTGCGCATCCACCACCTGCAGTCGGCCAAGGAGCGCGGGGAGAAGTGGGCGATGCTGACCGCCTACGACACCTACAGCGCGGCCATCTTCGAGGAGGCCGGCATCCCGGTCATGCTCGTCGGTGACTCCTCGGGCAACGTCGTCCTCGGGCACAGCAGCACCGTGCCGGTGACGGTCGAGGACCTCCTGCTCATGACCAAGGCCGTCACCCGCTCGACGAAGCGGGCGCTGATCGTGGCCGACCTGCCCTTCGGCTCCTACGAGTCGGGCCCGCAGCAGGCGTTCGGCACCGCCGTCCGGATGATGAAGGAGGGCGGCGCGCAGGCGGTCAAGCTCGAGGGCGGCGTCCGCGTGGCCCCGCAGATCCGCATGCTGCACGACGCGGGCATGCCGGTCATGGCGCACATCGGCTTCACGCCGCAGAGCGAGCACGCCCTCGGCGGGTTCCGCGTCCAGGGCCGGGGCGCCGGCGCCGAGCAGCTCCTGGCCGACGCCCGGGCGGTGCAGGAGGCCGGCGCGTTCGCCGTCGTCCTGGAGATGGTGCCCGCCGCGATCGCCGCCGAGGTGACCAAGGAGCTGTCCATCCCCATCATCGGCATCGGCGCCGGTGTCGACTGCGACGCCCAGGTGCTGGTGTGGCCGGACATGGCCGGGCTCAACGGTGGCCGGGTGCCGAGGTTCGTCAAGAAGTACGCCGACCTGCGCGGCGAGCTGCTGCGCGCGGCGCAGGAGTTCGCCGACGACGTCCGCGGTGGTGCCTTCCCCGGCCCCGAGCACTCCTTCGAGTAGCCGCGCCGTGCCCGGCCCCGAGCCCCGCACCGTCACCGTCGAGCGATTCGTCCCGGCCCCGGCGGAGGCCGTCTTCGCGATCCTCGTTTCGCCGGAGCGGCACAGCGCCCTCGACGGGGCCGGGATGGTCCAGGGTGCGCCGAGCGGGCCCGGACGCCTGCACCTCGGCGCCCGCGTCACGATGGGCATGCGACAGGGCCGGCTCCGGTACCGGAGCGTCAACGAGGTCACCGTGTTCGAGGAGGGTCGAGCTCTCGCCTGGCGGACCACCGGGCGGTGGCGGGGGCACACCGTCGTCGGCGGGCAGTGGTGGCGGTACGAGTTGACGCCGCAGGACGGAGGAACCCTCGTGCGCCACTCCTACGAGTGGGGGCGGGCCCGGCTCCCTACCGTGACCGTCCGGCTCCCCGGCTACCCGCGACGGATGGCCCGCACGATGCCGGAGTCGCTGCGCCGGCTGGAGCTCGCCGTCCTGGCTACCGGCTGAGCTGGGCAGCGGGGGGCGGCCGTGTCGGGGGTGCGCGCCGCCTGCCGGAATAGGACTGCGTAGCCGATGGCGTTCAACCCGAACGCCGTGGCGTAGATGCCGAGCTGGACGCCGGCCGCACGGATGTCCAGCCCGAGCGGGCCGAAGACGTAGTGGCCGAGGAAGCCGCCCTCGTACGGCTCCGCCCCGGCACGTTCCCGGAGCAGCAGTTCCAGGTCGGTCAGCGGGCAGTCGGCGCCGGCCAGGTTGACGGCGAGGATGGCCAGCGCCACCGGCGCGTGCAGCAGGACCAGCCGGGGCCACCGGACCGCGAGCAGCGCGCCGGTGAGCATGAACAGGACGGCGGCCGCGTGCAGGAACGCCACCGCGTGCGCGAAGAGCACAGCTCATCCTCACAGCGCCGGGGCCCAGAGGTCGAGTACCGCGCACCACTCGTCCCCGCACCGAGCGGCGAGTCCGTCCACTCCTTCGAGTAGTCCTGGCGGCGGGCGTACGCGGGCTCGCCGCTCCCTCTCCTGGCGTCGCGGACGTGACCGTCGAAGACGTGGCCGGCCGCGAGGCGGACATCCCGCTGCTGCGGCCGTCGGGGCGGGCCTACCTGTGGGCGGTGTTGCTCAACGCGCCCTTCTCCATCGGGATCACCGCGCGCAACGTGTCCGAGGGCCGGACCTCCTGGGTGGTCCGCGTCGTCAGCATCGGCGGCACGCTGGCCGTCGCCGGCGTCCTGCTGCTGCTCTTCTTCCGGCTCGCCCACGTGCGCACGGAGCACGGCGCGCTCCTCAAGCGCAACCTCGTCGGCGTGGTGCGCCGGGTGCGGCACGACGCGATCGCCTCGGTGCTGCTCGTCCCCTGCTACCGGCGCCTGCGCGCTCCGGACACGACACTGCTGTCCTTCCTGGACGCGGACGGGCGGGCGCTGATGCGGCTGGACGGCCTGCACTGGGACTCCGCGCAGCTGCGCTCCCTCGCCTACGCGACCGGCGCCCCGGTCACCGAGCTCGACGGCATCGTGACGCGGGCCCGGCTCCGGGCGAGCCACCCGTACGCCATCAACTGGGCCGAGCGGCACACCGTCGCCCTGTACTGGGTCACCGGCGTCGCCTCCGTGGCCATCGTGGGGGCGGCCATCGTCGCCGCGTCCCTGGGCTGGTGCCGGCCGGACGGCTGCTGACGGCTGCGGTCCCGCGCGAGCCGGACGACGAGCGCGTCAGGCCGTCGCCGTGCGCAGGGTGAGCTCGAGCCGGTCGAGCAGGGCGTCGACCTGGTCCTCGTCGTGGCCCCGGCCGCGGCCGAACGGCTCCTTGCGGAACCGGACCTTCTGCACCTCGTCCGCGGTCAGCTGCGGAGCACGTCGCAGGGCGAGCGCGGTCAGGGCATCGAGCGCACGCGCCAGGAAGGCGTCCACCTCCACGATGGAGTAGCCCTTCCTGCCCCATCCCGGGCGGCCGAGCTGAACCGCACGGAGCTCGTCGGCCTTCATCGCGGCCGGATCAGACATCGGTGACGCGGACCCCGGCGTGCACCTTGTAGCGGCGGTTGACCGACACCAGGTTCACCGTCAGCGCCTCGACCTGGCGGGCGTTGCGCAGCCGCCCGGCGTAGATGCCGCGCATCCCCGGCAACCGGCCGGCCAGCGCCTGCACGGTGTCCATGGAGGCGCGGTCGTCCCCGACGACCATCACGTCGCCGTCGATCGTGGGCTTGGACAGGTCCTCGAGCAGCCGGGCCGAGAGGTGGTGGAACGCCCCGACCACGTGCGAGTCGGGCAGCAGCGCGGCCGCCTGCTGCGCCACGCTGCCCTCCTCGACGTCGAGCACGTAGGCGCCGAGCTCGTCGAAGCCCATGGGGACGACGCAGTCGACGACGATCTTGCCGGCCAGCGGCGCGGCGAGCTCGGCCACGGTCGCGGCGTGGCCGGCGAACGGAACGGCGATGATCACCAGGTCGGCGGCCCCGGCCACGTCGGCGTTGGAGCCGCCCTGCACCGAGACCTCGACGCCGGCCGCCGCGGTCGCGGCGCGGGTGGCGACCTCCGCGGCCACCTCGGCGGCGCGGTCGGCGTCGCGCGAACCCAGCAGGATCCGCTGACCTGCGGCGGCCAGGCGGACGCCGAGCCCCCGCCCCTGCGGCCCGGTGCCCCCGAGAATCCCGACGACCAGTTCCTCCACCGCACGCCCTTCGGTCACGTCAGCCCCTTCCGCGGCGCCGGACGGCCCGGCACCTGCACCGATCATCCAGGGGACCGGGGCGCGACCGTCAGTCGCCCTCCCACTGCCGGTTCTCCTCCTCGATCCGCTCCTCCCGCTCGGCGACCGAGGCCAGGGCGTGCTCGGCCTCCTCGCGCGTGGCGTACGGGCCGAGCCGGTGCCGCTCGGCGCAGCCGTCCCGGTCCTCGACGGCGCGGTGCTTCAGGCAGTAGAACCAGGGCCCCGTGGCCATATGTGCCTCCTCGATGCCGATCGGACCCCCACTCTTCCACCGAAGCGCTGGACCCGGGGGAGGGACAGTGACGCAGCGAGATCCCCAAAACGCGGAGCGGTACGGCATCCTGCTGCAGTGATCGGCCCGCTCCTGCCCGCTGCCCGCGTCCGTGCCGGTGGGGAGGAGAGCGAGCAGCGTCGACCGGCCGGGCTGGACTCCCGGGTGGCGGCGCTCTGCCTGGCGGCGCTCCTGCTGATCGGCGCGCTGATGGGGTCGCTGAACCTCCTCGTCGACGGCGTCCTGCGCGACGGTGCCGGCCGGTGGGCCTACGCGTCGACCATGCTGCTGCTGTTCGCACTCTCCGGGCACCTGGCCTGCCGCGGCCGGGTCGGGCAGGCCCACACCTTCGGGCTCGTGCTCCTGGGTGACGTCATCTACCTGGTCGTCGTGCTCTGCATCCAGGACCCGCTGCGCTACGCGACACCGCTCATGCTGCTGTTCCCCGCGCTCGCCGGTGCCTGGTTCCTCCCGCTGCGGCCGCTGTGCGTGCACATGGTGGCCACGACCGGGATCTGCCTGGCCGCCCTGTGGCCCAGCTACGACAGCGCCGTGGGTCTGGTCGTCCAGGCCGGGGTCAGCGCCTGCACCCTGAACGCCGCCGCGATGGGGGTGTTCGTGCTCCGGCGCCGGGTGCAGCGGTTGCTCGTGGCCACCGAGACCATCAGCCACCAGGATGCGCTGACCGGGCTGTACAACCGCCGGTACCTGGTCGAGCAGGCGCCTCGGCTGTGGGGTCAGGCCAGACGCGACGGCACCCAGCTCAGCGCCATGGTGCTGGACCTGGACCACTTCAAGCGGCTCAACGACGAGTTCGGGCACGCGGTCGGCGACGCGGTCCTGCGCGCGGTGGCCCGGTCGCTGTCCGGCGCCGTCCGCCCGGCTGACCTGCTGGCCCGCACCGGCGGAGAGGAGCTCGTGGTGGTCGGTTCGGTGGCCGTCGTCGCGGAGGGACGACGGCTCGCCGAACGGCTCCGCCTGGCGGTCGCCGGTGCCCGCAGCGAGGACGGCCACGCGGTGACCGCCTCCGTCGGGATCGCCGTCGCGCGGCCGGTGGAGGGCGAGGACCCGGTGGCGGCGCTCTGGCGGCTGATCGACCGCGCCGATGCCGCCATGTACGTCGCGAAGCGCAGCGGCCGCGACCGCGTCGCCCTCGCCGACCGGCCGAGGTCCCGCGCGACCCACGCGGAGCCGGCGACCTGGCAGCGCGGGCACCCGGCCGGGTCGGTCGCACGGCCGGAGACCTCCCGAGCGGTGGGTTCGGCCGATCTCTGATTCGCTGGGGGCGTGCCCCCCGTCCAGCGTGACCCGACGCGGACGGTGCCCCTGCCGCTGCGCGAGCAGGCCGCCGTCCGCGACCGGTGGCTGACCCAGCGGCTGCTGGACCTGCTCCCCGGCCTCATGGACGGCGCCGGCATCGACCTGTGGATCGTGGCCGGGCGGGAGTACAACGAGGACCCGGTGCTGGCCACCCTGCTGCCGGCCGCCTGGCTGTCGGCCCGGCGGCGCACCGTGCTGCTGCTGCACCGCAGCGACGACGGCGTCACGCCGGTCGCGGTCTCGCGCTACCCCGTCGGCCAGTTCGTGCCTGCGGCGACCGAGGAGTCGGCGGGTGCCACGACCGAGTGGGACGTCGTGCGGCGCTTCGTCGACCAGGCCCGGCCGGCTCGCATCGGCGTGGACGTCTCCGCTGACTTCGCGCTCGCCGACGGCCTGTCGCACAGCGAGCACGGACAGCTGGTCGAGGCTCTGGGCCACCACGCCGACCGCCTGGTGCCGGCCGAACGGTTGGTGGTGGGCTGGCTGGAGACCCGGCTGCCGGAGGAGATCGCCGCGCTGCACGTGCTCAACCGGCTGGCGCACGACGTGATCGCGGAAGGCTTCGCGACCGCTGTCGTACCCGGGAGCACGACGGCGATCGACCTCGCCTGGTGGCTGCGCCAGCGATTGCACGACCTCGGTGTCGAGCCCTGGTTCCAGCCGTCGGTGACCCTTCAACGGGCCGGCGTCCCGCTGGTCGAGCAGAGCGGGGCGCTGCTTCCCGCGGTCGCCTACGACGCCGTCGTCCTGCCGGGCGACCTGGTGCACTGCGACATCGGGCTGACCAGCCTCGGCCTGCACACCGACAGCCAGCGCAACGCCTACGTGCTGCGACCGGGTGAGCGCACAGCCCCCGACGGCCTCGGCGAACTGCTCGACGCGGGCAACCGGATGCAGGACCTCACCACCACGGAGCTGCTGCCCGGACGCACGGGCAACGAGGTGCTGGCGGCCGCGCGGTCCGCCGCGGCCGCCGAGCGTATCGACGCCGACGTCTACTCCCACCCGGTCGGGGTGCACGGCCACGGCGCGGGGCCGGCCATCGGCCGCTGGGACGAGCAGGGCGACCTTCCCGGGGCCGGGGAGTACGCGGTGCACACCGACACCGTCTTCGCCCTGGAGCTGGCCGTCCGCCGCTCGGTGCCCGAATGGGGCGGGCAGTGCGTCCGCATGGGCCTGGAACAGGGCATCGCGCTGACCGCGGATGGTGTCGAGTACCTCGACCGCCGGCAGACCGAGCTCGCCCTCATCCCGGCCGGCTGACCGCCGCGGCACCCGGCCGGCCGGGGTCGGCTACTTCTTCGACTTCTTCGAGCGGGCGTCCGCGGTCTTCTTGTTGCTGGCCTTCTGGATGGCGTCGACCAGTTGCTTCTTCTTCATCGTCGACCGGCCAGAGATGTCCAGCTTCTTGGCCAGGTCGTAGAGGTGGGACTTCGACGCGTTGGCGTCCACCCCGCCCTTGGTCTCCCGGTCGGTGTCCCGGCCGCCCTTGGCCTGCGCGTCCGAGGGGCCCTTCTTGCCCTTCTCCTTGCGCTCCCAGCGGTCGCCCACCTTCTCGAACGAGTGCTTCACCGCCGCCCACGCGACCTGGTTGGCGCGCCGCTCGTCGCCGTACTCCTCGGCGGCGGAGTCGTGCGCCTTGGCGAAGGTGCGCTGGGCCTTCTTCGGCGACCGCTGCAGCGTGCTGGGCAGCTCCGACTTCTTGGCGTCGCCCTTCTTCGTGGTCTTCGGCATGACCTCTCCTCCTCGGGTATCGCCCTCGCCCTACCCGGACGGCGCGCCAAGATCACATCGGGCGCTCACCCGATCGTGCTCAGCCGGCGAGGAACGGGATCAGCGCGCCCGCCAGCTCCTGGGGGGCCTCCTCGGCCATGTGGTGCCCGCTGTCGACGGGCCCGCCGCCGCGCAGGTCGGTCGTCCAGTCCGCCCAGATCCGCAGCGGGTCGCCGACCAGCTCCTCCAGGTCGTCGCGGGCCGACCACAGCACCAGCGTCGGGCAGCCGACCCGGCGACCGGCCGCACGGTCGGCCTCGTCCGCCGCCCGGTCGACGCCGAGTCCGGCGCGGTAGTCCTCGACCATGGCGTGCACGGTCGCCGGATCGCGGATCGCGGCGAGGTGGTCGGCGTGGTTCTCCTCCCCCATGGCCTCCGCCCGCCCCGGGGCCGACGTGCCGTACCAGGCCTCGGGGTCGGCGGAGATGGCCCGTTCGGGCAACTCCTGCTGGGCGAAGAAGAACCAGTGCCACCAGGCGGTGGCGAAGCGGGCGTCGGCGCGTTCCAGGTGCTCGACGATCGGGATGCAGTCGAGCACGGCCAGGTGCGTGACGGCCTCCGGGTGGTCCAGCGCCGTCCGCAGGGCGACGTAGCTGCCCCGGTCGTGGCCGACGACGGCGAACCGCTCGTGCCCGAGCGTGCGCATCAGCGCCACGACGTCGCCGGCCAGGGCCCGCTTCGAGTACGGGGCGTGGTCCGGTGTGGTCGGCGGTGTGGCGCTCCGGCCGTAGCCGCGCAGGTCGGGGCAGACGACGGTGTGCCCGGCCGCGACCAGCAGGGGCGCCACCCGGTGCCAGGTCGTGTGCGTGCGGGGATGGCCGTGCAGCAGTACCACCGGGAACCCGGCCCCGCCCACCCGGACCCGCAGGTCGACGCCGTCGCCGACGTCGACCCGCGACTCCTGGAATCCGGCGAAGAAGGGCCGGGCCGGCTCCCGGGCCGTCAGGGCTGGTCGGCGGTCTCGGCCGACTGCCGGTGGCCGCCCTGGGCGTCGTCGGGGTCGGTGTTGACCGTCCGCTCCTCCGACTCGGCGAGGATGATCTCGGCGGCGACCTGCTCCATGCCGCTGCCCTTCATCCCCTCCTCCTCGGGCAGGAGCTCGGCCCGGCTGGCGACGTTGTCCTCGGTGACGTTCGCCAGGGCCTCCGGGGTCGGCTCCTTCTGCGTGGTCATGTCAGAACCGCTGCTGCTCGGTGCCGATGCCCAGGGCGCGGGCGACGTCCTGGATGTTCTCGAACTGCTCACCCGCGGGGAGCCGGCGCAGGTCGGCGAGCACGCGATCGGACGGGGTGCCCTCCTGGGCCTTGGCGATGAGCTGGTCGCGGTCGGCCGGCCACACCTCCTTGCCCAGGGACTCGGCGAGCGCCGCGCGGCGCTCGATGTCGCCCTCATCGGTGCCGGGCGAGGTGGCGGGCTGGTGCGGGTCGGTCACGGGTTCTCCTTCGGGTGGTGCGGGATGGGGGTCATGCGCCCTGCGTCGAGTCGTCGGTGTAGCGGAGGACGGCGGCGACCGAGTGGTCCGGCAGCGCGGCCTGCGGCACGACGATGAGCCCCGCCGCGCTGGCCACGGCGGCGGCGACCAGGGCACTGCCGGCCGGGACCACCTCGCCGTGCACGCCGAGGGCGTCCATGTCGTGCTGGTTCACGCCCAGCGCCAGGGGGTCGTTGCCGACGAGCAGGGTGGCGTCGGCGTCGAAGGGGTCGGTGAGTAGCAGGGTCTCGACCTGCCCCTTGCGCAGCGCCGCCACGACGTCCGCCGTCCCGGTGACCGCGAGCCCGTGGGCTCCGGCCGCCTGGATCTGCTCGGCCGCCCGGGCGATGTCCCGGGCCTCGTGCTCCGCCACGAGCTCCGCGGCCCGCCGGTCCACGGGTTCGCGGTCGGCGCCTGCCGCCCGGCCGCCCTCCTCGATGGAGACGACCAGGTCGGCCCAGGAGGCGGCCGCCTTGTCCGAGAGGATCTGGCGCGCCCGCACGTCACCGGCGGCGAGCACGAACCGCACGGGCATCCGGCGGACCATGCCGTCGACCTCGTCGGCGACCCGCCCGAGGTTCTCCTCCCACTGGTTCTCCGCGGTGTGCATGTAGGTGTTGTGCGCCCAGCCGCCGACCTTGACCTTGCGCATGTGGAAGTCGTCGCCCTCCACCTGCGTGGTCTCTGCCTGCTGGCCGGAGTCGCCGACGGCGACGATGTCCGCCCCGACGCGGTCGGCGATCACGACGACGTGCGGGATGCGGGAGGCCAGCTGGCGCAGCATCGGCAGGACGTCCGGGTGCGGCGCCCACGAGGCGAACTCCTGCGCGGGCGCCCCGGCCAGGACCTCGTCGAGGACGACCGAGCCGTCGCCGGCGACGACGACCGCCCGGCCGCGGAGCGTGCCCGCCTCGCCGCCTTCGTTGCCCTCGAGCAGCCGGCCCCGCACGGCGTCGACGACGGCCTCGGGGGCGCCCCGCTCGCTGAGTTGCCCGGCGAGGGCCCGGACGCGGAGCTCGAGCTCGGCGTCGGCGTTCTCGGTGGTGTGGGTGACGTCGGCGCAGACGGTCGCGTACGGACCGGGGGCGGCGAAGACGGGCTCCAGGAAGGACACGTTCATGGTGGAAAGGCAACTCCTCGGTCGATCTCGGGAGACGCGGCGGCCGCTGGTGGGCCGCGACGTCGTCGTCCTCGCCGCCTACCCACCGACCCCGGGCTCACACCCGGTGTCGGATCGGGAGGGCGGGGGTAGGCCGGTCGGATGACCGAGCACGATCAGTTGCCGATTCCCGACTACGACCAGCTTCCGGTGGGAGGGCTGACCTCGCGGATCCGGACCCTGGACGCCGAGGGGCTCCAGACGCTGCTCGACTACGAACAGGGGCACGCGAACCGCATCCAGGTGGTGCAGATGATGCGGCACCGGCTGGCGTCCCTGAAGGAGGGCGCGCAACCCTCCGGTGGCGACCCGGCCGCAGCCGCCGCCGACGACCCGCAGCACGCCGCCGGGGGGTCCAAGGTCTCCGAGGCGACCACCGGGCCCGTCATCAATCCCCCGTCGCAGGGAGACCCCACCAACCCCGCGCAGCCCCGCTCCACCGGCTGACGGGACCGGGCCGGCCCGGCGCGCAGGGTCGGCCCGAGTGGGCCCCGGAGGGGTCCGCGCAGGGACGACGAAGCGGCTCAACTCAGATCGGGGACGGCTTCTGGACGCGGTGCGACCCGGAGGGCCGCGATGTGCACTGTCAGCCGCCGAAGGCCTCGGCGATGTCCATGACCGCTGGGCCGAGCAGCACGATGAACAGCGTCGGCAGGATGCACAGGATGAGCGGGAAGATCACCTTCACGGGGATCTGCATGGCCTTCTCCTCGGCGCGCTGACGCCGCTTGAGCCGCATCTCGGCCGCCTGGGTGCGCAGCACGTCGGCGATGGAGACGCCGTACTGGTCGGCCTGCACGACGGCCCGGATGAACCGGCGCAGATCGACCACCCCCGTCCGCTCCGCGAGCGCCAGGTAGGCGTCCCGCCGCGGCTGGCCGACGGCGATGTCCTGCAGCGTGCGCACCAGCTCCTCGGCGAGGGGACCCTTGCCGTTGTCGCCGGCCCGCGCCATGGCCGACTCGAAGCCGAGTCCTGCCTCCACGGCGATCGTCATCTGGTCGAGGGTGTCTGCCAGTTCGAGCGCGATCGCCTCCTGTCGCTCCTGCCCGCGGCTGTGCAGCAGCAGCTCGGGGAGGAAGTAGCAGACGACGGTTGCGAGGATCGCCACTCCGCCGGTCAGCGGACCCGGTGAGGACGTCGCGAGGAACAGCCCGACAGCGGCCGCCACCAGGCCCAGGACGAGCTTGGCCGCCACCAGCCTGGGCACCGGCCACGCCGCCGGCCGGCCGGCCCGGCCGGCCAGGCGGTCCAGCCGGGTGACCGTGCCGCGCGGGGTCAGCCCCCGGACGAGCCGGGACAGCAGACCGGGACCGGTCCGGGCGACCGGACCGGTCGGACCGGGCGCCACGATGCCGCGCACCAGGTTCTCGCGGGCCTGGACGCTCGCGGCACCCGCGCCGGAGAACAGCGACCAGCCCAGGACCGGCAGGGCAGCGCAGACGGCGACCGCGGCCAGGAGCACGGGGACGGGGACGGTGGTCATCAGAACGTGATCGCCACGGTCTTCTTGAGCCACAGGCCGCCGACGAGGAGCATCACGGCCGCCCCCGCCAGCATCCCGTAGCCGACGATGCTCTCGGTGAACTTCGCCAGGTACTCCGGGTTGGTGACCGCGAGGAATCCGGTCACGCCGAAGGGCAGCGCCATCAGGACGATCGCCGAGAGCTTGCCCTCGGCCGACAGCGCCTTGACCTGACGGCGGATGGCGTTGCGCTCGCGGATGGTGTTGCCGACCGCGTCGAGGACCTCGGCGAGGTTGCCGCCGACCTCGCGGTGGATGGCGATCGCCTGCGCCACCCAGGTGAAGTCCTCGCTGCCCATCCGCGCGGCGACCTCGTCCAGGGCGTCGTTGAGGTCACGGCCCACGCGGGTCTCGTTGACGATCCGGGAGAACTCGTCCGAGGTCGGCGACTCGGCCTCGTGCGACACCGAGTCGACCGCCCGCAGCAGGCTGTGCCCGGCACGCAGGCTGCTCGCCATCAGCTGGAGCGAGTCGTCGAGCTGGTCGGCGAAGGCCGCCTGCCGCCTCCCGGCGCGGAATCCGAGCATCAGCTTGGCGCCGAACGGGACGAGCGCCAGGACGACCACGGCCAGCAGCAGGCCACCGAGCAGAGCGCCGATCACCATGCCGAGGACCGTGGTGAGCCCCACGCCGAGGACGAAGTTCGGCAGCGTGGTGGACATGCCGGCGCGGTCCAGCGCCGCGGCCCCGGCGGCCAGCCGGCCGCGCTTGAGCAGGACCTTCTCCACGGCGGCTCCGGCCGCGGCACCGGCACCGGCCAGCGCCGACGTGGAGGGCGCCAGCGACGGGTCGAGCCGGCTCAGCGGCACCCGCGACGGGCCGGCCGGGAGGACGACGAGGGTGGCGATCAGCGCGGCCGCTGCGAACGCGCCCGTGCCGAGGACGAGGAGGACCGCGGACACGGTCACCACCTCGTGGCCGCGACCGGCTCGACGGCACCGAAGACACGCGGCGAGAGCCGGATGCCGAGGTCGTCGAACTTGTCGGTGAACCGTGGGCGGACCCCGGTGGGCACGGGCTTGCCGAGGAACCTGCCGTGCGCGTCGACGCCGGCGGAGTAGTCGAAGAGGAAGGCGTCCTGGAGGGTGACCGTCTCGCCCTCCATGCCCTGGACCTCGGTCACGTGGGTCACGCGGCGGGTGCCGTCGCGCAGCCGGGTGATCTGGACGACGACGTCGACGGCGGAGGCGATCTGCTCCCGGATGGCGCGCAGCGGCAGATCCATGCCCGCCATGAGCACCAGGGTCTCCAGCCGGGCGATCGCGTCGCGGGGGGTGTTGGCGTGGACGGTGGACAGCGAGCCGTCGTGGCCGGTGTTCATCGCCTGGAGCATGTCCAGGGACTCCCCGCCACGGCACTCCCCCACCACGATGCGGTCGGGCCGCATGCGCAGGGAGTTGCGGACGAGGTCGCGGATGCTGATCGCGCCCTTGCCCTCGATGTTGGGGGGCCGGGACTCGAGCCGGACGACGTGCTCCTGCTGGAGCTGCAGCTCCACCGCGTCCTCGATGGTGACGATCCGCTCGCCCTCCGGGATGAACGAGGAGAGCACGTTGAGCAGCGTCGTCTTCCCGGTACCGGTACCGCCGGAGACGATCACGTTCAGCCGCGCCTCCACGCAGGCGTTCAGGAGCTCGGCCATCTCGGGCGAGAGGGTCCCGAAGTTGATCAGGTCCTGGACGGTGAACGGGTCCTTGGAGAACTTGCGGATGGTGAGCGTGGACCCGCTGAAGGCCAGGGGCGGGATGATCGCGTTCACGCGGGAGCCGTCCGCGAGCCGGGCGTCGACCAGCGGGGAGGACTCGTCGATCCGGCGTCCCACCCGGGAGACGATGCGGTCGATGACCCGTCGGAGGTGCTCCTCGGAGCTGAACCGCGTGGCCGTGCGCTCCAGCCGGCCGCTGCGCTCCACGTAGATGGCATCCGGCCCGTTGACCATGATCTCGCTGACCGCGTCGTCGTCCAGCAGCCGCTGCAGGGGTCCGTACCCGAGCACGTCGTCGGCCAGTTCGGCGGTCAGCCGCTGACGCTCCTCGCTGCTGAGCGGGACGTTCTCCTCCTCGACCACCTCGTCGAGCTCGCTGAGGACCACCGCGCGCAGGGCGTCCTCGGCCATCGAGGGGTCGTTCATCCGGCTGCCCATGCGCTCGAACAGCGCCTTGCCGACCCGGTCCTTGAGCCGGGCCAGGGCATCGGTCGGCGGCGCGGGCGCGGGTACGACGACGGCGCGGGGCTTGGGCACGGCGCGGCCGGGGGGAACCGCAGGCGTCGCGGCCACCGGGGATGCGGCCGCGACCGGGTGGTCCGCGGCGGACGCCGCCCCGGACCCGCCCCGCGCGGCCTCCAGCCGCTGGGCGAGGTTCACGCCGAGGCCCGGTGCTTGGCGCGGTAGCGGCCCGACTTCATCAGCGGGGTCGCCGCGAACCGGGACACCAGCCGGCGCAGCTCCCGGACCATCGGGTCGCGGCGGCCACCGCTGGCCAGGATGGGGACGCCCTGGTTGGTCGAGGCCGGCACGGTCTTCGACCGTGGCAGGACGACGTCCACACCGGTGCCGATCGTGGTCTCGACGTCGCGCACCGTCAGCCCGCCCTTGGGGTCGGCGAAGTTCATGACGACGTGCCGCCCCGCCGGGATCATGGCCAGCTCCCGCAGCACGTCGAGCTCCTTGCGGAGCCCGCGGACGCCGGGGACGTCCATGCTCGTGAGCATGACGACGTCGGAGGCGCGGTCCAGCGCGGCCAGCGTCTGGTCCGACAGACCGGGGGCGGTGTCGACGACGACGTACCGGAACTCGCGGGCGAGGGAGGCCAGGAGCCGGGTGACGTCGTCCCCGCTGACCGTGTCACCGGCGGCCGGGGACTCCGCGCCGCAGACGGCGTACAGCCCGCTGGGGTGTTGGGTGAGGAAGGTCTTGAGGACCATGGTGTCCTCGCTCGCCGGGCCGTGGACGGCGTCGGGGAGCGTGTACTCGGGCACCAGGCCCAGCGCCGAGGCCACGTCGCCGAACTGCACGTCGAGGTCGACCAGCACCGTCGACTGCGGAGCCGCAGCGGTCAGGCCGATCGCCAGGTTGGTCGAGACCGTCGTCTTGCCGACCCCGCCCTTGGGCGAGGCGATGGTGATGACCCGGCCGGCGTAGCGGTCGGTCTCGCTGGCCGGCCGCAGCACCCGCCGGCGCCCGGCGGCCGCGCGTCCCGCCCGCTCCACGGCCGCCGAGATCTCCTCGACGCCGGCCTCCGGCGGCAGCAGGTCACGGATGCCGGCGCGCATGGCTGCCTGCCACATGTCCGGCGACGGATCGGCCATCAGGACGACGGTGATCCCCGGCGACTGGACGTCGAGCCGGCTCGCCAGGCCGAGGACCTCCTGCGCCGGGACGTGCGGGCCGACCAGGAGCACATCGGGCAGCTCGTCGTCGACCAACTGCTCGAACAGGCGGGCGGGATCGCTGGGCAGCCGCCCCGGCGGCAGGACGTGCACGTCGCCGTCGGTGGCGAGCTTCACCCGCAGGATCAGCTCCTCGCCCGCTCCGGCCAGGACGACGCGGCTCATGAGTAGGCCTTTCCGTAGATGTTCTCCGGGGTCAGCACCTCGGTGCCGCCGGTGCCGGCGTCCTCGGGTTCGAGCGAGAGCCACACGGAGCCGTGCTCGGCCCCCCAGACGACGGCCTCGGCCTGGGCCGCGGTGACGGCGAGGGTGATCATGAGGCTGCCGGCCGGTGCGGGGGCGCTGGCGGCCGATGCCGTCTCCGTCCCCGCCTCGACGGCGGCTGCCGGGGCGCCCTGGATCTGGGTGACCAGGACGAAGTGCAGGACCGCGTGCGTCGTCTTCGAGTCCGACCGGGAGATCAGCACGCCGACCTCGTCCCCGGCGGCCAGCCGACCACCGGCGGCGCGCTGGGGCTCCAGCAGGATGCTGACCTCCTGCATGCCGCGGGGCACCGGCACCGTGCCGGGTGCCTGCAGCTCGTCGGGGCGCGGGAAGCGGCTGGCCAGCAGCTGCTCGCCCGGCTGCAGGTCGACGCTGGCCACGCCGTCGGCCAGCGCGGCGAGATCGGTGACGCGGCCGGGCAGCGCCGCCTTGGCCGGGAGCACCTCACGGCGCACCAGCTCGGACAGCGCCGTGCCCGGGGTCCCGGCGGGGATGGGGGCGTCGGCCACCAGCACCTCGACGGTGCGCACACCGGCGAACGCACGGTTCTCGGCGCCGCGCACGTAGCCCACGAGGACCACGGTGCCGACGACGACGAGGAGGAGGGCCGCCACGGCGGCCAGGAATCGACGTCTCACGAGTGGGCGCCCCTATCGGATCAGTCGGAGGATCGAAGCGCCGAGCTGGGGCGCGTCCGGGCTGTAGTCCCAGGCGTCGGACAGCTCGACGAAGCGGGTGTAGTAGCCGGTCACGCAGCGGTCGCTGGAGTTGGTGCCGGGACCGCACACCTTGTTGCCGCTCTTGATGGAGCCGTTGACGGCGTAGCCGGTCAGCGTGAAGGCGGCGTAGCCGTAGACCCGGTACCAGCCGTTGCTCCCGCCGGCCCCGTACTCGTCGAACAGCGGCAGCAGGACCGTCCGGCCCAGCCACCCGGTGAGGTCGGCCTCGCTGCAGCCGGCGGGCAGGGAGACGCCCGTGTCGGAGATGAGCCGCTGGCCGATCGCGGAGGTGGCGTGACACCGTCCCGCATCGGGCACCACCCAGCCGAAACCTCCGGGCACGAAGTTCCCGGACGGGCCGGTGCACCCGCCGACGTCGTCGGACTTGCTGAACATGATCGTCTGGAGCGTCTCGGTCGACGGCAGTCCACCGCCGGTCTGCGCCTTGAACGAGCACCACGAGAAGGTCAGCGGCAGCACCGCCGTCCCTCCGCTGGGGCCGCCCCAGCCCACGGTCGCGGTGGCCGAGACCTGGCTGGAGTCGTGACCGATGACCGGCGCGAACCAGTGCTCCTTGGGGGCGCCGCCGGTGACGGTGACGCTGAGCGGGTCGCTGCTGAGGACCGGCATGCCGGCCGTGCCCTCGGGGTCGTTGAGGGTGATGAGCTCCTGTGCGGTCGCGAGCATGTCGCCACAGTTGCCGCGGGAGCAGTCCTGGGCGACGGCGATGGCGGCCGCGTCGGCGGCCACCTGGAGACGGGCCCGTTCGGCGTACAGGGCCCCGACGTCGACGGCGATGGCGGCGAAGCCGAGCATCGGCACGAGCAGGAGCGCGAAGACGACCGCGGTGGCGCCGCGCTCGCCGTCGAGCCGGCGGGAGAAGCGGGCGATCAGCCGTTGCATCGCATGACCCCCGTTCCGGTGAGCTCGATCTCCGAGCCGAAGAAGCCGGTGAGGTACGGCTTGGGGTAGGTGATGGTGAGGCGGACGGCGGTGTTCCCGGCGCCGGTGGCGGGGCACGTGGTGCCGGTGCCGTCGACGATCTCGATCGCAATCTGCGCGTCGGTGATGCCCGGGTCCAGCGAAGCGGCGGCGTTGCGGGCGACGGCTCGCGCGTCCACCGGGTCGTTGCGCAGAGCCATGGCCCGCACGCCCTCACGGGCGGCCGCCGAGAGCGTGCCCTGCACCTGGAAGGCGTGGCCGAACTCGACGATGCCGATGATCAGCACCAGCAGCAGCGGCACGATGAAGGCGAACTCCACCGCGCTGGCACCGCGCTCGTCGCGCAGACGTCCGTCCATCCCGTGCTCACCGCCTCTCCTCGTGCCGCGGCGCAGCGGCCCGGTGAGCGGGCCGCTGCGCCGTCACAGCCGCAACTGAGCGGAGGGTGCTTACGGGGTCGTCGGGGTCGTCGTGGTGCCGCCGCCGGGCAGGCTGCCGCTGATGGAGGTGAACAGCCCGTTGAGCTTCCCGCCGAGCGCGGTGACGGCGACGATGATCACGACGGCGATGAGGCCCACCATGAGGCCGTACTCGACAGCGGTGGCGCCCTTCTCCTCGCGCACCCGGTGCTGGGCGACGGCGACGAAGCTGGCGATCGTGGCGTAGAGCTTCTGCATTGGTGCTCCCGGGGGGTGTGTCGGCCGTCCGGCACGGATCGGGTGATCCGGCCTGCGGCTGCTGGGAGGGTTGTCGAACGCCCCGGGGCGTGACTTGAGTCTCTTTCCCCCGATCGAGGGACACCGTCCCGTCCGACGGGTGACCCCGCTCGGTCCGACGTGACGCTGAGTGAGCGGAATCGGCCGGTTCAGCCCAGGATCGTGCTGCTCCAACCGACCGCGACCCCCGCGCCGAGGAGCATCGCGGGGCCGAAGGGTAGTTCCCCGCGCAGGCCGATGCGGCGCGTGGCCAGCAGCAGGAGGGCCAGCACCGCCTGGACGACGAACCCCGCTGCCGCGCCCAGCAGTACCGCGTCCCAGCCGAGCCAGCCCAGGTACAGCCCGAGCAGGGCCGCGAGCTTGACGTCGCCCATGCCCAGAGCGCTCGGGGAGATCAGCGCCAGGACGAGGAACAGCACGAAGAGCACGCCGGCGCCGAGACCGGCCCGCAGCAGGTCGTCCCAGCGCCCGTCCGCGACCGCCGCTCCGGTGAGCAGCAGCCCGCCGGTCAAGAGCGCGGGCACCACCACCCGGTCGGGCAGCAGCCGGTGCTGCACGTCGATCACCGCGAGCAGCACGCCCGCGCCGGCACCGGCGAGGAACGCGGGCAGCTCCCAGGACGCGCCGAAGCGGAGGGCGACGAGCGCGAACACCGTCGCCGTCACGAGCTCGAGGGCCGGTCGCCGCACGGCGGTCGCG
Organism: Blastococcus goldschmidtiae; assembly: GCF_031845325.1. Taxonomy (NCBI): domain Bacteria; kingdom Bacillati; phylum Actinomycetota; class Actinomycetes; order Geodermatophilales; family Geodermatophilaceae; genus Blastococcus; species Blastococcus goldschmidtiae. The sequence continues at coordinate 134,755 of NZ_JAVREI010000005.1, read as the reverse complement.
GCGCGCGTTCCGACGCCGTCCCACGGGAAGGTCGCCGCGGCCCGATCGACCACGGCGCCGATGACCAGCCCGGCCACCGCGGCCAGTGCCACCACGACTCCGGTCACCGGGCGCCAGCCGGACACGTGCCGATCACCTCGTCACCCTCGCACGGAGACGATGGCCGGTCCGGCAGGACATCGCCGGCCGACGCCGCCCACCCCGCCGGCGCCTCCCCTCCCGCCGGAGTTCCCGACCACCGCGGGTTCCCCGAGCACCCCAGGGGCCGCACCCCCGCCCGTTCACCCGCAGGTCACCTCCACGGACAGCGGATCTCGTACGGTGCGGCGCGGGGGCACGCCGGGAAGCGGGCTCGGACGGGAGACCATGGACACGCAACCGGGCCTGAACCGACGGCTGGGGACGGCCGACGCCGTCGTCATCGGTCTCGGGTCGATGCTCGGCGCCGGTGTCTTCGCCGCCTTCACGCCGGCCGCCGAGGCCGCCGGACCCTGGCTGCTCCTGGGGTTGGCGCTGGCGGCCCTGGTCGCGTACTGCAACGCGACCTCGTCGGCCCAGCTGGCCGCCCAGTACCCCGCGTCCGGCGGCACCTACGTCTACGGCCGCGAGCGGCTGGGCGAGTGGTGGGGCTTCCTCGCCGGCTGGTGCTTCGTCATCGGCAAGACGGCGAGCTGCGCGGCCATGGCACTGACCTTCGCCGCGTACACCGTGCCCACCGCCTGGCAGCGACCCGTTGCCGTCGCCGCCGTGCTCGTGCTGGCTGCGGTGAACTACCACGGCATCACACGGACGGCGGGGCTGACCCGGATCCTGCTCGCCGTGGTGCTGCTGGCGCTGGGGATCGGCGTGCTGGTGGCGCTCCTCGGCGGGGATCCCGATGCGGGCCGGCTCACCTCCGCGGACGGCGGACCGGGCTGGTACGGGGTGCTCCAGTCGGCCGGGCTGCTGTTCTTCGCCTTCGCCGGCTACGCGCGGATCGCCACGATGGGCGAGGAGGTACGCGACCCCGAGCGGACCATCCCCCGGGCGATCCCGTTGGCCCTGGGCCTCGCGGTCGTCGTCTACGCCGTCGTCGCGGGAACGCTGCTGACCACCCTCGGACCGGCGGGCATCGCCGCGACGGCGTCCCCGCTGGCGGCCGCCGTCGACGCCACCTCCTGGGCCGGACCGGTGATCCGCGTCGGTGCCGCCGCGGCCGCGCTGGGTGCCCTGCTGGCGCTGATCGCCGGGATCGGCCGCACCGGCCTGGCCATGGCCCGCGAAGCCGACCTGCCGTCGGCGCTGGCGGCGGTCCACCCCCGCTACCGGGTGCCGCACCGGGCGGAGGCCGTCCTCGCGCTCGTGGTCAGTGCGCTGGTGCTCACCGTCGACCTCCGCGAGGCGATCGGTTTCTCGTCGTTCGGCGTGCTGCTCTACTACCTGGTCGCCAACGTCGCCGCCTTCACCCAGTCGGCGGAGCGACGCCGCTGGCCCCGGCCCCTGCAGGTCGCCGGCGCGCTCGGCTGCGTGATCCTCGTCGTCACCCTGCCCGCCACGGTCATCGTCGCCGGCTGTGCCGTCGTCCTCGCCGGGGTGGGGTACCGCACGCTACGACTGCGCCTGGCCCGATGACGACGGTCTGACGACGACGGACGAGCGGACCACGGGAGGAGCGCGCTGCATGAAGGTCGACCTGAAGAAGCAGATCACCGCGTACAGCGCTCCCCGGGGCGAGTTCGCCGTCGTCGACGTGCCGCCGCTGCAGTACCTGATGGTCGACGGACATGGTGACCCCAACACCTCCCCCGCCTACCGCGAGGCCGTCACGTCGATCTACCCGGTGGCCTACACGCTGAAGTCCGCCAGCAAGCGGGAGCTGGATCGCGACTACACCGTGACGCCCCTCGAGGCGCTGTGGTGGGCCGAGGACATGTCCGCCTTCACCACCGCACGGGACAAGAGCAGCTGGAACTGGACACTGCTGCTCCTCGTTCCCGACTGGCTCGGCTCCGACGACGTCGAGCGCGCCCGCTCGGCCGTCGCGCGGAGCCGGGCGCCGGCGCTGGACCGCATCCGGCTGGAACGCCTGGACGAAGGCCGGTGCGTGCAGACCCTGCACGTCGGGCCCTACGACGACGAGGGACCGGCCCTGCGCGCCATGCACCACGACGCCATCCCGGCACTCGGGCTGCGGATGACCGGCCGGCACCACGAGATCTACCTCAGCGACGCCCGGCGCACGGACCCTGCCAGGCTCCGGACCCTCCTGCGGCAGCCGGTCACCGACGCGGAGCCCTGAGGTCCCGGCCCCGACCGCTCCGGGGCGACGGGACCGCGGGATGGGGGCGACGGACGAGTCGGCCTGTACGCCGGGAATGGTTCGCCGGTGTCGGGCTGGTCATGGAACCCGTCGGATATGCCCTCTGACCTGGGGGTTCTCCGTTGGACGCTACTGGCAGGTAACGGTCAGATTCGGCTGAGTTGCGGACTATCTGCGGACTGGCTGCGGACTGGCTGCGGACTGATGGCGGAGGATTCGCACCCCCTCTCGATCGTGCTGGGTGCGACGATGCCGCTCCACAGCCGGTCGAGGATGCCGGCCAGGACGGGTCGGCCGAAGGGCGCTTCGCGTCCCTGCGGGATGGGCCTCCGGCCCACCCTTCACCCGAACCGCCCCAGCCGGATTGGGCCGGTTGTGGGAGCGACCAGAACTGTGTGGATGGCTCGGAGACCTCCGAGTCGAGCATGGCGCCGGGTACGCGAGTCCGGTGACCACCCGAAGCGGATGCCCATGGGGCAGTCCCATCGGCCGCACATGGCGCTCGGCAACGTCCCGCCGACAACGCGCTGCAGCACGTTTCCGAGCAGTACAGCTGGAAGCGGGCGCGCCGACGAAGAAGGCTCAGCTACTGCGGCGGGAGCGCCACCACCAGGCGCCACCACCAACCGCCGCGATGGCCAGAACGGCGACGACCAGGGCGATGGTGCCGGCGTTCGACGACTGCTCGTCCGCCTCGCTGGCCGTGTCGGTCTCAGTGGTCGCGCTCGGCTGTGCCTGGGTGGACGATGCCGCGCTGCTCGAAGTCGGCGTAGCGGGCTCCCCTGAGACCGGAGCCGCGGCCGGTGCCACGGTCAGTGTGGGGGCGGGCTGCTGCGGCTCGGGCGCCCCTTCTACTGCCGGCTCGATCCACGCGTCCTCACGGCCGTCGGCGTAACGCTGGATCGTGGGGAAAACGAGCTCGGTGGCGCCGACGGGCAGCTGAGCCACAGTGACGCTGTACTCCGCAGCGACGCCGGGCTCGATCGGGGGGCCAGCGATCTCGAATCCGTCCGTCGTCGGCGTGAGCACCCAGCCGGCGGGGGCGCCGGCCAGGGCGACGTCAGCCGGCGAGATCCCGGCGGGGAGCTGGGTCTTGACGCCTGCGATTCCGACGGAGTCGGACTCGGCCGCAGCGGAGAAGGACAGAGTGACCGGTCCCGCGCCTGCCTGAGCGCCGTCCGCAGTCACGTCGATGTGAGCGGCCGCGGGTGCAGCGGTTGCAAGCAGGATGCCGAGGGCGGCCGGGAGCGCGAGGGCGGTGCGGCGTCGGCCGCTGGCATGGGTGGGCACGAGGCATTGGTCGTCGGCAGGCCGCCCGTAGTTCCACGGTGTGACCTGAAGTACTATCTGCGTATGCGTGCAGATAACGAGGCTTGTCGCCGATCTCTCCTGGATGACCAGGTGGATCTGGCTGTCGAGGCGTTCCGGATGCTCGCCGACGGCACCCGCGTGCGGATCCTCTGGGCGCTGATCGGGCGTGAGCTGTCCGTGAACGAGCTCGCTGCCGAGGTAGGCAAGCTGCCTGCCGCTGTCTCCCAACACCTGGCCAAGCTCCGCATGAGCCGGATCGTCGCCACCCGGCGAGAGGGAACCCAGGTGTTCTACCGGCTGGAGAACGAGCACGTCGGCGAGCTGGTCACCAACGCCATCCACAACGCGGAGCACGCCTCACCCGGCGTCCCGGGCCACCACCTCGCCGACGCGGACCTGGTCCGGTTGCACGACGATGTCCGGGAGGCGTGACGTGAGCGACCACGGGCACCACCACGCCGACGACACGCACCACGACCATGACGGGCACCACGACCACGAGCACCGGGGTGGAGTGCGCAGCTGGGTGAGCGGACTGTTCCACCCGCACAGCCACGATGCCGCGGACTCGATCGACTCGGCGCTGGAGTCCTCAGCGCAGGGGATCCGCGCGGTGAAGATCAGCCTCGTCGCGCTCAGCGTCACTGCCGTCCTGCAGCTGCTGATCGTGATGATCAGCGGCTCGGTGGCACTGCTGGCCGACACCATCCACAACGTCGCGGACGCTCTCACCGCGGTGCCCCTGTGGATCGCCTTCGTCGTCGGCCGTCGTGCGGCCACCCGCCGCTACACCTACGGATACGGGCGGGCGGAGGACCTGGCGGGACTCTTCATCGTCGCGATGATCGCCGGCTCCGCTGCCCTGGCCGCCTTCGAGAGCATCCGTCGCCTGCTCGACCCGGCGCCCGTCCAGCACCTGGGCTGGGTGGCGCTGGCCGGCTTCGTCGGCTTCCTCGGAAACGAGCTCGTCGCCCTCTACCGGATCCGAGTGGGTCGCGCGATCGGCTCGGCCGCACTGGTCGCCGACGGTTTGCACGCCCGCACCGACGGGCTCACCTCGCTGGCCGTGCTCGCCGGCGCCGGCGGTGTCGCAGCTGGCTTCCCGTTGGCCGACCCGCTGGTCGGCTTGGTCATCACCGTCGTCATCCTGACCGTGCTCCGCACCGCCGCCCGCGACGTCTACCGGCGGCTCATGGACGCCGTGGATCCCGAGCTCGTCGACCAGGCCGAGGAGACTCTGCGGGCCGTGCCAGGCGTGACGGCTGTCCGTACGGTCCGGATGCGCTGGATCGGGCACGCCCTGCACGCGGAGGCGGACCTGGAAATCGATGGATCGGTCAGCACGAGGAATGCACACGCCCTGGCACACGAGGCCGAACACCGGCTCACCCACTCGCTGCCGAAGCTCCGCAGCGCGGCCGTCCATGCCTACCCCGAGCATCACGAGAAGGTGACGTCCCCCTGACGTCACACTGCTGCCTCCAGCGGACCGTTCGATACAGCATGCTGAGTCACCGCTGAACGGGGCTTCTCCTGGCGCCTAGGCAGCGTGTCAGCCGGTCATAGGGTACGCGCACGCCTCGGCGGGAGTCCGTACCGTCATCGGCAGCCAGCGGGAGTCGAGACCATGTGCTCCCAAGGTCAGGCTCCATCGGTTGAACGAGGAGCCGGTGGGGCCGCCTTTGTACCGGTTGAGCGCACACACTTTCCATGTACGTGCCGTGCCATCATCTTGCCTGTGACCACGTCGGGACAGCCGAGCGACGACACCCTGCCCGGCTCTTTGGCCGCAGAGCGGCGCAGAGCCGCAGAGCTTGAGCACGCGCTGGAGACCAGCCGACGAATCGGAATGGCGATGGGCATCGTCATGGAGCGTTACGGCATCGAACCCGACGCCGCGTTCGCGGTCCTGCAGCGGCACAGCCAGGCGGGCAACGTCAAGCTCCGTGACATCGCGGACCAGTTGGTACGGACGGGCGAACTGCCCAGTGGAGAAGACGCTGGTCGGCTGGGCGCTGACGACGAGGTCGTTCCCCGGCCGCGCGGGTAGCAGCGAGCGCCCCCAACTCAGCAAGCCAAGGGACGTCGGCTCTCCAGCCCGGGATCTTCCCCCACGGGGAGGACAACTGGGACACCTTGCCGGTCGGTCGGAGCCTCGTCGTCCGGCAGCCGCTCGACATTCACGCCGCCGTGTCGCAGGGACCGCGTAACGCGAGCCGGTGCAGTGCGGATGCTGATCATTATGAGCACCTACAACCGAGAAGAACTCGACCCGCTCCAGTCGACAATCGCCGTACACGGGCAACGCCATGACGCCCGCCGAACCTGACGCCCGCTATTCCAGCCTTTGCCGTGCCGTTCTTTAACCTCCGCTCTGAACCGGCACGAATGCTACCGTTGGTAGACGTTCGGGCCCCGCTTCGCGGGGCCCGTTGCCGTTTCTAGGGGTGACCCGTTGGTCATTGTTGGGTGGCGTTAGGAATGCGCGGTGGAATGAAGGTGTACGCCGGGTCGGCAGCGGCTGCCCGGGCGTATCTGGAGGCCGACCGCGGCCGGGCCGACGACTACTACCTGACCGAGGGCACCGGCCTGGCCCGCCGCTTCGTGGCCCGCGACGGGCGGGTGGCCGAGCGGGCGCCGCTGGCGGGCGAGGGCTACGAGAGCTGGGTGGCCGGCCGCGACCCGGACATCGGTGCCCCGCGGGGGCGACTGCGGACCGACGAGCATGCGGTGCGCTTCGTCGAGGTGGTGGTCAACGGCCCGAAGTCCTGGTCGCTGGCCGCCGCGATGCACGACGACGTCGCGGACGCCTACGACGCCGCCCAGGACCGCGCCGCCGCCCAGATCATCGGCTGGCTCGCCGACCACGCGACCACCCGGGTCGGCCCGCGCGGCGGCCAGATGCAGGTGCCGGTGGAGATCCTGGAGGTGGTGACGGTGCGGCACTACACCTCCCGCGCCGGAGACCCGCACCGGCATCTGCACCTGCAGATCGGCGCCCGGGTGTTCGCCGCCGGACAATGGCGCGGGCTGCACACCGTCGGCGTCCGCGACTTCCTCGCCGCCATCAATGGAATCGGGCACGCCGCGGTCGCCTGCGATCCGCAGTTCCGGGCCGCACTCACCGCGCACGGCTACAGCCTGGATGCGACTGGAGAAATACTGGCGCTCGCCGAGTACGTCGGCCCGTTCAGCGCCCGGGCGGCGCAGATCGGGCGCAATCTCGATCGCTATGAACGCGACTGGACCGCCGCGCACCCCGGCGAATCTCCGGGGCCGGCGCTGCGGCTGGCCTGGGACGCCCGCGCCTGGGCCGACGGCCGCCCGGACAAGGTCACCCCGCGTTCGGGGGCCGACCTGACCGTGCAGTGGCGGGCCGAACTGGCCGCCCTCGGCTACTTCGCCCCCGACCGACCGGTCCAGCTGCGGCCCACCCCGATCGGCGTCCTGGACCGCGACCGCGCCGCCGACCAGATGCTCACCCGGCTGGCCGCCGGCCGCTCGGCCTGGAACGCCGCCGATCTGCGCGGCGAAGCCGAACGGTTGCTCGCCGGCTCAGGCGTCGTCACCGAGACCGCGGTCCGTACCGAGCTGGCCGAGGACCTCACCGCCCGCGCCCTGGCCCGCTGCCTTCCACTGTTGGACCGCGACGGGGTACCCGAGCACGTCCGGGCCTGGTCCTCCCCGGCGGTGCTCGAGGTGGAAGCCGACCTGCGCATCCGGTTCGCCGCCCGCGCCGGTCAGCCACGGGTAGGAGCACCGCGGCTGGCACCGCTGCTGGCCAGGGTTGTCCGGGGCCTGGACGCGGGCCAGACCGCGGCGGTCGCCGCGCTGGCCGGCGACCGGCGGTTGATGGTCGTGGAGGGCGCGGCCGGGACGGGCAAGACCACCACGCTGGCCGCTGCCCGTGACGTGCTCGAACGGCAGGGGCGGCGGCTGGTCGTAGTGACCCCGACGCTGAAGGCCGCCCAGGTCGCCCGCGCGGAGGTGGGAGCGACCACCGGATCGGCCGCGTCCCTCGTCTTCGCCCACGGCTGGCGCTGGAGCGAGCACGGCGAGTGGACCCGACTCGTCGTCGGCGAGGTCGACCCGGCCACCGGCCGCATCCACACCGGGCCGGCGGAGGGAACGCGGCTGCGGCCCGACGATCTGCTCATCGTCGACGAGGCCGGCATGGTCGACCAGGACACCGCCCGCGCTCTGCTCACCGTCGCCGACGAGGCCGGGGCGAGGCTGGCGCTGCTGGGGGACCGCCACCAGCTCGCCGCGGTCGGCCGCGGCGGTGTCCTGGACCTGGCCGCCGCTCAGGTCGACGCGACCGCCTGCCTGACCTTGGAGTCGGTGCACCGCTTCACCCGCAGCGACAGCACCGGCCACTCGGAGCCCGACGGTGAGTACGCCAAGCTGACGTTGGCGATGCGGCGGGGTGACACCCCGGGTGTGGTGTTCGACGCCCTCCTCGCCGGCGGCCGGATCCGCCTGCACCCCGACCACGCAGCGCTGCAGGACGCGCTGGCCGCGTCGGCCGCCCACAACCCCCGAGCCGCCGACGTCGCGGTGGTGGCGGACACCCGCGAGCAGGTCAACGAGCTCAACGCCGCCATCCGCAATCGGCTCGTCGCCGACGGCCGCGTCGACGACGTCCGGGTCGTGACCACGCGGGCGGGTCAGCGGATCAGCGCGGGAGACAGGATCGCCACGCGGCGCAACGACCGGGACCTGGAGGTGGCCAACCGGGACACCTGGACGGTCACCGCGGTGGGCCGACGCGGTGGGCTGCTGGTCACCGCCGGCACGGCCACCAGTGACGTCTCCCGGGCCGATGTCACCCCGGCCGGCGCACAGGTCCGGGTGCTGCCCGCCGACTACGTCACCGAGCACGTGGAACTGGCCTACGCCAGCACCGCGTACGGCGTGCAGGGTGACACCGTTGCCGCTGCGCACGTGGTGATCGGTCACCAGACCGGCGCCGCCTCGGCCTACGTCGGCATGACCCGCGGCCGGGTGTCCAACACGGCGCACCTCGTCGCGGCCGACATGGCCGAGGCCCGCGCGCAGTGGATCGCCGTCTTCGGCCGCGACCGGGCCGACCTCGGCCCCGGCCACGCGGCAGAGCTGGCCGCCCGAGAGGCCGACCGCGACCGCCAGGACCGGCCGCGCGATGGGACGGCAGCCGCTCCCCCGCGGCCGGTGGCACCGGTACCGAGCGTCCCCCGGCCCGAGGCGGAGCGGCGGGGACTATCCCTTCCCCGTAGAGGCGCCGCGCCGGGCATCGGCCGATGAGCAGGGCCGCCTCCACCGCCCGGCCGCGGGCCCGGACGCCAGCAACAGGAGGAGAACCGGAGGATTTCGGAAGCCATCGGTGGTCGGCTGTCACCAATCGCACCCGAATGGCGCCTTCTCCCGTGACGGAGCACCGCCCACCCGAGCCCACCGGAGCCAGCCATGCCCGAGGATTCCGCCCGCCGCGAACCGGAACTGCTCACCATCACCGAGGCCGCCGAGCTGCTCCGCGCGCCGGTGGCCACCCTCCGGTACTGGCGCCACCTGGGCACCGGCCCGCGCAGCTTCCGCCTCGGCCGCCGCGTCTTCTACCGCTCCGATGATCTGCACAGTTGGATTGACGCCCAGCGCCGGCAGGCCGGCATCGTCCGCCCTTGACCGGAGACATTGTGTCCGACAATACTAGCGGCTGGGAGATCCGGTTCACCCAGTCGGCGAGGAGGCACCGCATCGGCCGGGCCTCTGCCCGGCACGTGCTCGCAACGACCGACCCCACGCCCGTCACCACCAGCAGCGGCGCCGACGCCTGGCTCTACGTCGGACCCGATGAACGAGGGCGAGAGCTGGAGATCGTTGCGCTCGAGGTGGCCGACGCCGGGCAGCCGTATTTGCTTGTCATCCACGTCATGCCCACTCAGCTCCGAGGATGAGCCCCATGGCCGACCGCATCCCGCCCTCCGTCACTTCCACCACGCCCATCGGTCCCGACGTCGACCTCGACGCCGAGGACGTCCAGCTGGCCGACGGAAGCCGACTGACCGAGAACCGCGCAGCAGAGATCGTTGAGGAGGTCCGCCGTCGCGCCGGCCGACCGTCGCTGACCGGCGAGGCTGCCGCCTCACCCCGTATCACCTTTCGGATCGCTCCCAGCACCCGCGACCGGGCCGCCGAGATCGCTGCCCGTGAGGGCAAGACCGTCTCCCAGCTCGCGCGCGAGGCACTTGAGGAGCGGGTCGCGGCGGGAGGACGACGAGCATGAGAGCGAGGCGGTAGAGCGATGGCGTCGATTGCCAGACGGCCCGACGGCACGTACCGGCCGCGCTTCCGCGACGCGTCCGGCAAGGAGCACGCCCGGCACTTCAAGCGGAAGGTCGACGCCCAGAGGTGGCTCGACGAGATGACCGCCGCGATGGTCACCGGCCAGTACGTCGACCCCGCGGCCGGTCGGGTGACCTTCCGCGAGTACGCCGAACGTTGGCGCGCCACGCAGGTGCACCGGCCGACCACCGCAGCCCACGTCGAAACGATGCTGCGCCGCCACGTCTACCCCGGGCTCGGGGACAAGCGGCTCGGCTCGGTGCTGCCCAGCGACGTCCAGTCCCTCGTCAAGCAGCTGTCCCTGGACCTCGCACCAGCGACCGTGGGGGTGGTCCACCGGATCCTCGCGGGCATCTTCAAGGCAGCCGTCCGAGACCGCCGGATCGTCGCCTCGCCATGCGAGGGCACCAAGCTGCCGAAGGTGCACCGGCAACGCATCGAACCGATGACGCTGGAAGCGGTCGAGGCCCTGACCGAGGCGATGCCGGAGAGGTACCGGGCGTTGGTCACTCTCGCGGCGGGCACAGGGCTCCGGCAGGGCGAGATGCTCGGTCTGACCGTCGACCGCATCGACTTCCTCCGCCGGCAGCTCACCGTCGACCGACAGCTGATCACCATGCCGGACCGTGCGCCCTTTCTCGCGCCGCCCAAGACCCAGGCGTCTGTCCGGGTGGTCCCCCTCCCCCAAGTCGTCGTCGACGCCCTTGCGCTCCACCTCGGCACCTGGCCGGCCGACGAGTTCCTCTTCACCACCGAGCTCGGCGACCCGATCCGCCGCACGGCGTTCTCCGAGCGGATCTGGCGCCCGGCGCTGAAGCGGGCCGGCCTCAGCGGCGTCACCATGCACTCGCTACGGCACTTCTACGCCAGCCTGCTCATCCGGCACGGGGAGTCGGTGAAGACCGTCCAGGCCCGGCTCGGGCACGCCAGCGCCGCCGAGACGCTCGACACCTACAGCCATCTCTGGCCCGACTCTGACGACCGGACCCGCGAGGCGGTTGACGGCGCATTGGGATCGCTTAGAGCAGAACCGAGCGTCGCTCGTCACGCCACCAATCGACCTAGCGGGAGGTCAGCCGACGGTTGACCAGTTTGGGCCGGTGAAGGGCTGCCAGTCGGGGGACGCAACCCCCTCCAAACGCACGAGTAGCCGAAGCCGAGTGCCTACCTCACGAGGGTTCACCCGGACCACGGTGAGAGTTCCGTCCTGCACCTCGTGCACGTAGTCGAGAAGGGCGTCGGGCACCCACCCCAGTGGTCGATTGCCGTCTTCAGTCACGAGAAGTGCACGTGGGTTTACGGGGTTGGCGGGCTCGGGGGTAATTCGCAGCCTGTCACCCGGGCGCAGCGAATCGACTCGCTCAGTTGCCCCCAGGAGATGCCGGATGCCATGAACCAGAAAGACGCAGGAGGTTCGCCCGTTGCCGTCCACATGCGGCACTGGCGTCAGGAGGATGCCGTCACCCGCCCGCTGACCACCGGAGCGAGCGAGGACCTCCAGCGGCGTGGCCTCATCCTCGAGATCAAGCGCTGCGAGATACATCGGCCGGTCGGGCCGGCGAGGATCCATGATGCGCTCAGCGAACAACGGGAACAGCCCCGCGGACTCGTAGGGACGGGTCGCGTCACGAAATCCCAGGAGTGGGCGGAACGAGGGGCGGCGAGTAGCAGCCTCCAGATACGCAAATCGGTACGCAACTTCTTCGCCACAATCGACGGCGTCCAAGAAACCGACAGGTCGATAAAGACCCAACTCATCTTTCTCCGTCACCAACAGCCTGGTGACCTGGCCATCCCACTGCGGAAGAGGACCGACGTGCGCCTCACCGACAGACATCGAGCAGCCTCCTCCGGTTGATGTCAAGCAGCTGTAGACAGAAGTTACGAGAACCCTCCGACAGTCTTGGGACCGAGGCGAGGACTGTGGCACAGGTCTCGGTGTCGACGCGCTCCAGCTGGCCGTACCAGTAGCTCTGAGCCTCGGGACCAGCTTGCCTCAGAGCATCGGCGGCCACCTCTACGAGCTCAAGGCGACGTCCTTCAAACTTGGTTGCCTTCCCACCTTGAGCGAAGGTGCGCATCGCATCTCCGTCAGATGTCTTCAGGGCTCTCTGCTCCTCCGACAGGAGGAAGCCCAAGCTGGCTCCATGGTCGAACGACGGGGCAAGGCTCAGCTCCGCGTCGGGCGAGCGGAGAACTGCCCAGTTCTCCTCGTGGCGGTCCTGGTTCCCCACCCAGGCGTCTAGCAAGAGGAAGCCTGCGAAGACGTCGAACGCCGTGAAGGAGCCCGGCGCGAAGCCGACCGGCGGTCGCACGCGTTGCTCCTGGAGTGCGCGGCGAACGTTGGCCACAGTGTGACCGACGTGGTCCCTGGGCGGCCGGCCCCGCTCGTCTCGGAATCGGTAGCCAGGGACATCGGCGAGCAGCATGAACCCGCCTTGAAGATCCATGTCCACAGCGAGGTCACGGGAGATAACGCCCAGCTCAACGCCATCGCTCCGGACCACGTGAGCTACCTCGACATGCGCCGTCGGCACGCCAATCAGTGAAGCCAGCCCCTCGACTGCCTTCTCAGCCCAGTCCTCCCCCTGAGGCTGCCCGTTGTGACGGTTGATCCGTGTCGCCTTATACAGCCAGCGTCGATCCTCAGGGTCACGCAACCATCTGTTCTGGCCTCCACCGCCAGCCTCCGGTTGCTCGACAGTCCAGGCGGTGACATCAAGGCTCTCCCCCGCGGACACCCCCGCACCGTAGCGACCAGTGATGACGCTTCCGCTCAGGCGGCGACCCAAGGTCACGTGCGGGGGAAAGCGCGGCCAGCGAGACCCCTGCGCGCGACAGTCCTCCGACGAGTTGCGGACTCTGTGCGGACTGACGCCAGCCTCTGACGGCATAAGCGCTGCTCAGAGGCGGGCGACGGACGAGTCGGCCTGTACGCCGGGTTCTGTCCACGGGCGCCTCACGGCCTCCCGATGGGCGGTCATCCATCTAGGCCTGCCGTTGCCGGCAGGCTCCAGCGGTCTACCCGCAGGCATCGGGCGGGCCGCCCTCGAACGCCTGCGCAGGACGATGGCGAACCGACGTCCCTTCTTGACCTTGCTCCGGGTGGGGTTTACCGAGCCACACCGGTCACCCGGTGTGCGGTGGTCTCTTACACCGCCGTTTCACCCTTACCAGCGGCGAACCGCTGGCGGTCTGTTCTCTGTGGCACTGTCCCGCGGGTCACCCCGGGTCGCTGTTAACGACCACCCTGCCCTGTGGAGCCCGGACGTTCCTCGGCGACGGGGTCTCCCCCGCCGACGCGACCGCCCAGCCGACTCGTCCGTCGTGCCGGCCAGTCTAGGACGGGAAGGCGCGGCGCCGCGGATCCGACCTGCCCGTCCGGCCCGGCGGGCACCCGCCGTCGACCGGACGGTGCCGGAAACCGCACATGATCACGGGCCGGACGGGGTAGGAGCCGACGGCATCTGCCGCCGAGAGATCGAGGAGATCAGTCATGGGACTCCTGTCCGGACTTGTCAAGGCCAACCTGCTCAAGCGGCTGTTCAACCGCTTCAGCCGCCGCCGCTGATCCAGCAAGGCACCGCGCGCGAAACGGGTGGCAGACCGCATGGTCTGCCACCCGCTTCGCGTGCACGGGGAGCCGCGGCCCGGGTCGCCGGTCAGGCCGGGCGGGTGGCCACGAGGGTCGCGTAGGCGGGGACGTCGTCCGCGTAGCTGCGGGCTGCCGGATCGAACTCGCCGCCACAGGTGCGGGTCCGGGGTGTTGCCGTAGACCGTCAGGGTCAGGGCGCCGAGCTCGAAGAAGACGCCGGGGCCGTGCTCGGCGGAGTCGACGTGACCCAGCACGACCGCCGGGCCGATCGCCCCGGGCGCCGGTGACCGGCGGTACCAGCCGGCCCGGTCGACGGCGGCCGGCGGCGGGACCTCCACGGTCCCGCCGGGCTGGAGGCCGAGCCCCATGCACCGGGGCCGTGGCTCGATCGCTCGGTCACGGGGTTCCTGCTGCGTCCGCGGCGGCCGGGGTCACGGGCCGGGCCGGGCAGAGCAGTGCCGCGCCGGGCAGACGGATGCCTGCCCGGCGCGGCGTGTCCTGCTGGGATCAGGCCTGGTCGGCGACCTGACGACGGCGGTACGCGACGGCACCGGCCGTGGCCGCACCGACGGCGGCGAGAGCGCCGACACCGATCGCGGCCTGGTTCTCGATGCCGCTGGTCGCGCCGGCACCGGTCTCGGCACCGCCCATGGGCATCTGGCCCATCTGCGAGGCGTTCAGCACGCCACAGGCGGCGGGCGCGGTGGCCTCCAGCGGCAGCGACGGGTCGAGCGAGCTCTGACCCGCCTCGGCGTCATACTCACCGTTGTTGTTCACGTCGATGCCGTGGACGACGAGCACCGCGTTACCCGCGGCGAAGGCCTTCTGCGTGGCCTCGTCGATCGTGAAGGTGCGCTCGTAGGTGTAGCTGTTCCCGTCGGGGGTCGGGAAGCGGTCGACGGCCAGGCCGCTGTCCGCGCCGGTGTCGCCCTCGGTGGTCAACGAGGCGCCGATCATCCCGTAGAAGGGGATGCCGTCGGCCGTGGTGATGATTCCGTCACCGTTGCTGTCCGCGCTCGGGGGCGGGCAGACGCCCTGGGCGCCGATGTGGAAGTGCTGGGCGTGCGGGGCACCGGCGACGACGCCGTTCGCCTTGACGGTGACGGTCGCCTGGTCGCCGTTGAGCGTCACCATGCCGCTACCGGAGACACCGGAGTCATTGAGCGCGCCGAGGGACGTCTGGTAGCTCCCGTCGTGGTCTGCGAGGGCAGTGCCCATCGTGAGCAGGGGGAACGCCGCGGCGGCGAGGGTGACGGCCGGGACTGCGAATGCCTTGCGCATGAAGACTCCTTAGGTCTGAGGGCGCGCCTCCGGTGGTTCCAGAAGGCGCACGGGGCGGTTCGAAACCTGCTCCCGGTCGAACGGACGACGCGTCGGTGCGCCGTCATTGGGCCTGGAACGGGGAAGAATCCGGAGGAACCGCGACACGGCCTGGCTGGCCGCGCGCCCTGCTGGTGGCAGGCCCTCCCGGAAGGCCTGCGCTTCTCATGCCCGCAGTGATCCAGAATGAACGTGCACAACCCGATCAGGTACATGACGTTTCCGTGACGCAACCCTCCGTACCGGGAGGTTCGCGGCACGGGGCCAGCCCTCGAACAGACGGCGCTCAGCCCCAGAAGAGCCGGAATCCGACCCGGCGCCCGCCGTCCTCCCGGAGCGTCGACATGTCGACGACCTGCCGCGCCTGCTGCTCCACGGGCTCGTCGGAGAGCAGTTCCAGGTAGCGCCGGTGCTCGGTGAGCGACGCGACCGCCAGCTCCACCGTCCCGCTGACGTCCACCTCGTGCGGTGGGTCGGTCAGCTCACCGACCGCGATGTACTGCACGCCGCTCCAGCGCTCCTCCGGCAGGTCCGGGAAGATCCACTCGTTCGCGGCGTCGGCGACCGCGTCGATCACCGACTGGCCCAGCGCCCGGTGGTCGGCGGAGTTGACGTACGCCGGCGAGACACCCGGCGGGGTCCACGTCGGCCCGAAGTAGCCGGTGAGGACGAGCTCCGGGCGGTGCCGCCGGATCGCGGCGGCGAGATCCCGGCGCAGTTCGGGGCCGGCCACGAGGGTCCCGTCCCGGTGGTCGAGGAACTCCACCTCGCCGACCCCCACGACCGCCGCCGAGCGACGCTCCTCCTCCTCGCGCAGCGGTCCCGCCTCTGCGGGCTGCACCCCCTCCATCCCAGCCTCGCCCCGGGTCGCCAGCAGGTAGTGCACCTCCTTGCCGGCCGCCGTCCACACCGCCACGGCCGCGGCCAGGCCGTACTCGATGTCGTCGGGGTGGGCGGCGACCACCAGCGCGCGCTGCCAGTCGTCGGGCATCGGGGTCGGCATGCAGGCAGTGTGGCCCGCACTGGTGCGAACGGCCAGGTGCGCGACCGGGTGCGCCGTCGGCGGCGCGGACTACTGCCGCGAGTGCGGATACCTCTCGCTTCAGCGCGCCGTCCAGCCGCCGTCCAGGACGAACGACGACCCGTTGGCGAAGGACCCGGCGGGCGAGCACAGGTAAGCGGCGAGTTCGGCGACCTCGGCCGGCTCGATGAGCCGCTTGATGGCTGACTGCCTCAGCAGCACCGTGCTCACCACCTCGTCCTCGCCGATCCCGTGCATCCGCGCCTGCGCGGCGATCTGCCCCTCGACGAGCGGGGTGTGCACGTATCCCGGACAGATGGTGTTCGACGTCACCCCACGGGCTCCGCCCTCCAGCGCGATGACCTTGGACAGGCCCTCGAGTCCGTGCTTGGCCGCGACGTACGCAGACTTGTGCGGGGATGCGCGCAGACCATGCACCGAGGAGATGTTCACGATCCGCCCCCATCCCTGCGCATACATGTGCGGCAGCGACGCCCGCACCAGCCGGAACGGCGTCTCCACCATGAGCCGCAGGATGAGCGCGAAGCGGTCCGGCGGGAACGTCTCGAGCGGCGCGACATGCTGCAGACCGGCGTTGTTCACCACCACGTCCGCCTGCGCCACGGCGCCGTCCGGGGCGCACAGCCCTTCGACCGCGTCGTGGTCGGTCAGGTCGGCCACCAGCGGGGCGCCGCCGATTTCCGCCGCCACTCGTTCGGCGGCGTCCGCCGACACATCGAGCACGACGACCTTGGCGCCGGCGGAGGACAGCCGGGTGGCGCACGCGGCGCCGATCCCGCTGCCCCCACCGGTGACGACGACCCGCCGTCCGGAGAGATCCAGCGGTGTCGTCGCCGGGCCCGGCAGCAGCGAGGTCACTGACTCTCCCCGGCGGCGGTCGTCGGCGTCGTCACCGACGATGCTGTGCTCCTGGGCGACCTCGCCGGCTGAGTCATGGGGACGACCGCCGAACGAGCGCGGCACGCACCCGCTCGACGGATCCGGCGATGCCCTGAGGGACGAAGAGCACGAGCAGCACGAACAGCGTGCCGAGGACGAACAGCGGTTCGGCGACCACGTTCTCCAGCCACTCGGGCAGCCCGTCGAGCACTCCCGACGTGGACAGCGCAGGTAGCCGCAGGGTGAGCAGGCCGTAGATTAGGCCACCGAGCGCGGCGCCCCACAGCCGTCCGGACCCGCCGAGCACGACCATGATGAGCAGTGCCAGAGCGAAGTCCGCACCGGCGACGTCGGGGTTCGCGCCACGCACCACGAGCAGGTACACGCAGCCCCCCACTCCGGCGAGCGTGCCGCCGACGACGAAGGCGAGCAGCTTGACCGGGTAGGGCCGGATGCCGAGCAGTTCCACGCGGTCCTCGTTCTCGCGGACCGCCTGCCACACCCGCCCGCCGGAGGAGGCCGTGCACTGACGCACGACGAGGTAGGTCACCACGGCGAAGGCGAGGGCGAGCCAGTACAGGTTCCGGGTGTTGAGCACGCCCCGGAACAGATCAGGCACACCGTCGCGGGCCAGCGCCAGCCCGTCCTCTCCACCGGTGATGCCGAGCGGGTCGGTGATCAGGAAGATCGCGAAGGCCTCGACGAAGGCGAGGGTGACCATGGCGAACGCGATGCCGCGGGCGCGCAGCGCCACTGCGCCGACGAGGGCGGCCGTGGTCGCGCTGAGCAGCACCGCTGCCAGCGCCGAGACGCCGAAGCCCCATCCGGCGTGCACCATCAGCAGGTTGGTGCCATAGACCGCGACGCCGAAGAACAGCGCGTGTCCGAACGACAGCAGACCGGTGTAGCCGAAGACGACGTCGTAGGACATCGCAACCCCGGCGAAGACCAGTCCGATGGCGAGGACCTGCAACGCTCCGGGGCTGGACAGCAGCCCCGGCAGGATGACCGGGACGTCGACATCAACGAACGGCAGCAGGGCGAATATCACGGCCACCGCGATCCCGAGCACCGTGCCGAGACCGCGGGCACGGTGCTCGGGCGAGGGCAGCGGGATGTCGCGGCCGGCGTGCTGCGGCTCGGTGGGGACCGTGCCGTGCCCGGACGGGGTGGCCGGAGCCGAGGTGCCCGATCCGGTTCCGGGCCCGGCCGTCATCGGGCCACCGCCCCGAGCAGTCCCTGCGGTCGGAGCAGCAGGACCGCGGCGAGCAGTCCCACGACGGCGATGTCGCCGAGGCCCGGTGCGCCGTAGAAGTTGATCAATTGCTGGGTGAGCGCGACCACGACGGCCGACAACGCGGTCCCGGTCACCGATCCCAGTCCCCCGATCACGACGACGATGAAGGCGAAGATCAGCTGAGTGGTGCCCAGCGCGGGGCTGATGCCGTTGAAGTAGACGGCTCCCAACGCCCCGCCGACCGCGGCCAGCAGACCACCGAGGGCGAACACGAGGGTGAAGCTGCGGCTCACGTCGATCCCCAGCGCCTCGACCATGCTCCGGTTCTCCACACCGGCGCGAATCACCAGGCCGTGGCGAGTCTTGGCTAGGAAGAGCAGCAGGGCGGCGAGCAGGACCACCGCGACGGCCAGGATGAGCAACCGGCTGTTGGGGATGCGCGCCCCCAGGAGCTCGGTGGTCTGCCCGAACCACGCCGGCTGGACCAGCGGCTGGGCGTCGTAGCTGAACACCCCGCCCAGCAGCGCGACGAGGGCGAAGCCCAGCCCGATCGTCAGCAGGATCTGTCCCAGGTGGTTGTCGTAGGAGCGGGCGATCAGCAGCCGCTCCACCAACGCCCCGACGACCAGCCCGACCACGGCGGCCACGAGCACGGCCACGAGGAATCGCAGGCCGAGGCTGGACACCACCTCGAGCCTGTCCATCGTCAGCCACGCGGCGTAACCGCCGATGCCGAAGAAGGCGCCGTGCGCGAGATTGAGGACGTTCATCAGTCCGAAGATGAGCGACAGGCCGGCAGCGAGCAGGAAGTAGAGCCCGGCCAGCCCGAGCGAGGTCACCACGATGAGGACGAAGGTGCTCACGACCGGCCACCCGCCGATGGGCCCCGGGCCGGTCCCGTCGCGGCGGACACGCCCAGCAGCGCCGAGGCGCGGTCGGTATCGGCGAACAGCTCGGCCATGTCGCCGCGGTGGACGACGGTCCCGTGGTCCAGGACGACGACGTCGGTCGCCAGCCGCTCGGCGACCCGCAGGTTCTGCTCGACGAGCAGCACGGTCGTCTGCTCGGCCACCTTCTCCAGCGCTGCCACGACGTCGCGGACGACGACCGGGGCGAGGCCCTTGGTCGGCTCGTCGACCAGCAGGAGCCGGTTGGGGTTGAGCAGCGCGCGTGCGATGGCCACCATCTGCTGCTGGCCGCCGGACAGACTGCCGGCGCGCTGCTTGCGGCGAGCCGCGAGGTCGGGGAACAGCTCGTGCACCATGTCCAGCCGGTCGGCCGCCTCGGGGGTTCGGGCGGCCAGGCGCAGGTTCTCCTCCACCGTGAGCGCGGTGAACACCTCACGGTCCTCCGGGACGTAGCCGATGCCGCGGCGCACCCGCGCCGGAGTCCGCTCGGCCAGCAGATCCTCGCCGTCGAACCGCACCGTGCCGCGTCCGGGCAGCAACCCGAGCACGGCCAGCAGGGTGGTGGTCTTGCCGGCGCCGTTGCGGCCGAGCAGCGCGGTGACGCGGTTCGGTCGCACGGCCAGGTCGACCCCCTGCAGCACGTGCGCCTCGCCGCGGTACACGTGCAGGTCCTTGACCTCGAGCAGTGGTGCGCTCATTCGAACCCTCCTCCCAGGTAGGCCTCGCCCACGGTCGCGTCGGCCATGACCACGCTCGGGACGTCGACCATCAGCAGCCGCCCCTGGTGCATCACGGCGATGCGGTCGGACACGCCGGTGACCAGTTCCATGTGGTGCTCGACCATGACCACCGTCCGCCCGCGGGCGTGGACGGCGCGAACGACGTCGACCAGGGGCTCGACTTCCTCCGCGCTGACGCCGGCGGTCGGTTCGTCGAGCAGCAGGACACGCGGATCCCCGCACAGGACGACGCCGATCTCGAGCTTGCGTTTGTCGCCGTGCCCGAGGTCGGCCGCCCGATCGTGCGCCCGGTG
This sequence comes from Blastococcus goldschmidtiae, assembly GCF_031845325.1. Lineage (NCBI taxonomy): Bacteria > Bacillati > Actinomycetota > Actinomycetes > Geodermatophilales > Geodermatophilaceae > Blastococcus > Blastococcus goldschmidtiae. The sequence goes on along the minus strand of NZ_JAVREI010000005.1, from coordinate 114,810 downwards.
CCCGAGGCCGACCTCTTCGAGGATGTTTCGGGCCTTGCGGGTGGCGGCGTCCGTGGGCGAGGGGCGGCGCCACAGCGCCAGGCTCCCGCGCGCACCCGCCGCCGCGAGCCTCGCGTTCTCCAGCACCGTAAGTCCCGGGAACAGGCTGGAGGTCTGGAAGGTGCGGCCCAGCCCCCGGCGTACCCGGGTCGACGGCGCGGCGCGGGTCACGTCCTTCCCCAGCAGCTCGATACGTCCAGCGACCGGCACCGCGACCCCGCTGAGCAGATTGATCAGGGTGCTCTTGCCGGCACCGTTGGGGCCGATGACGGACAGGAACTCGCCCTCCCGGACCTCGAGGTCGATGTCCTCGACGATCGTGAAGCCGCCCACCCGCCAGGTCAGGCCGGTGGTGCGCAGGACGACGTCCCGCGCACCACCGGTCGGTGCCCGATCGGGCGCCCCTGGGGTCACGACCCCTCCGGCGGGGCCACCTCGTCGGCCGGCACGGTGCTCAGGACCTCGCCCACGCGCTCGCCGACCGGACCGGTCAGCTGGGCGGTGAACATCGGCTGGATCATCGCGTGGTCACTGGCCCGGATGGTCTGCATGCCCTTGGGCGCCTGGAATTCCCAGCCCTCCAGCGCCTCGATCATCGAGGCGGTGTCGGCGGGATCACCCTCGCAGACGGCACGCACGACCATCTGTGCGGTCACGAAACCGTCCGGTGTGAACAGGTCGGGCTCGGCGATCGCCTCCTCCATGGCGTCGGCTGCCTCGTTGTCGGTGGTGCCGGACACGTAGTGCGCCAGGAAGTTGATGTCCTGGGGCTCCTCGCCGTAGGCCGGCCACGAGGCGAGGTCGCCGAGGCCGGTCGTCACCGTCGTCCGGTCGAACACGCCCTGCTGCTGCAGGGCCTGCCACATCGCCGAGGTCGTGTCGCCGGCCCAGGCCACGAACAGCAGATCGGGTGCGGCGTCGTTGATCTGCTGCGCGAAGGGGGTGAATTCGTTGGCCGACGCCGGGACGAGCAGTGAGTCGACGGTCGCGCCCTCGTCACCCAGCACCGCCTCGACGGCCGCGACGTTGCCCTGACCGAACTCCGTGTCCTGGGCGAACACCAGCACGTCGCCGGAGGCGTTCTCGAGCAATGTCGCGGCGGTGGCGACGTCCTGATAGGTCTGCCGGCCGGCCCGGAAGGTGTTGTCGTTGATACCGGTGATGGCGTCCGAGGCAGCTGCCCCGGAGAGGTAGAGGATGTCGTTCTCCTCGGCGAAGGGCGCCAACTGCACCGCGACGCCGGAGGACGCCGTTCCGCCGAGAACCGTCACGCCGCGGCCGACGAGATCGGTGGCCGCGGACACGGCCTGCTCCGGATCGCCGCCGTCGTCGATCGTCTCGATCTCGATGGGGCGTCCGTCCGGGCACGCACCGGTGCCGTCCGTGGCGTAGTCGAGACCGGCGTCCAGGCCCTCGACGTAGGCCTCGCCGTAGGAGGACAGCGGTCCGCTCAGGCTGGTGACGATTCCGACCGGGATCGGCTCGCCGTCGGCCTGGCCGCCCGATCCTCCGGTGTCGGTGTCGTCTCCGCCACCGCAGGCCGTCGCGAGCAGGACGGGCGCGAGGAGCGCTGGGAGCAGTCGGGAGGCGGTGCGGCGGCGCATGCTTCTCCTGTCCCCGCGCTCCCTCGTCGGGTGGCGCGGACTGTGAGGCCGGTCACGAACGAACACGCCAAATATGGCCGCCCGGACAGGAGTGCCCAAGGTTGAGATCCTCCAGCGAGCGGGCAGGCTGGGTGGATATTTTCGCCACACCTGGGCAGTCTCACCGTCGGCGTCGGCATCCACGTCGGCGAAGAGCTCCAGGATTGCCCGGGTCGTCTCGGCCGGCTGGTCGGTCCTGAACACGTGGGCGGCACCGTCCAGCGGTCATAGCCGCGCATCCGGCAGCGCCCGATGGAACAGATGGGCGTTCGCCTGCGGGACCAGGCGGTCCGCCGTCCCGTGCAGGACCACGACCGGCCCGTGCAAAGCCGGGCAGCCACGAGAGGGTGCCCCGTGCCTCAGTGCGCCCTGCATCTGTGCGCTGTCGCCCTCGACCGAGGTCGGGCGTGCACTACGCACGGCGAAGTCCTCCTCGATGAGCGCGCGCGGCGTGTCGACCGCGTACACGTAGGGCATCGAGCGCGCAGGACATGCGCCTGATCGGCCCCTGCCTCGTCCAGCACGGCGAGCGCGTCGGCCGCCATCGCCTCCACCGTCACGGGCGGGACGACGGACCGGCCGACCCCCCGGTTGTCCAGCCACAGCACGCGATACCGCGCCTCGAGCGTCGGCCGGAGCCGGTACCACATGCCGAAGGGGTAGCCGAGGCCCTGGACGAGCAGGAGGGACAGGCCCTGCCCGCCCTCGTCCCACCGCCGCTCGTCCCGTCACGCTCCAGCGACGGGATCGCCCTCTTTCCTCGTCCCCGGCCCACCGAGAGCCACATGCACCTTGAGCGCCACGTGGACCTGCAGCGCCCGGTCACCGGAGCGCCAGCTCTCGCCGAGCAGCGAGCTGACCCGGTCCAGTCGCTGGTACAGCGTGTTCACGTGCACGTAGAGCTCGGTGGCGGCGCGGGTCAGGTTGCTCCCGCAGCCGAAGTAGACGAGCAGCGTCCGGATGAGGTCGGTCCCGCGCAGCCGGTCGTAGTCGATGACCGGCCCGATACTGCTCCGTACGTACCGCTCGACCTCGGCGCGGCCGGCGCTGCTGAGCAGCAGGCCGTACACGCCCAGGTCGTCGGCCGTCGCGCTCTCGCCGGCGCGACCGAGCGCGACGAGCACATCGGCACAGCGGGTGGCGTCGCCGTACAACCCGGGGACGTGCTCGCCGCCGGCGCGCGGTCCCGCGGCGCCGACGGTGACCGGGCATCCGGCGGCGGCGGTGAGCGTCACCGAGAGCCGGCCGGCCACCACCGAGGCGTCGTCCCCCCGCACCAGGAGCACCAGGTCGGTGCCACACCAGCCGTAGACCTCGGGCCGGGGGGCCCCGGTGGCCAGGCCGGCCTGCAGCGCGGCACCGCACCGCTCGGGGTCGACCGGGCGCGCCACCACGACGACGCACGGTTGGGTCAGGTCCAGGCCGAGGTGGGCCGCCCGCCGGCGCAGGCCCTCGGGATCACGCTGCGGCGCCGCGACCAGGTCGTGGATGAGCTCGCCACGGACGCGCTGCTCCGCCTCGGCGATGGACCGTTCCTGCAGCAGCAACAGCGCCGAGACGACCGCAGCCCGCTCGAGCAGGCGCACCTCCGCGTCGTCGAGGACCCGGCCGCAGAAGAGCACCCGCCCGATGGCCTCGGTGCCGGCGAAGACGGGGGCGACAGCGAACTCCTCGCCGTCGGGGCTCGCATGCTGCACCGTCCGCACCGGGTGCTCGTCGTCCACCCCGGCGACCACAATGCGGGCCACCTCCTGCAACCGCCGCCCGTCGCCGGCCGTGACGCGGATCGAACCGCCGACGTCCAGGACTGCCAGTTCTCCACGCAGCACGTCGGCCGCGGTGTCGGCCACCTCCTGCAACCCTCCACCGGAGAGCATGACGCCGTACAGGCGCTCGTGCATCGCGGTGGCCCGCTCGACGAATTCGCTGTGCTGCTGGACCAGGCGGTTGGCCTCGCGCAGCTCCTCCAGGGCAGCGCGGGACTCCGCGAACAGCGAGGCGTTCTCGATGGCGACGGCTGCATGGTCGGCCAGCGAGCCGAGCAACGCCGTCTCCTCATGGCTGAAGGGCCGCTGACGGCGATTGGCGGCGAACAGGACCCCGATGACCTGTTCCCCGCGGCGCAGCGGAACGCCGAGGATGGCCACCAGCCCTTCCCCGCCGACGACGTCGTCGATTGGGTGCGTCAGCCTGGTGTCCGAGGCGTAGTCGGCCGTGGCGTACGGGGTGCAGGACTGCGCGACGAGGCCGCCGAGTCCTGCGCCCATCTCGAGCCGGGCCTGCTTGAACGCGTCGGTACGGATGCCGTCGGTGACGCGCATCCAGGTCAACCGGCGTGGTTCGTCGATGAGCATGAGGTAGGCCGCGTCGGTGTCGAGCAGCTGCCGGGCCCGCCGCACGATGGCCTGCAGCACCGCCTCCAGGTCGCGCAGCGACGACAGGTCCCCGGCGGTCTCGTAGAGGGCGGCGAGTTCCCGTTCGCGCCGGCGGCGGGTCGCCAACAGGGTGCGGACGGCGAGCGCGGCCCGCACCGCGTCGTGCAACTCGCGGGCCAGCGCCGGCACGGAGCCGTCGACGGCCGCCACGGCGGGTGCGGCGTCGGCCAGGACCGCGTGAAAGTCCTCGAGCGGCGCCTCCTCGGCGAGCAGGCCGAGCAGCCGGGCGAGCACGCTCTCGGCGGACGCCATTGCTCCCTCCGACGCCGTCGGGCCGCCGGCCGTCATCGGCTCGTCCCGTCCGGCACCACGACCTCCTTTATCCGGCCTGCTGCCGACGCGCCCGAGGCCACGGGCGTTCCGCGCCCGGAACACTAGGCATGTACGGGAGCTCCGTCCATAGAGGCATTCTCTGTGCCGACCGCCGTCCGAGGGGAGAAAGCCTCCATCCCAGGAGGTGCCCGGCGCCAGCGGCGTAGGCGGCGCCGCCGATGTCGACGGCTTCGGTGGACGGCCGCCGGCATGGCATCTGCCGCGTCAGCCGTAAGTTGACCGCCGTGTCCGCCGCCGACCTGCTGATCGCCGCAGCGGTCGCGCTGCTGGCCGGCGGGGTCAACTCCGTCGCCGGCGGCGGCTCGCTCCTCCTCTTCCCGACCCTGGTCGCACTGGGCCTGGGCACGGTGGAGGCCAACGTGACGAACTCGGTCGTCCAGTGGCCGGGCTACCTGGGTGGGATCGCGGGCTTCCGGCCCGAATACGCCGGCCAGGGCCCGCGGCTGCGGCGGCTGGGCGTCGTCGCCGTCCTCGGTGGCACGACCGGCAGCGTGCTGCTGCTCACCACGCCGTCGGAGGCCTTCGACGTCGTGGTCCCCGTGCTCGTACTGCTGGCCAGCACGCTGCTGGCTGTACAGCCGCTGGTGACCGCGCGGCTGCGCAGGGCCGAGGACGGCGGCGCCACCCGCGACCCCGCCTGGCTGTACGTCGCGCTCTTCCTGGCCACCGTCTACGGCGGCTACTTCGGCGGCGCGCTGGGCGTGATCCTCGTCGGCGTCCTCGGCCTGGCGTTGAACCGGCTGAAGCTGGCCAACGCGTTGAAATCGGCCCTGTCGGCGGTCACCGCCACCGTCACGGTTGTCGTCTTCGGGATCTTCGGCGACGTGCACTGGGAAGTGGTCGCGGTCGCGGCGCCGGCGGGTTTGGTGGGCGGGTTCGTCGGGGCACGGCTGGCCACCCGGATCCCGCCTGCGCCGCTGCGGGCGCTGATCGTCGTCTTCGGCGTCGTGGTGTCGGTCTACCTGTTCCTCCGAATCTGAACGCGCCCGGCCACGCCCCGCGCCGAGGCTGGTGGGCCCGCGGTCAGCGCAGGTGCGCGGTGTCGTTGACCAGCCGCACCGACGTCCGGCCGTCCGACGACCACGCGACGGTGCACAGCGACGCCGCCTGCAGGAACACCCGGTGGACGACGTCGTCCCCGGCCCCGAGCCCGGCCGCCAGCATCAGCTTGATCGGCGTCACGTGGCTGACCACCAGCACCGTCCTGCCGGCGCAGCCGTCGAGGATCCGTCGGCGGGCGCGGGCCACCCTGGTGCTGACGTCGGCGATCGACTCCCCGCCCGGCGCGGCCACGGTGAGGTCGGACATGAACCGGCGGACGGCGAGCGGATGCAACTCCTGCGCCTCGGCGCCGGTGAGCCCCTCGAGGTCGCCGAAGTCCAGCTCCACGAGGTCCTCGTCGAACTCGACCGGCAGCCCGAGCACGCCCGCGACGATCTCCGCGGTCTCCCGGGTGCGGCGCAACGGGGAGGCGAACACGACCTCGACGCCGAGCTCGGCCACGCGGTGCGCGGCCGCCTCGGTCTCGGCGCGGCCGGTCAGGGAGAGCGGCAGGTCGTTGCGGCCGCTGTAACGACGCTCGGGGGTGTGTTCGGTCTGCCCGTGCCGCAGCAGGTGGGTCACCGTCGTGACGACGGGCCGCGGCTCCTCCGGCTGGACGTCGGTCTCGGTCACCGACGGCTCGGCCGCGATGTCGCGGTGCACCGGCCTGCCGTCCATCGCGCTGTTGGCCAGCGCGTCCGCCGCGCCGTTCTGGGCCCGGGGTATCCACGTGTACCGGACGCCACCCAGCCGGCCGGCGAGGGCACGTGCCTCGAGCGCGAGCTTGCGCATGTCTGGGTGCTTGATCTGCCAGCGACCCGACATCTGCTCGACGACGAGCTTGGAGTCCATCCGGACCTCCACCTCGGCGGAGGCGTCCAGGTCCAGCGCCGCCTGCAGTCCGGCGACCAGGCCGCCGTACTCCGCGACGTTGTTGGTGGCCCGCCCCACGGAGGCGGCGCGCTCGGCGAGCACGCGGCCGGTCTCGGCGTCCCGCACCAGCGCCCCGTATCCCGCCGGGCCGGGGTTGCCGCGCGAGCCGCCGTCGGCCTCGACGATGAACCGGCTCGCGGTCACAGCCCGGACTCGGCGGTGCGCACCAGGATCCGGCCGCAGTTCTCGCAGCGGACGACCTCGTGCGGATCGGCGTTGCGGACGGCGGCCAGCTCGCGGCCGTTGAGCTCGATGCGGCAGCCCTGGCAGGCGCGCGCCCGGAGCATCGCCGCGCCCGTGCCGCCCGTCTGGGTGCGGATGCGGTCGTAGAGGGTCAGCAGCGGGGCGGAGATGCCGCCGGCAACCGCCGTGCGGGCCGACTCGTGGCGCTGCGTGCCGTCGGCGATGTCGGCCAGGGCGTCGTCGCGGAGCTGCGTGGCGCGCTCCCGCCCCTCGCGTGCCCCGACCAGGCCCTGCTGCGCCGTGGCCAGCGTGGACTCGGCCGCCTCCAGCCGCTCCATCAGCTCGAGCTGCTGGTCCTCCAGGTCGGCCTGGCGGCGGGCCAGCGACTCGAGCTCGTGCTGGAGCCCGGTGATCTCCTTGGGGGTGGCCGAACCGGAGTCCATCCGCTGCTGGTCGCGGGCGGCGCGCTGGCGGACGGTGTCGACGTCGGACTCCAGCCGCTTGACCTCGCGGGTCAGGTCGCGGACCTCGGTCTCGGCGCGGACGACGTCGGCGGAGAGGTCGCGCTCGGACTGCTCGGCCGTCTCCACCGCCGCGGCCTCCGGCAGCGTCCGCCTGCGGTGCGCCAGCTGGCTCAGCGCGACGTCCTCGGCCGCGAGATCCAGGAGCTTCTGCTGCTCGAAATGGTCGACCTTCACCCGCTCAACCTACCTGCGCTCCGACCCGGCCCTACGCCGGTGAGCCGGAGGCCGCACGGCTCACCGGAGCGCCAGCTCGGCCTCCACCGCCGCGACGGCCGCAGCGGGGCCGGGAAGCTCGCCGGAGGCGACGACCACCCCGTCCACGATGAGGGACTCGACGGCCAGTCCCGCCCGTACCGAGCGACGCAGCGCCGCGCCCCGCAGCCCACGCTGCCGGCCGGCGGACACCAGGGCCGGGACCAGCCACAGCCAGTTCGACGGCGACACCACCTCGATGACGACACCGGCCGGCAGCCGCGCACGCAGCGCCCGGTACACCGCCCCGACCGCGTCGTCCGGGGGCACGTGCCGGTGCGAACCCCCCTCGTCGAACGGCCGCACGTCCCCGCTGCAGCAACCGCCACCCCCGCCCGCGGACCGGGCGCCGCGGACGAGGATGACGCGTGAGGTCACCGGCGCGGGCTCCCGGCCGGGCCCTCGATGGGCCCGGCCGTCGACGTCCCGACCCCCGAGTTCGCCTGCGCGACGGCATCCGGCTCGCCGGTACCGGCCCCGTCCACCGGGACCGGCGGCCGCTCGCGGTAGGCGGCGCGCAGCGCGATCGCCGCCTCGACCATCAGCCACAGGGCGAGGACGAAGATGAGCGCGTCCAGCGGCGCCAGCACCCACTGCTCGTCCTCGACGAAGTTCCGCAGGTTGAGGATCAGCGCCCACGTCGTCATCGCCAGCAGGAAGACCAGCGGGACCAGGATGGCGACCGCGTTGCGGCCGCGCCGGGTCACCCACACCGCGATGACCGAGAGGGCCAGGCCCGCGGTGAGCTGGTTGGTGGTCCCGAACAGCTGCCACAGGACGCCGAACGTGTAGCCGGCCTCCCCATCCCCGGGGATCAGCGCCATGGCCAGCGGGATGACCACGGCCAGCGTGGTGGCGACGGTCAGGTTGCGGGCCAGGACGCGCACCTTGATCAGCTCGCCGATCTCCTGGATCACGTAGCGCTGCAGCCGGACGCCGGTGTCCATCGTCGTCGCCGCGAAGCTGATGACGACGACGGCGGCGAAGACGCCCGCCAGCTCCAGCGGGATGCCGATGTTGTTGGCGAACTCGGCGGTACCGGCCACGAAGTTGCCGACCGCGCCCCCCGACGCCGTGGCGAAGTCGGGGTAGAGCGCCTCCCACTCCGCCTGGGACGCCGCCACACCCGCCGTCGCGGCGAGCACCGCGCCGGTGGCCAGCGAGCCCTCCCCCACGGCGCCCATGTAGCCGACGTAACGGGCGTCGGTCTCCTTGTCGAGCTGCTTGGACGTCGTCCCCGACGAGACCAGCGAGTGGAACCCGGAGATCGCCCCGCAGGCGATGGTGATGAACAGGAACGGGAAGAAGCTCGGCGACCCCTCCGGCACGTCGTTGATCGCCGGCGCCTGGATCTGGTTCAGCCCGATGATCAGGCCCAGCCCGATCACGCCGAGGGCGATGAACAGCTGGTGGCTGTTGATGTAGTCGCGGGGCTGCAGCAGCACCCACACCGGGATCCGGGAGGCGACCCAGGTGTAGGCGAACAGCAGCACCACCCAGACGTTGCGGGTCTGCTCGACGCCGAGCGCGTCGGCCAGTCCGTCCAGGGTGATCGGGTACTCGTTGCCGACCAGGATCAACGCGTACAGCACGATCACGCCGACGATCGACGGGATGAGCGCCGAGGAGCGGGTCCGGTAGATGTAGACGCCGATCGCGATGGCCAGCGGGATCTCGGCGACGATCGGGATCACCGCGCCCGGCTGGGCGACGAACAGGTTGCCGATGACCACGGCGAAGACCGCGTTCACCAGGGTCAGCAGGAAGAAGATGATCGCCAGGAACAGCATCCGCGCCCGGCCGTTGATGACGTCGCCGGCGAGCGTGCCGATGCTCTTCGCCTTGTGCCGGACGGAGACCGCCAGTGCGCCGAAGTCGTGCACGCCGGCGGCGAAGATCGTGCCGAGCACGATCCAGGTCAGCGCCGGCCCCCAGCCCCAGAACACCGCGATCGCCGGACCGACGATGGGCGCCGCACCCGCCACCGAGGTGAAGTGGTGGCCGAACAGCACGTGCTTGTTGGTCGGCACGAAGTCGTTGCCGTCGTCGAACTCGTGCGCAGGGGTGACGAACGCCGGGTCGAGGGCGTAGACCTTCCTGGCCAGGTAGCTGGAGTAGTACCGGTAGCCGAGGAAGAACAGCACCCCGACGACCGCGGCTACGACGAACGCGGGCACGGCGGCTCCCAGGTCCGGGGCGGCACCGCCGCCGCCCGCCCAAGGAGTAGACACCGTTGTGATCCACGTCACAAGCGCTCTCGCTGCTGTCCGCGCTGCGGGCGTGGCCGAACTGGTGTGGCGCGCGCCCGACGGGCCGCCGGGTGCCATCGGCGTCGTCCCGCTCGTCCTCGGGGAGCGGCCGGCGGTGGCCCTGCCCTGGGCGCAGGTCGAGGCCGCGCGCCGGGTGGCCGCCAGCGACGCCGCGGCGCTGGTGCTCTCCGATCCACGGCTGACCGGTTCCGCGTGGGCGCCCCTGGTGGCCACCGGCCGGTTCGATCTCGTCGAGGACGCCACCGGCGAGCTGTTCACCGAGGCGCTGCTCGACCAGGAGCTGCGCAAGCACCCACCGGCCCGCGCGCTCGCGGACTCGGCCATGCTCCGGCGGGAGCACTGGTGGTACCTGCCGCGGCTGGTCCTGGTGCTGGACGCCGCCGAGTTCGTCCCGGGTGTGCGGCGCGACGGGCCGGCCGACGCCGTCCTCGGCGTCGACGACGGCGCGCTCTCCGTACGCACCGTCCGCGTGCCCGACTGGAACACCGATCCCCTCGAGCTGCGGGACGGCCCCGGCGCGGTGCGCGGCCCGGCGGTGCTCGTCGGTCAGGAGCTGTCCGTGCCCGACATCGAGCGCTGGACGGTGCACACGACCACCGGGCGGTACGCCGACGGCCGGCTCACCGCTGTCCGGGCGGCCGCCACCCGGGACCTGGAGCCGGTGCCGGGACTGCTCGCACGGATGCGCCGGCAGCGCGGCCTGGAGCGGGCCTGCGTCCGGGCGCTGCGGGCCGCCGGGCACGCGTGAGGGCCCCCTGCTCTCCTGCTAGCTCTCCTGGCCGGCCCGGAAGACCCAGGGATCGGTCGTCCCGGCGGCGACCTGGACCGCCACGCGGTCGTCCAGGTCGCGGCGCAGCGCCTCGGCGGCCACCGCCAGCCAGGGCCACTCGCTGGCGGCGTGGGCGACGTCGCAGAGCGCCGGCCCGTCGACCTCGAGGGCGTCGGACACCGGATGGTGCTTGAGGTCGCTGGTCAGCAGCACGTCGGCGCCGGCGGCCGCGGCAGCCGGGAGCAGCGATCCACCGCTCCCACCGCAGACGGCCACCCGGCGGACCGTGCGTGCCGGGTCCCCGGCCACGCGCACTCCCCCGGCGGTGGCCGGCAGCACCCGGGCTGCCAGCGCGGCGAAGTCGCGCAGGCTCATCGGCGCGGGCAGCTCCCCGACGCGACCGAGACCGGCGCCGGGCACCCCGGCCGCCGGCTCCAGGGGCACCGCGCCGGTGAGCCCGAGGACGTCGGCGAGCGCGGCGTTGACCCCGGTGCCCGGAGCGCGGTCGGCGTTGGTGTGCGCCACGAACAGGCCGGCGCCGGCGCGGACGAGCCGGTGCACGAGCCGGCCCTTCGGGTCGTCGGCCGGCACGCCGTGCACCGGGGTCAGGAACAGCGGGTGGTGGGTGACCAGCAGGCCCGCCCCGGCGGCGATCACCTCATCCACGACGGCCGCGGTCGGGTCGACGGCGAAGAGCACCCGCCGGACGGGCTCCGAGCGGTCGCCGCACACCAGCCCGACGGCGTCCCACGGCTCGGCCAGTGCGGGGTCGTAGCGCGCCTCGAGCGCGGTGATCACGTCTCCGAGCAGCACCGTCACGCCTCGGAGGGTAGGGGGCGCACCGTCGCCGGAAGATCGCCGCACCGCGGTGACAAGCTCTGGCCGTGGGCGGCGACGGCGGGCTGAGCAGGGGCCTGCACGCCCCGGCGTGGCTCGAGGAGCTGGCCCGCACCGGCCGGCCCCCGGTGCCGTGGCGGGACGCCGTCCGCTTCGCCGTGGCGATCCCCGCACCGCTCGCCGTGGCCGTCGCCGTCGGGGGCGGCATCGAGCCCGGGACGACGCTGAGCGCCGGCACCTTCGGCACCATGGGCGCGCTGGCGGCGACCCTGGCGCCGCAGGCGGGACCCCAGCGGGACAAACTGCGACGGATCGCCGCAGCCGGCGCCTTCGGGACGCTCGGGCTGCTCGCCGGGGGCCTGGCCACCGGCGACGGGTGGGTGCCCGTGGCGGTGATCGCGCTGATCGCCGTCCTCGCGGCCGGGATCAGCCGGATCGACGCGACGATGTCGTTCGGCTCGCTGCAGCTGCTGATCTACACCGCGCTCTCCTCGGGCCTCCTCACCTCGCTGTCGTGGCACACCGAGGTGGCGTTCTTCCTGCTCGGAGCGGTGTGGGCGACGCTGACGACGCTGGTCCAGCACCGCACGGAGGGAGGCGACCCCGACCGCGCCGCCGTTGCGGCGGTGTTCACGCGCATCGCCGACCTGCTCGAGGCCGAGGACGCACCGCACGCGGAGGCCGCCCGCCGCGAGCTGACCACCGCGCTCAACGACGCCTACGACCGCGTGATCCGCAGCCGCAGCCACCACGCCGGCCGGGTGCGCGAGCTCTCGGAGCTGGCCGGGGTGCTCAACTCGGCCGCGCCGCTGGTCGAGGCCGCGGTGGCGGCCGCCCGCGCACGCGTCCCGGCCGACGACGACGTCGCCGCCGTGCGCGACCTGGCCGCCGCACTCACCGGAGCCCGGGAGCTGCCGGCCGGGCGACCGCCCGCGGTGGAGGACGGGCACCGCGCACGGCGCGCCGTCCGCCACGGTGTCCGGCTGGTCTGGAACGTCGTCGGGGATCCCGAGGAACGCGCCGGTGCCGCCGCCGAGCGGCCGGAGACCGATCTCGGCTCGCGGCTGCGGGACCTGGCCGACCGCACGATGGCCAGCGCCGACAGCCGCGCCTTCGCCGTCCGCCTGGCGCTGTGCATGTCCATCGCGGAGATCGCCCGTCAGCTCCTGCCCACCGAGCGCCCCTACTGGGTGCTGCTCACCGTGGCCATCGTGCTCAAGCCCGACTTCGGGTCGGTCTTCGGCCGGGCCGTGCAGCGCGGCGCCGGCACCCTGGTCGGCGTGCTGCTGGGATCGGCGCTGCTGGCGCTCCTCGGCGGCAGCGCCTGGCTGCTGGTGCCGATGGCGCTGTCCGCAGCCGTCCTGCCGTGGGCGCGTGCGGCGAACTTCGGCCTCTTCTCGGTGTTCCAGACCCCGGTGATCCTGCTGATGCTCGACCTGACGCTGACCGACGACGCCGGGCTGGTCGCCGAGCGGCTGGTCGACACCCTGATCGGCTGCGCGATCGTGCTGGTGTTCGGCTACCTGCTCTGGCCGCAGACCTTCCGGGCGCAGCTGGGCCGGGCCCTGCACGACGCCACGGTGGCGCTGGACGAGTTCGTCGAGGCCGCCTTCACCGGGAGCCCGGCCGACCGTCGCCGCGCCCGCCGCCGCAACTACCGGGCCCTCACCGAGCTGCAGACCCAGCTGCAGCGACGGCTGGCCGAGCCGCCGCCCATCAGCACCCGCGCGGCGGCGTGGTGGCCGGTGATCGTCGCGCTGGAACGCACGTCGGACGCGGTGACCGAGGCCGTCATAGCCACCCGGGAGGGCGAGCCGGTGCCCGACCTCGCGCAGGTGGCGGTGCTGCGCCGCGCGATCCGCCGGCTGGAGGACGACGTCCGGACGACCGGGACCACGGACGACGCGGAGCTCCACGCCGAGGGCGTGCTCGCACCGGTCGCCCGCGAGGTGGACACGGCCCGCCGGCTGCTCCGCGACAACGCCCCGGGCCGGCGCTCGTTCCGCGGCCGGCGCTGAGCCCTCCGGTTGCCTCCTGCGCCGGAAGGCCCTGGGATGTGCCGCGTGCCCACCCCGCCGCCCGTGCCCACGATCCCGCCGCTGTCCGGCCCCCCGCCCCCGGGCTCGCGCACCGTCCGGACCGACGACGGCATCGACCTGCACGTCGAGCTGGACGGGGACGCGGACGCACCGCTGACCGTCGTGCTGTCGCACGGCTTCACCGCCCGGCTCGCGGAGTGGCAGCTGCAGCGGGCGGCGCTGAAGGACCGCGCCCGGCTGGTGCTCTGGGACCAGCGGGGGCACGGCCGCTCCGGCTGGACGCCGTTGACGCAGGCGACGATCGACCGGACCGGCCGCGACCTGGGGCAGGTGCTCGACGCCGTCGCCCCCACCGGCCCGGTGGTGCTCGCCGGGCACTCGATGGGCGGGATGAGCGTGCTGGCGCTGGCCCGCCGGCGGCCCGAGCTGTTCGGTGACCGCGTGGTGGGCGTCTTCCTGCTGGCGACGTCGGCCGGTGGGCTGGTCGAGACCGGCGTGCTCGGCCGGCTGGTCGCGCTGATCCGGAGGACGGGCCTGCTCCCGCTCTACCTCCGCGGCGTGCAGCTGGTCGCCCCGGTGCTCGAGCGCTTCCGCTGGCGCGGGAGCCCCCTCGGCCGCTGGTTCACCCGCCGGCAGCTGTTCGGGCGTGACGACGCCGACCCGGCCCGCGTGGCCCTCGTCCAGCGGCTGCTGGAGGAGACGCCCTACCCCGTGGTCGCGGCGTTCTACGCGACCTTCCTCGACCACGACGAGACCACGGCGCTGGAGGTGCTGCGGCGGGTGCCGGTGACCGTCGTGGCAGGGACGCACGACCGGCTCACGCCGGCCGGGCACGGCCGGCGGATCGCCGAGGCCGTGGGCGCGGAGCTGGTCGTCGTCCCCGGCGCCGGCCACAGCGTGAACCTCACCCGCGCCGCCGTCGTCGACCGCGCCTTCCTGGAGCTGCTCGACCGGCTGGACGAGGCCCCGAGGAGGGCCGGTTGAACGCACCGCACGCGGGGCATGCAATTGTGGCCCCCGTCACGATCCCCACCTTGCAGTAACCCGGCGACACCCCTAATTTCAGCGGCCACGGACGACGTGGAACGGCCCTTCTCCGGAGCACCGGCACCGAGGGGCGGCGAGGAGCAGAACGTGGACCGGATGAGTGCGCTCGACAGCGGCTTCTACTTCGCCGAGAGCGAGAACACGCCCATGCACGTCGGGTCGGTGGCCGTCTTCGACGGCCCGGCACCCACCTACGGCGACGTGGTGCGGCTGCTGCTCAGCAAGCTCCCGATGGTGCCCCGGTACCGGCAGCGGGTGCGCGGGGTGCCGATGCAGCTCGGCCGGCCGATGTGGGTCGACGACCCGCACTTCCAGATCCTCTACCACGTCCGGCACACCGCGGTGCCCCGTCCGGGCAACGACGAGCAGCTGCGCAACCTGGCCGGCCGAGTGCTCGGCTCGCGACTGGACATGTCCAAGCCACTGTGGGAGCTCTACCTGATCGAGGGCCTGGAGGACGACCGCTGGGCGATCATCTCCAAGGTCCACCACTGCATGGTCGACGGCGTCGCCGGCACCGACCTGATGCAGCTGATGTTCGACCTCTCCCCCGACGCCACCCACGAGGCACCCCGGGACTGGTCGCCGCAGCGGTCTCCCTCGAGCGCCGGCATGGTCGCCGGCGCGCTCGCCGAGGCCGTGGCCCACCCGCTGCGGCAGGTCACGTCCCTGCCGGCGACCGGCGGTGCCGCCCGCATCGCCCGGCAGCTGATCGACTCGGGCAGGTCGGTCGCCGCCACCCTCCCCTCGCTGGCGAAGCAGGCGCTCACGCCCACCGCCCGCTCGCTCAACGGCCCCATCGGGCCGCACCGCCGGTGGGCCTGGACCTCCGGGGACTTCGCCGAGCTCAAGGAGGTGCGGACCACGCTGGGCGGCACCGTCAACGACGTCGTGCTGGCCTCGATCTCCACCGGCTTCCGCCACCTGCTCCAGGGCCGTGGTGAGCTGTCGTCGGAGAAGCTCGTGGTCCGGACCATGGTGCCGGTCTCGGTGCGGTCGGACAGCCAGCGCGGCACCCTGAACAACGCGGTCTCCTGCGTCTTCGTCGACCTGCCGGTCGGCGACCCGGACCCGCTCTCCCGGCTGACCTCCATCCGCGGCCAGATGGACGAGTACAAGAAGGCGATGCAGGCCGTCGACGTGCCGTCGATCATCGGCATGGGCGACTACGTGGCGCCGACCCTGCTCTCCCTGGGCGTGCGCGCCGCGCTGGCGGCCGGCCAGGTCTGGTGCCAGGCGGTGACCACGAACGTGCCGGGGCCGCCGATCCCGCTGTACGTGCTGGGCCGGCGGATGCGCTCGGCCTACGCCTACGTGCCCATCGCCGGCGGCACCCGCTGCTCGATCGGCATCTTCAGCTACCAGAACACGATGACCTTCGGGATCAACGCCGACTTCGACGCCTTCGCCGACGTCGACGTCCTCTCCGCGGGGATCCGCCGCGGCATCGAGGAGCTGCTGGAGCTCGCCCGCGCGGAGCAGCCGGCGCCCGGGGCGGAGCAGCCCGCGCCGGCCGGGGCCGCCGGCCGCAAGCCCCGCGCGCGGTCGGCGTCAGCGGCGGCCCGGTGAGCCCGTCGAAGCAGCGCACCGGGGGACGGCGCCGCAGCGGGGACCGCGATCTCACCGTCGCCGTCACCGGGCCCACCGGGACGTTCGGGGCCGGGCTGATGCCACTGCTGCAGGACGACGACCGGATCTCCCGGGTCATCGGCATGGCGCGCCGGCCCTTCGATCCGGCCGAGCGCGGCTGGACGAAGATGGAGTACCGCCAGGGCGACGTCCGGGACCCCGACGCACTGCGCGAGGCCTTCGCCGGCGCGGACGTCATCGTCCACCTGGCGTTCCTGATCTCGGGCAACGCCCCGCGCGAGACCATCCGGGCGATCAACGTGGACGGCACCCTCAACGTCTTCCGCGCCGCGGCGGCGGCCGGCGCACACCGGTTCGTCTACGCCTCCTCGGTGGCCGCCTACGGGTTCCACGCCGACAACCCCGAGCTCATCGACGAGGACTGGCCGGTGCGCCCGGCGGCGCGGCTGTTCTACGCGCAGGAGAAGGCCGAGCTCGAGGACCTCCTGCACCGCGAGGCGGAGACCGCACCCGAGCTCGCGCTCTACCTGCTGCGCCCGCCCGTGGTGCTGGGCCCGAACGCCGTCGGTGCCAAGGACGTGCTGCCCGGCCCGCTCGCGCCCCTGGGCAGGCTGCTGTTCGGCCGGCCGCGCCGGCTGCCCCTGCCGCTCCCGCTGCTCGTGCCGGAGCACCCCCTCCAGCTGGTCCACGAGGAGGACGTCGGCCGGGCGCTGCAGCTGTGCGTGGTCGGCGCGGGGCCTCCCGGGGCCTACAACATCGCCGGGGAGGGCGTCGTCACCGCCGCCGACGTCGCCCGTGAGTTCGGCGCGCTGCCCATCCGGCTGCCGGCCGGGCCGGGTCAGGCCGCCGCGCGCGCGGTGTCCCGGCTGCCGTTCCTGCCCCCGGTGGCCGAGTGGGTCGAGGCCGCGAGCAAGCCGGCCATCATGGACACCACCCGCGCCCGGGACCAACTGGGCTGGCGACCGCGCTACACCGGCCTGGAAGCGCTGCGGGACACCCTCCGCGACCGGTCCTGACGCGCGGGCTCAGCTCCCGGTGGGGACGGCGCCGACCTCGGCCAGCCACGGCAGCACCTCGTCGGCCAGCCGTTCCGGGCACTGCAGCTGCGGCACGTGCCCGATCCCGTCGAGCTCGACGTACCGCCAGCCGGGGTGGCGACGGGCGACGTCCCGAGCGGCCTGCACGGGGATCAGCCGGTCCTGGTCGCCGTGCACGAGGAGCACCGGCCCGGTGATCCGCTCCATCGCCCCCCGGTAGCGCCGCGGGTCGGCGAGCTGGGCGAGGAGCGAGCGGGCGGCGGCGAGGTAGGCCTTGTCCATGCCCGCGTGGTCCTCGCGCTCCTCGAGCAGCGACACGGAGCGGTCGATGACCGAGGAGGGGAGCGTGTCGGGGTCCACGCCGACCAGGCGCAGCACCTCCCGGACCCGCTGCAGCGGCGTCTGCCGCGCCCGGCGCAGCGACAGGAAGCGCTCCCCCAGCACGGGCATCGCGTAGAGCGCGAACATGGTGGCCACCAGCGGGTCCAGCGAGCGCCGCGGGCCCGGCACGGCGGGGTCGAGCAGGACCAGGCCGCTCACCGCCTCGGGGTGCTGGGCCTTCTCGAGGATGGAGATCATCCCGCCCATCGAGTTGCCGACCAGCACGGCCGGCTCCCCGGCCACCTCCAGCAGGAAGCGGTGCAGCACGTCGACGTTGGCGTGCACCGTCGCCCGGCGGCCGCCGGGCTCGCTGCGGCCGAACCCCGGTAGGTCGATGGCCAGGACCCGGGCGTGCGCACGGATCAGGGGCGCGAAGGTGTCCCAGTTGAGGTGCGAGCCGCCGAGGCCGTGGACGAGCACCACCCGCGGTGCGCCCTGGGGGCCACCGAAGTCGACGTAGTGCACCGGGCCACCGAGGTCGACGATCCGGCTCTCCCCCGGCGTCTCCTGTTCCGCTGTCACACCCGTCCGTCCTCTCGTCGCCCCCACCATGGACAACGGTCGCACGACCGCCTGCGGAACGGCCGGGCGCCGGTTCCGCTGGAGCCGGGGTCCGCTGTGCCGATATGACCCAGGACACAGTTGGGCAACGCTCACATTGCCATTCGATGACCGGGGTGTGAGCAGGGACGCACGCTGGTACTTGCCTGTGCAACGACGTAACCGGAGGTCGACGTGGCTCGACAGACGCACGCCGGACCGGCGCTCCCGCTCTACCTGAGCGAGCCCGGCCGTGCCGTGGCCGACTACGGCCTGTACCTCGCCACCCGGCCGCTCACCCCGCGGCTGCCCAAGGGCGACGGTCACCCCGTGCTGGTGCTGCCCGGGCTGCTGGCCGACGACGTGTCGACCGCGGCCCTGCGCCGCACCCTGCGCCGGCTGGACTACCGCGTCCACGGGTGGGGGCTGGGACGCAACATCGGCCCGACCGCGCTGTGCGTGAACGGGCTCCGGGACAAGCTGGACTACCTGCACGGCCGGTACCGGCGACCCGTCACGATCATCGGCTGGAGCCTGGGTGGCATCTTCGCCCGCGACCTCGCCCGGACCTCCCCCACGAAGGTCCGCCAGGTGATCACCCTGGGCAGCCCGTTCCGGCTGACCAGTTACGAGCAGACGCGCGCCGCGAGGGTCTTCGACCGGTACTCGCACCTGCACGTGGAGCAGCGCACGCTGCCCCTGGAGCCCGACGGCGTGCCGTTGCCGGTCCCGGCAACCTCGATCTACTCCCACTACGACGGCATCGTGCACTGGCAGACCTGCCTGGACACCCCGGGCGAGCGCTGCGAGAACATCGCGGTGACCGCCAGCCACCTCGGGCTCGGGCACCACCCGGCCGCGATCTGGGCCGTCGCCGACCGCCTGGCGCAACCCGAGGGCACGTGGGAGCCGTTCCAGGCGCCCCGGTTCCTCCGTCCGGCCTTCCCGAAGCCCGCAGAGCCGCAGCCGTGCTCTCCGGCCGACGCCGTGGCGGACTCCGCCGCCTGAGGGTCGGCCTCCCCGCCGGCCGCCGGACCGGGGGTGCCATCCTCGGCGGGTGACCACCCCTCGCGGCCGACGCTGGGAGGAACTCCTCGACTGGCCGCTCACCGTGGCCTCGGTGGTGTTCCTGACCGCCTACGCCTGGCCGATCCTCGATCCCGACCTCGACCGCTCCTGGCGGCTCCTCTGCGAGGTCCTGACCTGGGTCACCTGGACCGCCTTCGCCGTCGACTACGTGGTCCGGCTGGCGCTGGCCGCCGACCGCCCGAGGTTCGTGCGGGCCAACCTGATCGACCTGGCGGTCGTCGTCCTGCCGCTGCTCCGTCCCCTGCGCCTGCTCCGGCTGGTGACGGTGCTGCGCGTCCTCGACCGCTACGCCGGCGGGGCGCTGCGCGGGCGCGTGCTCACCTACGTGGGGTCGGCGACGGCGCTGGTGATGTTCCTCGCCGCCCTGGCCCTGCTGGACGCCGAGCGCACCCACCCCGAGGCGAACGTGACCGACTTCCCCGACGCGCTGTGGTGGGCGTTCGCGACCGTGACCACGGTCGGATACGGGGACCGCTTCCCGGTGACGGGCACGTGCCGCGCCATCGCCGCCGGGCTCATGCTGGTCGGCATCGCCCTGCTCGGCACGGTCACGGCGGCCGTCGCCTCCTGGCTGGTGGAGAAGGTCCAGCAGGCCGACGAGGCGGCCGAGGCGGTCACCCGCCGCGACATCGCCGCGCTGACCGCCGAGGTGGCCGCGCTCCGCGCCCAGCTGTCGGCCGACCGCGACCCGGGACAGCCGGAGCCGG
Source organism: Blastococcus goldschmidtiae (assembly GCF_031845325.1). Taxonomy (NCBI): domain Bacteria; kingdom Bacillati; phylum Actinomycetota; class Actinomycetes; order Geodermatophilales; family Geodermatophilaceae; genus Blastococcus; species Blastococcus goldschmidtiae. The sequence goes on along the minus strand of NZ_JAVREI010000005.1, from coordinate 95,121 downwards.
GAGGCCCGTTCTCCGGTTCCGGGAGGACGGGTGCCCCGAGCGCGGCACCGGCTCCTCCCGCGCACGACGGGGGCGGGCCGGTCCGGTGATCCCCGGGGCCGGTCGCCGGTCTCCGGTGGGCGCGGCAGGGTTCGAACCTGCGACCGCTCGCTTGTAAGGCGAGAGCTCTACCGCTGAGCTACGCGCCCGGCGCGCCCAGGGTAGAGACCCCGGGCGCCCGGCGGGTCAGGCCGCCAGCTGCGCGACCGCGTCCTTCCAGCCGGACTGCTCGCGGGCGTCACCGGGGCCGTTCACCTCGGCGAAGGCGATCGTCCCCTCGGCGTCGATCAGGAACGTGCCGCGCACCGCCATGCCGGCCTTGTCGTTGAAGACGCCGTAGGCCTGGGCCGTGGCCCCGTGCGGCCAGAAGTCCGACAGGAGCGGGAAGTCGAAGCCCTCCTGGGCCTTGAAGGCCTTGAGGCTGAACACCGGGTCGGTGCTCATGGCGAGCACGCGCACGCCGGCCTCGGTGTAGTTGGCCAGCTCGTCGCGCAGCTGGCACAGCTCGCCGGTGCAGATGCCGGAGAAGGCGAACGGGTAGAAGACCAGCAGCACGGGCGTGCCCCGCAGGTCGGCGAGGCTGACGACCTGCTTGTCCTGGTCGGGGAGGCTGAACTCGGGAGCGGCGTCGCCGACGGAGAGCGTCATGCCCCCATGCTGCCGCAACGGTTCTGGGCGGCCCCTCGCAGGGGCCCACGGCGAGCCCGCGAGCCGTGGGGGGCGAGGGGTCCTTCTGCTACCGGCGGCTGCGCGCGGTCTTCGGGCTGACCAGCCGGATGCCGGACCAGTCCTTGGCCGCGGAGACGCTGCTGGTCTGCTGCAGACCCGCCGTGGGGGCGACCTCGGTGACGTCGCCGGGCTCCACGTGACCGGGGCGGCCGGACTTGGGCACCAGCAGCCAGACGACGCCGTCCTCGCCGAGGGAGGTGATGGCGTCGGTCAGGGCGTCGAACAGGTCGCCGTCGTCCTCACGCCACCACAGCACCACGACGTCGGCCACCTCGTCGGTGTCCTCGTCCACCATCTCGCCACCCGAGAGCTCGATGATGGCGTCGCGCAGGTCCTCGTCGGCGTCCTCGTCCCAGCCGAGCTCCTGCACGACCATGCCCGGCTTGATGCCCAGCCGGGCCGCCATGCCGGCGCTGTCGACGCTCATCCGTACTGCTCCTCCATGGGTGGACCTGCTGCTGATGGCTCGTGGGATGGATGGTGCCCTGCCTGCGGGCCGTCCGCGCGGGGACGCGTCACGGGCGTGCGCACCGGTGCCGGCGCGGACGTTCCTCCCCGGCGACGCGAGGGCGGACGGGCGCGGACACGACCGGCGGGAGAGCTCCCCGCTGCCTGGCCATGCCACCCCTCTCGTCCCCCCGCTGGGCGGGGCTCGCGTGCGGGCCCGTTCCACCGGGCCACGTGGGCGGAAGCGTAGGGCATGACCGCCACGACGCAAGACTCGCCGACCCAGGGACGCCCGACGCGCACCGCGGAGAAGGCCCGGAACGTGACGGGCGGCTCGCCCAGGGGAGACCATGGGGGCATGAGCGCACAGCAGTCGGACGGCGACCCCGCCCGCGACACAGGCGCACCCCGCGCGGTCATCACCGACGGGCTGCCCAGCCAGCTGCCGGACATCGATCCGGAGGAGACCCAGGAGTGGATGGACTCCCTCGACGCGGTCGTCGGCCACGCGGGACGCGAGCGCGCCCGCTACCTCATGCTGCGGCTGCTCGAGCGCAGCCGCGAGCAGCAGGTCGGCGTTCCCGCGCTGCGCAGCACCGACTACCTCAACACCATCCCGCCGGCGCGCGAGCCCTGGTTCCCCGGTGACGAGGACGCCGAGCGCCGCATCCGCGCCTACATCCGCTGGAACGCCGCGATCATGGTGCACCGCGCGCAGCGACCCGGGATCGGCGTCGGCGGGCACATCTCCTCCTACGCCAGCTCGGCCTCGCTCTACGAGGTCGGCTTCAACCACTTCTTCCGCGGCAAGGACCACCCCGGCGGCGGCGACCAGATCTGGTTCCAGGGGCACGCCTCCCCCGGCATCTACGCCCGGGCCTTCCTCGAGGGCCGGCTGACCGAGCAGCAGCTCGACGGCTTCCGGCAGGAGGTCAGCCACCCCGGCGGCGGGCTGTCGTCCTACCCGCACCCGCGGCTGATGCCGGACTTCTGGGAGTTCCCCACCGTCTCCATGGGCCTGGGCGGGATGAACGCGATCTACCAGGCGCGGTTCAACCGCTACCTGCACGACCGCGGCATCAAGGACACCTCCGACCAGCACGTCTGGGCATTCCTCGGCGACGGCGAGATGGACGAGCCCGAGTCGCTCGGCACCATCGGGCTGGCCGCCCGCGAGGAGCTGGACAACCTCACCTTCGTCGTCAACTGCAACCTGCAGCGCCTGGACGGCCCGGTGCGCGGCAACGGCAAGGTCATCCAGGAGCTGGAGTCGTTCTTCCGCGGCGCCGGCTGGAACGTGATCAAGGTGATCTGGGGCCGGGAGTGGGACCCGCTGCTGGCCGCCGACCGCGACGGCGCCCTGGTCAACCTGATGAACTCCACCCCCGACGGCGACTACCAGACCTACAAGGCCGAGGACGGCGCCTTCGTCCGCGAGCACTTCTTCGGCCGCGACCCGCGCACCCGCAAGCTCGTCGAGGGGATGAGCGACAAGGAGATCTGGGGCCTCTCCCGCGGCGGGCACGACTACCGCAAGGTCTACGCGGCGTTCAAGGCGGCGCAGGAGCACAAGGGCCAGCCGACGGTGATCCTCGCCAAGACGATCAAGGGCTGGACGCTGGGCAGCCACTTCGAGGGCCGCAACTCCACCCACCAGATGAAGAAGCTGACCGCCGAGGATCTCGCCCTCTTCCGCGACCGGCTCTACCTGGACATCCCCGACTCGGCGCTGGACAAGACCCTGCCGCCCTACTACCGCCCCGACCCCGACTCCGACGAGATGCAGTACATGCTCGAGCGGCGACGGGCCCTGGGCGGCGCGGTGCCGCGCCGGCGCGCGGAGTTCAAGACTCTCAAGGCGCCCGAGGACAAGGCCCTCGACATCCTCCGCAAGGGCTCGGGCAAGCAGGAGGTGGCGACGACGATGGCGTTCGTCCGCCTGCTCAAGGAGCTGCTCAAGGACGACGAGATCGGCCCGCGCCTGGTGCCGATCATCCCCGACGAGGCCCGCACCTTCGGGCTCGATTCGCTCTTCTCCAGCCACAAGATCTACAACCCGGCCGGCCAGCGGTACACCTCGGTCGACCGGGAGCTGATGCTGGCCTACAAGGAGTCCGAGCAGGGCGTGATCCTGCACGAGGGCATCAACGAGGCGGGCTCCACCGCATCGTTGACCGCCGTCGGCACGTCGTATGCCACCCACGGCGAGCCGATGATCCCGATCTACATCTTCTACTCGATGTTCGGGTTCCAGCGGACCGGTGACAGTTTCTGGGCCGCCGCCGACCAGATGACCCGCGGCTTCGTCCTGGGCGCCACCGCGGGGCGGACGACGCTCAACGGCGAGGGGCTGCAGCACGAGGACGGGCACTCGCTGCTGCTGGCGCACACCAACCCGGCGGTGGTGTCCTACGACCCGGCGTTCTCCTTCGAGCTCGCCCACATCACCCGCGACGCCCTCGTGCGGATGTACGGCGACGACCCGGGTGCACCGCTGGGCGGGCACCGCTCCCCCGACGTCATGTACTACCTGACGGTCTACAACGAGCCCTTCGTCCAGCCGGCCGAGCCCGAGGACCTCGACGTCCGGGGCGTGCTCGCCGGCATGTACCGCTACGCCGAGGGCCCGCGGGCCGACGACGGCGAGCCCGGCGAGGTCAAGGCGCAGCTGCTGGCCTCGGGGGTGGCGGTGCCCTGGGCGCTGCGCGCGCAGGAGCTGCTGGCGCAGGACTGGGGGGTGTCGGCCGACGTCTGGTCGGTCACCTCGTGGGGCGAGCTGCGCCGGCAGGCCGACGCGGTCACCGAGCACAACCTGCTCCACCCGGAGGAGGACCCGCAGACGCCGTACGTGACCCAGCGGCTGTCGCAGACGACCGGCCCGGTGATCGCGGTGTCGGACTGGATGCGTGCCGTGCCCGACCTGATCGCCCCGTACGTGCCCGGTGGGCTGAGCTCGCTCGGCACCGACGGGTTCGGCCTGTCCGACACCCGTCCGGCGCTGCGCCGGCACTTCCACGTGGACGCCGAGTCGATCGTCGTCCGCACGCTGGCCTCGCTGGCCGACGAGGGGCAGGTCGACCGCGCGCGGGTGACCGACGCCGTGGAGAAGTACCGGATCCGCGACGTCGACGCCGCTCCGGCCGAGGACCGGAGCGACCCCAGCCCCGCGACGTGAACGGACGGCCCGCCTCCTCCCGGAGGCGGGCCGTTCCGCTATCCGGCGAGGGCGTCCAGCGCCATCCGGGCGTACAGGGCGACGCCGGCGGGCAGCGGCGCCTCGTCGAAGACCACCAGGTTCGAGTGGTTGGCGGGGGCGTCCGCGGGCTCCACCCCGGGCGGGCAGGCGCCGAGGAAGGCCATCGCGCCGGGCACCTGCTCAAGCACGTAGGAGAAGTCCTCGGCCCCCATGACGGGCGCGGGCGCCGCCACCGCGGCCGGCGTCCCGAGCAGCTCCCCCGCGGTCTGCAGCACCCGGGCGGCGACGCCGGCGTCGTTCACCGTGACCGGGTAGCCCGCGGTGTGCTCGAACACCAGCGTCATCTCGTGCGCCGCGGCGACGTGCGTCGCGACCCTCTGCACGGCGGCGACGACGTCCCGGCGGCGCTCCGCCGACAGGGTGCGGATCGTGCCCTCCATGAACGCGATCTCCGGGATGACGTTGTCCCGGGAGCCCGCCGCGATGTGGGCGACCGTGACCACCGCCGGGTCGAAGACGTCGACGCGGCGGGTGACCATCGACTGCAGGGCGAGCACGATCTCGGCCGCCACCGGGACCGGGTCGGCGGCGCTGTGCGGCATCGAGGCGTGGCCGCCGCGGCCGCGCACGGTCATGCGCCACTGGTCGGCCGCGGCCATCATCGGCCCGGGCCGGACGTGCACGCTGCCGCTGGGCAGGTTCGAGATGATGTGCATCGCGAACGCGCCGCTCACCGGCGCCTCCGGGACGACGCGGAGCAGGCCCTCGTCGAGCATGTAGCGGGCGCCGTGCAGGCCCTCCTCCCCCGGCTGGAACATGAGCACGACCTGGCCGGCGATCTCGTCGCGGCGCTCCGCGAGCAGCCGGGCGGCGCCGAGCAGCATGGCCACGTGGGTGTCGTGCCCGCAGGCGTGCATCGCGCCGGGGATCTCCGAAGCGAACGGCAGACCGGTGTCCTCGTGCACCTGGAGGGCGTCCATGTCGGCGCGCAGCAGGTAGGTGGGACCGGGCCGCGCCCCGCGGAGGACGCCGACGACCGAGCTCACCGCCGTCCCGGTCGTCACCTCGACCGGCAGCTCGGCGAGCGCCTCCAGCACGGTCGCCTGCGTCTGCGGCAGCTTCAGGCCGATCTCCGGCCGCCGGTGCAGCCGACGACGCAGGTCGACGGTGCGGTCGGCGTCGTCGTACGCGGCGGCGAGCAGATCGGCGGGGGTGGTCGGCATGGCTCCACTCTCACCCACGGCCGGGGCCGGTGCCCACCCCTAGGGCCCGTCGTCGGCCCAGGCCGGGCGGCCGGTCTCCAGCTGCCAGAGCAGCAGGGTCCCCTGCTCGTCGGGCACGACGGGACCACCGCTGTGCCGGACGACGGTCGTCCCGGTACCGGCCCGGAGCAGCAGCCCCGCCGGCACGTCGACCGGGACGCCGGGCGCCGCCCGCACCACCCACAACTCGGCGTCGGGACGGTGCAGCCCGACCCGGCCGGTGACGCCGCGGTGCACCTCGTGGGAGGGCTCCGCGGCCGGTCGGGCGGGCCGCAGGTAGCACTGCAGCACCCGGGCGCCGTCGTCGCCGGCGGCCTCGTCGTGGACCAGACCGGTGCCCGCCCGCAGCACCGCGACGTCGCCGGGAGCCATGCGGGCGCCGTCGCCCCACCGGTGGTGCAGCGAGCCGGCCAGCACCACGGCCACGACGTCGACGCGGGCGTGCTCATGGGAGCCGTAGCTCCGGCCGCGCGCCAGCCGGTCGTCGGACACCCGCAGCAGCGGGCCCAGCGAGCCGTCGTCGGGGGCGAGCACGGTGTGCTGCGCGGGCCCGGGCGTCACGGCAGCTCCCTCGGGCGCAGCGGCAGGACGCCCATCAGCACGGCGGCGAGCAGCGTCCAGCCCAGCCCGGGCGACCAGCCGGCCAGCACGTCGGACAGGTAGTGGACGCCCAGCCACATCCGGGTGAGCCCGACCAGCACGACGAGCAGCACGCCGAGCGCCGTCCAGACCTGCCGGGCACCCGGTGCCAGCGACGGCCAGGCCAGCAGCAGGCCGACCGCGACCAGGGTCGCGATGCCCGAGGAGTGACCGCTCGGGAAGCTGAGCGAGTCGTAGCGAGCGCCGCCGTCGTCGAAGGCCGGGCGCACCCGGCCGAAGAACTCCTTGAGGGCAGCTGTCACGGGGGCGACGAGCACCGCCGCGGCGAGCACCCACAGCACCGTCCGCCAGGCCCGCCGGCGGACCAGCCAGATCAGCACCGGCACCGCCACGACGATCCGGAACCACGACAGCCCGGGTGCGGTGAGCACCTCGAGCAGCAGGTCCAGCCCGCGGCTCCGGTCGTCCCCGACGTAGACCGCCTCGCTCACCTGGGCGTCGACCACCTGCTGGGGTCCGACGCCGGTGCGCACCCCGACGCCGAGCAGCGCCAGCACCGCGGCGCAGACCGCGAGGACCCCCGGGGCCCGCGACGGGGCACGGCTGCGGGTGACGGTCGTGCCACCGTCCGGGGGAACGCTCACGGTCCTACTCTCCCCGACACGCTCCGCACGTGACACGCTGACGCGGTGAGGAGCCGGGTGATCGACCGCCCGAGCGCGGCCACCCTCCGGCGGCTCGAGCGCTCGTCGGGTGCGCTGGCCACCCAGGCCGTGGCCCGGATGGACGACGAGCTCTCCTGGTTCCGCGCGATGCCGGCCGACCAGCGCTCGTGGGTCACGCTCGTCGCGCAGGCGGGTCTGGCCTCCCTGGTCGAGTGGTGCCGCGACCCCGGCCGGCCGCCACGGCTGACCGGCGAGGTCTTCGGCGCCGCACCCCGCGAGCTCGTACGGGTCGTCGCGCTCAAGCAGACCGTCGACCTGATCAAGGTGACCGTGGAGACCCTCGAGGACCACGTGTCCTCGGTCGCCGAGCCCGGGGACGAGGAGATGCTGCGGCTGGCCGTGCTGCAGTTCAGCCGGGAGGTCGCCTTCGCCACCGCCCACGTCTACGCCAGCTTCGCGGAGAGCCGCGGGGCGTGGGACGCCCGGCTCGAGGCGCTGCTCGTCGACGCCCTCGTGCGCGGCGAACGCTCCGAGGAGCTCGCCGGCCGCGCGGCCGCCTTGGGCTGGTCGGCGATGAGCCCGGTCACCGTGGTCGTCGGGCCCACCCCCGACGGCGCGGCCGACCCGCACGCCGCCGTCCGCCGGGCCGCCCGCGCACTGCGCAGCGAGGTGCTGGTCGGCGTGCACGCCGACCAGCTGGTGGTCGTCCTGGGCGGCCACGAGGACCTGCCCTCGGTCGTGACCCGGGTGGCCGAGGAGTTCGGCCCCGGCCCGGTCGTCTCCGGTCCGGTCGTGGAGGGCCTGGGCCGCGCCGGCGAGTCGGCGGCCGCGGCGCTGGCCGGCCTGCGCGCGGCCCGGGCGTGGCCGGAGGCGCCGCGTCCGGTCACCGCCGGTGCCCTGCTCCCCGAGCGGGCCCTGGACGGCGATCCCCTGGCGCGGGCGGCGCTCCGCGACGAGGTCGCCGGGCCGCTGCACGCCGCCGGCAGCGGGGTGCTCGAGACGGTGCGCGCGGTGCTCGGCAGCGGCGGCAACCTGGAGGCCAGTGCCCGGGCGATCTTCGTCCACCCCAACACCGTGCGGTACCGGCTCAAGCGGGCCGCCGAGCTCACCGGGCTCTCGGCCACCGACCCGCGGGGCGGCTGGACCCTCCAGGTGGCGCTGGCCCTGGCCCACCTCGACCGGGAACGCTCCCTCTGGGACTGAGGAACCGTGTGGTTCCCACCACGCCACCTGGGATTTCCGGCCCGTACCGCCGCCCGCTTTGTGGGAACCCTCCAAAGATCACCTATGTGCTTTCGTGCCGTGCACCACCGCGGCCGACCGCGGTCTTTGGCACGGTGTGGGGGTGCTCGCCGTTCTCGCCCCCGGTCAGGGTGCCCAGAAGCCCGGAATGCTCGCCGACTGGCTGGAGCTCCCCGGAGCCGAGTCGTTCTTCCGCTGGGCCGGCGCCATCGCCGACGCCGACCTGCTGACGCTGGGCACCGAGGGCGACGCCGAGGCCATCGCCGACACCGCGGTCACCCAGCCGCTGGTGGTCGCCATGAGCCTGTTCGTGGCCCGCGAGCTGGGCGGGCTGCCCGGGCCGGTCACGCACACTCCCTACGCGGGCCGGGACGTCGTCATCGCCGGGCACAGCGTCGGCGAGCTGACCGCCGCGGCGGTCGCCGGCGTGCTCACCGTCGAGGCCGCGATCGCACTGACCGCCGTCCGCGGGCGCGCCATGGCCGCCGCCTGCGCACAGACACCGACCGGGATGTCCGCCGTCCTCGGGGGCGACCCCGACGAGGTGCTGGCCTCCCTCGAGCGGCACGGGCTGGCGCCGGCCAACCTCAACGGCGCCGGGCAGGTCGTGGCCGCCGGTCCCCTCGACGGTCTGGCCGCCCTAAGGGCCGACCCGCCCGCGAAGGCGCGGGTGATGCCGCTGTCGGTCGCCGGCGCGTTCCACACCCCTTTCATGGCCTCGGCCCGAGAGCAGCTCGAGGGCCTGGTCGACGGGCTGACGCCGATGGATCCGAGCCGCCTGCTGCTCTCCAACGCCGACGGCGCCGCGGTGAGCACGGGCGCCGAGGCGCTGCGGCGGTTGGTCACCCAGGTGACCAGCCCCGTCCGGTTCGACGCCTGCCTGGCCACCCTGCGGGATCTCGGCGTCTCCGCCGTGATCGAGCTGCCGCCGGCCGGCGCACTGGCCGGGCTGGCCAAACGCGAGTGGAAGGGCGCGGGCATCGAGATCCTGGCGGTGAGCAGCCCCGCCGATCTCGACCGCGCCCGGCAGCTGATCGCCGCCGAGCGCGGCCGCGCGGAGGCGGAGCACTTCCCCGACTGGCGCGTGGTCGTCGCGCCGGCCCGCGGCACGGTGAGCCCCGCGGAGGTCGCCGAGGGCTCGCACCTGCCGGCCGGGACCCCGCTGGGCTGCATCCGCGGCCGGCGCGAGGAGGTCAACGTGTCCGCGGCCTACGACGGGGTGCTGGCCGAGTGGCTGGTGCACGAGGGCGACCTCGTCGACGCCGGCGACCCGATCGCCCGTCTCTACCCGGAGGTGTCCGCGTGATCATGCTCAAGGCGAGTCAGGGCGCTCCGGGCGCCCGCATCCTCGGCCTCGGGAGCTACCGCCCGCGGCGCCGGGTCACCAACGACGAGCTCGCGCAGGTCATGGAGACCAGCGACGAGTGGATCCAGAGCCGGGTCGGGATCGCCGAGCGCCGCTGGGCCGACGACGACGAGACCCTCGTCGAGATGGCCACGGCCGCCGGCGGCAAGGCCATCGCCGCCAGCGGTCTGGCGCCGGACGAGATCGACCTGGTCGTCCTGGCCAGCGCCAGCCTGAGCCAACCCATCCCCGGCATCGGCCCGCAGGTGGCGCACCGCCTGGGCATCCCCCGCCCAGGAGCGCTGGACCTCAACGCCGGGTGCGCGGGCTTCTGCTACTCCCTCGGGCTGGTCTCCGACGCCATCCGCGCGGGCTCGGCGCGCAACGCCATCGTCGTCGGGGTGGAGCGGCTCACCGACGTCACCGACAGGACCGATCGGTCGACCGCGGTGATCTTCGCCGACGGGGCCGGGGCGGCGGTCGTCGGCCCGTCCGACGAGCCGGGCATCGGCCCGGTCGCCTGGGGCAGCGACGGCGACCAGCACTCCGCGATCGAGATCGCCGCCGGCAGCCAGTTCATGACCATGGCCGGGCAGGCGGTCTACCGCTGGGCCACGACCAAGCTCACCGAGGCGCTGACCCAGGCGATGGACCGCGCCGGGGTCACCGCCGCGGACATCGACGTGTTCGCGCCGCACCAGGCCAACCTGCGCATCATCGAGTCGATGGCCAAGCGACTGGGCTTCGGCGAGAAGACCGTCATCGCCCGCGACATCGTGCGCTCGGGCAACACGTCGGCCGCCTCCATCCCGCTGGCCCTCGAGGCGCTGACGGAGTCCGGCGAGGCGAAGTCCGGCGACCTCGCCCTGGTCCTCGGCTACGGCGCCGGCCTGACCTACGCCGGTCAGGTCCTGCGGCTGCCGTGAGACCACCCCGGAGCGCTTCCGCTCCCCACAGTTGCCGGGACACCTGGTCCCGGACGTCGACGACCGCCCCGCACCGGGGCGCCGTCCCATCCGAGAGAGAGGACCACCCCGCGTGAGCAGCACCCAGGAGATCCAGTCCGGTCTGGCCGAGATCCTGGAGGAGGTCGCCGGCGTGACCCCCGCCGACGCCACCCCCGAGAAGTCGTTCACCGAGGACCTCGACGTCGACTCCCTGTCGATGGTCGAGATCGCCACCGCGGTCGAGGACAAGTTCGGCGTCGCCATCCCCGACGACGAGCTCGGCAACATCAAGACCGTCGGCGACGCCATCAGCTACATCGAGAAGAACCAGGGCTGAGAAAGGACCCTCCTGCCCCCCACCGCTCGCACGCTCGCGGCGGGACCCTGCAGGAGGGCCGTCCGGCCGCCCGGCCAACGTTCCCAGAGGAGAAGCAATGAGCACGTCCGACGTCGTCGTCACCGGCCTCGGGGCCACCACGCCCCTGGGCGGCGACGTGCCCAGCACCTGGGATGCGCTGCTCGCCGGGCGGTCGGGGGTCAGCCGCATCACCGACGATTGGGTGAAGGAGTACCCGGCCCAGCTCGTCGCCCGCCTGTCCACCGAGCCCTCCGAGCAGCTGGACCGGGTGCGGGCCCGCCGGCTCGACCGCAGCCAGCAGGTCGCCGTCGTCGCCGCGGAGCAGGCGTGGGCCGAGTCCGGCGCCGCCGACTCCGGGGTCGCCCCCGAGCGGATCGCCGTCGTCTTCGGCACCGGGATCGGCGGGGCGCTGACCCTGCTCGGCCAGGACGACGTCCTGGAGGAGAAGGGACCGAAGCGGGTCTCCCCCTTCACCATCCCGATGCTCATGCCCAACGGGCCGGCCGCCGCGGTCGGCCTGTCCATCGGCGCGAAGGGTGGCGTGCACGCGCCGGTCAGCGCCTGTGCGTCGGGTGCGGAGGCCATCCGCTGGGGCCTGGACCTGCTCCGCTTCGACCGCGCCGACGTCGTCGTCGTCGGCGGGACCGAGGCATGCGTGCACCCGCTGCCCATGGCGGGCTTCGCGGCGATGCGCGCGATGTCCACCCGCAACGACGAGCCCGAGCGCGCCTCTCGCCCGTTCGACAAGGGCCGGGACGGCTTCGTGCTCGGCGAGGGCGCGGCCGCGCTGGTGCTGGAGCGCGCCGACTCGGCCACGGCCCGTGGGGCACGGATCCACGCCCGCCTGGCCGGCGCAGCCGGTACCGCCGACGGCTACGACCTGGTCGCCCCGCACCCGGAGGGCGAGGGCGCGTCCCGGGCCATCACCGCCGCCCTCCGCGACGCCGGCCTCACCCCGGCCGACATCGGGCACGTGAACGCCCACGCCACCTCGACCCCGGTCGGCGACACCGCCGAGGCCGCCGCCATCCGCTCCGCCATCGGCGACCACGTGCTGGTCAGCGCCACCAAGAGCCAGACCGGTCACCTGCTGGGTGCCGCCGGGGCGCTGGAGTCGGTGTTCACGATCCTCGCCCTGCGCGAGCAGGTCGTGCCGGCGACGGCGAACCTCGACGACCCGGACGACGACGCCAACGTGCAGGCCCTCGACATCGTCCGTTCGGAGCCTCGACGCACCACCCTCACCGCCGCGGTCAACGATTCGTTCGGCTTCGGCGGCCACAACATCGCGCTGGTCTTCACGACCGCCTGAGGGCGACCGCGTTCCAGCACCCCTTCCGTGGAGGTCCCGTGACGACAACGTCCGCCGCCCCGCTCCTCACCGCTCCGGACCCGCGCGACCCGGAGGACCGCCTGTCGCGGTTCTTCGATGCGGGGTCGATGGAGCTGCTGGCCTCGCGCGACACCTCCGGCGTCCTGGCCGCGCGCGGTCGCGTGTCGGGGAGCCCCGCGATCGCCTTCTGCACCGATGCCACCGTCATGGGCGGCGCGATGGGGGTCGACGGCTGCCGGCACATCGTCGACGCGATCGACACCGCGCTGCGCGAGCGGGTGCCGGTCGTGGGCATCTGGCACTCCGGCGGCGCCCGGCTCGCCGAGGGCGTCACCGCCCTGCACGCGGTGGGCGAGGTGTTCGCCGCGATGGTGCGGTCCTCGGGCCGCATCCCGCAGATCTCGGTCGTGCTGGGCGCCGCCGCCGGAGGTGCGGCCTACGGGCCGGCGCTCACCGACGTGGTGATCATGGGCCCGGCCGGCCGGGTGTTCGTGACCGGTCCGGACGTCGTCCGGTCGGTCACCGGGGAGAACGTCGACCAGGAGACGCTCGGCGGGCCCGACACCCACGGACGCCGCTCCGGCGTCGTCCACGTCGTCACCGACTCCGAGCCCGCGGCGCTGGAGACGGCGCGGCAGGCGGTGGACCTGCTGGCCGCGCAGGGGTCGTTCGCCCCCGCCGCCGACGAGCCCGACGTGGACCTCAAGGCCCTGTTGCCCGAGCAGCCGCAGCGCGCCTACGACGTGAAGCCGCTGATCACCGCGCTGCTCGACGAGCCGGGGCTGGAGCTGCACCCGCGATTCGCGCCGAACGTCGTCACGACGCTGGGCCGGCTGGCCGGGCGCACCGTCGGGGTCATCGCCAACAATCCGATCCGGCTGGGTGGCTGCCTGGACTCCGCGTCGGCGGAGAAGGCCGCCCGGTTCGTGCGCATGTGCGACGCGTTCGGGGTGCCGCTGGTGGTGCTCGTCGACGTGCCCGGCTACCTGCCCGGCGTGGGCCAGGAGTGGGACGGCGTCGTGCGGCGGGGCGCCAAGCTGCTGCACGCCTTCGCCGAGGCCGTGGTGCCGCGGGTGACGCTGGTGACCCGCAAGTCCTACGGTGGCGCCTACATCGCGATGAACTCCCGCTCGCTCGGTGCGACCGCGGTGTTCGCCTGGCCCGGGGCCGAGGTCGCCGTCATGGGCGCCAAGGCCGCGGTCGGCATCCTGCACCGCAAGAAGCTGGCCGCCGCCCAGCCCGGCGAGCGCGAGGCCCTGCACGCCCAGCTGGCCGAGGAGCACGAGCGGATCGCCGGCGGCGTGAACCGGGCCGTGCAGATCGGGGTCGTCGACGAGGTGGTGGACCCCGCCCACACCCGACGCCGGCTGATCACGGCGCTGGCCGCCGCGCCGCACGGACGCGGGGCGCACGGCAACATCCCGCTCTGAGAGCGGGCCGCGCACGGAGATGATCGTCCGGGCGCCGCTTCCCCGACGGCGCCCGGACGATCGATCTCAGGCTAGAACCAGATGAGCCGGCGGACTAGACGACCTGGTGCAGCCAGGTGACCGGGCTGCCGTCACCGGCGTGCCGGTAGACCTCGAGGTCGGCGTCCCAGGCCGCCCCGAGCAGCTCGTCGACCCCGTGCCGGAACGCCTCGATGGACGACGTCGTCGCCGCGAGGTGCCGCAGCTGCTGCTCGCTGATCATGATGTCGCCGTTGGCGCTCGTCGGCGCACGGAAGACACCGTGGCCGGGCACGTAGGACATGCGCTCGCCGTCGTTGCCGTGGCTGGCTTCCTCGGTGACCTCGAAGCGCAGCATCGGCCACTGCCGCAGGGCAGCCACCAGCCGGGCACCTGTCCCGGGCGAACCGGTCCAGGCGACCTCGGCACGGTAGGCACCGTGCGCCGCGGGCTGCTCGTCCCACGTCAGGGAGACCGGCGCGCCGACGACGCGCTCGAGCGCCCACTCGACATGCTGGCAGAGCGCTTTCGGGCACGCGTGCACGAAAACGACACCCTGGGTTGACCGTCGCTGCACGGGGCACCTCCATCGACTCGATCGGTCTCGTCTTCCCCTACGGACCCATCGATTCGGTGACGCGCTGTGTTCGGCAGTGGCGGAGCAGGGCTCCCGGGAACAGTCTGCACGATGGGAGCCCGATCGCGCCAGCCCGAGTGGGACTGTTGTTCTCCATGTGACGGAAGAGACCGGATCGACCGCTTTCCCGCTGGTCAGCAGCCATAGCACGACCCGCGGGCCCCCGTCCAGCGGGTCCGGAGTGGTCCGGCGCCGCTCGGCGACGCCGAGCGTGGGCCAGGTGGGCGCCCGGCGTGCCCGAAGCGGCGGACCGCCCCATGTCGTCACGGAGCGTAATCAATTCGCGTGACGGACAGTGGTACCACCCGCACAGCGCGGCGTGTCGCACGACCGGGACGAGCCGGCTCAGGTCGACCGCAGGGCGAACCGGTCACCACCGGCCGCCTTGGCCTGGTACATGGCGGCGTCGGCGCGGTGCAGGAGACCGGCGACGTCCTCGGCCGGCAGCACCTCGGCGACGCCGATGCTGGCGGTGACGCCTCCGCGGGCGCCCACCAGGGCGACCGCCTGCCGCAGCCGCTCGGCCAGCATCTCCCCGGAGAAGGCCTCCGACACCTCGGCCAGCACGGCGAACTCGTCACCGCCCAGCCGGGCCACCGTGTCGGTCTCCCGGACGGCGACACCGAGGACCGAGGCGACGGCCTGGAGCAGCGCGTCGCCGGCGGCGTGCCCGTCGCGGTCGTTGACCGCCTTGAAACCGTCGAGGTCGACGACGCAGACCACCGTCCGGTGGCCCCGGGCCGCCCCCTCCACCGCCAGCGGCAGACGCTCGATCAGCGTCCGCCGGTTCGGGATCCCGGTGAGCGGGTCGGTGGCGGCCAGCGTCCGCTGCGTGCCGATCAGCTCGAGCTGACGGTCGTGCGCGGCCCACGCGTTGGCCGAGGCCATGGTGCAGATGAGCGTGAAGGCGATCATGACAGTGAGGAAGAACGCCGCGTTGGTCGTCATCCCCGACGTCCCCGCCAACGCGACGTAGCCCACCGTCATCGACGTGCCCATGGCGACGACCCCGTAGGGGGGGTAGGCCACGGCCATGTAGGTCAGGGTCAGGAAGAGCAGCGCGTCCAGCGGACTCTCGGCCCCGCCGTCGAGCCAGGTCGAGAACAGGATGACCGCCGTCGTGGCCAGGGTCCACAGGTAGAACATCGTGGGCCCGCGGCGGTCCCGCATCATGTCCTGCAGCGGCAGGAGCAGCAGCGCCGGGGACACCAGCACGACCAGCGCGCCGAGCGCCAGGAAAAGCGGGTGCTGCCTGCCCGGGGTGTCGGTGTGGACCACGTAGACCAGCACGGAGACGGCGCCGATCTCGGTGATCAGCACGCCGTAGCGGACGTGCCGCACCCAGTAGGCGGCACGGTCGTCGTCGGTGGCCAGCGGCCGGTAGAGGCCGTCGAGGACCACGGCGAGGAGCCGGCGGACGGCTCCCGCTGCGCGGCCGCCCGCCGGCGCACCGCCGCTGCGGCGGTCCCCCGTGAGTGCGCTGGTCACATCCCGGCGATCGGCGTCGCCGGTCGTCCGCTTGACCGGACCTCACCCGCGGGGGTGAGGACCGGTTGCGGGGGCGGGCGCCGCGACTCATGCCTGCCGGGCAGTCGCCTGGGTAGGCCCGGGACATGGGACGACAGCAGGGCATGTCCGACGCCGGGCGCGAGGAGGTCGGCGCGCGGGTGCTGAGCGCGTGGGATGCCTTCATCGCCGCGGCCGAGCGGGTCGAGTTGAGCCGCCCCTCACGGCTGCCGGGGTGGCGCGCCCACGAGATCTGCGTGCACCTGGGGTGCTGGGACGACCACACGGCGATGGCCGACCTGATCGCGTCCGCCCGCACCGGGGCGACCGGCGCGCAGCCCGATCCGGACGCGGTGAACGCCCGCGTCACCGCCGCGCACGCCGGGGCGACGCGGGCCGACGTGCTCGATGCGCTCCGCCGCAACCGGGACGCCACCGCCCGGTACCTGGCCGAGGAGCCGGTCGAGCTCGACACCACCCCCACGGTGTCGGTGGTCGGGCGGGTGCCGCTCCTGAGCGTCGTCCTCGGGCAGGCCTACGAACTGGCCGTGCACGGCCTGGACCTCGTCTCGTGCGGCGCGGAGCCACCGCCGCCGGAGGTGCTCCAGTCGGGCCTGGCGGCCCTCACCGACGTCACGGGGGCGCTGGCCACCTCGTGCGGCATCACCGGCGAGGTCACCCTGGCCACGCCGGACGGCGGCTGGTCGTTCGCCGCCGATCCCCAGGGCTGGGTCGTGCGGCCGGTGCCCGGCGGCACCCACGAAGGGCCCGCGGTCGAGGCGTCGGCCGAGCTGCTGCTCGACGCGGCGGCGGGGCGCACCAACCCGGTGCCGGCCGTCGCGCGCCGGCAGCTCAAGGTGCACGACGTCGGTGGCCTGCTGGTGCTGGCACCGATCGTGCAGAAGGTGCCGGGCATCCCGGGCGGTCCGATCCTGCAGCTCGCGGCACGCACCGTGGGCGGCGCGGGCGGTGTGCTCGGCCGGCTGCTCAGGAGGGGCTGACGCCCGCGCGCCGTCGTCGGAACCAGAGCGTGCCCACCACCGCGAGCGCGATCACCGGGAGCGCCGTCGCCGCCGTGGCGCTGGACACCAGCGCGGGAGCCGAGGCGCCGACCCCCACCTGCACCACGGTGCTCGGCAGGATCCCCAGGGCGGTCGCCGTGAGGTAGGGCAGCAGCCGCATCGCGGTCAGCCCGGCGCCGTAGCTGAGGACGACGAAGGGCACCACGGGAACCAGCCGGCCGATCAGCAGCGCGACGAAGCCGCGGTCGACCAGCAGGCGGTCCAACCGGGCCAGCCGCGGTCCGGCCAGCCGGGTGACCGCCGCCCGGCCCAGCCAGCGGGCGAGCCCGAAGCTGCCGACGGCGCCCAGCATCGCCCCGGCCAGGGCCACGAGCAGCCCGGGCCCGAACCCGGCGACCAGGCCGAGCAGCACCGAGACGGCCGTGCGCGGCACCGGCGCCATGAGGACCACGCCGACGCCCGCGACCAGCGCGGCCCACCCCGCCGCACCGACGCCGTCCAGCCAGCGCCGGACGACGTCGACGTCGGGGAGCTCCACGGTGAGGGCGAGCACCAGGCCCGCCCCCAGCAGCAGCGCCAGCAGGGATGCGCGCAGCCAGGTGGTGTCAGCCCTCTCCCGCGCTCGCACCGCTCCATGATCGGGCACGGGCGCCCCTCGGCTCAGCAGCCGCCGAGGGAGATTCCGTGCCGGGCCAGCCATGGCACCGGGTTGGTGCGATCCACGTAGAGGCCACCGGTGTGCACCTCGAAGTGCAGGTGGGGCCCGGTGGACTGACCGCGGTTGCCGACCTCGGCGATCTGCTGGCCCGCCGAGACGACCTGTCCGGGGCTGACGAAGAACTTGTTGACGTGGCCGTACACCGTGATCACGCCGTCGCCGTGCTGCACCGCGACCGCCAGGCCGAATCCGCTGGCCGGGCCGGCCTGGAGCACCACGCCTCCGTCGGGGGCGTGCACCGGCGTGCCGATCGGGGCGGCGATGTCGACGCCGGCGTGCAGGGTGCCCCAGCGCGAGCCGTAGCAGGAGGTGACCCGGCCGTTGGTCAGGCCCGCACCACCACCGGCGCCGCCGCCGGCCGAGGCGAGGCTCCGCGTGGGAGCGCCCTGTGCACTCGGGGTCGGGGTCGGGGTCGGGGTCGGGGTCGGGGTCGGGGTCGGGGTCGGCGTCCTGGTGACGGTGACGGCCGCGGCCCGGGCGGCGGCCTCGGCCTGGGCCCGCTGCTGTGCCTCCCACGCCTCCGCGGCGTCGCGGGCGCCCTCCATCTCGAGCAGCCGGATCTCGGCCGCGCGCAGCTGCTGGTCGAGGGCCGCCTTGTCGGCGGCGACGGCGTCGAACTCGACCTGGGCGCCCGCCATCTGCGCCTCGGCGGCGGCGTGGGCCTCCGCGGCGGCGCCGGCCGCGCGGTCGCGCTCGACGACGGATTCCTGGGCCGCCCGCTCCGCGCGGGCCTGCTGGACCTCGACGACCTCCATCGCGCGCATCGTCTTCGCACGTTCGGCGCCGAGGACGTCGAGCGTGGCGGCCTGCTGGAGCAGCTCTCCAGGGCCCTCGGCGTCGAGGAGCAGGTGCATGTCCCCGAAGGTCTCCTGGCCCCCACCCATGTAGGCGGAGCGGCCGATCTCGGCGACCTCGTCCTCGGCCTGCTCGACGGCCCGCTCCGCATCCTGGAGCGCCGCGGCCGCGTACCAGGCCTGCAGCGAAGCGGCGTCGAGGGCTGCCTGGGCGGCGAGCGCCTCGCCACTGGCGGCCTCGGCCTCGAGGGTCATCCGCTGGAGCTTCTGCTCGGCCTCGGCGACCCGGGCGCCGATCGCGGCGACCTCCGCCGCGACGGCGTCGTGCTCCGACTGGGCGGCGTCGACCCGGGCGTCGTCGGCGGGAGCGGCGGTCGCCGCCGGCGCGCCGATCAGCGCGGCGGCGAGCAGTGCGGTGGTGGTGAGGGACGTCCGGAGGCGTCGGCGACGGGGCGAGGGGGTAGTGCTGCGGTGGTGCAGGGTCGCCAAGGCGACGGTTCTCCATTCCTCACGACCGCCTACCGAGTTAGCTGACGGGTTCGGGCCGTTAGGTGCCCTACCTGTCCGCGCGAGGTGCACGGGCAGGATTCACCCCAGAACTGCGATGGGTCCCCGGTCCCCCCGGCCATCAGGCCGGCGGGTTCGGCGGGGTCCGGCCGAGGCCCTCGGGTTCGACGGCTGTGCTCGGTGGACCGCAGGGGACGGTACAAGCCAAACCTGGGAATGTCACAGCCGGATAACGGGAACTTTGGCAACATCGGGGCGAACTCGCCGACGCGACCAGCGGGACGGCTGGGCAGCGGGTTCCACGGGTGTGAGGCATGCCTCTCTGGCAGGCTGTGGCCGCCGGGGCGGTAGCTCAGCCGGTCAGAGCATGGGACTCATAATCCCTGGGTCGTGGGTTCGAGCCCCACCCGCCCCACCGCGAGGAGAGGAAGCCACCCGTGCCGTCGGACGACGCGCTCGCCGGCCGCGCGCAGGCCGTGCTGGACATCCCGCTGCACCGCTTCCTCGGCATCGACCTGCGCCGGCGGGACGACCCGGCCGCGGGGATCTGGTTCGCCGTCGACTCCCCCGCGCTGAACCCGGCGGCGATGCTGCACGGCGGCGTCGTCTACACGGTCCTGGACGTGGCCGCCTTCCTGGCGCTGCTGCCCCACCTGACCGACGGCGAGCACGCGGTGACCCACGACCTCACGGCGTCGCTGCTGCGACCGGTTCCGGCAGGTGCCCGCGTGGACGTCACCGCCTCGGTGCTGCGCCGCGGCCGTGCGGTCGCCTTCCTGCGCACGGAGGCCTGGGTCGACGGGCAGCTGGTGGCCGCGGGCCAGGTCACCAAGACGGTCGTTCCCGTCAGCTGATCCCGACCGGCCGCCCGGCGGCCTCCGGCAGACGCCCCAGGCCCGGGACGAACCTGCCGGCCGTCGCCGCGTAGGCGTCGTACGCCGCGCCGTGCACGGCCCGGAGGTAGGGCTCCTCCACGGCGCGGACCTGCAGCTGGACGGCGACGACGAGTGCCGCCAGCGCGAGGACCCCGACCCACGTCGGCACCGTCAGCACGATCCCGAGCTGGGCGACTCCCATCGCGGTGAAGACCGGATTGCGAACGTGCGCGAAGACGCCCGCCGTCACCAGCTCGGTGCGCTCGCCGGTATCGACGCCGATCCGCCAGGACGTGCCCATGCCGGTCTGCGCGGCCAGGGTGGCGGCGAATCCGGCGAACGCCACCGCGAGTCCGGCTCCCTGGAGGGCGAGCGGCGGGTCCGTCGGCACCACACCGGCGATCGCGAGCAGCGGACCGCCGAGGCCGAGGACGATCGCGGCGACGAACAGCGCCCCGCCCCACCAGCCCGCATCCGCCGGGGTGCCGGAGATGCCGTGGAACCCGGCCGAGCCGGTGCGTCGCTGTTGCACCCAGGACCGGACGCCGAAGAGGACGACCAGCGCCATCACGTACAGGACCAGCGCGGCGACGGTCATCGGCCCGGCTCGCGCATCGAGACCTGGAGCGGCTCCGCCGCCGACGGCACGCAGCAGGCGTCGGTGCAGCCGTCGTCGCAGGAGCAGCCCTCTCCGGCCGCGCCGGGGAGGGCCGGGCCGCAGCCGCAGCCCTCGCCCCGCCACGCCTCGCGTCCTTCGCGGACGGCGACGGCGGCGATGACCAGCCCGGCGACCGGGTCGGCCCATCCCCAGCCGAGGGTCGCGTTGAGGAGCAGGCCGAGGAGCAGCACCGCGGACAGGTAGGTGCACAGCAGCGTCTGGGTCGAGTCGGCGACGACGGCGCGCGACCCGAGGGCCCGGCCTGTGCGGCGCTGCGCCCAGGAGAGGAAGGGCATGACGAGCAGGGAGGCGATCGCCAACCCGATGCCGACCGGCGACGCGTCGGGGTCCGCACCCGTGACGAGCGCCCGGACCGATTCGACGCCGACGTAGGCAGCGAGGGCGAAGAAGGCCAGGGCCATCAGGCGCAGCGCCTGCCGCTCGCGCGACTCGGGCAACCGGTGGCGGAACTGCCACAGGATGATCAGCCCGCTGGACACCTCGACGACCGAGTCGAGCCCGAACCCGATGAGGGCGACCGACCCGGCGGCGAGCCCGGCGGCGATGGCGATGACCGCCTCGACCACGTTGTAGGTGACCGAGGCGCCGGCCAGCAGCTGCGCGCGCCGGCCGAGCCGGGTGCGCTCGCCGGGCGTCAGGGTCGCCGTCATCGCGCGGCCTGCTCGCCGTAAACCGAGCACAGGGCCACGGCGTCACCGGTCGCGGCCAGCAGCCGCTCGGTCGAGGCGAGGACGTCCATCAGTGCGGCGGGGTGCTGGAGCGACCACATCGACGCCCGCCCCGCGGGCCGCGACGACACGAGGCCGCAGTCGCGCAGGCAGGCCAGGTGGGCCGAGACGGTGGACTGGGCCAGGCCCAGGTGCGCGGTGAGTTCGACGACCTTGCGCTCGCCCGAGGCGAGGTGCTGCAGGATCGCCAGCCGGGTCGGGTCGCCCAGGCTCCGGAACAGGCAGGCCGCCGCCGACAGCGCCGCCGCCTCGTCCACGACCGGCCGGCCCTGCGCGACGTCATTCATCGTCATGTAGCGATGTTAGCGCTCGTAGGCGCGGGCGACCACCACCCTTCCCCGCGGCCACCGCTGGTCAAGCGCCCTTGACATCGCCACCGGTGTCAAGCACGCTTTTCATGTCAAGGTCGCTTGACCAGACGAGGAGTCATGAGGAACGACGTCAAGGAACTGCGCGTGGCCGCCGGCCTCTCGCAACGCGAGCTCGCGGAGGCGCTCGAGGTCTCGAGGCAGACCGTCAACTCCATCGAGACCGGCCGCTACGACCCGTCCCTGCCCCTGGCCATCGCCATCGCCCGGCACTTCGCCCGCACCGTCGAGGAGATCTTCCATGTCGACTGACCGCTTCACCGGGAAGCAGATCGCCCAGTTCCTCGTGACCTTCGCCATCGCCCTCGCGGTGCTGCTCACCGTCGGCCTGCTGCTGCGCGAGCACGGTCCGGGCAACATGGGCACCGGGATGCTCCAGGGAGCAGCGGTCGGCCTGCTGGCCACCGCGGTGGTGGGGTGGCGCGTGCTCCGGCGGCCCGGGCGGCTCACCACCTTCGAGCGCGCCTGGACGCAGACCGGCGACGAGCGGGACGACGCCGTCCTGACCCGCGCCCTGGCGGTCCTGGGCCTCGCCGCCTTCCCGCTGACCGCGACCGCCGCGATCGCCATCGCCTTCGGCGCGTCGGTGGAGATGTGCCTGGCGCTGCTGCTGTTCGCCGAGATCGGGGTCGGCACGGTGGCGTTCGCGGTCATCAGCCGGCGGAGCTGACGCCCCGGAGCCGGTTCGCCGTGCTGAGCGCGGCGTCCTGGGCGAGGCTGTGGTCATGACGACCCCCGAGCCGCAGCCCCGCGACATCGCCCTCGAGCAGGAGACCCCCGAGCAGGCCGCCGACCTCGAGGCGCAGAGCGAGCCCGAGGGGACGACCGACGAGGCCGTCGGCGGCGCGCACCCCTCCTAGGATCCGGCGCCGAGCCGCTGGTCGTCGATCCGCTTGTCGGCCACGTAGTACAGCGTGCTGCCGGCCGGCACCGGCTCGTCCCACGGTGGGCTCACCCGCAGACCGCCCTCCCCGCGCAGTGCCAGCACGGTCGCCCCGAAGATGCGTCCGAAGTAGGTCTGGCACTCCCCGAACGTGGCGTGCGGAAAGCCCGTCGACACCCGCACCGAGTAGGTGTTGCCGTGCCCGCCGCTGCTCATCAGCTCGTTGTAGACCTGCGTGATCCCCGGCTCGGTCGCCTCCTCCGTGAGCAGAAAGGGCGTGTGCCACTGCACCACCTGGACGCCGGGGTTGACGTAGCGCAGGCTCTCGCGGCGGCCGAGGTCACGGACCGCCGCGACCAGATGGATGTCCGGATTCGCGTGGTCGACACCGACGGCGATCGCGAGGGTCTCGTTGTCGTCCCGCCCGTCGATCACCGCCGTCCGGGCGCGGGCCACGCCGGCGCGGGTCATCACGTCCTCGCGGGTCAGGTCACCGCGGACGAAGTGAACCGCCGACTCGTCGGGCAGCGGGTTCTCGACGACGTCGTCCCAGGCGCACAGCGCGACCTCGAATCGCCCCTCCGCGGTCAGCTCGGCGACCATCCGCTCGGTACGCCCGGGCCAGTAGCCCAGCAGCACCACATGACCGGACAGGTCCAGGGTGACCACTCCTCTCGCGCGTCTTCCTCTGACCGACTGCAGCGCGTTCGACAGCTGGGTGAACAACAACGTCAGGGTGACGATGCCACCGATGATCACGTACAGGCCGACCACCCGTCCCGCGACAGAGACCGGGAACACGTCGCCGTAGCCGACGGTGGACGCCGTGACGACGAAGTACCACCAGTAGGTCCGGGGATCGACGATGTCGCTCCCCGCGGGCTCCAGCAGCGCCATGGCCAGCCAGCTCGTGGCGAAGACGGCCACCGCGACGGCCAGCGGCAGCCGCCAGCCGCGGAGCCGCAGCCGGACGTACCGGGACATGCGCTGGATCAGGAACGGCACCATGACTCCCGCGAGGACCGGAGGGACAGCGAAAGCTACCGGGCGCACCGGCGGCCGCGTACGAGGACCTGACAGCGAGCGGACCGCCGGCCTGCGGGAAAGTTCCTCGGTGGGCTGCTCGACGACTCCAGGACGTCGGTCGGGTTGCCTACGTCCGAGGGCTGACCGGCGAGCACGATCCGACTCGCTCCGCGTCGACCGGGCGTCGCGTCCGGGCCCGTCACGCCGCACGACGAGCAGCATGCCCCGCGCGGTCGTAGCGTCCGATGCGTGACCGCTCCCAGCCCCGACTTCTACGTCATGGACGATCTCCTCGAGCCCGAGGAGATCGCCATCCGCGACCGGGTCCGCGCCTTCTGCGAGAAGGAGATCGACCCGACGATCAACGAGTACTGGGACCGCGCCGAGTTCCCCTTCGAGATCGTGCCGAAGCTCGCGGGTCTCGGCGTCGTCGGCGGCACCATCGAGGGGTACGGCTGCCCGGGGATGAGCAACGTCGCGGCCGGCCTGGTCGCGGCCGAGCTCGCCCGCTCCGACGGCAGCATCGGCACGTTCAACGGGGTGCACAGCTTCCTGGCCATGCAGTCGATCGCGGTGCTCGGCTCGGAGGAGCAGCGGGAGCGCTGGCTGCCCGAGATGGCGCGGCTGGAGAAGATCGGCGCCTTCGGTCTCACCGAGCCCGCCCACGGCTCCGACGCCGTCGGGCTGGAGACGTCCGCCCGCCGGGACGGCGACTCCTTCGTGCTCAACGGCCAGAAGAAGTGGATCGGCAACGGCTCGATCGCCGACTACGTGATCATCTGGGCCCGCGGCGAGGACGGCGCCGTCGGCGGCTACGTCGTCGAGACGGGCGGGCGGGAGGGCGAGCTGCCGGGCTTCGAGGCCACCGTCATGACCGGCAAGACCGCACTGCGGGCCGTCTGGCAGGCCGAGCTCACGCTGACCGACGTCCGGGTTCCGGTCGAGAACAAGCTCGCCGAGTGCCACTCGTTCAAGGACGTCTCCCGGATGCTCGACCGCACCCGGTACACCGTCGCCTGGCGGGCGCTGGGGCTCGCGATGGCCTCCTACGAGCTGGCCCTGGCCCACGCGCTGCGGCGGGAGCAGTTCGGCCAGCCGATCGCCGGGTTCCAGCTGGTGCAGGACAAGCTGGCGCGCATGCTGGCCGAGATCACCTCGATGCAGCTGATGTGCTGGCGGCTGTCCACGCTCGCCGACGCCGGCCGGATGACGGCGGCGATGGCGTCACTGGCCAAGATGAACCACGCGGCCAAGGCCCGGGCGATCGTCGCTGACGCCCGCGACATCCTCGGCGGTGACGGCATCCTGCTCGAGCACCACGTGGCCCGTCATCACGCCGATATGGAGGCGATCTTCACGTTCGAGGGCACCGACTCCGTGCAGGCACTGATCGTCGGTCGGGAGATCACCGGCATGTCGGCGATCAGCGGGCGCAAGCCGACCCGGGGTTGATCGCGCCGGGCCGGGCGCTCCCGGGCGTCAGCGTGCGGAGGTGAGCGTCTTCCCGACGGCTGTCACCTTCGCGCACTCGGGGCAGGCGGTGCGCCCGGCACCGACCCGCGTCCACTTCTGCGAGCCCCAGATCTGGACGATCGCGCCGCACACGGCCAGTTCGATCTCGCCGTCCAGTTCGGCCGGCGGGCGGTGCGCCTCGACCGCGTGCCAGGGGTGTGCCTGCTCGGCCGGCTCACCGCTGGACCAGCGGTCCGGCCGGGCGAACCCTACGGCGTACGTGTCCACGAAACCTTCTGTGCCCTGTTCCACAGTCGGTCAATCACGCTCGTTCGGGCGAATGCGACCGGAGCGTCTGCCACGGGCCGGCGTGGGACCCCAGGCGCGCAGTGGCGCAGCCGCGCTACCGTCGGATCGCCGCCGAGTATGGGGAGTGCGCGCATGGATCCGGTGAGCCTGCTGGTGGGCGGGGCCCTGCTCGCCTCGGGTTTCCTCGCCGGCCGCCTCGGCCGGCGTCGGCCCGCCCCTCCCCCACCGGTCACCCCGGTGTGCGGCTGCGGGCACGCGCTGAGCCAGCACGACCGGGACACCTCCACCTGCTACGCCGAGCTCAGGCGCGACACCTACGACAAGCGGGGCCGGTGGTCGGGGCACAGCTGGGTGCCGTGCACCTGCCGGCAGTACGTGGGCCCCCGTCCCATCGACGAGGTCTTCGCGCCCCGGCTGCTGCCCCCGACGGCCGACTGACGCCGTGGCCGAACACCCCTCCCAGCCGCCCAGGCGCCGGCGCGCCGGGCTGCTCGGGGTCACCGAACCCGTCCGCGCGCTGGCCAGCGCGGGCGCCTTCGCCGCCGGACTGCCCCTCCTGCAGCTGGCTCCGCGCGGCGAACCGCACCCGGTGCTCGTGCTCCCCGGCCTGATGGCGTCGGACGTCTCCACCCAGGTGCTGCGGGTGTGGCTGCGGCGGCTGGGCTACCCCGTCGTGGGCTGGGAACTGGGCCGCAACCGCGGGCCGACGCAGGAGATCGTCGACGCGCTCCCCCGGCTGCTCGACCGGCTGGCGGCCGAGCACGGGACGGCGGTGAGCATCGTCGGCCAGAGCCTGGGCGGGATCTTCGCCCGCACCATGGCGCGCCGGGCACCGCGCCAGGTCCGCCAGGTGATCTCGCTCGGCTCGCCCTTCGGCAGTGGCGACGTCGACGACAGCGCCGCCGCGCGGGTGTACCGGCGGTACTCCTCCCAGCACAGCACCCAGCGCATCTCCTCGGCACGCAACTCGCTCGCCGCTCCCCTGCCGGTGCCGAGCACCGCCGTCTACTCGCGGTGGGACGGCGTCGTCGACTGGCGTGCCTGCCGCCAGCAGCCCGGCCCGCGCAGCGAGAACGTCGCCGTGCACGCGAGCCACCTGGGCATGGCGCACGACCCGGCCGTGCTCTGGGTGATCGCCGACCGGCTCGCCCAGCCCCGGCACGACTGGCAGCCCTTCCAGCGCCCCGCCCGCTTCGGTCTGGGCGCCCTGTTCCCGGCGGAGGGCTGAGCAGGACCAGCGACCCGGACCGACGGGCGCCCCCGGTCCGCACCTGCCCCCGGTCCGCACCTGCCCCCGGTCCGCACCTGCCCCCGCTCCGACCGGGTGGTCACCGCAACCGCTGGGGCAGGCCCGCGGTCAGCAGCCACACCCGCTGCGAGGAGGCCGCCACCAGGGCGTTGAGCCTCCCGGTCTCGTCGCGGAACCGTCGTCCCGACGCGGTGGCGGGGACGATGCCGCTGCCCACCTCGTTGCTGACGGCGACCACCCGCCGGCGGGTGCTCGTCCACGCCGACAGCAGGTCGTCGACGGCGGCGGCGAGCCGGTCGTCGGCACCCGGCTGGTCCGTCCAGACGCCGCACTCGTCCATCGTCCCGGCGAGCCAGGTGGTCAGGCAGTCGACGAGCACCGGCGGACCGGGGCGGCTCAGCACGCCGGCGAGGTCCAGGGTCTCGACCGTCCGCCAGGACGCAGGCCGGCGCTCGCGGTGCAGCGCGATGCGATCGGCCCACTCGGGGTCGTCGGGACCGGGGACCGCACCGCAGGCGACGTAGTCGACGGCCCGCTCGTGGGCGAGCAGCTGTTCGGCGTACGAGGACTTTCCCGAACGTGCGCCACCGAGCACGAGCACACGTCGGGGTCGGCGGCGGAGCACGCCACGAGTCTGCCGCGCGGTTTCACCGGGTCCCCGGCGGGGGCAAGGAGCCGGGGTGCATGCGGAACAGGTGACCGACCCGGTGGCCTACCACGGCGAGGGGCCGGTGTGGTCCCCGTCCTGGGGTGGGCTGCGCTGGGTGGACATGCTGGCCGGTGACGTGCTGTCGCTGGCCGAGGACGGCGCGGTCGGCCGCCGCCACGTCAGCGAGATCGTCGCGGCGGTGCGGCCCCGCAGGAGCGGGGGCGCTGTTCTCGGCATCGAGCGCGGCTTCGCCCTGGAGGACGCCGACGGCACCCTCACCCGCCTCCTTCCGCTGTGGGACGACGAGGGGCTGCGGATGAACGAGGGTGGCTGCGACCCCGACGGGCGCTTCTACTGCGGCTCGATGGCCTACGACCAGCGCCCGGGCGCCGCGGCGCTCCACCGGCTCGAACCCGACGGCGCCACG
This sequence comes from Blastococcus goldschmidtiae, assembly GCF_031845325.1. Classification (NCBI taxonomy): domain Bacteria; kingdom Bacillati; phylum Actinomycetota; class Actinomycetes; order Geodermatophilales; family Geodermatophilaceae; genus Blastococcus; species Blastococcus goldschmidtiae. The sequence continues at coordinate 67,681 of NZ_JAVREI010000005.1, read as the reverse complement.
ACCGTCGTCGTCGAGGGCGTCACCGTCTCCAACGGGCTGGCCTGGAGCCCCGACGGCTCCCGCGCCTACTACGACGACACCGCCACCCATCGCGTCGACGTCTTCGACTACGACACCGAGCGCGGGCTGCACGGGCGGCGGCCGTTCGCCGAGATCCCCGACGGCGGCCTGCCCGACGGGCTCGCGGTCGACGAGCACGGCGGGGTCTGGGTGGCGCTCGCCGACCGGGGCGAGGTGTGGCGCTTCTCCGGCGACGGGGTGCACGACGGGGTGGTGGAGGTGCCCGTCGGCATGGTGACCGCCTGCACGTTCGGCGGAGCGGACCTCGACCAGTTGTTCATCACCACCTCCCGGGAGAACCTGCCGCCGGCCGCCGACCCCCTGGCCGGTTCCCTGTTCCGGGCCGACGTCGGCGTGCGCGGCCTGCCGGTGCGCGAGTTCGCCGGCTGACCACGGCCGGCGCTGTGCCAGGCTGGTGCGGGTGAGCGACGTCCAGGTGGTCACCAGTCGCGAGGTCCCGCTCGGGGGGCCACGCGCGATGACGGTGCGCCGCACCCTGCCCCAGCGCGCCCGGTCCCTCGTCGGTGCCTGGTGCTTCGCGGACCACTACGGGCCCGACGACGTCGCGCGCACCGGCGGCATGGACGTCCCACCCCATCCGCACACCGGACTGCAGACGGTCAGCTGGCTGTTCAGCGGCGAGATCGAGCACCGGGACACCACCGGCGCCCACGAGATCGTCCGGCCCGGGGAACTGAACGTGATGACCGGCGGCTCCGGCGTCGCGCACTCGGAGGTCTCGACGCGGGGCTCCGGCACGCTGCACGGCGTCCAGCTGTGGACGGCGCTCCCGGATGCGGCGAGGGACCTCCCCCGGTCCTTCGTGCACCACGTCCCCGAGGTGCTGCACCTGGCGGGCGCCACGGCCCGCGTGCTGCTCGGGACGCTGGCCGGCTGCACGTCACCGGTGCCCACGCACAGCCCGCTGCTCGGCGCGGAGCTGGTCGTCGAACCGGCCACGGAGGTCGTGCTCGACGTCGCGCCGGAGTTCGAGCACGGCGTACTGGTGGACCAGGGACCGGTCGTCCTCGACGGCGTCGCCCTGGGACGGGCCGAGCTGGGCTACACGTCGCCCGGCCGCCGCCAGCTGACGCTGGCCAACCCGGGGAACGATCATGCCCGGGTCATGCTGCTCGGCGGGGAGCCGTTCCCGGACCCGGTCGTTATGTGGTGGAACTTCATCGGGCGCACCCACGAGGAGATCGCCGGCTACCGCGAGGAGTGGGAGTCCGGCTCGCCCCGCTTCGGCCGGGTCGAGGGCTATGCCGGGGAGGTCCAGCGCCTGCCCGCGCCGCCGTTGCCCACCGTCCGGATGAAGCCCCGGATCGCTCCCCCGGCCTCCGGCGACCCCAGCGCCTGGGGCTGACCTCACGCTCCGGGCTGCGCGCTCCCCGGCTGCACCACGTGGTCGACCAGGCCGTAGGAGCGCGCCTCCTCGGCGGTGAACCAGCGGTCCCGGTCGGCGTCCGCGGTGATCTGCTCGACCGTCCGGCCGGTGTGCTGGGCGGTCAGCTCGGCGATCCGCCGCTTCATGGAGCTGAACGCCGCGGCCTGGACGGCGATGTCCGACTGCACTCCGGAGAGCCCGGCCGAGGGTTGGTGCATCAGGATCCGCGCGTTCGGGAGCGCGTACCGCTTGCCCGGAGCCCCGGCCGAAAGCAGGAACTGGCCCATCGACGCGGCGAAGCCCAGCGCCCACGTCGACACAGCCGGCCGGATGAGCTGCATGGTGTCGTAGATCGCCATCCCGGCCGTGACCGAGCCACCGGGCGAGTTGATGTAGAAGGTGATCTCCCGGATCGGGTCGTGCGCCGCCAGGAGCAGCAGCTCCGAGGTGATCCGGTTCGCGACGTCGTCGTCGACCGGCTGGCCGAGGAAGACGATCCGTTCCTCGAGCAGCCGGTCGCGCACCGACTCGCTGGTCCCCGTGGATCCTGCCGTCCCCACTGCGAGAAGCATCCTGCTCATCCTTCGACCTCCGTCTGCCTGATCGGTGAGGAGGTCGACGCTCGGGCATACGACGTCGCCGGCCAAGCCGTTTCAGCTGTGGGCGGAGGGTTGCGCGCAGAGCGCAACGGCTGGGCTCAGGCCAACCGGTCGCGGAACCCGGCCAGCGCCTCCTGCGTGGTGCCCTCCGGCGGGACGACGTGCACCTGGTCGATGGTGCCGCCGTAGCGCCGGGCGAGCTCGTCGGCGACCTCCGCGATGGGCCCGATGACGGAGAATGCGCCCAGCAGGTCGTCGTCGACGAGGTCGCCCATCCGCGCCCAGCGGTCGGGGTCGCTGCCGATGGACAGCGCGTGCAGGTGGTCGTGCAGCTCTCCCCGCCCGGCCCGGCGCAGGACGTCGGCGTAGGCGGGCGTGGATCCGTAGAACGCGATCTGCCTCCGCACGGCCAGCGTCTCCTGCTCGCCGGCCCCTGCCTCCCCGGTGACCACGACGAAGCCGGGGCAGTGCACGACCACGTCCGTGCGCTCCCTGCCCGACCTCTCCAGCCCCTCGTTCAGCGCAGGGAGGGTGACCGCGTGGAACCACTCCGGCGTGCTGAAGGCGTGCGGGATGAGCCCGTCGGCGACCTCACCGGCCAGCCGCGTCATGACGGGGCCGACAGCGGCGAGGTGCACCTCCGGTGCGGTGGGCGACGATTCCGGCCGGAACATGTCGGTCATCAGGGTGTGGTTGTAGTGCTCGCTGCGGAAGGCGAGCTGCTCCCCGGAGTTCCAGTCCGCCCAGATGGCGTGCAGCGCGGCCAGGTAGTCGCGCATCTGCGCTGCCGGCCGGCTGCTCCACGGCATGTCGAACCGCCGCGTGATGTGCGGCTTGATCTGCGTCCCCAGCCCGAGAACCGCTCGCCCGCCGGAGAGCAGGTGGAGGTAGTGCGCCGCGTTCGCCGTGACCATGGGGCTGCGGGCGAAGGCGACGGCGATGTGGGTCTCCAGCCGCATCTCCCCCGAGGACCCGGCCGCGACGGCCAGCGGCAGGAACGGGTCGTTCGCGACCTCCGAGGTGGAGAGCGCGTCGAACCCCAGGGACCTGGCCCGCGCCGCCTCGGTGGCGATCTCCCCGGCCGCGCCGCGCAGCCCGTACCCGATGCGCATCGTCGTCCCCCGCTCTACTTCGGGACCTGACGCATGAAGATCGACGGGTGCAGCCCGTCGGCCAGGGGCCGGAACTCCGTCTCCATCCGACGCGCCAGGTCGTCGAGATCCCACGGACCGTCCGAGGAGATCGAGGCCCGCACCTCGGGGTTGTTCCAGAGCGTCACGCCGTAGCCGGCCGCACCGAGGGTGCGACCGGAGATCCAGTCCGACGCCTCGCCCGCCAGGTACGTGACGAGCGGCGCGATGTTGTCCGGCGACCTCGAGTCGTCCCCGGCCGGCCGCTCGCCGCCACCCAGCAGCTTGTCCTGCGGGATGGTGGCGGTCAGCCGCGTCGCGGCGCCCGGCGCGATGGCGTTCGCGGTCACGCCGTAGCGGCCCAGCGCGTTGGCCAGGGAGGCGGTCAGGCCGATGATGCCCATCTTGGCCGCGGCGTAGTTCGGCTGCCCCGGTGAGCCCTGGAGGGCCGAGTCCGAGGTGAAGTTGATGATCCGGAAGTGGCCGTCCGGGTTGCGCTGCTCGCGCCAGTAGGCCGCGGCCGGCTTGACGGTGCTGAAGTGCCCGCGCAGGTGGACGCGGATGACGGCGTCCCAGTCCTCGTCGTCGAGGTTGAAGATCATCTTGTCGCGGAGGATGCCGGCCACGTTGACGACGACGTCGAGCTTGCCGTAGGTGCTCACGGCCAGGTCGACCAGCCGCTTGCCGGTCGCGGTGTCGGCGATGTCGCCGCCGTCGCTGACCGCCTCTCCCCCGGCCGCCACGATCTCCTCGGCGATGTCCCGGGCCGGGCCCTCGTCGCCGCCGGTGCCGTCCGGCCCGGCACCGAGGTCGTTGATCACGAGCTTCGCGCCCTGATCGGCGAACAGCCGGCTGACCGAGGCCCCGATCCCCCGGCCGGCGCCGGTGACGATGACGACCCGGCCGTCGAGCGTGCCGCTCATGGAGTGCCTCTCGGGAGATGGGTGCCGCCTCCCCCGCCGGACCGGGGCCCGCTGTGCGAGAGCGCGTTCTGCTCGTTGTGAGAGCACGTTCTACTACGCTGCGGAGCCGGCCCGCAAGGGTGCCCCGCCCGTCAGCAGCCCCACGTCGAAAGGACGGCCGATGCCCGGACCGAGCCCGCTCCCCACACCGGAGACAGCCCCGTACTGGGAGGGGGCGGCGGCCGGCGAGCTGCGCGTCCAGCAGTGCACCAGCTGCACCGAGCACTACTTCTACCCGCGACCGTTCTGCCCCCGGTGCGGGTCGGACGACGTCGCGTGGAAGGCCACGAGCGGGCGCGCCACCCTCGTCTCCTACGTCATCAACCACCGCCCCCTGCCGCCGTCGGACGGCCCGCTGGTCATCGCCCTGGTCCAGCTCGAGGAGGGTCCCCGGATGATGTCCAACGTCGTCGGGGTCGAGCCGACGCCGGAGCAGCTGCCGCTCGGGATGCCGCTCCGCGTGATCTTCGAGGAGCGCGGCGAGTACGCGATCCCGGTGTTCACCCCGGCGGAGGCGGCCCGATGACCACGACGTCCATGCACGGCGGCGGCATCGCGATCGTCGGGGCCTCGGAGACCACGGAGATCGGCAGCCTGCCCGGCATCTCCATGATCAACCTGCACGCGGACGCGGCGCGCAACGCACTGGCCGACGCCGGCCTCACGGCGAAGGACGTGGACGGGATCGCGACCGCCGGCCCGCTGGCGCACGAGGTCTCCCACCACCTGGGCATCACCCCGCGCTGGCTCGACGGCACGATGGTCGGCGGGTGCAGCTTCATGCTGCACGTCCGCCACGCCGCGGCAGCCATCGCCGCCGGAGCCGCCGACGTCGTCCTGGTGACCCACGGCGAGTCGGGGCGGTCGCGCGTGGGCATGGGCGGCCGGGCCCCCAACCCGGCCTCTGCTCAGGGGCAGTTCGAGGCCGTCTACGGCGCACAGACCCCGTACTCCACCTTCACGGTCCCGGCCCTGCACTTCCTCCAGGAGCGCGGCATGGAGCGCGAGGCCCTGGCACAGGTCGTCGTCGCCCAGCGCGCCTGGGCGGTGGACAACCCCCGGGCCTCCCGCCGGACCCCGACCACGGTGGAGGCGGTGCTCGACCAGCCGCCCATCGCCTGGCCGTTCACCAAGGACATGTGCTGCGTCGTCACCGACGGCGGCGGGGCGCTCGTGCTGACCTCCGCCGAGCGGGCCGCCGACCTGCCCGCGGGCGACCGGGCCGTCTACCTCCTGGGCTCGGGTGAGTCCGCCGAGGCCCCGATGGTCTCGCAGATGACCGACCCCGGGTCGTTCCAGGCCTTCCGCCGGGCGAGCGCGGAGGCCATGACGACGGCCGGGATCTCGCACGCCGACGTCGATCACCTCATGGCCTACGACGCCTTCGCACACCTCCCGCTGTACATGCTGGAGGACCTCGGCTTCGTCGGGCGGGGCGAGTCGCGGGACTTCATCGCCGAGGGGCACACCGGCAGGGGCGGCCGGCTGCCGATGAACACCAACGGCGGCGGGCTGTCCTACACGCACACCGGCATGTACGGGATGTTCGCCATCCAGGAGGCGGTGCGGCAGCTGCGCGGCGAGGCCTTCGCCCAGGTGCCCGACGTCCGCACGAGCTTCGTCCAGGGCGTCGGCATGTTCTTCGCCGCGGCGGGCAGCCTCGTCCTGGCGAACCGCCGGCCATGACGTCGTCCGACGCGGTCGAGATGACGACCGACGACCTGGCCGAGGAGCGCCTGTCCGGGCGCTCGTCGCAGGCGCGGGCCGCCCGCACCCAGCGCATGATCCGTGCTGCCATCGAGCTCGCCGGGCAGGGTGGCTACGAGGCCGTGCAGGTGCGCGAGGTGGCGGCCAGGGCGAAGGTCGCGCTGGCGACGTTCTACCGCTACTACCCCTCGAAGAAGCAGCTGCTGCTCGCCGCCGTCCAGTCCGAGATGGCCAAGCTCAGCGAGGACGTCGACGCGCGCCGTCCCCGCGGGGCGACGCCCGAGGCCCGGGCCGGCGAGGTCTTCGCCCGCGCCTTCCACGCCATGGTCAAGGATCCCGGCTTCGCGCACGCCGCGCTGTCGGTGCGCCAGTCACCGGTGCCCTTCGGCGCGCACGAGGAGCGCACGCCCCCGGCCGGGCACGACAACACGTTCGTCGACATCGCCGCCGCGGCGGCGTGGGGCGCCGGACACGAGGTGACGGCGGCGGAGTACCTGGCGCTGCACATGGTCGAGTCGCTGTGGATCGGCTGCACCGTGGACTGGCTCAACGGCCGGCTGACCGCCGACGCGGCCGAGCAGCGCATCCGCCTGGCTGCCGAGAAGCTGCTCGGCTGAGCGCCTCGCACCGCCCGCACAACCTGCGGACGTGACCCTCGCCTCATCCCCGTTCCTCCGGCTACGATGATCGCGCCGCGTAAGTAGAGCGTGTTCTCCCCAGCGAGCTCCGCCTCGCCGACGCGCTCAGACCGTCTCGCCACCCCCGTGCAAGAAGGGCTCACCACCATGTCGACCGACGAGTTCCGGGCCAACGCCCTGGCCTGGCTGCAGCAGAACGCCAAGCCCTTCGACGAGAACTCCCAGGGCGCGTCCGCGACCATCGAGGAGTCCAAGGCCTTCCAGAAGGGGCTGTGGGAGGCGGGCCTCGCCGGCATCACCTGGCCGGAGGAGTACGGCGGCCAGGGCCTCGGCACCGCCGAGCAGCTCGCCTTCAACGAGGTGGCGGCCGACTTCCGGATGCCCGTGGGCCCGTTCGTCATCGGCCTCGGCATGCCCGCGCCCACGCTGCTGGAGTTCGGCACCGAGGAGCAGAAGAAGCGCTACATCCCGCCGATGCTCCGCGGCGACGAGATCTGGAGCCAGCTGTTCTCCGAGCCCAGCGGCGGCTCCGACGTCGCCAGCCTGCAGACCTCCGCGGTGCGCACCGAGACCGGCTGGATGATCAACGGCCAGAAGGTGTGGACCTCCGGTGCGCAGTTCAGCGACTACGGCGCCGTGCTGGCCCGCACCGACCCGGCGCGGCCCAAGCACCAGGGCATCACGATGTTCATCGTCGACCTCCGCCACCCGGGCGTCACGGTCCGGCCCCTGGTGGTCGCCACCGGTGACGCGCCGTTCAACGAGGTCTTCTTCGACGACGTCCACGTCCCCGAGGACGCCGTCATCGGCGAGGTGAACAACGGCTGGACCGTGGCCGTGGCGATGCTGCGCTACGAGCGGGTCACCATCGGCACCGGCGTGCGCGCCCGCTCCAACCCGCTGGGCTACGACGCGCTGGTCGAGCTGGTCCGCGCGCGGGGTCTCGAGGGCGACGCGTCCGTCCGCCGGAGGCTCGCCCAGGTCGCCGCCCGGGAGAGCGCGATGCGGTCCTACAGCTCGGTGCTGCACCAGGAGGCCCGCGCCGGCCTGCCCATCGGCGCGCGGGGATCGGCGGCCAAGCTCGCCGGCGCCACCTTCCCGCTGTGGGTCTCCGACGTCGTCCAGGAGATCTTCGGCGAGGAGATCGCGCTGCAGACCCCGGACACCCTCCCCCTGGCCCGGTCGATCCTGGTCGCCCCCGGCGGCGCGACGGCCGGTGGCTCCAACGAGATCCAGCGCAACATCATCGCCGAGCGCGTACTGGGCCTGCCCAAGGACGCCGGCGTCGACAAGAACGTCCCCTTCAACCAGCTCAAGCTGTCCAAGTGACCGCCGCGTCCGCCCAAGGAGCGACCTCGTGACCCTCATCGACACCGACGACCAGCGCGATCTGGCCAGCAGCGTCAAGCGCTTCGTCGCCGGTCAGGCGCCGATGTCCGCCGTCCGGAAGACCATCGCTTCCGAGGCCTCCTTCGACCCCGAGGTCTGGCGGCGGCTGAGCCAGGACCTCGGCGTCGCGGGCCTGGCGATCCCCGAGGAGTACGGCGGCGCCGGCGCCTCGTGGTCCGAGCTCGTCGTCGCCCTGCGCGAGCTGGGCGCCGGCCTGGTGCCGACGCCGCTGCTGGCCACCAGCGTCCTGGCGACCGGCACGCTCCTCGCCCTGGACGACGAGGAGGCCCGGCGCGAGTGGCTGCCCCGCTTCGCCGAGGGCACCGCCGTCGGCACGCTGGCGGTCAGCGAGGGCCCGCGCCGCGAGTGGGCGGTGAGCGACTCGGCCTTCACCGTTGCGGACGGCACCCTCGCCGGCACGAAGACGGCGGTGCTCAACGCGGCGGAGGCCGACGTCCTGCTGGTTCCCACCGCCGAGGGGATCTTCCTCGTGGAGAAGGACGCCCCCGGCCTCACCGTCACCCCCGTCGAGTCACTGGACCTGACCCGCGGCATCGCGACGGTGTCCCTGGAGCGGACGCCGGGGCGCCTGCTCGCCGGGGACGCGGCCGCCGCCATCGACACGGTGGCCGTCCTGGCGGACCTGGCCCTGGCCACCGAGCAGGCCGCGGCGACCAAGGCGTGCCTGGACATGACGACCGAGTACGCCAAGATCCGCTACAGCTTCGGCCAGCCGATCGGCATCTACCAGGGCGTCAAGCACCCGCTCGCCGACATCTACACCGACTGGGCGCTGACCGACGCCGCCGTCCGCAAGGCGTCGGAGTCGCTGGCCCTCGGCAGCCCCACGGCGGCGCTGGACGCTGCGTCGGCCCGGCTGCTGGCCTCCAGCGGGTACGTCGAGGCCGCGAAGATGACCATGCTTCTGCACGGCGGCATCGGCTTCACCTGGGAACACGACGCGCACCTGTACTACCGCAACGCCATCACCGGCAACGTGCTCCTGGGTGGACCGGCGGCCCAGCAGGACCGCGTCGCAGCGTTGCTCGGCGTCTGACCGCCGTGTATCCCGGGACCTGGGCGCAGACGGCGCCGGACAAGACCGCGATCGTGATGGCCGGCTCCGGCCGGTCGCTCACCTACCGCCAGCTCGACGACAACAGTCGCCGGACTGCGCACTTCCTGCGGGACACCGTCGGGCTGGTGCCCGGCGACTCCGTCGTGGTGCTCAGCGACAACGTGCCCGAGGCGCTGGAGCTGTACTGGGCCGGCGTGCGCATCGGGCTGTACGTCACCTTCGCCAACAGCCACCTGGCTGCGCCGGAGGCCGACTACATCATCGAGAACTCCGGCGCGCGGGTGCTCTTCGTGTCGGCGAACCTGGCCGATCTCGCGTCGAAGCTCCAGGCGCCGTCGGCGCAGCACCGCCTCGCCTTCGGCGGGCCGGTGCCGGGCTACGACAGCTACGAGGCGGTGCGCGACGCGGCCTCGGACGAGCCGCTGGGTGACCAGCCGCGCGGCGACACGATGCTCTACTCGTCGGGCACCACGGGCCGGCCGAAGGGCATCAAGCGCCCGCTGACCGGGGCGCAGGTGGACGAGCAGAGCGCCATGTCGGCGACGTTGCAGCTGCTCTACGGCATGACGGACCAGACGATCTACCTGTCGCCGGCACCGGCGTACCACGCGGCGCCCATGGCGTTCATGGCCGCGGTGCAGTCGCTGGGCGGCACCGTGGTCATGATGGAGAGGTTCGACCCCGAGGGCGTTCTCGAGGCGATCCAGCGGTTCCGCGTCACCGAGATGCAGATGGTGCCGACGCACTTCGTGCGCCTGCTCAAGCTGCCGGAGAGCGTGCGCGCCACGTTCGACCTGTCCTCGCTGAAGATGGTCATCCACGCGGCCGCGCCGTGCCCGCCGGACGTCAAGCGGGCGATGATCGACTGGCTCGGGCCGATCATCATGGAGTACTACGCCTCCACCGAGGCCGCCGGCTCGACGTTCATCGACTCGGCCACCTGGTTGGAGCACCCGGGCTCGGTCGGGAAGCCCAGCACCCCGGGCAGCCTGCATGTCTGCGACGCCGAGGGCAAGGAGCTCGGGCCGCGCGAGGTCGGGACGATCTACTTCGCCTCGGCGACGGGCACGCGGCCGTTCAGCTACCACGGGGACGAGATGAAGTCCCAGAGCGCCGAGCACCCCGACAACCCCGGGTGGACCACCGTGGGCGACCTCGGCTACCTGGACGAGGACGGGTTCCTGCACCTGACCGACCGCTCGTCGTTCATGATCATCTCGGGTGGGGTCAACATCTACCCCCAGGAGATCGAGAACGCCTTCACGCTGCACCCGAAGGTGGCCGACATCGGCGTCATCGGCGTGCCCGACCCCGAGATGGGCGAGCGCGTGGTCGCCTTCGTCGAGCCCGCCCCGGGCGTTGAGGTGGCGGACGACCTGGCGGGCGAACTCGCCACGTTCGCCCGTGAGCACCTCGCCGGCTACAAGGTCCCGCGGGAGTTCCACTTCCGCGAGGCCCTGCCGCGGACGCCCACCGGCAAGATGGTGAAGGGCAGGCTCCGCGACGAGTACGCCGCCACGGTGGGCTGACGTACCGCACTGAGGGACCGGCCCAGCGGCCGGTCCCTCAGTGGGCGCGAGGTCCCACGGATCTCGAGCGGATCAGTCCTCTTCTTCCTCGAGCTCCTCGTCGCCGACGCCTTCTTCCTCCACGATGCCTCCGTCGTCGACGGGCTCGTCCTCACCGCAGGCGGTCATGGTGAAGGAGGCGGCGGCGATGGCGACCCCGGCGGCGGCGGCGCGCCACCGGTTGCGACGTACGGGCAGCGAAGTGCGGTTCATGGTTCTCCTCGGTGTCGGGGCGACCGTGGCCGCCGGCGTCCTATGCACCTCCGCAATGCCCGGCGGCGGGCGCCCCGACCCCGCCGACGGGTCGACGTCACGGATCCGTCACATGCACTGGTCCGCCCGCCGTCGCAGGCCCGGTCCGCAGGTGGGCACGGAAGCCTCGACCGGTTCTCCTGAGCCGCGCGAACACCACGACGTTGTCCCGATAGCTCCGTGCAGACGCGTCGAAGCTGCCCCCGCAGGTGATCGAACGGGTCGACCTCGGCGACGTCGGGCCCAGCGGTCCGTCGGCGCCGCCGCACGTCCGGGCCCGGCTACCCCTTCACCTGGGTCGTGTGGGTGAACGTGATCAGCAGCAGCCCGCCGATCATGTTGCCCGCCGTGGCCAGCCCGAGGTTCCGCCACAGGTCGACGTAGGCCACCGCGTCGGAGAGCCAGATGCCGAACAGGAGGTGCAACGCGGACACGACGACGTGGTCGAACGGTCCCAGCGCCAGCAGGAACCCGACGAGGTACGCGACGAGGATCCGCGCCGCCACGCTGTTGCACCCCTGCACCATGTAGGACAGCAGGGTGATCAGCGCCCCGGCGAACAGCGCCCGGACGAACGTGGCCGCCCACTCCTTGGCGGCGATGTCCTCGGCCACCGAGACCAGGGCATCAGCGGCACCGGGCGGCAGCGCCCCGGGGACCGTCATGAGGGCCACCAGGATCCCCCCGCCCACCAGGTTGAGGGCCAGCGTCACCACCCAGAGGCGCCCCAGCCGGAGCCACGGCTTCCGGCCGTTCTCCGAGACGGCGGCGGCCACCGGGTCGAAGAAGTCCTCCGTGAACAGCTCCGACCGCCCCACGATCAGGAACACCACACCGACGGCGAAGGCCAGCGCTCCGGCGACGGAGGCAACCCCCGGGCTGACGGCCGGTCCGAGGTCCCCCTCGATGACGCCGAGCGCCACGATGCCGAAGACGATCGTGACCCCGGCGATGAAGGCAGTCGAGACCATGTCCAGCAGCGACATGGAGAGCCGCCGGTGGCCCTCCTCCTTCGAGCGCTCGTAGATGTCCTTCGGGCTAGGGGCGACAGCCATGCCCACCTCCCATGACGGCCCGGACCTCAGCCATCGGTCAGATCGCCGTCGGCTGACAGCACGACGTCCTCCACGCGGTAGTGGATCGTCTGCACGCGGATGCACCCCTCCTCGATCAGATGGCTGTCGACGCCGGACCGCACCCGCACGCTCTCTTTGCTCCCGCTCCACTCAAGCAGCGCCACGCGGTCGTCGGCGAGGGCGTAGACGTAGCTGTACGAGCCGCCGTCGCCGAGCGCCTTCCAGAGCCGGTGCGCCGACCCCCGGACGCCGTCGTGGCCCCGGAAGACCTGGCGGGCGGTCAGGATCACCACCTGCGGGTCGTAGTTCCGGCGGAGGTCTTCCTCGAGGTCCCCGGAGCGGCGCAGCCTCAGGTGGTCGGCCAGCACCTCCTCGCTGCCCCGCGGGCACAGCGCTGCCCGGTCGTCCTCCCCGGGCTGGGTCGCCGGTCCGGCCACTCGTTCCTCCTACTCGGCCGCCGTGTCGGTCGGCCGTGGTCCGTCGGGTCTCAGCCCGCGCAGGGCGTCTCGGGACCGCGCGGCGACGCCTCGGGGCTGGGCTTGCGGCCAGGCTCGAAGCCCACGTCGGCGAAGACGACGTCGACCGGGTCGGCGTAGCGCTTGCCGTTGCGGGGGTCGTGCCGCATCCACGACGGCGGCTCGATGCGCACGGCGACCGTGAACGGCCCCTCCCCCGGCACCTTGGCGTTGAACCCGTAGTGGTGCAGGAAAGGGTGCCAGAGGAAGGGCGCCTGCTGGCTGAACAGCTCACGGTCGCCGTCCTGGACGGTGACCGTGACGTCCAGGCCAGGGACGAACCGCCCGTCGGCCAGGTCCGCGACGGCGACCTCGATGTGGGCCGCGCCGTCCTCCTCGGCCATGGCCTGCACAGCGGCGCCGTAGGCGTCCCCCTGCCGCCTCGCCACGTCCAGCTGATCGGGCTCGGCCTCGTTGCTCTTCTCCATGGGGGGCGCCGCCGCCGGCGTCGTCCGGTCCTCGACGGCATGTCCTGCAGCCATGGGGGCTCCTCTCGCTGAGCGGCCGGTGCCCGGATCCGCTGCCCTCGGACCGGATCCGGAAACCGCCACCCCGGAACCGTCACGCCACTGACATGTGGACGGCGCGGACAGGCTGCGGAGCTCCGACCGCGAGGACGACCGCACGCTGACCGCCGTGGTCGATCCCGGCACCGATCGTCCCGTCGGGAAGAGTCAGCACTCTCTGGATCCCGAGGGCCGCCGCCGCGGTGGCGGAGCGGTCAGGGGAGGACGTAGCCCGACGGGCCCACCGTCAGGTCCCCCTCCCGAGGGTCCTCGGAGAAGACGAGCACGCCGTCGCGCCGGCTCTCGGGCGGGAGGTAAGCGACCGCAGCGGTGGACTGCTCGACCTGCCGCCCCTCCCGGGTGAGGGTTCCCGACAGCTGGACCTGCTCGGCCGTCCGGCCGCCGTTGTTGACGACCTCGAAGTGGACGGCGTAGCCGGCCAGAGCCGGCTCGATCGCCGTCACGCTGACCGCGAGCTCCGGGCCGGTCTCCCGCACCGCCAGCGTCTGGTAGGCCAGGAACGCGAGCAGGGCGAGGACCACGAGGCCACCGACCGCGCCGACGACGTACTCCCCCGGCGTCGTCCCGCCCTTCTTCTGCTGCTCGCCCTGCTCCTCGTCGTCCGACGAACTCATGCCGCTACTCCTTCGCTCAGAGGATCAGTCGTGCGGCGGCGGCGCCGAGGCTGGCCGGGAGGGCGAGCACCACCGTCTCGGACACGATCGCGACCATGCCCAACCCGTCGAACCGGCCGAACGTCCAGAGCACGTAGGCGGAGATGGCGAGCGCGATCACGTAGCCGACCACCGTCAGGGTCACGAACGCGTGGACCGGGCGGTCGGCGTGCTCCTGGCCCTTGAACCCCACCGAGTACACGAAACCGTGCATGAACACCACGCTGAGGACGACGAGTGCAGCGGTGTGGACCTCGCTCATCTTCGCCGCCAGGAGCACGACCTCCTCGGTCGGCGCGATGTTGGCGGCGAAGACGACCGCGCCCGCCGCCATGAGGAACAGCTCGTGCTGGTACCCCGCGGCCTCACCCTTCTGGCTGCCTTCGCCGAGCTGGCTGCGCGCATAGGACGCGCCGATCGCCGCGGGCAACGCCTCGATGGCGACCACCGAGACCGCGTCCTGCCAGTCCCCGATCGGGTTCACCACCGCGAGCACGGTGAGGACCAGCCCGGCCGCGATCACGGCCACGAGGAGGGCCACCCCCGTGTCCACGAGGTGTCCGGTGAAACCGGTTCCGCCGGCACCTGCACCGAACACCCGCGCCAGGCCGAGCACGAGGAGTGCGGTCAGGAGCACCAGGAGCCCGAGCCGGAACCGGTCCACCGTGTGGCCGAGTTGCCACAGCTCCATGGTCATCAGCAACGGCAGGGAGAACAGCAACGCCCCGCCGAACGCCCGGCCGACCCCGCGGAAGAGATTTCGCCCGTCCTCCGCGCCCTGTGTGTCCGGGCGAGCCTCCGATGCGCGGATGTCCGGGTCCGCCGTCGTCGGCTGGTCATCGATGCTCATTCGGAGAACCCCCAGGGAACGTCGGGACCCGGTGCCGTACGGATACGGGGCCTGCTCGGGCGGCGTCGCCGTGCGCGGGCGCGCTGCGTCTCGGGAGGTCACGGAGCGACCGTCGGATGTCGACGCGCCGGCTGCCTGACGCGCAGGTGGCGGGAGCACCCGCCACTCCGGGCGACCCTACGCGGCCCGCTTCTCCGGGGAACGGTCCATCATCCGACCGACATCCGTGGTGGAGGAGCGACGGTTTCCACGGTGGGCTTCCCGCCTGCGATCAGAACGGTGGCGGGGCCTCGGCAACCGCCGGCGGTGGGCCGGGGGGGCTCGACGAGCACCCGCCACCCCGGGGGCCGGCTGACCCGGGTGGCGCCGGACGGCGTGATGACGGTGAGCATCCCGCCGCCGCTCATGGTGTGCGCCCAGCCGTCGGCGTGGGTCTTGAGGCGATGGTGCCGACGGCACAGGCAGCACAGGTTGTTCACCCATCACTAGTCTGCCCCCTATGCCAGACGTTACGGCCGCAGCCGTGTACGCCCGGATCAGCAGCGACACCGAGGGCCGAGCCCTCGGCGTCGCCCGGCAGGTCGAGGACTGCCGACGGTTGGCGGGGAGCCTCGGCTGGCAAGTCGCACAGGAGTACGTGGACAACGACCTGTCCGCCTACTCCGGCAAGCGGCGACCCGCCTACGAGCAGATGCTGGCCGACCTCACTGACGGGCTGAGGGACGCGGTGATCTGCTATCACGTGGACCGGCTGACCCGTAGGCCGGTGGAGTTGGAGCAGTTCGTCGCCACCGTGGACGCAGCCGGTGTTCGCCAGGTCCGGTTCGTGTCCGGGGACATGGACCTGGGCACCGGAGACGGCCTATTGATCGGAAGGATCATGGCAGCGGTGGCAGCGAACGAGTCAGCGTCCAAGAGCCGACGAGTGCGCCGCAAAAACGATCAAATCGCAGCCGAGGGACGACCGCACGGCGGTAACCGGCGACCGTTCGGCTACGAGATAGACCGGATCACCGTGCGCCAGGACGAGGCCCAGGTAATCCGGCAGATGGTCCGCCGCTACCTGGCCGGGGAAAGCCTGCGGTCGCTCTGCATGTGGCTGGAGGACAACGGCATCCGCACCACGACCGGCGTCGAGTGGCACAGCCCATCCCTGCGCGGAGTACTCAAGTCCGGTCGCATCGCCGGTCTGCGCGAGCACCGCGGCGAAGTCGTCGGCCCCGCCATGTGGGACGCGATCATCACCCCGGCGGATCGCGACCGGGTGCTCGCCCGCATGACCGAGCAGGCAGTTACCGGCCGCCGGAGCCCACGCCGCTACCTGCTGTCCGGCCTGCTTCGGTGCGGTCGCTGCAGCGGCAAGCTCTACTCCTCCCCGCGCAAAGACCGCCGCCGGTACGTGTGCATCTCCGGCCCCGACCACGGCGGCGGCTGCGGTCGGCTGACCGTCACCGCGGAGCCGCTCGAGCAGATGCTGACCGAGGCGATCCTGCAGCGCCTGGACAGCCCCGCCCTGGCCGATGCCTTGAGTGGCCGGGCCGGGGACAGCCTGGCCGTCGAGCTCAGCGACGGCCTGGCCGCCGACCAGGCCCAGCTGGACGAGCTCGCTGTCATGTTCGGAAAGCAGGAGATCAGCGCACGCGAGTGGCGCGCGGCCCGCGAACCCATCGAGCGAAGGATGCGCGACCGGGAACGGCAGTTGCGAACTGCCACGCACACCGACGCCCTGGCCGGTCTGCCCGGCAACGGCAGCCGCCTACGCGGCGAGTGGTCCAGGCTCAACCTCACCCGACAGGCCGCGATCGTCTCAGCCCTCCTCGACCACGCCATCGTCGACCCCGGGCAGCAGGGCAGCCGCGCCCTCGACCCGACCCGAGTCCGAGCGGTCTGGCGGATCTGACGACCTCGCCGCCGACAGGAGGGCCGCCACGTCCGCCAGAACACGCGGATCGGTGACCAGCACCGACACTCCCTGTTCGGCGCAGGACGCGGCCAGCCAGGCGGCGACGTCCTCGGCGCTCACTCCCATGCCAACTCCACCGCCGCCGAAGGACCATCACGGCGAGGCTCGCCAGCCACCGGTATCGGTGCTTGGGCATCTGTCGACCCGGGTAGGTGGTCAGCCGCCGCGCCAGCGGTTCGCCTGTGCCGCGAGGCCTCCATAGCTGCCCGGTTTGCCGCCCGGACTTCCCTGACTGTGAGTCCCCATTGGCGCGAGCTAGACCAGGTGCGATACCGAGCCGGTGCCCTGCCCCGGGTGACCTCGCCGGTTCGGGTGTTCACCACGTCGACCGCCCACGGTGCTTCTCCGCGCTGGTCGGTGGCCTTCGTGGCGTACTTCGCCGCGTAGTGCGCGTGCCGCTGCGGCGACAGTGGGCTCAGGTCGACCTGGCAGCCGAAGCCAGCAGCCAACGCCAGCTCCTGGACCTAGCCGCGTGGCAGCGGCTCGGCGGACCACACCAGGACGTGCAGGTGCAGCGCGCCCCGCTTCTGCACCTCGACCACCCGGAAGTACTCGAACGAGCACAACCGCGACAGCCCGAGTCGTAGCCGGTTCCACGCCTGACCGGCGGCCGCGTTCCACTCCGCCAGATCACCCACCCGGCAACCGCAGGGTCCACCACCGCCGGGTCGCCCGGGGATCCACCGGGCGTGCTCGCGCTCACCTGGCGCGGTCAACGTCAGGAAAGAACCGTGACCACGGTGCGCCGACGCCGACCGCGACTCGGCTATCCGGACGAGCAGTCGTCGGTATCGCTCGGAGCAGGGGACGCATCGGGAGGCCCGGTGAGCCCGACAAGCCCAGACAAGTCGACCGTCGCAGACGCGACACACGACGAGCAAGGGCGCAGTGCAGTCCAGCCCAGCGACGCCGCCTCCAGGCAGGTAGCCCACGACGCGCAGTCCGCGGACCGCCGGCGGGCAGCCGCACGCGGACGGCGCCTCGGATGGTTGGACATGACCGCGCGCCGGCTCAGCGAGCCCGGGCACGAGCGCGCCCCGGAACGTCGGTCAGGGAGATGAAGCGGCCAGGGCAGACACCGCAAGCACGCGTGAAGCGAGCAGACATAAGGCTTCCAGAGGGACGGCGGGACGACGGATGCGTAGTCGCCGCCGGTCGGCCGCCGGTCGGACGCATATGAAGTCGTCTTAGGGCCGATCCCCTGTAGTCGCTTGTCCCGGGCGGGGTTGCTCGATGGCCCCGGGGTGCAGTCGGGAGTCTGGCATGAGCACCGACGAGAGCGGAAGTCGCTGCGGGCCAGTCCTTGTGTTGAGTTAGTGCAGGAGAACTGTCAAGAGGCGACCCCTACGGGGTCGCCCACGGCGCCCGGTAGGCACGGGGTCGGCCACAGGCCGCGACTCAGGCGCTGCGCACCCTTGAGCCGCGACCTGCGGTCGACCCCCCGTCCGTCGAGGGCGCCACAGGAGCCGACGCAGCGCACGGGCGCCCTTCGGGCAAACCCGTGCACCACGACGACCCCCGCGGCCAAAGCACTCACTACCGAGGGGCCGGGAGGAACGGAGGGTAGAGACAGACCCGAGCTACGTTGCTACCTCAAGTCATGGGGCGCGCCTGACGGCGCGCCCTCGCGCCCCACGCCGTGGGGCGTTCAAGGAGGTCATGGGTGCTCACAGGTCTACTTGCGTCCGCGCGAGAGCTGCGCAACCCGCTAACTATCGGATACTCCGCCCTGCTGACATTCTGGCTCCTCGCCGGAGAGGAACTAGCTTCCGCTGCCCGCAGTGATCCGCTCGGACGACGCCTTTTGGTGGCGGTCGACTCCATCGGCGATGCGGGACAGCTCGCGCTGTACACATTCGTCGCCGCCATCGTCGGCTCAGTTCTTTGGAACATGGGCATCGCGAAGCTGAATCGCGCACTTACCACCCTCAATGGGCACCCCGACTGGCCTGCCTTTATCGACCAGGCAAAGCAGGCGGTCCGGGATTACGAGCAGTACAAGGTCGTTACCTATAAAGGGACCACGGCCGGTGGCCGCTCGCCTTTCGACGCCGACCACACCGTTCCTTCTACGCGATGGGGGGCATACCTTCATGAGCGCGTGGACGAACGCGAGCGCAAGGCTGCCGAGATGTCTTTTCGCGTCACGCTGGCGGTAGCGCTAGTCCCAATAGCCATTGCCCTTGGCGTTGAGGGTGGTCGCATGTGGTGGTGGTTCGTCGCTGCGGTCCCGTTCGTGTGGCTTGACGTCGCCCTGATCAAGTACACGACGCTGCGAACGGTGCGCCGCTACGAAACTGAGGACCTGCAATCTGAGCTGGAAAGTAAGAAGACTTCGTTGGGCTTCGCGGAGAAGCCAGGGAGATATGAGCACCTCGAAGAGGAGCAGCGAGCCCACTATGAAGCCCAAAGACTTAAACAAGTCGAAGGACTGCGGGCGGATATCGACGAGATCGAGGCGCGCCTGCAACGACTCAACGAGGAGGCTGCGCGGCGACTTTCACGACTGTTCGCACTCCTCGAAGGGGAGGCTGCTGGGTAGTGAGCGCTCCGGTCGCCTCCTCATGGTTGGAACTCCTGCGAGCCAGGTGGCTTAACAGATGGCGACAGCCCTTGGGGGTGGGCTAGCTAGCGAAGGGTGCGGTTACCGAGGATTGTCGTCCTCGACGCGCCGCATGCTGGTCTTGGCGTGCGGCATTAGCCGCTCGGCCAGCTGACTAAGGGGCCACTTCAAATTAGTTGAGTGAACCTCCGCAGGCCACGCTTCCGCCAGCACGTCCAGCTCCTTCCTTAAGAGGATTCGGACCGCTGCCTCTAGAGCGTAGAACCCTTCCGCTAACAGTTCCGGCTGCTCTTCGCCATGGTGAACGATTCTGGCTCTCAAGCCCGCGCATCGCCCAATGCTGGGGTTCCACGTTGATGGATCGAAACCGGCGGCCGAGAGCCCGCTCTCGACTCCTTTCACGTCACTAGACTTTCCGCCTCCCTGAGCTGGAACCAGCGCTTCCAGAGCGATCCAAAGATGAACGATCGCGTCGGGCGTCGGTCCCGAGCTGACCGCCCTCAGGTACCAGCGCGCAGCGACGTGGCTTGGCGTTTGATCATCGCTCGCCCAGTTCGCAAGTTTCTGCAGGCCCGCCTGCTGCGCCGAAGTGACCCGCTTGGTGGGCGGAAACGTCCGGACTCGCGCGGACATGTCCAGCATTCCCACGGGCTCGACGCCGGTGGAGTCATAGACGAGCAGGTCCTCTAGGACTTCCTGCTGTGCAATCCTGTCATCGAGTAGGGCCGCCACTACTGCCGTTGCCGCTAACACCTCATCGCGCCACATCTCGAAATGACGAGATAGGTGCTCACCGGTCGGAATCGTGACAGGCAGATGGCAGACCGTCAGTACCAACCCTTCACCAACTTCGACCGAACCTTTATGCATCGTCTTATCGAAGTGTGGAACCCAACCCGGTCGCTGCAAGATGTAGGTGGCTTGCGTCCTAACCGGTCCTGGAGTCTGGGTGATGACAACGCGGCCCGATGTGAACCTTTCGGGCAAGCCTGCGATCGGCATGCCCACGAACGCCATGCGAAAAATCGCGGGCGAACCATCCCATGACTTGATCTTGGCGGGACGGCTCGCGGCCAGGTCCTCGCCGTCCTGTTGAGCACGGCCGGACGGGGCCGACCCATAGTTGTGCGCGGCATTGGTGTGAAGCGTTCGAGCTAGGTCGCCGCCCTTCAGGCGGTCTAACGGGTTCCCCACGAGCAATGCCTACCAGGGAGGCGGCTGGCGGTGGGGGTGCCTTTACGTTTGCTGAGGTTCGCGCAGTCGGTCGGGCCGCCGGCCGCGTGTGGGACGACGTGGTCGAGGTCGGCCCAGCCTGCGCTCACGTGGCACCCCGGATGGCGGCAGGTGCGGTCGCGCGTGACGAGGAAGCGGCGCTGCCCCGCCGACGGGCTGTAGCGGTCCACGGCCGGAGGGGCTGCGAGCACCGGGCAGCTGCACGACGTGCCGGGGTGGGCCGGGCAGCCGCGGGCCACGAGGCGTTCCAGGTCCCGGCGGCCGGTGACCGCGAGGAGCCGGCCGCACGAGTCGGTGACGGCGATGTCGAGCGTGCCGCCGGTCGGCGCCTGCAGCCCGCCCGGGCACAGGGCGTCCAGCTGCTCGAGCAGCTCACGCAGGTGGGCGGCGGTGATCGCTTCGCCGTCCACTCTCCCACGGGCGCCGGAGCCGGATCGGGCACGAACGCGGCGGGCAGGGCTGAGCCCGCGTCGAGGAAGGCACCGACGCGAAGGGCTTCGAGTGGGGCGATCACCGTGACGTGCGCCGTGACCGGGGGCTGCTCCTGCCAGGGACGGAGGATCAGGTCGATGCCCGCCCCGACCCGCAGCATCCCGATGGGCCGCCGGTCCCCGGCCTCCTGCGCGGCGCGGGCGTGCGCGTCGAGCGTCTTCCGGCATGCCACCGCCTCGGGGTGCGGCATGCGCATGCTGAGCTCGCTCATCCCGTTCCCGATGCGCCGGACGCCGACGTCGGCCGCCAGTCGCGCCTGCTTGAGTCGGCGATCGACGGCCCCCGCGTTGAGAGCCACCAGCTCGCGGTGCACGCGTTCGCGCAGTCGCCGCACCGACAGCTCGGTGACGATCGGGAGCACGGCCCGTTCCACGGCGGCGACGACCGCGGGATCGCTGTCGTCGGCCGGACGTCCCAGCTCCGCCGCGATCGCGCGGGCGCGCGGCCAGTCCAGCCTTCCGGCAGCCAGCTCCGCCCAGGTCGCAGGCAGCCGGGTCGCGAAGATCTGGGCCTGGTCGAGCAGCGTCACGGGAGCCGTCCGGCTGGTGTTCAGGATCAGCGCCAGCTCGTCGAGCACGAATTCGCTGACACCGTCGGGCCCCACGCCGGCGGCCCCGGCTTCCCCCGGGCGGGGGTCGACGGGAGCGGGACGATCTGCCGCGATGTCCAGTGCCAGCTCGAGCTTGAACGCGGCCAGCTTGGCCTCGGCGGCAGTGACCTGCTGCATCAGCGCAGCCGATTCGGACGAGGAGCGCCGGCGCGGCAGCCAGGCACCCAACCGGTCCACCTGGGCCTGCGGCTGGGGATCCACCGGCTCCCACGGTGACGGCGCGGCGTCGATGGGCACGACGGTCACACCGACCGCGAACCCTCCTCCCACTGCCATGCCCCGACGCTAGCCCCGGGGTCTGACACTCCTGGGGCGTTGACCAGCTGGTCCGCGTCTTCGAACGGTGCCGGGGAGCGGCCGGATCCACTCGGCGGCAGGTGCGACGGCGGCACCGCCAGAGCGGTGCCCCCGAGCAGTCGATGACCGCTCGGGGGCACCCGTGCACTGCCTTTCACGTCGGCCGCCTCAGGGGGTGAACGTCACCTGCTCGGCCATCGCCAGCATCTGCTCGCGACTCAGACCGTCGCTCCCCAGCAGCAGGAACAACCGGTCCGCGCCGGGTAGCTGGCCGACGACGTACCAGCACGCGCACGAGCCGTCGCCCCCGTCCCCGAGTGCCATGCGGCCCGCGCCGCCCTGGATGGTGACCGGTTCCGGGCCGTCGGCGAAGGTGAGGCCCTCCAGAGCACCGTCGAGCGCCTCGTCGCCGCCGAAAGCCCACAGGCTCAGTCGGAGCAGTTCGTCAGGCTGCGTCGCGCTGACCAGGTCGATGCTGCGGCTCTCCTCGTAGCCGCCGACCTTCCAGCCGGCCGGCGCGAGCCCGAACTGCAGGTCCAGGGACTGCGGCCGGTCGACGATCGACGCCGCCACGGGGAGCAACGCCGACGTGCTGCTGTAGGCACCTTCGCCCGAGACCGCGACCCACAGGCCATCGGGCCGTTCCCACAGGAGGTCGATCGACCCGTCACCGCGCAGGACCTCAGCCTCGGCGGCACCGACCGGAACCGTCCCCGAGGGCTGGTCGCCGAGCCCGACGTCGTCCATGCCTCGTGGATCCTCCGGGTACAGGACCACCAGCACGCGGTCGCCGCTGTCGGAGGTGTAGTCGGCGGCGTGGACCAACGGCTGGTCACCGAAAAGGGGAACCCCGCCCCAGCGGCTGAACATCGGCCTCACACCGGGCGGGGGCGCCTCGACGGTCAGGGGAAAGGTGACCACCTCGGCCGCGACGAGGTCGATCGCGCCAGGAACAGTGCCGCTCGGCAGCTCCGTCCGGCCGCCTGGCGCAGCTGGGCGATCGGACGAGGCGACGGCGATGGCGACCACCCAGGCAGCAGCGAGGGCGAGAACCCCGGCGCCCAGGCGGACGAGCGTCCGGCGCCGTGCGCGAAAGCTGGCCCGTCGACCGCTCCGGGCGTCCTCCGCCAGCTGGCGGGCGGCCACCACGGAGGCGGGCTCGTCACGGAACAGCCCCTCGAGGGTCCGCGGGAGGTCCTCCGAGCTTTCGTTCCGGAGCAGGTCGAGGAAGCTCTCGGGCAGGGACGGGAGTGCTTCGTCCCGGACGCCTACCGCCGCGGCGAGCCGGGCGTCCAGCTCCTGGTCAGACATCACGGGAGGCCTCCTGGTCACGGTCGGACGTGGACAGTGCGGCACGCAGCCGGGTGCGGGCGCGGTGGAGCCGGACACGAACGGTTCCTGCAGGGATGCCGAGCACCTCGGCCGCCTCGGCAGGAGTGAGCGACTCCCACGCGATGAGCGTCATCAGCTCACGGTCATCGGGCGTGAGCAGCTCCAGCGCCTCGTGCAGGCGTCCGTCCTCGTCGTGGCGGCCGGCAGGGTCTGGGATGCAGGCGCCTGTCTCACCGAAGGCCGCGGCCAGGCGCTCACCCAGCCGGGCAGCACGTCGGGTACCCCGCACGGTGTTGGCCAGGCACCGCCGTGCGATGCCGAAGAGCCAGGGACGGATCTCGTCGGCGTCGACCGGCACGTCGTCCCGGCGCCGCCAGGCGGTGGCGAAGGTCTCGGCCACGACGTCGAGGGCGTCCTCGCGCGACGCCGTCCGGCGAAGCGCATAGCCGAGCACGGCGGAGCCGTTCGTGCGGTAGGCGTCCTCGAGGAGCGAAGTGGAGGACGGGGGCGGGTGGTCGGGAGTGGGCGCCGGTCGGCCCTGCATCGCCATCACACACCTACATGTCCGGCACACGGTCGAGCGTTACGGCGTCGGCGTGCCGGATGGGCGCGGCAGGAACGACGGAGGGCCTCGACCGGCGGATGCGGGTCAAGGGCCTCGAGTTGCTCCCCCGACTGGACGTGAACCAGTAACCCTGCGATGTGATCCTGGGCCGCTTGCTGCCGTTGGCTCGCCTTGAATATGCAGGTCAGAGGCACCGTGGGGCGTTGGCTGCGACCGCTCGTGATGGCTGGTTGCGGGAGCATCGGGTGCCTAGAGAGTGCCTGCCGAGGGGCCCGTCCCAGCGACCTCAACGCCAATCTTCTCCCAGGCAGGGGACGTCGTCGGCGCCGGCATCGCCTACGTCGACCGGCCTGCTCGAGCGGCCCCCGCCCGACCGGGAGCGCGCCGCCGTCGCCGGGCGGCGCCGCGCTGCAGCGGGAGGGCCCACGACCCCGTCGGCGGCGGCCCGCCATCGATGACGCATGCGATGTCGCTGTAGGTCAGTCGGCTCCGCCGTCCGACTGCTCCTCACCTCGCGGTTCGACAGCCTCGTCACTGTGGATCACAAGGGTGCCGGACTCGGCTCCCGCGTCCTCGAGACGCCAGATGAGCTCTCCGACGTGCCGTTGCAGCCGCTGCCACTCGTCGTCCGGGTGCGTGGCGCCTCCGTCGAGCTCCCGGTGCTCTGCGAATGCCCGCAGGTAGGCCTTCAACCCCGCCCCCAACGTCATCAGGTCGTATCCAGACAGCGTCACGCTGTACGTCGTGCCGGGCTTCATCCCGCGACCGTAGGCAGTCCGTCAACACGCTGACCGGAGCGTGTCGACGACCTCCGTGGGTTACCTCTGCGCGGTCACCGCCCTCGGTGGTGCGTGCACAGGACTGCTGGCACGCCGCGTCGAGCGCGCGATCCACGACCAGCACGGCGAGGGACTGATCTCCACCGAGACAGGCCAGGGGCCATGGCTGCGGCGGCGTGCCCGAGCGTCGGGCGGCCCGTCGACAGCGCCCCCTGCCCCACCGAACCTTAGGGCAGGGGCCGCTTGTCGTCGGTCCTGAGCTCAGCGGACCACCGCGTTCAGTCGGTTACCCGGCTCACCGGAACGCCACGTGGGGGTGATCCATGTGGTTGGCCGTGGCGGATCCACGGTCTTCCATCGCACGCCACGCCCAGCCGGTCCACGGACCGGCGATCCGCTGCCGCCAGATCACGCTCTCGACGCCGAGTCGCGCCGCGTTGTCGATCACGAACTGGGCGACGGCGTCGCCCTTGGCCCGATCGGAGTAGACCATGAAGTCAGCCGCGCGGCCCTGGGTGGGGGTGTGCCCGGGGCGGGTGACGACCGTGGAGACGCCGAACCGCTCGGCGATCTCCTGGACGCCGGGCCGGACGTGCGGATCCCACGCCCCGTAGGCGCTGGAGGGAGCAGCCGCTCTGTGGGCCGGGGCCGG
This sequence comes from Blastococcus goldschmidtiae, assembly GCF_031845325.1. NCBI lineage: Bacteria > Bacillati > Actinomycetota > Actinomycetes > Geodermatophilales > Geodermatophilaceae > Blastococcus > Blastococcus goldschmidtiae. The sequence goes on along the minus strand of NZ_JAVREI010000005.1, from coordinate 42,804 downwards.
GGCCGGGGCCGGGGCCGGGGCCGGGGCGATGGCAGACCGATCCACCCCTCGGCTGGCGCGCTCGGAAGCCGCGCGCGGCGCGGCTGCCGGGACCGCCTCTCCGCTGAGGACGAGCCGCTGACCGACGCGCAGGACGTTCGGGTTCGCGCCGATCGCCTCTCGGTTGAGGGCGTGCAGCTGCTGCCAACTGGTGCCGTGGCGGGCGGCGATCCTGCTGAGCGTGTCTCCCGCCCGCACGGTGTACGCACCCGAGCCGCTGGCCGCTGACGGCGTCGGGCCGAAGCCGCCGATGCTGAGCACCTGACCGATGCGCAAGACGTTCGGGTCGGACCCGATCGTGTCTCGGTTGTCGGCGTGGATCGATCGCCACGAGGTGCCGTGGCTGGCCGCGAGCTCGCCGAGGGTGTCGCCGGAGCGAACTGTGTGGTCCCCGGAGTGGGCCTGGGCGGGGGCGATCATCCCAACGGAGACGGCCGCTGCTGCCGCGACGACCACGGCGGGTCGTGCCACGGCCGCCACGACAGGGTTGCGGGTCGGACGGCGATGCCGCCCCTTGTAGCGCTTGGACATGGGTGATGACCCTCTCGCCGCCTACGGGGTTAGCTGTCGGGTTCGGGCGAGAGTTGCCCGGCCGCATCATGCGGCTTCACCCCAAGGCCCGAAGGCCTAGTCCTACGAGGTGGGTCCCCCGCGCCTGCCCGTCGCTTTCGACAGGACCGGTGACGGTGGGCAGGTTGGGCGGTGCCGTCATCCGGGTCCACCGCTCGGCGAACCTCAGCACGGTAGGCAGACCCCCGACGCAGGCAGCAACCCCCGAGCCAGTTTTCCCTGGCTCGCCCGCGAGGATGAACAACGCGTCACCGGGAGCCTGCACCGCGTGTACTTGTCAGCTCCGGCCGACCACTTCTTCCGGGGATAGCCGGTCTGGGAAGTCCCACCTCTGGTTGATGGCGAGCAGCCGGTAGGTATCGCGGCGCCGTAGCCGGCGGTCGGCCCTAGGTGCGGGCCCCGGTCTTCGTCGACGTGCTCCCCGGAGAAGGGCGGCACCTGGATTGGTGGACGTGGCCGAGGCGCTGCGGGCTCACCCGGACCGCATGCGCCCGGTCGCAGCCGATCGAGACCGACGCGCAGCCCGTCCAAGGGACCCCAGCTGGTGGCCCGCATTGAGCACAGCAGCCCGCGGGCGAGGCCGATCGGCGGTCGCCTGTCGTCGCAGTCGCTCCGCCCGGTTACCCGGAGCCCGACTGCGATGCCTGATCGCCGAGGCCCGGGAATGATCCCAGCTGCTCGGCGACCCGGGGCACATCCCGCCCTTGCGCTACCCGGTCTGCTCGCGGATCTCGAACACCATCCGCACGGCCCGCTCACGCAGCACGTCGGGATACTTCTTCGGTGCTGGCACTGCGCCACCCTTCCGTGGAGTCAGTGCCTCCACCAGACCCGGCGCGGTTCAGGTCGGAGCGACGACGGGTGTGGGATCGGTGCGGTTGTCCGACCGTGCCGTGCGCGCCAATCGACGCCCGCCGGTGAGCGACAGAACGGCAGTGAAGACGACGGCGCCGGTGAGGACGATCATCGTCCCGGAAGGCACGTCGAGGTGGTAGCTGAGGTTCATTCCGACGAAGCCGCATCCAGCGCCGATGACTGTGGACAGCCAGAGCATGCGGGAGAAGCGGTTGGTGAGCATCCTGGCTACGACGGCGGGGATCACCAGGGTGGCCGCCACAAGGGTGACCCCGATGACCGTAAGGGTGGCGAGGATCGCCAGTGAGAGTACGAGCATGAGCAGGGCATCAGTCCGGGCGACACGTACGCCGCTGACGTCGGCGACCTCGGGGTCGAAGGTGGCGAACAGCAGGGCGCGGTAGTTGAGGAAGATGACTGCGACGGCGAATGTCGTGATGCCGGCGAGGGCCAGAACGTCTTCGGCCGAGACTCCGATGATGCTGCCGAACAGCGCGGCGTCGAACGAAGGTCCTCTGCTGCCGTAGTGCGACAGCAGCGCCACGCCGAGGGCGAACGACGAGGTGGTGATGACGCCGATCGCCGCGTCGGCGCCGATTCGCCGGCTGCGGGTGACCTTGTTGATGGCCAGCGCGGAGGCCAGGCCCCACACCCCGGCGCCGAGGTAGTAGTTGATGCTGATGATGGAGCTGGCCGCAAACCCCCCGAAGATCGCGTGGGACAGGCCATGGCCGATGTAGCTCATGCCGCGCAGGGTGATGTAGACGCCGAGGAGGCCGCACAGGCCGCCGGCGAGGGTGGCGACGCCGAGGCCCTTGATGAAGAAGGCGTAGGCGAATGGCGCTAGAAGCGTCTCCATCAGGCGCTGGCGCGGTGATCGGCGGCGTCGTAGCGGTCGAGGACCACGGGCATGCCGAGATGCTCGAGCACCTCCACCGGGGCGCCGAACGTCCGCTCGAGGACGGGGCCGGTGATGACCTCACGCGGTGATCCCACGGCGAGGACGGTTCGATTCAGTGCGACGAGTCGAGGTAGATGGGCGGCCACGCCGTTGAGGTCGTGAGTGGTCAGGAGGATGGCGACGCCTTCGGCGTTGAGCTCGCCGAGCAGGTGGAGCATGTCGTGCCGACTCGTGAGGTCCACCCCCGTGGTCGGTTCGTCCATGAGCAGCAACTGCGGGCGGCGCAACAGGGCCCGGGCGATGAACATCCGTTGCTGCTGCCCGCCGGACAATTCGCGGATGTGCCGTCCGGCCAGCCCCTCGATGCCGAGGCGGCCCAGAACTCGGTGGACCTCGGCCCGCTCCTGGCGGGTCGACCACGGGAGGGTCCGCCCGGTACGGGCCATCAGCACACACTCGGCGACGGTGACGGGAAAGTTCCAGTTCACGGTTTCCAACTGCGGCACGTAGGCCACAGCGAGGCCTCGACGACGGGTGATGGTGCCCCGCTGCGGTGTGGCCGTACCGGTCAGAAGTCGCAGCAGGGAAGTCTTGCCCGAGCCCGAGGGCCCGACCACACCGATGAAGGCACCGGGGGGAATGGTGAGACTGACGTCTTCGAGGACCGGGCTGGCGTCGTAGCCGAATGTGGCGCCCTGGATTCGGACCAGGTAATCGATGGTCACCTGCTCGAGGTTCACTGCGGGTACGTGGCGTCGTCGCGGACCGCGGGAGTGGTGTCCAGGGCAGCGAGCAGGGACGCCTCGCCACCGAGGCCGTTGATCATGGTGACGTAGTTGTAGCGCATGAGGCCCGTCCAGGAGTGCTCGGGGTCGCCAGGCTCCCCGGGCAGGTCGTCGTCGCGCAGGGTGTCCTCGTACCGGGCGCTGGTGGCGCGGCCGATCTCCTCGAGTACGGCAGAGGGGAACACCTCCGAGCCGAAGATGACCGAAACGTCCTCGGCCCGCACCTGGTCGATCAGCGCCGCGACCTCCCGCGGCGTGGGGTCCTCGAAACTCTCAGGCTGAATCGCTCCGATGACTTCCCACCCATAGGTCTCGGCGAAGTAGGCATAGGCGTCGTGGTAGGTCAGCAGCTCCCTACTGTCCGCCGGAACCGACTCCTGGTCGGCCCGCAGTGCGTCGGAGAGCTCAGTGGCCTGGGCGTCGAACGCCTCGTAGTTGCGCTGATAGACATCCTCGCCGTCCGGATCCGCGTCGCTGAGGGCATCCCGCACCACAGCGGCATATCGGATCGCCCACGTGGGGTCGGTCCAGAGGTGCGGATTCGGCTTCCCCTCCTCCCGCGGGAAGGAGAAGTCGTAGATGTACTCGCTCTCCGGCAGCACCTGCGTCCCGACCTCCACCAGTGTCGCGCCGTCGGCCATGTTGGCCTCGGCCAGGTCCTTCGTCGGTTCCTCCAATTTCAGTCCGTTGATGAAGACGAGATCGGCCTCGGAGAGCACCACTGCCGCACTCGGCGGGGGGTCGAAGGTGTGTGAATTCGTTCCCTCTGGAACCAACCCGATGATCTCGGCGCGGTCACCGGCGATGCCGGCGACGATCGACGTGATCGGAGCGACCGTGGTGACCACCTGCAGTCGTCCATCCCCGTCGAAAGAGGACGTACCGCCGTCGGCACTGCAGCCGGCTACGAGCAGGCAGCTCACGACAGCCATGACAGTCGGAGCCAGGAAGCCGGGCCCGCGCACGGTGCTCATCACGGCGCGAGGCTATGAACCAACAGCGCTTGTTGCAACGCGGTTGCAACAAGGACTCCCCCAAAGCGTGACCTACTGGGCCGCGACCCCGAGCAGGCCCTGGGTCGAATCGGGAACTGCTGCACAGATCGGCGACAGGTCGGGACAGGCCGCCCGAGCTGACCGTGTGTGGGTGATGGATGGTCTCGTAGGGCGTCGGTCGACCGAGGCCGGCTTGCCGGCGTCGGTCGACCGAGGCCGGCTTGCCGGCGTCGGCGGCGCTGAGTGCGCTCGACCCAGGCGACGATCGCGATGCGCAGCTGCTGGCGGTTCGGTGTCGCGTGCGGCACGGCAGCACCCCGCTGCACGTCGAGCTGCCCGACGTCATGGAGCCGTCGTTGAGCACACCGACCCGGGTCGCGGTCCGCTCCGGGCAGCGGAGTGACCACGCGTTCTGACGAGTCGTCGACTTTCTCGCACCCTGGCCGGCCGAGCACCAGCCTGGCGCCAAGATCCGGGCGGAAGCTACACCGGCCCCGGGGACATCGGTTCGAGTGCAGGCCGAATCGTCACGTGACTGTAAGAGTGGGGAGCCACGATGGGGTGAATCCTGCTGTGCCGACCGGCGTGAGGTGACTTCGACTAGCGGGACAGCCCGACGCCGTGTTCCGATCGCGTCCTCGGACACGCTTGTAGGCCTTCCACTTTGGGCCGGCGTGGATCCAGGGAAGGAAGGCAGATGTCAAACACGAGCAAAAGTCGACGCGTGGGCGGCTCGATGGCGGTGGCAGGGGCCACCACCATCGCGGTCGCCGGCTCGTTGTTGGTCGGCCCCGCGGTGGGGTCGGCCTCCAGCCACCGGGAAGCTCCCCTGATCCTGAACGATCCCCTGGTCGACAACACCGACGTGTACGCATTCGTGTCGCCCGACAAGGCCGACACGGTGACGCTGATCGCGAACTTCGCGCCGTTCTCGGTGCCGGGCCAGGGGCCGAACTACTACCCGTGGGCGACCGGTGACACCGCCCGCTACAACATCAACGTCGACAGCAACGGCGACGCGACGCCGGATAAGACGTACCGGTTCACCTTCACTACCGAAGACCTCCGGCCGGAGGTCACGTACGAGGAGGCGGCCGACGGCACGTTCCTCTACAACAACGGGGTCGTCGACTCCTTCGATGACGAGAACCTGCTGTTCAAGCAGTTCTACACCGTCACCGAGGTGGGCGCCGACGGCACGGAGACCGTGCTGGTGGAGAACTCGCCGGTGGCACCGGACTTCGTCGGCGAGGCGTCGATGCCGAACTACGCAACTCTGCGGGAGTCGGGCATCTCGCAGCTGCAGAACGGTGGCACGGCCTTCGCCGGCCGCGCCGAGGACCCGTTCTTCCTCGACATCCGGGTGTTCGACCTCATCTACGGCGCGGACCTGTCCGAGCGGGGCGACGACACCCTGGCCGGCTACAACGTCAACTCCATCGCGCTGCAGCTGCCGATCGACGCGGTCGTCACCGAGGGCGAGCCGGTGATCGGCGTGTGGAGCACCACCGAGCGGCCGTCCACGCGCACGATGGCGGCCGACGGAACGCAGACCTACGACGGTGACTACGTCCAGGTCTCGCGGCTGGGCAACCCGCTGGTCAACGAGGTCGTGGTGCCGATCGGCCTCAAGGACGCCTTCAACAGCCTGCCGCCGGCGAAGGACTCCACCGTGCAGGCGGTGGTGGACCGGGTGCTCAACCCGGAGGTGCCGCAGGTGGTCGAGAAGCTGTACGGCATCCCGGCGCCGGAGGGCCCGCGCGATGACCTCTTCACCATCTTCCTCACCGGCATCCAGGGCCTCAACCAGCCCGCGAACGTGACGCCGGCGGAGATGCTGCGGCTCAACACCTCCATCCCGCCCGCCGCACAGCCCAACCCGCTCGGCGCGCTGGGTGGCGACCTCGCCGGCTTCCCCAACGGCCGCCGGCTGGTCGACGACGTGGTGGACATCGAGATCCAGGCCCTCGAGGGGGCGGTGAACGTCGATGGCCGCGGTGGCAGTCTCACCGGGGTGGAGATCGTGGAGCCGCTGGCCAAGGGCGACCTGGTCAGCAGCAACGACCGGAAGTTCGGGCAGACCTTCCCGTACCTGGCGCTGCCGTACTCGGCCACGGAGGTGGCCGGCTCGCTGGGTACCAACCCGACGGGTGGCGTGGCGGCCGGCGGCGGCGGTACCGCGATGGACACCGCCTCGGCACCCTCCTCGACGAGGGTCTCGGGTGCTGTCGCTGGCCTGGCCGGCGGCACGGCGCTGCTGGCCGGCGGAGTGCTGGTGCTGCGGCGCAACCGCAACCGCGGGACCGCGCAGTAGTGACATCCGGCAAGTCCGGCTCGGGCGCGCACCGTCGCGCCCGAGCCGGGTCCGGTTCCCGCTCCCGCCGCGTCCGCGCGGCGGGAGCGGGGCTGGTCGCCGCGGCGTCGCTGGTGACCAGTTTCTTCGCGGGCATGCTGTACGCAGGGCCCGGCGCGCCAGCGGATCTCGTCGCGGTCGCGGAGCAGCCCGTCGGCGATGCGCCTGCCCAGGAACCCACGGCGCGGTGGATCGAACCGCTCAACGCCGTTCCCGCCGTGTCGCTCGACGCCGCCGCAGCGCCGCCGGTGGAGCTATCCATCCCGGCCATCGGAGTGCAGGAAACCCTCATCGGTTTGCGGGTCAGGCCCGACGGCGAACTGCAGGCGCCCGAGGACTACGGCGACGCGGGGTGGTGGAGCGCCGGCCCGGCGCCCGGGGACCCCGGTGCGGCGCTCTTCGTGGGGCATGTGGACAGCCAAGAGGGGCCCGCTGTCTTCTACCGCCTCCGGGAGCTCCAGGAGGGTGATGTCGTGTCGGTGCGGCGCGCTGACGGCACCACGGCCGACTTCGTGGTGCAAGGCTCGGAGACTTTCAGCAAGGAAGCCATCCCCGACGAGGTGGTGTACCGGGCCGATGGGAAGCCGTCGCTGCACCTGGTGACCTGCGGCGGGGCGTTCGACCGCGCGACCGGCAACTACCGTGACAACGTGGTCGTGTTCGCCGACCTCGTGGAGGATCCCGGCACGCCGCCCGACCAGGCCGTACCGGACAACGAAGGGAACGCAGGGTGAGCTGGAGACGACGAGGTGCAGCAGCGGCCGTGGTGGCCGGGCTGGCGGTCACGTTGTTCAGCATCTCCACCGTCGTGGCGCAGCCGCGCGGGCTGCTGCCCGCCGACGCGCCTGTGGTGGCAGCACCTGTCGACCCCACCGGCATGACAGCGCTGCAGGCGCGGCTGGAGCGGGTGCCCGGCGACTGGACGACGTGGAACGCACTGGGCGACGCCTACCTCCGTCAGAGCATCGCCACCGCTGACCCCGGCTACTACAGCCGCGCCGAAGGCGCGTTCGCCCGCTCGCTGGAGCTGCGGCCGGAGGACAACGACGGAGCCCTCACCGGCCAGGGCGCGCTGGCGGGATCGCGGCACGACTTCGGCACCGCGTTGTCGCTGGCGCAGCGCGCCCTGGACATCAACCCGTACAGCGCGGCCGCTCTGGGCGTGCAGGTGGACGCGTTGGTGGAGCTGGGGCAGTACGAGGAGGCGGAGCGTGCGCTGCAGCGCATGCTCGACGTCAAGCCCTCGACCGCCAGCCTTGCTCGCGCGTCCTACTACCGCGAGCTGCACGGCGACATCTCCGGTGCACGTCTGGCCCTGGAGGATGCGCTGGCCTTCGCCTCGGTGGAATCCGACAAAATGTTCGCCCTGCAGTACCTGGGCGAGCTTGCCTTCGCCCACGGCGACCCCACCGCCGCCGTGCAGCACTACGACGCCGGGCTGCGCCTGCGTCCCGACGATCCCGCGTTGCTGGCGGCGCGGGCAGAGGCGCGAGCGGCCCTCGGGCAGGTGGCGGGCGCGCTGGAGGACTACGAGAACAGCGTGGCCCGGCTCCCGGATCCCGGTCATCTCGCCGAGTACGCCACGCTGCTGGCGGCGGCGGGGCGGGCGGAGGAGGCGCAGCAGCAGCAGCAGCTCGTGCGGACCGTCTACCGGCTGCTGCAAGAGGGCGGCTCGGCGGTGGACCTGGAGCTGGCGTACTACGAAGCCGGCCTGGGCAACGGCGACGCAGCCGTGGCCGCGGCGCAGCGGGAGTACGACCGTCGCGCCACCGTCCACACCGAGGACGCGCTGGCCTACGCACTGCACGTCGCCGGTCGCGACGAGGAAGCGCTGCCGCATGCCCTCGCCGCGGAGCGACTCAGCAGCCAGAACGGCGCCTTCGCCTACCACCGCGGTCTCATCGAGGCGGCGCTGGGGATGCCCGAGGCGCGGGCCACGCTGCAACGCGCCGTGGACATCAACCCGTATTCCACGGACGGCGTGGCGGCTGCGGCTGCGCTCGCAGCGCTCTGAGCGCGAGCGCAGCGTGACCGGACCAGTACGAGGTCACCGTCGATCCAGGCGGCCGGCCGTGATGCTCGGACGAGCTGCCGCCGTCGTCGCCACGGGGGCGGTGCTGCTGCTCGCCGTCCCGGCGTCGCCTGCCTCCGCGCATCCGCTCGGCAACTTCACCGTCAATCACGCCGACCATCTGCTGTTCACTCCCGAGGCTGTCCTGCTGACCGCGGTGGTCGACCGCGCGGAGATCCCGACAGCCCAGACGCTGCAGCAGATCGCGCCGGACGGCACCCCCGACGCCGGCCAGCTCGCTTCGGCCGCGGCCGATCAGTGCACGGACCTCGCCGGCGACCTGCGGCTGACCGTCGACGGCGCACCGGTCGCGTGGACGATCCAGGCGACCGGCCTGGACACGGTGCCCGGAGCGGCGAACCTCCCGACGCTGCGGCTGACCTGCGACCTGCGCGCGGAGGCCGACCTGAGCGCCCCGGCCACGGTCGCCTTCACCGACGACCACCTCGACGGGCCGGTCGGGTGGCGAGAGATCACCGCCGACGGCGACGGCGTCCGTCTGGTTGACAGTCCGGTGCCGGCGGAGAGCCCGACCGATCAGCTGCGCAGCTACCCCGAGGACCTGCTCTCCTCGCCGGTCGACGTCCGCTCCTTCGAGGCGGCCACCGAGCCGGGTGAGAACACCGGTGACGGCGGGACGGTCGCACCTCGGTCAAGCGATCCATTCGCATCGGCGATGGCCGCCCTCGACCGCCGGCTGCAGGAGATGATCGGCGATGGCGACCTGACGCCGCTGGTCGGCGGGCTGGCCCTCGCCCTCGCCGTCCTCCTCGGCTGCGGGCACGCCCTGCTCCCCGGGCACGGCAAGACAGTCATGGCCGCGTACCTGGCCGGCCGCGCCGGCCGACCGCGCGACGCGGTGACCGTCGGCGCCACGGTCACCGTCACGCACACCGTCGGGGTACTGCTGCTGGGCGCTGCCCTGTCTCTGTCGAGCGCACTGGCCGGTGATCAGGTGCTGCGCTGGCTCGGTGTGGTGAGCGGACTCCTGGTGGCCGTGATCGGTGGTTTCATGCTGCGCGGAGCCCTGCGGAGCCGGACCGACGGCGCCGCGTCGGCCGACCGTCTGCCCGAGCCGGCGCTGGCGGCCGGCGTTCCGGCGCTCTCGGGCGTCAGCCGCGGGCCATCGGCCGTGGTCCATGACCCACCTACTCTCGACGGTCACGGTCATAAGCACGACCACGGGCACGACCACGGGCACGACCACGACCACGGGCACGACCACGACCACGACCACGGGCACGACCACGACCACGACCACGGGCACGACCACGACCACGGGCACGACCACGACCACGACCACGACCACGACCACGACCACGACCACGGGCACGACCACGACCACGACCACGACCACGACCACGGGCATGACCACGAGCACGAACACGGCCATGGCCGCGGCGCCTGGTGGTCCGGCGTCCACCAGCATGGCCCGGGCGGCCACACCCATGGACCCGGCCGCGGTGGACTGGTCGGCATGGGAATCGCCGGCGGTCTCGTGCCGAGCCCGTCGGCACTGATCGTGCTGCTCGCCTCGATCGGGCTCGGACGCACGGTCTTCGGCGTCCTGCTGGTCATCGCCTACGGGCTCGGCATGGCTGCGACTCTCACCGCTGTCGGCCTGGCACTGGTCGGGTTGCGCGCGCGGCTCGACCACCGGCTGGCCACGAGGCGGGCCCCCGGTTGGCTGCGCGGGGTGGCCCGCACCGCACCGGTGGTCACCGCCTCCTTCGTGCTCCTCGTCGGCCTGGGGCTGATGGCGCGAGGAGTAGTCCTCGGCGCCTGACCCACACCACCCCGGCCCTCGAGACCTGTACTTGCTACTCACGTGGATCGTCCCCGGCCGCACGACGACGACATCGCACTCCTCGCCGTCCGCTGCCACCCCGAGGACGGCCAGTCGGCGGGATGACCTCTGGTCGTTGTGCCGCATGAACACGTCGGCACAAGCTCAAGCTCGTCAGGCGTTGTCAGGCCAGGTATCACCGACGTCAGCGTGTAGCGGCCGCCTGGGCTGCCGACGGTGCCGATGGGTCCTCGATGGCTTACAGTGCAGCCTCGGTCGCCATGCCGAGAACGACGTATCCGACCAAGCCGCGAACATGGCTTTCATCGGGTAGGCGCCCGGTGGACCGGCCCGGCGCAAAGCGGCGCGGTCGCTCATCATTGATTGACGACCAACAGGAATCCGTATAGCGCGGCGCTGCTCGTGCGCAGCCACGGCCACCGGCGCCGTTGGACGCGTACACCGGGGCCGGGCCCGCTTCTCCCGGAAGAGGTCGCGTCGATATATCCCCCCGGTGACGACGACGACGTCCATCACCAGGGCACCGACCGCACGGCCGCCGCTCCCTGCGCCCGTGCTGCGGGTTCCCGGTTCCGGATTCCGGCAGACAACGCTCGCGAAGACCGTCGCAGCCGAGATGGGGCTCTCTCATCTGAACCGCGACGAGCCTTTTGACGGCCTTCACTCGCTCCGCCCGCCGGCGGCGCTCCAGCTGTACTGACCAAGACCGAAGCTGCCGCAGTCGCCGAGCGGGTCGGCCGGCCGCACGTCCGGATCTGCGTCGACCTGTGCCACCTCACCGTCGAGTTCGAGGACCCGGTCGCGGCGATCGCCGCGCTGCACGAACGCGGTGCGGTGATCGCAAAGGTCCAGGTGTCGAGCGCGCTCCGGGCGGATGACCCTGCGGACCCCGCTGCCCGGGCCGCGCTCGCGGCCTTCGACGAGGTCCGGTTCCTGCACCAGACCCGCGCCGGCGGGGACGGTGGCGTGCGGGAGCGCGCGGACGACCTGGAGGAGGCGCTGGCCGGGCCGTGTCCGCCGACGGTCAGTGGCGGGTTCGGACGGTCCTGCCGCCCGAGCGGCGACCGGACGACGACGCCTCGCTGATCACCGCGCTCGCCGAAGAGGTGGCCTAACGTGGCAGACCGGCTGTACGGACTCGGCTGGACGAGGTGGGAGGAACGACTCGCCGCCCGTTGGTGGCGCTCGACGTGGTGGGGTTGACGCCACGGCTGCTGGAGCACATGCCCGCGGTACGCGCTGTGGCCGACGACGGGTTCGCCGCCGAGCTCGGCACGGTGCTACCCGCGGTCACCTGCAGCGCCCAGACGACGATGCTGACCGGAACGCTGATCCGCGACCACGGCATCGTCGGCAACGGCTGGTACTTCCGCGACCTCGGCGAGGTGCTTCTGTGGCGGCAGCACGACTCGGCTGTCCGAGCCGAATGGATGTGGGGCACCGCGCGCCGCCTCGACCCGAGCTCCGGACGGCGAACCTGTTCGGGTGGTACCCCATGGGAGCGCGCGCGAGGTGACGGCGACCCCGCGGCCCGTTTACCACGCCGACGGGCGGAAGAATCCGGATTTCTGCGTGCGGCCCGAGGACCTGCACGACCAGCTGGGTCCGAGCGCCGCGCAACCCCTCACGCTTCAAACGCCTTACGGTTGTGTTACGCGTCACAGTGGCCGGTTTCCTGGCGTGGGCCGACGGGCAGGCGCCGACCCGGCCGTGAAACCAGGGCCGGTGTCGACGAGGGTCGTCTCTGACCAGCGACGGTCCATGGAAGCAGGAGACCTATGTCTCACATGGCCAGGAGAACAACGACGAGCAAGTTCAGCGCCGCAGTGGCGCTCGGGCTGCTCGGTACGGCGGGCGCCGTGGGCGCCCCCGGTGTGGCGGCCGCCGACGAGTCCGGTCCGCCGTCGGGTGGAGGCGGGCAGCAGGCCGCGGCCGGCGCGTTCGACCTGCCCGAGGGGTATCGGATCGAGCAGGTCGTCGGCGGGCTGCAGTTGCCCACCTCGGTCACCTGGGACGGCGAGGGGCGGATGTACGTGGCCGAGGCCGGCAGCGGGCTCTTCCCCGAACAGCTCGGGCCCGTCCGGATCCTCGAGGTCGCGGACGGGCAGGCCACGCCGGTCGTCGAGCTCGACGAGGCGATCGAGCCGGCGCTGGTCGGCCTCAAGTGGCACGAGGGCGCCTTCTACTTCACCCACCGAGCCGAGGATCTCACCGGGGCGGTGTCGCGGGCCACGCTGGATGGTGAGGTGGAGCTGCTGTTCAAGGGGATCCTCGACAGCCAGGCTGAGCACCAGATCAACGACATCGACGTGGGTCCGGACGGCCGGATGTACGTGTCGGTGGGGCCGGCCGGCAACGCCGGCGTGATGGGTCCCTCGGTCGCTCCCTGGGTCATGCGCAGCCCGGGTGTGCACACCACGCCGTGTGAGGACATCGTGCTGACCGGGCACAACTTCCAGACCCCGAACTTCCTGACCGAGGATCCCGACGACATGGTGCTCACCGGGGCCTACGTGCCGTTCGGCACTCCGACCGAGCCCGGGCAGGTGATCGAGGGCGTGGAGAAGTGCGGCGGGTCGATCCTGACCTTCGAGCCGGACAACGCCGAGGAGACGATCGAGACCCACGCCTGGGGTTTCCGCAATCTGCTCGGCCTCACCTGGAGCGAGGACGGGGAGATGTTCGCCGCCGAGAACGGCTACGACATCCGCGGGTCCCGCCCGGTGCAGGGCGAGATCGACGCCACCCTGCGGATCGAGCCCGACCGCTGGTACGGGATCCCCGAGTTCTCCGCCAGCCGTGAACCGCTGACGGATCCGAAGTTCGAGCCACCGGACCAGTTCCAGGTGCCGGTGTTCCTCGGCACCGATGAGGAGCTGGGCAAGATCCTCGGATCGGTCATCGATGTCGAGGCCAGTGGCCTGACCCCGCCCGACCCTGAGTGGGTTCTTGGACGGCACGAGTTCAACTCGTCCCCGTCGATGATCGACATCGCACCGGAGGGCTGGGGGGAGTTCGGCGGGCAGATGTTCGTCGCCGAGTGGGGCGACCTGGCTCCGCCGACCAATCCGCTGCGGGAGGGGAACATCGGACGTCAGGTGGTGGCGGTCGACACCGAGACGGGTGAGATCACGCCGTTCGTGAAGGGTGACCCCCTCGCCCGTCCGTTCGACGTGCAGTTCGGCCCGGACGGCGCGATGTACATCGTCGACTACGGCATCGTGAACATCGACATGGCGCTCAAGCCGCCGTACGCCTACCAGCCGGGCACCGGTGGCATCTGGAAGGTGACCCGGATGCCGGTGGGCGGCGTCGACGCCGGCGGCGGCAGCACCGCCGGTGTGGAATCGATGGGCCTGTTCCTCCTCGGCAGCACGGCTCTGGCCGGTGCCGCCGTCGCGGGCACCGTGGCCATCCGCCGCCGTCACGCCGAGGCTGGCTGACCTCGGGCACGAGGACGGGCCTGAGAGGCATCCCCGCGGCCGCTGGCGCATTCTCGCGCCAGCGGCCGCGGGCCTCTTGCCGCCGGTGCCGGCTGGCCGAGGCCCGCTGGGCGATTGACCGCGGCTACCGCGCACTGGAAACCGAGCCCAACCCTGTCCCGGGCGATACCTCGACCTGCCGGCATCTCGCCGTGACGACGTTCCCTGGAAATGGGGCTCCCGATCGGCCCGGGTCAGTGCGATCGAGGTCGATGGTGAAGGGATCGGACGCTCTCGCGGCGGGCTGACCCGCACGGCACATCGGCGCGCAACCTGGGGACGCGGCCTGGTACTACCCCGAGCCCAGCGCCGCCGCGGCACAGATCAAGGAACGGGTCGCGTTCTGGCGCAGCGCCCGAGTCGAGTGACCGGAGGCCGGCCGTAGCGAGTGGCAGGTCTTCTGCGACGGAGCACCTGCCCACTCCGCCTCTACCAGTTCGGGGTGCTACGCCGCGTGCCCTGATTGTCCTTGCCCTTCCTCCACGCCGATGCCGTCGACGCCTCGGGCGAGGCCTACCAGCAGTTGAAGGCACCGGATGCCGCGATCGGGTTGCTCAGTGCCGGGGTCACGCTGGTGCTGGCCGGGATGGGCGACCCGAACCGCGCCCGGACGATGCCGTGGGTGCCACTGGCGTTGGCCGCTAAGACCGCCGCGGATGCCGGCGGCGGCCTCTACCTGTTCGCCGAGCAGGTGACCAAGCACCGCAAGGTCTGCTCCTGGTGCACCGTGGCGGCGGTGGCTCAGGTGGCCACTCTCCCGCTGGCCCTGCCCGAGGCGCGCGCCGCCCTCCGTCGCCTGCGGAGCCGGTCGTGAACGGGCTGGGCGGGCACCTGCCGAGGACCTCCTGGACGGCGAGCGCCCCTCCGAGCGGCCGACTTCCCGTGGGTCACCTCGCACGTCTTCCGCAAGACGGTCGCGACCCGGCTCGACGACGCCGGCCTGTCCGCTCGGCAGATCGCCGACCACCTCGGTCGCAGCCGGCCCAGCCTCACCCAGGACGTCTACCTGGGGCGTGGCCACGTCAGCCCTGAGGCGGCCGCGGCGCTCCACCGTTTCCGATAGCGGCCTCCCGACTCTTGCCGAAGCGCCACCTGAGGACCGGTCAGATGTTCAGCAGCGGTTGGCGGCATCTCGACCCGGCTCGCGAGAGAGACCTCATCCGCCGTTCCTCGCGCCTCGGCAGTCCGGTGTGCCAGAGAAACGGTCCAGCGCCGACAAGCGACTCTCGTCATGCCCCCGCGCACGTGCACCGAAGCTCGACCGGTACCCGCGAAAGCAACCGCATGTTGGTCGTTCTTCGGACACCTTGTTCGTCGGGGCACTACATCCATGCACCTGACCTGCGGCTTTGCTCCCCCGACTGGACTTGAACCAGTAACCCTGCGATTTGATCTTGAGGCGCTTGCTCACGTTGGCCCGCGTTGAATAAGCAGTTCAGGGGCGGTTTGGAGCGTCGGCTGCGACGGTTACGCGCGGCTGGTTGCGGGAGTATTGGGTGCCTAAAGAGTGCCTGTCGCGGGTCCCCGCCCTAGCGACGATCTCCGCCCCCTTCCTCCAGCGACGGCCGAAGCGGCCGTTCGCGGGCTGGCTGGCAGAGCGGCCGCCGAGTGCGATCTGGCCGTGCAATCAGTCCCGGCGGCGGCCGAGGGGCATCGCGCCCGTCTCGGTGAGCTCGCGGGCGACGTCAGCCAGCTTCCGGTTCACCTCCTGGGACGCACGTGAAAGCACTCCGAAGGCCTGATCGGCGGTCAGCTTGTACCGCTCCATCAGGATGCCCTTGGCCTGCCCGATGACGTCGCGGGTGCTCATGCCCGAGCGCAGGTTCGACTCGTGCTCGGCGCCGGCGAGCGCAACTGCGGCGTGACTGGCGAACATCTGACCGATGTCCTGGCACTCGTCGTCGAAGGCGCCAGGATTGCTCGCGTAGATGTTCAGGGCGCCGAGTTGGTCACCGGCGACGAACAACTGGAAGCACATCATGCTGCCGGCGCCCAGACCTGGCGCCTCCCTGGCGAACTCCGGCCAGCGGTCATCAGCGCCGACGTCGTCGACCCGGACGACTTCGGACTCCCAGACCGCGTCCAGGCACGGTCCCTGCTGGAGTTGGTCCTGGAGGGCGTCGACCTGCTTGGGCAGGCCGCTGGTCCAAGCGCGCGGCTCGACCTTCGCGCGGCCGATCACGTACGTGATGCCGCACTCTTCGGCGTTCGGCACGGTCGCAACCGCCCCGGCAGTAATCGACTGCAGCGTGCCCTCGACGTCGCCGTGCTCCTCCTGCAGCTGACGAGCGACGCGGCTCATCACATCGCCCAGACCCGGCGTCGGCGACTGATCGCTGTGGTCTCGAATCGCCGTCATGCCCAGACGCTACCGCCGTCGCCGCGCCGAACCGCCGACGTTCCCCGCGCCCCGGGGACAGCGGCACAGCGAGTTCGAAAGTCGCAGGTCAGCCGAACAACGCCCCAACTGCACCGCCTCGATAGCACCGTGCCCTGGTGCCTGCCGGAATCCACCCATCGCTTTGACTCCACCCTTCTTCGGGGGCGCCCCTGCAGCGGGCAGCGCGTGGACAAAGCGACTTTCGTCGGCGCGACAGCCCAGAGCGGGCGTCGGCGCTCCACCCGCGGCCAACACGGCCGAACGCCGCGATTCACCTCGACGGGACACATCTGGTCGAGCGCCCCCGCATCCCATTCCTCGGCGGGTGTCACCAAACGGCTTCGAATAGCGCCTTCTCCCGATAAGAGGTCCTCACCCACGGGAGCGCCATGTGCAGTTGGCCGGGACGACCGGCAGCGGCAGCCGTTGCGCCGCTGCAGACTTTCGTCGACAGCTACGGCGGCGACACCCACCGGCTGCTCACCGACGTGGCCGACGTCATCGGCGCCAGCATCGCCTACGTCGACCGGCCCACCGTCGAAGCCCACCTCGAGCGACCTCTGTCCGACCGAGAGTGGGCCGCCACCGCCCAGCAGTTCACGGCCATGGCCTTCGACGATCATGTCGGAGATGCCGGCAGCCTCCGCACCGACTGGATGGAAGACGTCCTGGCCAGGGCCGGCGTACCCAGTCGTGGCCACACCGGTCAGCCGGTCGCCGAATCCCCATTGGGTGGGGCATGAGCGCCACCCGGACCTGCCCGGCCTGCGGCTACAGCGGCACGTACGCAAGCGACGCCCTCGCCGACGTCCACCACGCGCGCCATTCCTGTGCGAAACACCGGGAGACCTCCGAGCGAGCACGTCGCCGTGTCCAGCGCGCTCAGGGTCGGGTGACGCGGGACTGCACTCATCCGCGTGCTCGGCATGTGCACGGAACCCGCGTCGCCTATGTGAAGGACCGCTGTCGGTGCACCGACTGCACTGCCGCCAACACTGCGGCAGGCCGTGCCGTGCACCGCGCGCAGACCTTCGGCCGGTGGCGGCCGTTCGTAGACGCAGCGCCGGTGCGCGAGCACATCCGCGCACTACGCGCCGCCGGCATCGGCGTCGAGCAGATCGCATCGCTTGCGGGCATCTCCACCAGCCACGTCCGCGAGCTGGCCGGCCCCGGGCGCAACGGCAACCCAGTCATCCGGCGGGTCCGGCCCGAGACCGCCCACCATGTCTTGCGCATTCGGATCGACCAGGCCAACCGGGCGCCGCGCAGTCACGTCGTCGCCACGGGCACTCGTCGTCGGCTGCAGGCTCTGATCGCCGTCGGATGGCCTCACGACGAGCTGGCCGCCAGGCTCGGCCGAAGCTCGACGGGCCTACGACGCAGCATGCTCAGCGACTCCGTCACCGCGCAGACTGCGCAGGACGTCAGCGCCCTCTACGAACAGCTGTGGAACCTGCACCCATCGCAGTCCACCGGCGACCAGCGCGCCGCTGCCGACGCCGCCCGGGCCTTCGCCGCGGAACGTGGCTGGCTGCCACCTCTGGCCTGGGACGACATCGACACCGACCCAGACCCCCAACACCACGCTGAACGTGTAGAGACGGACGGCGACGTCGACGAGATCGCCATCGAGCGCGCCCTCGCCGGCGACGGCGTCCGCCTCGAGCACCTGACCCCCGCTGAGCAAGGCGAAGTCGTCCGGCGCCTCACCGAACAGGGCAGGTCCATCCGGGACATCGCCCAACAGCTCGCCACCACCAAACGCACGATCTCCCGCCGGCGTGCGTCCATCAACGCCGCATGACCGATGTCCGCACCGGGTCCTCTTGGGGCGGCGCTGGCACAGCTGTACGAAGCGTGCTCGCTTCCCAGCCCGGCGATGTGCTTGCGCCACGAGGTGATCCGTCAACCGGGATGCAGTCAGAGCGGCATCACCGGTCGTGCCTACTCGGCGTCGGTCGCGGCATCCGCTTAATAGAAGCCGGCTGGGTCGAGGAGCGAGAGCGGATAAACAGTTCCCCTTCCAATGCACTTCGATGAGCATCGCCCGCCGGCCGTCGAGGTCGACGCGGGACTAGAGGCCGAACGCGCCGCCCTCGACGAGGATGGCGATGCCCAGGCCGATGAGGACGATCGGGAACAGGATGTGCTCCCAGCGCTCCAGCACCTCGGCGATCGGCTTGCGGGTGGCGACGAAGCGCGCCGCGGCGACCAGCACGGCCACCAGGGCGAGGAACACGATCGAGTAGGCGACGATGCCGGCGGTGCCGACGGTGGCGAAGACCGGAACGTACACGCCGATGTTGTCCCCGCCGTTGGCGAAGGTGACCGCGGCGATGGTGAGCACGCTGAGTGTCTTGCCGCTGACCTTGCCCTCGTCGTCATCGTCGTCGTCATCGCTGCGCCACACCCGCCAGGCTGCGAGCAGGCCCAGGGCCAGCGGGATGAGCCCGAAGTACGGGATCGCCTCCTCGGGCAGGAAGGTACGCGCGCCCAGGGCGACGAGCACCGCCGCGGCCAGGATGGCGCCGAAGCCCAGGTACTGGCCGGCGAGGATCTTCGCGGTGGTGCCGCGCTGGCCGGCACCCCGGGCGTAGAACAGCGACAGCACGATGATGTCGTCGATGTTGGTGACCATGAACAGGCCGATGGCCTGCAGGGTCCACGTGAGAATGTCCATGACTGCCTTCTGGTCGTGCCGGGGGGGCGGGTTGAGGTCTGGGTGTCACCCGTTCGATCGGTCAGGGGCTGTCGGTCGCACCGTCCGACCAGGGCAGCCTCACCGAGGCCTGCGGCATCGCTTCCGAACGATGCTAGCACTCTCGGGCGTTATTCCACCCGGACGGCGCGCGCGATGGCGACTGCGACCGGGCCAGGCCGCCGCTTCGCTGGACAAGACCCCCTACGACTGTTATTCATCGGTCATCGACGATGCCGACGAGCCTAGGCGATGGAGTGGTCCGCATGCTCATGAACCGCGTGGAGACGATCCTCATGAACAGCGGTGCCCGGCGGGCGCTGCAGCGGTGGTACGAGGCCCCTGCTCTTCTGCGGCTGGGCGGGCAGCTGGCGCCGGGGGCGCGAGCCCTCGAGCTGGGCTGCGGCGCGGGCTACGGCACCGAGCTCATCCTCGAGCGGTTCGGCGCCGACCGCGTGGACGCAGTGGATCTCGATCCTGCGATGGTCGACCGGGCGCGGCGCCGGCTGGCCCGGCACGGCGAGCGAGTCCGGCTGGCAGTCGGGGACGTCACCGACCTGCGACGGGCGCTCGACGCAGCCGACGGCAGCTACGACGCGGTGTTCGACTTCGGCATCTTGCACCACGTGGATGACTGGCAGGCGGCAGTCGGCGACGTCGCGCGAGTGTTGCGACCCGGCGGCCGCTTCTACTTCGACGAGGTCACCGCCGATGCGCTGGCCACCCGGGGCTATCGGTGGCTCTTCGACCACCCCACCCAGAACCGGTTCACCGCTGCCGAGTTCGTCGCCGAGCTGGAGCGGCGTGGCCTCGCCGTCGGCCGACGATGGCGGACCCGGATCCGAGGTCACTACGTGCTCGGGGTGGCCGACCGGGTCGCGTGAGAAAGCCCCCGCGCGTCCCCCGGTCCCGCTACGTCAGACCGGCGCTGGTTGCCGCGCTCGACGCACAGCACCTAACATCGTCTGGTGTCGATGAAAGCGCAGCCGCAGGCGTCCCCCGACGCCTCTTCTGGCCTCGCGGTCAATGAGGCGCGGGCTCTGTCCCCGGCCGCCTCGCTGTTCCACAGCCTCTCCGATCCGGCTCGGCTGGCGATCCTGCGCCATCTCGCCGCAGGCGAGCACCGGGTCGTGGACCTCACGGCACATTTGGGCCTGGCTCAGTCGACCGTGTCCGCGCATCTCGCCTGCCTCCGCGACTGCGGCCTGGTGACGTCCCGGCCACAGGGCCGGGCGTCGATGTTTTCTCTTGCGACCGAACCGCACCTGATGGAGCTCCTCGGGGCAGCCGAGCGGCTCCTGGCCGAGACCGGCGACGCCGTCGACCTGTGTCCCACCTACGGCTCCGCCGCCCGGCGCCGGCCCCGAGTGGACTGACCATGCGGCCCGCCGGCGCGCCGATCCGGACCGGGACGGACCGGCCGACCCACACAGTGGAGCGCCACGGCGACCCGTCCGCGTGCGCCGGGTAGGAGCCCACGTGCCGACGCCCCCCTCGCTGCCTCCCGAAATGCTGCTTCGGTACACCGACCTGCCCGAGGGCCGCGTCCGCACCCGGGTGCTCGGCCGTCGGCGCCCGAACGTCCCGCCGGTCGTCGTCGTGCAGGGCATGGCGGTGTCGGACTACCTGCTGCCGGCCTGTGCCGCGCTCGGTGAGTGGACCGAGGTGCACCTGTTCGATCTGCCCGGCTACGCCGGCAGCGGCGAGCCGACCCGCTACCTGAACGTGCAGGGTTACGGCGAGACGGTCGCGCACTGGCTCGAGGCCGCGGGGCTCGACCGCGCCGTGGTCGTGGGGCATTCGAGTGGCACGCAGGTGGCGGCGTGGACAGGGGTGCTGTGCCCTGAGCGGGTGGCCGGAGTCGGCTTGGCCAGCCCCACCGTCGACCCGATGGCGCGGTCCATACCCAGGTTGCTGTTTCGCTGGCGCCTGGACGCGCGATCGCCGTCGCCCGGCCTGGAGGCCAACCACGTGCCGGAGTGGAAGCGCGCCGGACCGCGCGGGATCGCTCACCTGATCAAGGTGCATCTCGCCGACCGGCCCGAGGAGCAGGTCGCGCGCCTGCACGTGCCGGTGCTGGTCATCCGCGGCGAACAGGACCGGCTGAGCAGGGAAAGCTGGGTACGGGACCTGGCCGGCTCCACGCCGAACGGCGACCACGTCACGGTGCCGGGCGCGCACGCCTTCGTCTGGCTCGATCCGCACGCGTGGTCAGAGCCGTTGCACCGTCTCGCCATTCGAGCCGCCTCAGCGGTTCCCTGAACTGCGTCAGGAACGGAGCCGGGAAACGATGAGACGCGCAACCGCGACACAGGGAAGCCCGCAGGCGGTGACCGGCAACCGTGATGGAGCCGGCGACGGGTGCGCCCTCTCCCGGGGTCTCCGGTGACCGGCGTACCGCCGGAGAAGGCCGTCGCCTCCTTCGACTCCGCCAGCGCGTTTCTGACGGCCCTGGCACGAGCCCTCGACGGCCGGGACTTCCCGTACCTGGGCCAGTCCCGCTTCAAGGTCCCTCTGGTCCGCGCCAGCGCGCTGCTGCCGTTGGGTTTGCGGCGGCGGGTCTACGCGTTCGTCAGCGGCCGGGAGGGTGTTCCGCCCGATCGGCTCGACCAGGTCGACCTCGAGCAGGTCGCGGAGTGGATCACCGTGCACTATCCGTCGCGGCGCTATCCGGCGGTGCTGCTCGGCTCGTCGAACGGGGCGCTGTCCCATCTGGCGGCCGCCGCTGGTCTGCCCTGGCTCCCGCAGACCCTGCTGGTGCCCGTCCGCAGGCCTGGGGCCGATCCGCGCGACGTCGCCGCGGCGCTCGAGTTCGGCGCCCGGCACGCGCCGGCGCTGCTGGAACGCAATCCGACGATCGAGTTGCACCACATGCACGATTCGAACCAGGACGCGCTCAGCGCCTCCCAGATGGCGTACTTCCGGGTGAAGTGGCACGTCCTTCCGCGGGCGTATCAGGCCTTGCTGACGGAGAGGCTGGAGCCGGGCGCGCCGGTGATCATCGTGCGTGACCGGTCGTCGTGGCCGGTCACCCGGGTGGGATCACGGCACGTCTTCCAGTACGGCGCGCAGGGCGGCATGTCCGCCGAGGAGTACGCGGCCGAGCCCGCGGCGCCCGGCACCGACGAGGCCGCCGCGGAGGCCGAGTGGGGGTTCGCCGAGGCCCTCGGTGACGACATCCGCGGCTGGGCGAGGCGGAACGGGCATCCGGTGGTCGAGGTGAGCTACGGCCACCCGCAGGACCCGGCGGCGGGGGTCGCCGACATCTTCCGCGACTGGCTGCGGCAGCGCGGCCAGCCGGCGCAGCGGCTGCTGGTGAGTTCCTTCATCGTGCACGATCCCTGGCGGACCCTCACCACCGCCTCGGTACCGTTCTGGACCTTCTTTCCGGTGCGCAGTGCCGCGGCGGACCTCGCCGAGTATCTCGACCGCGCGACCTACGAGGATGTCGACATCCTGCTGTTCAGCAACGGCGTTCCATCGCGCGGCCAGGTCGACGCCCGGTCATGGGAAGCCCTGGCCGCACGTGCGCGGCGACGCGGACGGCTGCTCGGCGTCGACGCCGACGCCTTTCCCGCCGACTTCACCGCCTTCGTCCGCTACACGTCCGCGCTCCGGTCGCTGCCGACGGCCGCTGCTTCGTGGTCGCCACTGGGCGTGGCAGACATACTCACCGGCCTCGGAGCTGCGCCGCGTGTCGCGGTAGCGCGTCCGTAGGGCGATCTCGCCGGCTCATGACGGCGGGACCAGCCCCTTCAATCATGTCCCGAAGGACGCCGTCACCGGCTTCTTCACCAAGTTCGGCGGCGGGGGGCGACGCCAATCCGACCGCCGCGGTGACCGAACGCCGGGCACGGGGGCTCGCCGCCCTCCTCGGCGTGCCCGAGCGCATCATCAGCGAGACCTGCGACGGCCGACCTGGAGTCCCGGAACACTCAGCTGTCCCGACGAGGAGGTTCTCGGTCTCCGCTATGCCGACATCGACAACTTCCTCGAAGGGCTACCGGTCAGCACTGAAGTCCACGACGCGATGACAAGGCCACGACACCCCGACCGCCACCCCCCACAAACGGAGGGCCGTTCATCGCACCGCCGTGACCGCCACGCTTCGCGCTTCCTCCCGATTTGGACTCGATCCCGACAGCAGCGCTTGGTCTACAAGCCGTCGTGGAGATGTGCGCTTCTGGCGGGCGGGCGCTTGCTGGAGCTTGCGCGGCGGGATCCCACCATCCGCCTCGACGGCGCCATGTGCCCCGGGCGCACAGCGACGTCGTCCCGCGGGTGCACTGCCCACGCGGTGAGACCTCCGGGGGTGCCGAGTCGCAAGTCCTCCTCGCCCGTCCTCTCGTGAAAAGTCGGTGACGGACTTCCTCGGCGGGGTTTGTCTCACCGCCCTCACGACTACTACAGGCCTTAGTAGCACCATCCGGCCCTTCAAGTCCCGCAGGCTGTCAGTCACGAGCCCCATCCTCAGTCCCGGACGCTGAGCGCCGGTGCCCGGATCACAACACGGGAACAGCCCGCCGCAATCAGTCGGTCACCAGCCATGACGACTGCAGGTCGGGGCGGGGCACCCGCCGACACGCGAGCTCGCCCCGACGTACCTCAAGCGTGACGCTCTTGCAGTAGTTGATGGTCTGCCCTTGGTGGGACGGCGAACGGAGAAAACATGGTCTGGCTATGGGTGCCCGCGTTGGTCGTCGCGGCATTCGTCACGCGGTGGGGCGCCGAGCAGCTCGCTGCGCCACTCAAGGCAGTGCGCCGCCGGTACGGCTTTACCGGCGCGGCCGGTGGGCCGCTCGTCGCCTTGGGCAGCGCCAGCCCCGATGTCGGGATCAACACCGTGAGCGCCGTGACCGGAGCCGCCTCGATCGGCTTGGGCAGCATGCTCGGTTCGACAGTTGTATCGATTCCGATCACCGTGGCCGTCGCGTTCGCTGCCTACCGGAAGAACCGTTCGAAGCAGGACACCGAACAGTCAGACGACTTGACGGTCGAGAAGAACTCGGTGCTCGTCGACGCCCTGCCCTACCTCGCCATCGTGGCCGTGTTCGCGCTGCTGATCCTGCCCGCTCCGTGGCGAGGCCTGCAGCTCATCGATGGCGTGATCGCGGTTCTGGTGTACGTCGCCTTCCTCACCCAGGCGCTGCTACGCGGGCGTGGCGGTCAGCGTGGCGAGGTCTCCTGGTCGACGAAGCAAACGCTGCGCGCGGTCGCCGGCGTTGCCGTCCTCGCGGTGGGCTCCTACATCCTGGTGACCGGAACCCGGCAGATCGGGTCCACCCTCGGGCTGCAGCCCCTGGTCAGCGGTCTGTTCATCACGGCGTTCATGACCGCGCTGCCGCAGGTGTTCACCACCTGGTCGGTGGTCCGCAGCGGTCAGGTGACCAGCGGAGTCACCAGCGTGTTCGCCGACCACGCCATGACCTTCACGCTCGCGGTGCTCCCGCTCGCGATCGTCGGCGTGTCCGTGGACAACTATCCGATCGTCCTCGTCGTCATGGGCTTCGTCGCACTCATGCCCATCCTGTTCGCCGTCCTCAGCCGGCGCCACAAGCAGGGTGATCAGTACGCCCTGCTCTTTCGGGACGTACTGGTCTTCGGGGTGGCCGTTGTGGTCTACATCGCAGTGGTCGGGTTCATGCTCGTGGTCACGTAGCCGGCTGTCCGCTGAGCCCTGGAGGATGGTGAAGGAGCTTCTCCAGGTCCTCGGCGTGGTAGCCATGCCCTGAACTCCTCGGAAAGGGCTGCGCCGCCGGCCCCGGATCCGTCGTCTTTCGGGCGCGGCTCATTCGCCGCTCAGCGTCGAGCCGCGGGGGCTGGGGGGTGGGGCGGAAGCCGGCCCTGATTCGACGGCCGATCCCTCAGCCCCGCGTCGAGCGGCAGTCCGCGACTCCCCCTCGTCGCTGCGCCAGGTGGTGAGCGCGAACAGCAGGCCACCGGTGACGATCGCGGTGTCCGCGAGGTTGAACGTCGGCCACCAGCCGGTGTGCAGATAGTCGGTGACCACGCCGTCCGCGGCGCGGTCGGCGAGGTTGGCCACCGCGCCGCCGAGGATGAGGGCCAGCGCAGCCAGCTGGCCGCGGCTCCCCCGGGAAGCCGTGAGCCAAGCGAACACGGCCACCGCGGCGGTGATCGTGGCGGTGACGGCGATGATCAGCCAGGCGGGAGCATCGGCGCCCAGGGAGAATGCGACACCCGGGTTGTAGCCCAGCCGCAGGTCCACCGGTCCGAGCTCCATCCCGGTCGCCGACAGGTGGCTCTGCGCCCAGGCCTTCGCGGTGAGGTCCACCGCCGCAACTCCTGCCGCAGCCGCCGCCACCCACAGTCGTCGACGGACCGGCCGGACCCGCCCGGGACCGGAGCCCGTGGCCCCGGTCACCGGACGGCGCCGGTCAACTCGACGGGCGCCGGCGCCGGCGCGGTGGACACCGGGGCCAGCGGCTTGGTTCGGCCGGCGCGCACGCCGTTGGCGATGACGAAGATCTCGGCGACCTCGTGGACGAGCACGACGGCGGCCAGGCCGAGGACGCCGAACAGCGCCAGCGGCATCAGGCCGATCACGATCGCCAGGGACAGGGCGACGTTCTGCAGCATGATCCGGCGGGCCCGGCGGGCGTGGCCGAAGGCCTGCGGCAGGTGCCGCAGGTCCTCGCCCATGAGCGCGACATCAGCGGTCTCGATGGCCACGTCGGTGCCCATCGCGCCCATCGCGATCCCCAGGTCGGCGGTGGCGAGCGCGGGGGCGTCGTTGACGCCGTCACCGACCATCGCGGTGCGCCGCTGACCACGCAGCTCGGCGACCAGGCGCGCCTTGTCCTCCGGGCGCAGCTCCGCGTGCACCTGCTCGATGCCCACCTCCCGGGCCAGGGCAGTGGCGGTGGCGGTGTTGTCGCCGGTCAGCATGGCCACGGTGTAACCGTCCCGGCGCAGCTGAGCGACGACCTCGGCGGCCTCCGGGCGCAGCTCGTCGCGCACGGCGACCGCACCGATGAGCTGCCCGTCGACCTCGATGAGCACCGCGGTCGCGCCTGTGTGCTGCATCCGCTGCACGTCGTCGGCGAGCACGCCGGCCTCGATCCAGCCGGGACGGCCCAGCCGCGCCGGGCGGCCGCCCACCCGTCCGACCAGCCCGGCCCCGACGACGGCCTCGACGTCGTCGGCCGGTGTGACGCCGGGAACCGCGGCCAGGATCGCCCGGGCAAGAGGATGCTCGCTGCGGGCCTCCAGCGCCGCGGCGACGTCCAGCACCTGCTCCCGGGTCACCCCGGTGGCGGCCGCCACCTTCACCACGGCGGGACGGTTGCGGGTCAGCGTGCCGGTCTTGTCCAGCGCGACCCCGCGGATCGCGCCGAGGCCCTCCAGCGCGGCGCCGCCCTTGACCAGCACGCCCAGGCGACTGGCGGCGCCCACCGCGGCGACGACAGTGACCGGCACGGAGATGGCCAGCGCGCACGGAGAGGCTGCGACCAGCACAACCAGGGCGCGCTCGATCCAGACGAGGGGATCACCGAGCAGGCTGCCGATCGCGGCAATGGCCGCGGCAGCGATCATCACGCCGGGCACCAGCGGCTTGGCGATCCGGTCGGCCAGGCGCTGGGCCTCGCCCTTGCGGGACTGCTCGGCCTCCACGATCCGCACGATGCGGGCCAGCGAGTTGTCCTCGGCGGTGGTGGCGACCCGCACCTCCAGCACGCCGGTGCCGTTGATCGACCCGGCGAAGACCTCGTCACCCGGCCCGGCCTCCACCGGCACGGATTCACCGGTGATCGCCGACACGTCCAGAGCGGTACGCCCGCTGCCGATGACGCCGTCGGTGGCGATCCGCTCGCCGGGCTTGACCACCATAATGTCGCCGACGCGCAGCTCGGCGGGGGTCACGACCTGCTCCACTCCGCCGCGCAGGACGGTCGCCTGCTCGGGCACCAGAGACAGCAGCGCCCGCAGCCCGCGGCGGGTCTTGGCCAGCGAGTACTCCTCGAGGCCCTCGCTGATCGAGTACAGGAAGGCCAGCATCGCGGCCTCGCCGACCTCGCCGAGCAGCACCGCCCCGACCGCGGCGATCGTCATGAGCGTGCCGACGCCGATCTTGCCCTTGGCCAGCCGGCGCAGCGTGGAGGGAACGAAGGTCCAGGCCCCGACCGCCAGGGCGGCCACCTCGAGGCCGAGCTGCAGGCCGGGCCGGTCGGCGCCTCCGGCGAAGAGTGCACCGACCAGAAGCACGCCGGCGACCGCCGCGGCCTGCAGTTCCCGGACCTGCCAGAGCCGTTCGGCTTCGTGCTCCTCGGACTCCTTGCCGGCCGGGGTCGTTTCGTCGTCGCTGCAGCCGCAGGCGTCGCTCATCGGATGCTCTCCTCGTCGTGGATGGTGGTGGGTCGGAGCTCCGCTCGGGGACCGCCGATGCCGGCGCACAGGACGACCGCGTTGCCGGTGGCGGCGAGCAGTGTTTCCGCCGTGGTGAACAGGTCGAGCAGCTCAGGGTGAGTCAGGGAGTAGACCGAGGCCCGGCCCTTCGGGCGGGAGTCGACCAGGCCGCAGTCCCTCAGGCAGGCCAGGTGCGCCGATACCGTGGACTGCGCCAGGCCGAGCTCCGCAACAAGATCGACCACTCGGGCCTCGCCGTCGGCGAGGCGCCGCAGCACCGCGAGGCGGGCGGAGTCACCCAGGCCGTGGAACAACGCCGCCGCCGGCGCCAAGGGTGCTCGCGAGGCGACTTCGGCTGGCGCAGAACGGATCGTCACGCGGCGATGATAGCGCGATTCTGTGGTGGGACAAGGAGGCGCTCCTCGGCCGGGAACGGATCCGCGGCAACGACTGCCTCTACTCACCGTCGCTGCGTCCTCGAACTGCTCTCCTTCGGCAGGTCGGCTTCTTCCGGCAAGCTCGACGTCGGTCACAGACGCCGACCCTCGCCCGTGCGCCGGCGAGCCGGCCGGACGAGTGGTAGGGAGCCACCGCGGGGGTGGCCGCTGAGACATCGCTGGGCTCGGCCGCAACCGCCGGCCCCTTGCACCGGGCTCGGCGCGCCCTCGCCGCTCTGCTCAGTGCCTCAGCCCGGGTCGGCCGATCTCGGCCTACTGGGCCAGCAGTATCACCTACGCCCGGGTGGGGACAGCGTTCATGGAGCCGTGACGCCTGTGTAGCAGAGGCGAGGTCCGCCGGACCAGCGGCGTCTCAGTCGACGCCGCCGTAGGAGTGCAGGCCGGTCGAGACGAGGTTCACGAAGAGGAGGTTGAAGACGAGGCTGGCGAAGGCGAGCAGGTTGATCCAGGCGGCGGGCTGACCCCGCCATCCGGCGGTGCTGCGAGCATGAAGGTAGGCAGCATAGAGCGCCCAGGAGATGAAGGCCCACGTCTCCTTGGGATCCCAGCCCCAGAACCGACCCCAGGCGCTCTCGGCCCAGATCGCTCCGGCGATGACGGCGAAGGTCCAGATAGGGAAGCCGAAGATCGCCGTGCGGTGCGCGACCCGGTCGAGCACGGCGGCGGCAGGCAGCTTCACGGCGAGGCCGGTCGACCGCAGGTCGTCCGCCGGGAACCGCTTGTCGTGACGAATTCTGACGAGGTAGAGGGCGCTGGCCACGCCGCTGACCATGAAGATTCCGAAGGACAGGATCGCCGCGGAGACGTGCACCACGAGCCAGTCCGAGCGCAGCGCGGCGATCAGCGGGCCCGCGGCGGCATAGAGGTAGAGGCCGATCAGGACGAGACTGAAGACGGCAAGCCCGAGGACGAACGCGCCGATGCGACGCACCCCGGGCACCCGCACGGCCACCACGAGATAGGCCACGACCCCGACGAGCACTGACGCGGTCCCGAACTCGTACATGTTGCCCCAGGGCACCCGACCGGTGGCGGCGCTGCGGGTGACGAGCACGCCGGCGTGGAGGAGCGCGCCGCCCCCGGTCAGAACGAGGCCGGCGAGACCCCAGCGGCGGGTCGATGCGACGTGCTCCCTCACCAACGAGGGGTCCTCGGCGCGTCGGGGCTCGTCGCCGGGGGCGGGAGCGCCGACGCGAGCGACGGTCGAGGGGCGACGTTCGGCCAGCCGGGCGCCGCGGCGCCCGAAGGCCAACTCGGCGCTGAACAGCACCACCGCCACCGAGTAGACGGCGATCGCGGCACTGAACAGCGAGTCCGACAATGCGGACAGCGCATCGGGTGTCACACGAGGTCCTTCCTGGAATCGGGTGGCGCTGATGAGCGAAGTCGACCGCAAGGGGCTCGCCGGTCGAGACTCGGCAACCGACTGGGCACCTTGGCCGCAAACTCGCCAACGACACCTGGCACCGCCTTCGCTGAACCTGCCCATCCCCGCGGCTTGCTCCTAACCGGGATAGTAGCTTTCTCGGGGATGGGACCCAAGCCCGACTACCGCGCGCCGCGAGGGCACAGACAGGACCGCTCTGCGCGACCCCACCCGCGTTGCGTCGACTTGAGCACGACAACCCGGTCCCGGACATCTACTAAGCAGCCCAGTAGCGTGTCGAGCCAGCTATTCAGCCAGCCCACCCTGCCCTCCACCGGCCGACTGACGACGCCTGGTCCGGGCCAGCAGCGACCTGGCGCCGGCGCAGGGAACCCGCTTGAAGGAGCCGCCGTGAGCAAGCACCCGAGTGCCCAGGCGTGTTCGACGGCGTCTGCCCGCAGCCAGGCCGTAGCGAGGATCCCGTGACCGATGTGCAGACGCGGCCGGTAGGACCTCCGGCCACCGCCCCTCGTGGCCCGCTGCTGCGTCGGCTCGGGCGGTGGTGGCTGCGCCGGTGGCGGTGGTTGACCAGCATGCGGACGGCGGTCGTGCTGCTGTTCCTGCTGGCGCTGGCGGCTGTGCCCGGCTCGCTGTTTCCGCAGCGGTCGCTCACCCCCAGCGCGGTAGCAGGGTTCTTCCGGGAGAACCCCGACCTGGCGCCTGTCCTCGACACGTTGGGGATGTTCGACGTCTTCTCCAGCCCGTGGTTCTCGGCGATCTACCTCCTGCTGTTCGTCTCGCTGATCGGGTGCCTGGTGCCGCGCTGCATCGAGCACCTCCGGGCTCTACGGGCCGATCCGCCGCCCGTGCCTCGGCATCTGCACCGGCTCCCGGTTCACGCCGCCGAGGAGGTGTCGCTGCCCGCGGAGGCTGCGGCCGAGCGGGTCGAGGCCCACCTGCGGTCGACGCGGTTCCGGGTGACCCGAAACCGCACCTCCGCCGGCGTGGAGATCTCGGCCGAGCGCGGTCGCGTCAAGGAGACCGGCAACCTCGTGTTCCACCTCTCGCTCCTGGCGCTGCTGGTGGCGCTGGCGGGCGGCAAGCTGTGGGGCTACGAGGGCAGCATCCTGGTCACCGAGGGCGACGGCTTCTGCAACTCCTTCCAGCAGTACGACCGGTACGTCGCTGGGCCGATGGTCGATCCGGACACCCTGACGCCGCTCTGCTTCGACCTGCAGGACTTCCGCGCCACGTATGAGCTCAACGGCATGCCGGCCTCATTCTCCGCCGACATCGGCGTTCAGGCCGATCCGGGAGCCCCCACGGAACAGACGACGATCGGAGTCAACGACCCCTTTCGCTCCGACGGCGATCGCCTGTACGTGACCGGGCACGGCTTCACGCCCCTGTTCACCGTGACGCTGCCGGACGGTCAGGTCTTCGAGGAGCTCTCGGCGCCGTTCCTACCCCGGGACAGCGCGACGTTCGCCAGCGAGGGCGTGGTGAAGTTGCCCGACCTCGGGGACGGCTCCGACGACGGCTTCGCCCTGGAGGGATTCTTCGCCCCGACCGGGGTGGTCCAGGGTGGCGTCCTGACGTCGGTCGACGCGCGGCCGCTCAACCCGCAGGTCGCCGTCATCGGCTACCGCGGCTACCTGGGCCTGGACAGCGGTATCCCGCAGTCGGTGTTCTCGCTGGATCAGACCCAGATCGACGTGGGGGCACTGAACCGGATCGGCGAGGCCAACCTGAGCGTCGGGGAAAGCGCGGAGTTCGAGGACGGCACCGTGGTCCGGTTCGACGGGTTCCGGGAGTTCGCGGCTCTGCAGGTCTCTTACGATCCGGGGCAAGTCGGCGTCCTCATTAGCGCGATCACCATGCTGCTCGGACTCCTGGCCACCCTGCTGGTGCGCCGAGAACGGGTCTTCGCCCGGATCACCGGCTCGCGCATCCCCCACTCCGGCGACGAGCCGTCCACGACGGTCGCACTCGCGGGACTCGCACGCGGTGGCAGCGGCGACGTGAACGAACGACTCCACGGACTCTCCGCCAGCCTGCTCGGTGAGGGCCAGCCGAGGCAACGGCGCAACGGGTGACCCGCGAGGTGGTCCACCAGGGCGTAGGGCGCTGGCGGGAGATGGACCAGGAGCCCAGCACGCTGGTCGCCCCCGGCGTGGTGGACGAGGACAAGGCACTGTTGACCGAGCTGGCCTCTTCGGGGCTGCCGGTCATCCGCGCCGATTCCGCTGACGGCCGCGTCGTCGACCGGCAGATCGGGGAGGTCTACGCGGCCCGGATCGAGGAGTTCATTTCTCGGCTGGTGGCCGGGGGGACCGCGCCGTGACCCGGACGGGGGAGACGACCGCCCGCGCCACCGGGCGCGGACAGGCACCGACGGTCCACGCCGGGGGTGGCCGGTGGCGGCCCGGCTGGCAGCGCCTACTCGCCGGGGTGCTCGCCGGGGCACTGCTGGCGGGCAGCATGCCGCCGCGGTCGGCGTGGTATCTGGCACCGGTCGGCGCCGCCGCCCTCACCTGGGCGCTGCTCGGTCGGCGGTGGCGGCAGCGGCTGGTCCTGGGCGCAGTGGCCGGGTTCGGATTCTTCGCGCCGACCCTGTCCTGGCTCATTGACTTCCACCCGGCCGGCTTCGCCGCCGTCCTCCTGCTGGAAGTCGCGCTCTTCGCCGGCGCCATGCTGCTGGTCGATCCGGGACGGGGGCGCTGGTGGACGGTTCCGGCGGCGCTGGTCGCCCTGGAAGCCGTGCGCGCCCGATTCCCGTTCGGCGGTTTTCCCCTCCCGGGAATCGCCCTCGGGCAGCTCGACGGCCCCTTCGCCGCGGCCGCGCCCCTCGGCGGCTCCTTCCTCGTCGTCGGGCTGACCACTGCTGCCGGAGCGGCAGTGACCGGGCTGGCCGTGGCCCACCGGCGGGTCCGCATGCTGGTGCTTGTCGCGGCAGTGGCCGCAGTGAGCGCCGCCGGCGTCGCCCTCGCCCAGCCGAGCGGCGCACCGGCCGGCCAGCTGCGGACCGCCGTGGTGCAGGGCGGCGGCCCGCGCGGGATCCCCGCCGTCGAAGCCGACGAGCAGGAGGTCACCGAGCGACTGTTCGACGTCAGCGAGAACCTGCCAGCCGACCTGGACCTGGTCCTGTGGCCGGAGAGCAGCATCGGGGTGACCGGCCCGGTAGCCGACACCCGCGAAGCCGACCGGATCGCAGCACTGGCACGGCGCACCGGCGCCACCGTCGTCGCCGGGGTCACCGAGTCCGGGGAAACGAGCTTCCGCAACGCCGCGGTCGCCTGGGCCCCCGACGGCCGCATCGTGGACCGCTACGAGAAGGTGCACCGCGTCCCGTTCGGGGAGTACATCCCGGCCCGCGGGCTGTTCGAGCAACTGTCCGACATGACCGCGCTCGTCCCCCGGGACGCCGTCCCCGGCCGTGGCCCCGGGCTGCTGAACACCCCTGCGGGGCCGCTAGGGGTGGTCATCTCCTACGAGGTCTTCTTCTCCGACCGGGCCCGCGCCGCCGTCACGGCCGGCGGCCAGGTCCTGCTGGTACCGACCAACGCAGCCTCGTACACCACAGAGGAGGTGCCGGCCACGGAGGTGGCGGCCGCCCGGATGCGGGCCCGGGAGATGGATCGCGCCGTACTGCAGGCCGCGCCTACCGGCTACACCGCGATCGTGCTGCCCGACGGCAGCATCGCCGAGCAGGGCGAACTCGGCACGCCCGAGCTCCTCACAGCCACGGTTCCCCTCCGCACCGGCCTCACCCCCTACGCCCGAACCGGCGATCTCCCTGTTCTGCTCGCTGTCGCGTTGGCTCTGATCGCCGGGCCGGCCATGCGTGTTCTACACCGGAGAGACCGGGCGGCCGACCCGTGACCGAGCAGCGCTGCGATTCCCACGGCAAGTTGGGCCCAGCGTCCTGGCGGGAAGCTGACCGGACGACGCTCCCCCACGGTGACGCGGCAGCACGCACCCGGCCTACGCCCGCCCGCAAGCATCACACCGTTG
The DNA here is from genome assembly GCF_031845325.1 of Blastococcus goldschmidtiae. Classification (NCBI taxonomy): domain Bacteria; kingdom Bacillati; phylum Actinomycetota; class Actinomycetes; order Geodermatophilales; family Geodermatophilaceae; genus Blastococcus; species Blastococcus goldschmidtiae. Next base: position 9,666 of record NZ_JAVREI010000005.1, on the reverse strand, counting down.
ACCAGCTTCACCGGGCCGGCGATATCCGCAGGTGTCCTCGAATGAGCCCGCCCGCACCTCCGCCAGACTGCTCTCACCGCGTAGGTCGGTAAGGCTCGACGCCGCCACCGCTCTACTGCGGCGAGCCGCGCCGCTGAGGCGACCGCCGGGTGCGGGGAGAGCAGCCAGGTGGCCTGGCTGGACGGGCGCACGGGCCTCCGGCTGCGGATGCGTCCAGTCATCCCTGCTCGAAGCCAGCGGGCATGACCCTCGGGACCCAGAGTGCCTGGCGCTTGTACGCTACTAAGGTGCTTAGTTGTCCCATGCCTGGCCGTCAGCCGTGACCGCCTCCGTGCCGCCATGCCCGCAAGCAACCGCTGGTGCCGGCGCCTCGGCGGCGCACGTTCGAGGCGACGGGTGAGGTTCCCGCCGGTGGCCCCCTCGCTGAGCCGGAGGACTCTGCTCGCGGCCGCGACCGCGGCGACCGCAGCGGCATTGGCTGGCTGCTCCAGCGAGACCGACGAGACGTCGCGCGGACAGCAATACGAGTTCACCGGCGCCACGCCGCCGGCCACCGTGCTGGACGAGGCGGCCCGCGCCCCGGCCCCCGCCTTCGATGGTGAACTGCTGGACGCTAGCCAGTTCGAGTCTTCCTCCCTGACCGGCGACATCGCCGTCATCAATTTCTGGGGTTCGTGGTGTCCACCGTGTCGGGTGGAGACGCCAGAGTTCCAAGCCGTCTACACCGACGTCGCCGACCAGGGCGTGCAATTCCTCGGTATCGATGTCAAGGACCAGCGCCAACTGGCCATCGCCTTCATCGACAGCGTCGACGCGACTTACCCGTCGCTGTTCGATCCTCGCGGTGAGGTGGCCCTGGCCTTCCGCGGCTTTCCGGCCAACGTGGTCCCTTCCACCATCCTGCTGGACCGGCAGGGTCGGGTCGCCGCCGTCTACACCGGCCCGGTCAGCGGCGATGACCTGCGCACGGCTATCGAGCTGTTACTCGAGGAAGGACCCGCGTGAGCGACCTCGGCGCCACCTTCGCCGACATCGTCACCGACGGATCGTTGCTGCTGGCCATGGCCGTCGCCGCGCTCGTCGGACTGATCAGCTTCGCCTCTCCCTGCTGCCTGCCACTCATTCCCGGCTACGTCGGCTACGTCGCCGGACTGGCCGGCGCTGATGTCACCGCCGAGAACCGCCCCACGGCGATGGCCACGTTCGAAGGCGCTCCCGGCGCGGCTACGGTCGGCGCCTCCACACCGACAACTGGTGGAGCGACGACTCCGAGCCGGACGATTGCCGTGGCCAGCCGCCGCCGGCTGCTGGCCGGCTCTCTGCTGTTCGTGGCCGGCTTCAGCGCGGTGTTCATCTCCTTCGGCGCCCTGTTCGGTGGCCTTGGCCGGCTGCTCTACGAGTGGGCGCCGACTCTGACCCGGGTGGCCGGAGTTGTCACCATCGCCATGGGGTTGTCCTTCCTCGGCGCCCTGACCTGGTTCCAGCGGGAACGCCGCATCCACCGCCGCCCACCGGCCGGCCTGGCCGGCGCGCCGGTTCTGGGCGTCGTCTTCGGCCTGGGCTGGACCCCGTGCCTGGGGCCGACGCTCGCCGCAGTGAACACGTTGGCCTACACCGAGGCCTCGGCTCTGCGCGGCGCCATCCTGGGTTTGGCCTACTGCCTTGGCCTCGGCATCCCCTTCGTTCTGGTAGCCCTGGGGACGCGACGCGCATTGCGGTTCTCCGCGTTCGCCCGGCGGCACGCCCAGACGGTCATGCGTATCGGCGGGGTGCTGCTCATCGTTCTCGGGGTTTTGCTGCTGACCGGCTGGTGGGACGCCATGATGATCTGGCTGCGGGCATGGCTGGCCACCACCGGGCTCGGCACGACCTCGGTGTGATCCACACAGCAATCGTTCTTGAGACACCGGCCGAACGGATGCCGCGAAAAGCGACGGGCTGGCCTCGCCGGCACCCGGACGTCCTGCGAGAGAGCGGGCTGCGACATGGGGCGCGCGACTCCGAAGCCTCCGTCGTGCGAGCCACCGGCGTCAGCCAGCGTTGTCGCAGACGTGGGTCCCGACGATCGCCACCCTCGGGACTCACATCGCGTGGGTGGCCCCACCGAGCCACAACCCCGCGGCGACGCCCAGGAGGACTGATAGCACGGCGGCCGCGTGGAGGATGGCAACCGGGCCGCGACGGACCTCCTGTGCCGTGGCAGCCATGGTTCGCGAACTGATCCCGGGAGCCCCCTTCCCCGGCGACGGCGCTGCCGGAACACCGGCGAACGCGGGGGCGATCCAGCGCAGGTAGTAGAAGAGGCTCGCCACCGTGTTGACCGCCGCGATGACGACCAGCCAGACCAGCCCGCCATCCCAGGCGGCGACGAACACTGCCAGCTTTCCGAGGAAGACCGCGGTGGGTGGCGTCCCGACCAGACCGAGCAGGCAGACCACGAGGCCGACGACGAGCCATCGGTGGCGTCCGACCGCGGCCGCCCAGTCGGTGATCGTGCGGGCCGCCGGGGCCGCCGCGACGGCGGCGAACGCGCCGATGTTGGTGACCGCGTATCCGGCCAGGTAGATCGCCAAGGCCGGAACGGCGAGATCGGTGCGCGCGGCGACGGCGACGACCATGAACAGGTAGCCGACCTGACTGACCGTGGAGTAGGCCAGCAGCCGCAGTACGTCTGTCTGGTTGAACGCGGCCAGGTTGCCCAGGGTCATGCTGATTGCGGCGATGACGGCGACCAGCAGGGGCACGTCGAGCGGGACGTCGGCGAAGGGCTCGGCGAGCAGCCGGAAGGCCGCCGCGACCGCGCCGATCTTCGGGATCGTGGTGATGTAGGCCGCCATCGGCGGCGTGGTACCGGCCGTGACGTCAGGGACCCAGAAGTGCACCGGGACCGCCCCGGCCTTGAAGGCGACCCCGGCGAGCACGCCGAGGACGCCCACCGCGAGCAGCGCCGGCGATGCCTCCGGGAGCAGCGCGGCGAGGTCGAGGTAGCCGGTCGTACCGGCGGCGAGCACCAGGGCGGCGACACCGACGAGCATCAGCACGCCCACGAAGGCACCCATGAGGTAGTACTTCATCGTCGCTTCGACGCCGGCGGAGTCCTTGGCGAAGCCGGCAAGGGCGTACAGCGGGACGCTGGCCAGCAGGTACGCGGCCACGAGCAGCAGCAGATCGCCGCTGGCGGCCAGGGCGATGCTGCCCAGACCACCGAGCAGCATGAGGACGTAGGCCTCGGTCTCCCGGGGGTGTCCGGCGAGCGAGGCCGAGGCGAGCCAGACGAGGACGGCCACACCAAGCGCGACGACGATCCGGACGACGCCGGTGGTGGTGTCGACGACCCAGGTGCCCTCGAACACCCGCTCCGCCGGCTCGAACAGCGCGACGGCAGCGGCGATCGCACTGGCCAGGCAGGCGGCGGTGACCATGAGCCGGACCCGCCACTGCCGGTGCTGCGGCGTCCAGAGGCCCAGCAGCAGGCCGCCGACGGCGCCGAGAAGCAGGAGCAGTTCGGGAAGTAGAGCGAACACCCGCTCGCCGCCCCCGGACATTCCGGTCACCGGCCCACCAACTCGACCACCGCCATGGCGGCCGGCTCCAGCACGTCCAGCAGGGCACGCGGGAGCAGGCCCAGGACCAGGGCGAGTACCAGCAGCGGGACGACCGAGGCCACCTCGCGACCACGCAGGTCCCGCATCCGGGACACAGTCCGCGGCCGGACGGCGGTCGCCGTCCCGCCGTCCGCCTGCGCCGGACCCGGGCCCTCCCCCGTCTCGTCGGGGTCGGCCTCGGACGGGACGACGGTGTCGCCGGTGAACAGCCGCTGCAGGGCCAGCAGGAACAGCCCGGCGGTGACCAGGATGCCGACGACGGCGATCACCGTGGCCACCGGCGCGGCCTGCAGCGCACCGGTGAACACCTGGAACTCGGCGATGAACCCGGAGAAACCGGGCAGCCCCAGGGAGCCGAACGCGGCGACCGCGAAGCAGGCGGCGAAGACCGGCGCCGGCCGGGCCAGCCCACCCCACCGGTCGAAGGCGTAGGTGTTCCCGCGGGACCACAGGACGCCGCTGAGCAGGAAGAGCGCGCCGGTGAGCAGGCCGTGGCTGACCATCTGGTACATCGCCCCGACCGTGGCCACGGTCCGCGCCCCCTCGTCGGCGGAGGCGACGAGGCCGGCCGCGCCGAGGCCGAGTAGCACGTAGCCCATGTGGTTGACCGAGGTGTAGGCGATCATCCGCTTGACGTCGGTCTGGGCCAGCGCCACGAAGGCGCCCCACAGCACGCTGATCACCCCGACGACGACGGCGACCATGGCCCACCGCTGCCAGGCGTCGGGGAGGATCGGCATGGCGATCCGCACGAACCCGTAGGTGCCGAGCTTGAGCAGGATCCCGGCGAGGACAGCGGACCCGGCGGCGGGGGCGTCGGTGTGTGCGTCGGGCAGCCAGGTGTGGAACGGGAACAGCGGCGTCTTCACCGCCAGCCCCAGGCCGATCGCCAGCAGGACCAGGCCGCCGGCGACCGGCGAGTCCGCGAGCGGCGGGTTCGCCGCCAGCGCCACCATGTCGAAGGTGCGCTCCTCGCTGCCGAGGAACAGCCCGATGAAGCCCACGAGCAGGGCCAGTGACCCGATGAAGGTGTAGAGGAAGAACTTCAGCGCGCTGCGCCGGGCGTTGCCGTGCCCCCAGCCGGCGATGACGAAGTACATCCCGACGATCGACAGGTCGAAGAAGGCGAAGAACAGGATCAGGTCCAGCGAGGCGAACGTGCCCATGCAAGCCGTCTGCAGGAAGAGGAACAGCGCGGCGTAGGTGTGGGGCCGGTCCGGCTCCCGGAGTGAGTAGATGGCGCAGGCCAGGAACAGCACCCCGGTCAGGGCCAGCAGCGGCAGGGAGAGCCCGTCCACGCCGACGTGGTAGCCAGCATCGACGGTCGGGATCCACTGCACGTCGGCCTCGTAAGCCAGGCCGTCGACGACGCCCGAGGCGCCCTCGCCGGGCTCGAAGCGCCACCACATCCAGCCGACCAGCGCCAGGTCGACGGCGGAGGCTGCCACCCACACCCCGATCGCTGCGCGACTGGGGATCCTCGGGACCGCCAGCAGCACAGCAGCAGCCAGCAACGGCAGGAAGATCACGACGGTCAGCAGCACGACTACCTCACCACGAGCAGGAGGACGAGCAGGAACCCCAGACCGACGACGGCCTGGGCGTAGTACTGGTGCAGCAGCCCGGTCTGCGGGCGGCGGGCGGCGCTGCCCGCCCGGCGGAAGGCCCTCGCCGTCGCACGGACGAGGCCGTCCACCACGCCGGTGTCGATCCGCGCGGACCCGGCCGCGGTGCGGCGGGTCGCGGCCGCGACACCGGACACCGCGCCGTCCAGGACGCTGTCGTCCGCCCGGGATGCCACGCCAGCGAGCCGGCGCGCGCTGACGGCCACCCCCATGACGGCCCGGTCGATCAGCTTGTCGTCGACCACTGCCAGAGCGCGGGCGACAGCCATGGCCGGCCGGGGCGACAACAGCCGTCCCAGCCCGGCCCACGAGGCGAGCGGACCCCGGGAGAGCTGCTCCATGACGGCAGGGCGGGCCCGGACCACGGCGACGGTCAGCCCCAGGGCCACCAGCGCGAGCGCCCCGGAGAGCAGCAGCTCCCCCAGCCCCGGGGACGGCTCCCCCTCCACGCCCAGGACCGCCTTGAGTTGCTCTGCCACGGCGGGCAGCGCGAGCACACCCAGCCCGGCGGCGAACACAGCCAGCACGCCGGCGACGACCGTGGTCAGGGCCGGGACGCGCCGGGTGCCCGGCTCCTCCTCGTCGAACGCCTCGTCCCCGGCCGGCCTGGCGAGGACGACGGCCAGGATCCGACCGGCGTAGACCGCCGAGACCGCGGCGGCGGCGAGGCCGACGATGTGCAGCGCCGTTCCGTCGACACCGGCGAGTACCTCGTCCTTCGTCGCCCACAGCGACAGCGGCGGCACACCGGCCAGAGCGAGGGCAGCGACGGTGGCCGCGGCTCCCATTCCCGGATCCCGACGGGCGGCGCCACGCAAACCGGCCAGCTGCTTGGTGCCGAGCGCGGTGAGCCAGGCGCCGGCGGCGACGAACAGGCCGGCCTTGACCGCGGCGTGCGCGACGAGCTGGGCGGTGCCGCCAGCGGTGGCACCCACCCCTGCGGCGAGGACGACGAAGCCGATCTGCGCGGCGGTGCTGGCCGCGAGCAGCTGCTTGAGGTCGGTCTGCGCCACAGCCACCGCACCCAGGACCAGCGCCGTCAGCGCTCCGGCCCACGCCGCCGCCGTCGCGGCCCAGCCGGTCGCGGCGAGCAGCGGCTGCATCCGGATCAGCAGGTATCCGCCGGCGGCGACCATCGTGGCCGAGTGCAGCAGCGCGCTCACCGGGCTCGGGCCCTGCATCGCGGCCGAGAGCCAGGCCGAGAAGGGCAGCTGCGCCGACTTGCCGAGTGCGGCGACCAGCACGCCGGCGGCGGCCAGGTCCGCCCAGCCGCCGTCCGCGCTCTCCAGGTCGGCCAGCACCAGGCTCCCGGTCGCGGCCAGCGCCGCCCCGGCGGCGACGTACAGGCCGAGGTCCCCGGCCCGGGTGGTCACGAACGCCCGGGTGCCGGCAGCCAGCTTGCCCGACTCCTCCCAGTGGTAGCCGATGAGCGCGTAGGAGGTCGCACCCATTACCTCCCACGCCAACAGAAGCGTGGGCAGCGTGGCCGCGGTGACGGTGGCCAGCATGGCCGCGACGAATAGCAGCAGATAGCCGAAGAACCGCCCCCGAGCGGCATCCGACGGCACATCCGCGATGGCGAAGACGGTGACCAGCAGGGCGATCCCCGCGACCAGCAGGACCAGCACGGCGGAGAGCCCGTCGACGACGAGGCGCAGGTCGCCACCCTCGACGATCCCGATGAAGGGCACCGACAGGCGCGGCCGGGTGCCGGCCACCACCGCTGCCAGCGCCACACCGGCCGCGGTGACGGCCACGGCCAGCGGACCGGCGACGCGGTCGGTCCCCCGCCCGGCGACGAGCAAGGCGGTCCCGCTCAGGGCGGGGAGCAGCACCAGGGCACCGAGGACGGCGCTCATCCGTGAAGGTCCGAGGCCATGTCGATCATGTCGAGCTGCCGGGCTCGGTAGAAGGCGACGGTGACGGCGAAGCCCATGGCCATCTCCACCGCCATGACCACCAGTGCCACGACGACCAGCACCTGGGCGTCGGGCAGCTCCGGCGCGAGGAAGTACCAGGCCGCTCCCCCGGCCAGCAGCACACCGTTGAGGACGAGCTCGAGGCCCATCATCACCATGACGATCGTCTGCTGGGACAACGCCCCGAAGAGCCCGACACCGATCAGGCCCGCGGCGACGGTCAGCACGATCTGCAGCACCAGCTCGGCGGTCATCGGGATAGTCCCCCGGGCACCGGGTCGTCCGGGTGCTCGGCGTCGAGCCCCGGGCCGAGACGGTCGTAACGGCCACGCGCGGTGGCCAGGACGGTGCCGGCCAGGATCGTGGTGAACAGCCCGATGCCGATCACCAGCATGACGAGCATGTGGCTTCCCATGATCGCCTCGCCGAGCTGGCGGGTGCTGTCGGCCGGGCGGGAGGTGTCCCGCGTCGGCCAGTCGATCGTCCAGATGCCGACGACGAGGACGACGAACGCACCCGCACCCGTTCCGGCCGAGCCCTTGGCGTTGTGCACCATCGTCATCGGCATGAGCCCGGCCGGGTTCATCATGAACATGATCATGAAGACGGCCATGATCGCCATCTCGATCGTCATCATCAGCGCTGTCACGACGGCCAGGTAGACCAGGTCGAGGGCGAGCAGGATGCCCGCCACGGCGAGAAACGACGCCAGCAGGGCGAAGGTCGCCCGTGCCATCGAGTCGACGACGAAGACGGCGACCCCGGCGGCGACCGACAGGACCCCGAGGACGGCGACGGCCGTGACCGCCCAGCCGGAGAGGTCGGTCAGCATCGGCTCCTCCTCACGCGTAGAAGCCGTTCAGGACGAGCACGGCGACGACCAGCGCCTGCAGGAGCGTCAGCGGGACGAGGACCATCCAGCCGACCTCCACCGTGCGGTCGGGCCGCAGCACCGGCATCCGTCGTCCCAGCCAGACCAGAGCAGCGACGACGGCCAGGGTCTTCAGCAGGTGCCACAGCGGGCCGGGCAACCAGGGGCCGGAGTCGCCGCCGAGGAAGAGCACCGCCGCCATGGCCGCGCTCGCGCCGAGGAAGACGGCGCGACCGGCCTCCACCAGCAGCCGGTCCACTCCGGACAGTTCCGAGGTGACGCCGCCGGCGATGTCCGGACCGGCGGGTGCGGCGAACGGCCCCCAGAAGGCGAAGGCCGCGGCGCTGGCCACGAAGACGACGAAAGCGACCGGCATCGTCACCACGAACCACAGATCCTCTTGCGTGGCGAGAATGTCCGTCACCCGCAGCGAACTCGCTGCCAGACCGGCCGTGATCAGCGCGAACATCAGCGGCAGCTCGTACGCCAAGCCCTGCGCGAGGAACCGGTAACCCCCGGTCAGCGCATGGACCCCGTTCGGGCCCCAGCCGACCAGCCACACCGCCGCCCACAGCAACGCCTCCATGGCGTTGAACCACACGAGGTCGGCGCTGGTCGACCACAACGTCCGACCGCCTACGGGCACCACCGCCAGAGAGAGGAGCGCCAGCGTCGGCACGGCAGTGCAGCCGACCCGCCACAGCAGCCGATCCGGCGCCAGAGTCGTCCGCCGCTGCTCGACCAGCAGACGCGCGCTCGAGCGGATCGGCTCGACAGCGGCCCCCGACGCGCCGAAGACGACGACGCGGTCGACCGCCGCCACCACGAGTCCCAGGACCAGTCCGACCGCCACGACCCCGAGGACCGCCGGGACCAGCCCCCACACCTCCGCCAGAGTCTGCTCAGGCATGCAGGTGCTCCGGAGCCGACACCGCGGACACGGGGCGGAGGTCGAGGCTGGCCACGATCAGCCGCGCGCTCCCGATCTCCGCGCCCTCCACCAGGGCCGCGACGTCGTCCAATGACGTTGCGGGCACGTCCTCGACCGGCTGCCCCGACGCCATGTCGCACCAACGCCTGACCCGGTCCAGGGCGTCTCCCCCGGACCCGCGCCTCCCGATGCCGCCGGCCGTCCACGCCAAGGTCCGCGACCGGCTCACCCGCCGCGCCACGGCCTCGGCGAGCCGTTGCGCCTCAGCTCGGCTGGCTTCCTCGGCCATCCCGTCCCGGGCGCGACGCGCATCGCGGGCGGCGGTCGGCCAGCCGGCCACGTCCAGGAAGCGGGCGAGCCGGTCCAGCGCCGCCCCCTGGGGGTGGTGATCCGCTTCTACGGCCGGGAGGGTGCCGGCATCGAGCCAGGCCAGCTCTGCGGAAGTGAGGACGTCACCCTGCAGGTCCGCCCGCAACACCAGACCCGTCGGCCAGCCCGGCAGCACCGGCCCGAGCGCCACCTTGAGGACGTCGAGTTCGAGCCCGTCCCGATCCGGGCCCGTCATCGCCATGGGCAAGCCGGCGACCTCACTCCCGTGGTCCATGCCCTCGTGGCCACTCCCGTGGTCCATGCCCTCGTGGCCACTCCCGTGGTCCATGCCCTCGTGGCCACTCCCGTGGTCCATGCCCTCGTGGCCACTCCCGTGGTCCATGCC